>NZ_FMBC01000129.1 GCF_900094795.1 Kosakonia oryziphila
TCAGACCGTTACCGGTACAGCCATGGCGCTACAGGCATATCAAAAAAGCGAAAGTGAATATCGATTACCACGTTGAATATGAACAGCATCATTACTCAGTACCCCATCAGCACGTCGGTAAAACGGTGGAGCTTCATGCCTTCGACAACCTGCTTGAAGTCTGGTCTGACGGACAGATGATAGCCAGTCACCCACGCCGCCTTCATCCGGGCAACAGTACCGCAGCAGAGCATATGCCGGAGCGCCATCGTCATCATCAACAGTGGACGCCAGAGCGGCTGAAAAGCTGGGCGGCCGGTGTAGGCTCCGACACCTTCACGTGGATCAGCGGGCGTCTGGCAGAAAAAGCGCATCCTGAACAGGCCTATCGCCTGTGTCTGGGACTGCTGAGCCTGACGCGTGAATATCCTGCTGAGCGCGTCAATAACAGCTGTCGGCTGGCCAATGCAGAGGGGTTAACCCGACTGAAGCAGATAAAGTCGATCCTGAAGAATAACCGCGACCTGGTTCCGGCGGACAAAGATCTGCATACGTCCCAGGAGCTTCCTCAGGAACATGAAAACATCCGTGGTCCACGCCACTTCCACTGAAACAAGGAACCCGATAATGCCACACACGCTGATGAAACAGCTGACAGAAATGAAACTGACGGGAATGGCGGCGGCGCTGTCCTCACAGATGGAGCAACCCGGCACTTACGAAGAGCTCTCCTTCAGGGAAAGACTGGCGTTGCTGGTCACGCGCGAATCTCTCGAAAGGGATCAGCGTAAACAGAAACGCCTGCTACAAAAAGCCCGGCTAAGGCTTGAAGCCTCGGTCCACGACATCGACTACCAGCCAGCGAGAAACCTGGAGCGTTCGCGGATCGCTCAGCTAAGCCAGAACGAATGGGTGGTCAGGGGGCAGAACTTGCTGATAACCGGCCCCTGCGGTTGCGGCAAAACTTATGTGGGCTGCGCTCTGGGCAACAACGCCTGCCAGCAGGGTTACAGCGTGCAGTACTGGCGACTGAGTCGGTTGCTGGTAGAGCTGACGCACAGCCGCGCAGACGGTAGTTA
>NZ_FMBC01000124.1 GCF_900094795.1 Kosakonia oryziphila
GCCACACTGTTGGCCAGTGTGGCTGAGGCGTTCGCCCCCAGGGCCATACTGTTTGTTGCACCCGCATTTGCATAACTACCCAGTGCGACAGCGGTGTCACTACTGGTCTTGGCTGACGGCCCCAGTGCCAGAGAGCTCGCCCCTGTGGCGGAAGAGCTTACCCCCATCGCCAGGGAGTAGTCTGAGTTAGCCTTCGAACTATTACCCATAGCCACAGCTGAAACACCATTAGTCAGGGATGACGGACCCAGAGCCACGGAATTAGCCCCTGTGGCAGATGCATATCCACCCAGCGCCATGCTGTACGTTGAATTGGCCTTTGAATTACCACCGACCGCCACAGATGAACCGGCATTAGCCTTTGAAGTGTCACCGACCGCCACAGCTGAAGTACCATTGGTCAGGGATGACTTACCCAGTGCAATGGAATTAATACCTGTGGCAGAAGAAGTATCTCCCTGCGCTATACTGTAATCGGAGTTAGCCTTCGAACCATTACCCATAGCCACAGCTGAAGCGCCATTAGTCAGGGATGACGGACCCAACGCAACCGAGTTAGCCCCCGTGGCAGACGCATATCCACCCAGCGCCATGCTGTACGTTGAATTGGCCGTTGAATTACCACCGACAGCCACAGATGAAGCGGCGTTGGCCTTTGAGAAGCTACCGATGCCAATAGCCGAACCGCCATTAGTCAGGGCTGACGGTCCCAGTGCCAGAGAGCTCGCTCCTGTGGCGGAAGAGCTTGCCCCCATCGACAGAGAGTAGTCTGAATTGGCCTTTGACAGATTCCCGACCGCCACGGCACCATTGCCCGCCGATGCTGAACTTACCCCCAGCGCAACAGCGTTGTCATTGCTGGCGACGGACAACCCACCTATAGCCAGGGCGTTTGAGCCCGTTACTTTACTGTATCCACCGAGACCCACCGAACCAGCGCCTGACACTGTTGAATAAGAACCAATGGCGAGACTTGCAGAGTTATCTGTACCGGATGCTATAGCTGTCACTTGGGCACCGGACCCAATTGCAATAGACCCCGGACTGGATGCACTTACACTTGCCGAACCAGTAACACCGGAAGTTACATCTTGACCTGAACTAATAGCCACCACATCCGTATTCGATGTTGTATCATGTAATGTGGCGACGGCAAAAGCATTTCCACAGCCACAGGCTGAAAATAAAATAATTTCACTGATTAAAATACTCAGT
>NZ_FMBC01000123.1 GCF_900094795.1 Kosakonia oryziphila
AAACCCTGTCGCTGGACTCGGGGTTGAAGAAATTACAGCAACGGTATACCGATATGATATTGGTTTACTGAGTTTTCTGGGGATCCCTCAGGGGTTTACCCCGGTTTGTCAATTTTACGGCTGCTGGCGCTCGCGCCATGCCTTCACCTGCTCTTTACTGACATCGTCAGGATAACAAAGTGGTGAATAGCCCCCCGGTTTGCTCCAGGCGCTGCGCCTGCCGCATGCACTGCCGTTGCGCGCCTGGTTATACGGGCAGGCGCAGGAACCGGGATAGCGCGCAATGGATTCCGCAATGATCGCTTTTTTAACCTGCGCATCGGACAGCGCTTGCGTTCTGGCAACCCCTTCTGTTGCATCCAGCAATGAGATCGCAACAACCATTCCCCACATCATCGAACAGATTCGCATTTTTGTTATCCTGATAAAGGCTGGAATTTGCAGCTTATTATTCTCACAGCCTGTGAATATTGTTTAAACACAAATTATGCTGCCCATTTCTTTTTTATAGTGAGATTTAACTTAAGTCTGAATTTAAAGTTCAGTAGCATTAACGTACGCATCGGGAAATTTGGCTGTGCACAATCTTCTCTGATATTGTCTTCCTGCAAGGAATACTTCGGATCAAACAAGGTAAGGTTATGCAGAAATATGACGACCTGTGGAAAGCCATAGAAGTTCGGGTGCGTGAAAACAATGACATAACGCACATCGATATGACCACTGACACGCCTCGCGGACAGGCAGCACGCCAGCGCATCGCGCAGATTTTTATCCTTGAATACCTGCTTGCGCGCCACCGTGAGAAATACGCCAGCAGTTTTGTTCCGTTGGCAGGCGAAGAAGCGCTTTATCATTTGATTTTTAAACGCACCGGCTGGAAACCCTTTGAAGTAAAACAGCTATCCTTTATTGATACGCTGTTTGTGCTGGCAGAGTTGTTCCGCGACGAAAACCTGCCAGCGGAAGTTCGCGCCGTCATTCGTTCTCAGGGGGTAAAAGAAGAGTCTTACCCTACCTATGATTTTTCAGAGAAAGATTGGGCACCGCGCGAGAATGAAGCATTTTTAAAACGATAAGCAGGCAAATTAATTAAATAACTAAAAGAAAGGGCTCGCACTGGAGTAATGCCGATCAGTTAAGGATCAGTTGACCGATCCAGTGGCTGTGTAAGAATCCGGAAACGCTCACTCGTTTCCGGATTTTTTTATGTACA
>NZ_FMBC01000122.1 GCF_900094795.1 Kosakonia oryziphila
CGTCTTCTCAAATCGCCAAAACATCTTCGGCGTTGTAAGGTTAAGCCTCACGGTTCATTAGTACCGGTTAGCTCA
The DNA here is from genome assembly GCF_900094795.1 of Kosakonia oryziphila. Taxonomy (GTDB): domain Bacteria; phylum Pseudomonadota; class Gammaproteobacteria; order Enterobacterales; family Enterobacteriaceae; genus Kosakonia; species Kosakonia oryziphila. The sequence goes on from NZ_FMBC01000122.1 coordinate 76, forward strand.
ACGCATCGCTGCGCTTACACACCCGGCCTATCAACGTCGTCGTCTTCAACGTTCCTTCAGGAGACTCAAAGTCTCAGGGAGAACTCATCCCGGGGCAAGTTTCGTGCTTAGATGCTTTCAGCACTTATCTCTTCCGCATTTAGCTACCGGGCAGTGCCATTGGCATGACAACCCGAACACCAGTGATGCGTCCACTCCGGTCCTCTCGTACTAGGAGCAGCCCCCCTCAATTCTCCAGCGCCCACGGCAGATAGGGACCGAACTGTCTCACGACGTTCTAAACCCAGCTCGCGTACCACTTTAAATGGCGAACAGCCATACCCTTGGGACCTACTTCAGCCCCAGGATGTGATGAGCCGACATCGAGGTGCCAAACACCGCCGTCGATATGAACTCTTGGGCGGTATCAGCCTGTTATCCCCGGAGTACCTTTTATCCGTTGAGCGATGGCCCTTCCATTCAGAACCACCGGATCACTATGACCTGCTTTCGCACCTGCTCGCGCCGTCACGCTCGCAGTCAAGCCAGCTTATGCCATTGCACTAACCTCCTGATGTCCGACCAGGATTAGCTGACCTTCGTGCTCCTCCGTTACGCTTTAGGAGGAGACCGCCCCAGTCAAACTACCCACCAGACACTGTCCGCAACCCGGGTTACGGGTCCACGTTAGAACATCAAACATTAAAGGGTGGTATTTCAAGGATGGCTCCACGCAGACTGGCGTCCACGCTTCAAAGCCTCCCACCTATCCTACACATCAAGGCTCAATGTTCAGTGTCAAGCTATAGTAAAGGTTCACGGGGTCTTTCCGTCTTGCCGCGGGTACACTGCATCTTCACAGCGAGTTCAATTTCACTGAGTCCCGGGTGGAGACAGCCTGGCCATCATTACGCCATTCGTGCAGGTCGGAACTTACCCGACAAGGAATTTCGCTACCTTAGGACCGTTATAGTTACGGCCGCCGTTTACCGGGGCTTCGATCAGGAGCTTCTCCTTACGGATAACCCCATCAATTAACCTTCCGGCACCGGGCAGGCGTCACACCGTATACGTCCACTTTCGTGTTTGCACAGTGCTGTGTTTTTAATAAACAGTTGCAGCCAGCTGGTATCTTCGACTGATTTCAGCTCCACGAGCACGTCGCTTCAC
>NZ_FMBC01000121.1 GCF_900094795.1 Kosakonia oryziphila
GCTACCGCATAGCGTATCAGGCGGAAAGCCATATGTTTGTCCGGCGTTGACTGGTGTTCGACCAGAACATGAATATATCCGTCGCCGGCTGAAGTTTTCAGGCTGTAGAGGACGTCGCTGAAATACTGGCGGAGATCATCCTCAACGAACGAGCCTGATTCCAGTTTTAGCGTGCTGAGATCGCAGACTGCTCGCAGCTCTGCGGGCAGGTGGATTTCCATGAAATCCCGGGCAATATCCGGTTGCGTCAGGAACTGCCTGAACGTGGCATCGTGAGGAGTGGGTGTGCTGTTTTTCTTCTTCATCTGCCCTGGCTCTGAAAAATGACCCGGAGATGTTATCAAAGTATCGTCAATCAGTATCCTGTTTATGATTGCCGTTACAGACCCTGATTACTGTCATCTTTGATACGCCAGCTAGCCGGGCTGTTTCACGCAGTGATTTTCCATTGACCAGGCGCAGAGTGCGAATCAGTTCGTGTTTCTGTGCATCGGCTACCCTGCCCCGATATCTGCCTTCCGCTTTTGCCTTGCTTATACCTTCAGCCTGGCGTCGTCGCCGGTCCTCGTAGTCTTTTCGGGCAATAGCAGCGAGCATATCCAGCATCATGCCATTTATGGCCTTCAGCATGCTTCGGGTAAAGTCATCACTTACTGTGCCGGATAGCGCAAGATGGCTGGTCGGTAGATCAAGACTGACGATGGCCAGTTGCTTGTCGGTGATTTGCTTTCTGAGTGTCTCCCAGCCTGCATCATCCAGGCGGGTAAGCCTGTCGACCTGTTCAATGAGAATGACATCCCCAGGTTCCGCATCCCCAAGAAGCCTGATCAGTTCAGGGCGGTTCATTGTCGTACCGGAGACATTATCGACATACCAGCCAGCGATACGGTGGCCATGCTGGTTTGCAAATGCCTTCAGTGCACTTTTTGCCCGGCTGGCATCCTGCTCTGAAGTGGATGCCCGGAGGTAACCAAAAACGAACATTATTTGCCCTTTGGGTAACATTTAAGTGGTATTGCTTATTATGGTATCACTTATGTGGTCACAATAATAGTGGCCGGTATCTTTTGTGGTGGTACATATAAAGCATACCCCATTGCAATAGGTAAGACTGTTCAAAAAACAGGCGTACCGTACAATAATTCTCTATATCCAGACTGCCCCTTAAATGATCTGCTGGATGCAGTATCAGTGACGGGAAAATGGCAGAATGGATGGAAGACCGGTCTGACCTGCATCTACATAAGGGGCTGAACAGGA
>NZ_FMBC01000117.1 GCF_900094795.1 Kosakonia oryziphila
GGGCGTGGCAACGTATGGCAAGAGCACGCTTCAGGTAACCGACACCTATGGCAACCCGCATAACATCAGCTTTTCACGTCCTGTTGATGTGCCTGTGTATGTCGCCATTACGTTACGGGTGTTCACTGGTTATACCTCACAAATTGGAGAGGATATTAAGCAGGCGGTTGCTGACTATATCAACAGCCTGAGAATCGGTGACAGCGTACTGCTGAGCCGCATTTACTCCCCGGCAAACCTCGGTGTGGTCAGTGGTGGAAATTCCCGGTATTACGACATCACAGAGCTGTTGATTGGCAAATCACCGGGGGCGCTTACGGTGGCGAATATCGTCATCGGGTATGACGAAGCCGCAAGTTGCTCTACTGCAAACATCGCGATCACGGTGACATCATGAGCAAATACACCGATCTGATCACTAACTACAACGCCGGAAAGCCACTCTTCACACAACACGTTGATTTATCCACCAGGCCTCTTAGCGATGTATCAACTGCACTTGGTGGCCTGATTACCGCTTTTGACATTGATACGGCAGTCGGTGTGCAACTGGATATCATTGGCGAATGGGTAAACCGCAAACGCACAGTCAGTGTGCCAATCAGTGGCATTTATTTCTCGTGGGATACAGACGGTCTTGGATGGGATCAGGGAGTATGGCAGGGGCCATATGACCCGGACACGGGCTATACCGCATTGAGCGATGAAACTTATCGGGTGATCCTGAAGGCCAAAATCGCGATCAATAACTGGAACGGGCAGAACGATACCTTACCACCCATTATCGATAACGCGCTGGCCGGTTCCGGCCTGCGCATGCAAATAGTCGACAACCAGGACATGACGATAAGTATCTGGGTATTCCCTGAAGTTGATATCTCACAGGTTTCGCTAGAACTCATTGCGGCAATTAAACAGGGTTATTTGACAGTTAAAGCTGCTGGTGTCTGGGGCGGAAGTATCGAAATACCGGCGGTGGAAACACCGTCTGAGGGAAACCGTTTCTTCGGTTTTGACATGGATAACGACTACATAGCCGGATTTGATGAAGGCGCATGGGGGAAATTACTGTAATGGCTACCAACAATTTTAAACCATTTGCAACCGGGGCCGGTGCAAACGTCACGTCGCAGGCAGACTGGGAAGCTCTCTCGGCTTTGCTTACGGGGTTTCAGTCCGGAAAAGCCAACTCAGCACAGGTGAATAAAGCACTACGTCAGGCAACTTTTATCGCCTCCGCCTTGGCTCAATATACCGCAAATAAAAGCGGTCTCGATGTGCTGGATGACGGGGATGTGGACGGATTTATCGCGAAAATGAGCGCTGCGTTTGGTGTGGATTTCTCGATTAAAAATCCCGGCCGAATCCTTGCTGGAACCTATGTCAGCGCTGCTGCTGATGCCAAATCAATTGGTTCCCGTGCGGCAACAGGTTGCCAGTTTATGCGAGCGTACAAAGCTCCTGATGCCCCGGACCAGAGTAACTACTGGCAGGTTATCGTTTTACCAGAAACAGTAGAATCCAGTGGCAGAGTTTCTTGTCTTGCAATGAGCGGTAATGACATTCATCTTGGAAATGGCGATGCTTTAGGAATCAGCACCTGGACAATTTTATCTGGCAAACAACCTGTCAATAAAACACTCACGGCACTCTCCGGGCTGGCAACTGGAGCCAATCAGGTCCCTTACTTTACCGGGATTGGTACAGCATCACAGACTCCGCTTACGCAAATGGGCAGGGACATTATCGGTCTGACATCAGTTGCAGATGCACTATCTTACTTGGGTATTTCGTCCAATCTGGTGCCAGTTGGTGTGCCACTGCCGTGGCCACTGAGCACACCGCCGACAGGCTGGCTAATCTGCAACGGACAAACATTCACTGCTGCCAACTATCCAGCGCTTGCCGTCGCTTATCCGGCGCTTGCCGTTCCTGATTTACGCGGGCTGTTTATTCGTGGACTGGATAATGGTCGTGGTTATGACCCTTCCCG
>NZ_FMBC01000116.1 GCF_900094795.1 Kosakonia oryziphila
CCTTAAGTGCTTTGTCAAAATCGAAGGGCTGGGACATGTGTCATTCCTTTTTGATTGTATATTACTGGAATGACACAGAATTTCTAACACTCCCTCCATCAGAGATTTTGGATGTCTTACTCTTTTACATTCTCAAATATCGATGCTTAAGGTTTATGTCTTTGTGACTCTTTATTTTTCCTATACTTTTTTACCTTCAAGTAGATCATCTTTCTCGCATCGTAAGTTATAAGTAGTGAAATTGTTTCTCTAAATAGAAATCCTGCGATAAATAATAATATTCCACTTGAGACTCCAAAAAACCAGCGTTGTTTTTTTATTAATGATTTTATGAAGTTCGATACTCTCTGGCTGTTAAACGAATCGCATATTGTTTCTATCGTTTTATCATCGAGATTTGCTTTTATTTCATTTTTTTTGGTGCACTGTTCTTTCTTTATCACCCATGAGTTTTCTTGTCGCCCTAAGAAACTATATTCTATTGCTTCATTTTCATTAAACCAAAACCATCCAGTGTCATCAATTTTTATTAACCCTGCTGGTTTTATTGCTATCACAAATGCGCCAAAAAAAGCGAACAAAGGTATAAATAAAGAAAAGAAAATACCTAATGGAAATATTTTGTGTATTTTCTTTATTTTGAGTGTATCAATTATTAGATTTCTCTTTAATTTTGCAATTAATTTGAAGTCTAGCTCGTATCTTCTAATCCAAGATTCAAGTTGAGTGGTCTGCTTTTTAGATATGGCATATGTGTTGTAGTGATAATTGAATTTTTCTATTTCGATGATTTCGCTAAGTAGATCACTATTATTTTCACATTTATGACCTGTCCAGAAAACCCAAAATCTATCTGATAAAGAAAATCCTGACTTTGCCTTGTATTTTATAAAAAAGAGGGAGGCGATAGAAAATATAAAAACAACAATAAATAAGGTGAATTTATTTTCGATAAGTGATGATATCGGAGAAATAAAAGCATCCAGCAATGTATTCATTTTTAATATATCCTTACGAATTAATATCTCTTAGATATAACTGTTTTTTAATGGCATTACATTGTAATCCTCACCATGCTCCAGCGATTCCAACAATGCTGCCCATTGCTCTAAGGCTGCTTTGCGTTCCTGAAAGTACTCATAACGGTTATAAATACCTTCCACACCCTTGATGCGGTGGTTTAAACAGCGCTCTGCAACAACAGGGTCAACACCAAGTGCGGCTAAGTGTGAGCGTCCTGTGCGGCGGAAATCATGGATGGTGAAATTTGGTACCTCAGGGAGGTTGCTGCGCACTTTTGCCAGCGCGACGGGCAGTGTGCTTTCCTGTATGTGAGGGATCATTCTGTGTTGCATTTTACGCGCAGGTAATACCCACTGGCTATTGAGTGACATTTGGCGTAACTCTTTCAACCACTCAACGGTTATCGCTGGTAAAGGGATATCAATAGCATCACCGTTCTTTACCCGCTCGGCAGGTAAATGCCAGATGGCGTTATCTAAATCAAATTCAACCCACTGAGCAGCGCAGAGTTCCATTTTTCTACAGCAGAGGGCAAGTAGAAGCTTCATGGTCAACTCGTTTTGCCGAGAAAATCCTTGAGTAATACGCATGGCCTGAAAGAATTTAATCAGTTCTTCTCTGGTCAGCCAACGTTCCCGGGATTTCTCTTTACCTCCAGCATCAGCGATCTCAAACGCTGTTGTGGGGTTACTCTCCAGCATATGGCGTTTGATACCATAGTTGAAGATGCGGCGGGTCCAGCGGAGGACATCATTAGCTACTGTAGGAGCGTTTCGTGCGATGATTTTCTGCAACATATCATCAATATGGCGAGGACGAACATCTTCGATTTTAATATGCCCAATATTTGGATTGATGTCTTTTTCGATACGACGGCGCAGGATATCTGGATGCTTCCAGTTCCCTAAGAGAGAGCGTTCAGAATTCTGTGTCACGTTAAAAACTCTACAACGTCATCACGCTATTCAGACGTCCGTCAAAATAAAT
>NZ_FMBC01000115.1 GCF_900094795.1 Kosakonia oryziphila
GCAAACAACTGGCTGCCGTTCACTGCGTCCGTGGAGGTTGCGGAGAGGTCACCTGCCGCCAGGTTGGTCAGTTTCTGGGCTGCGCCCGGTGCCGCCGCTGTGCCACCACTGGCGGTCATTGTGGTCACATTGCTCGTGGCGGTGCGCTGCACCACCCCCGCATTACCGGCGTTCAGCGCCGTCAGCCCGCTGTCGACTTTGGTCAGGGCGCTGCCGACGTTATTATAGGTACTGCCCTGAACGGTGTAGGACGGGGCCGTCCAGGCCCCGGTGGTGCTGTCATATGCCGCACCACCGCCCAGCGCACTCGCCACACTGGTACCCAATGCATCGGTATTAAGGTCCAGTCCCCTGACGGCCTGATACAGTTGAGAACCATTTATTGCATCGGTGGAGGTGCCGGATATTTGTCCGTCCGCCACCCCCTGTATCTGCCGGGAGCCGACAGCCACCACACCATTGGTTGGTGCCTGGTTTACAGAAAATGTCTTACCGCTGACAAAGGTATTGGCAACTGTATTCGGTGCGGTTGAAGATGTTGCTGAAGCCAGAGAGTTATTTCCGAGCGCCACACTGTTGGCCAGTGTGGCTGAGGCGTTCGCCCCCAAGGCCATACTGTTTGTTGCACCCGCATTTGCAAAACTACCCAGGGCGACAGCAGTGCCACTACTGGTCTTGGCTGACGGCCCCAGTGCCAGAGAACTCGCTCCTGTGGCGGAAGATGCTATCCCCATCGCCAGGGAGTAGTCTGAATTGGCCTTTGAATTGTTGCCAACCGCCACAGCACCGACACCATTGGTAAGGGATAGTGTCCCCAGCGCTACAGAGTTATTACCTGTTGCGGAAGATGTATCCCCCAGCGCTATGCTGTCATCCGAGTTGGCCTTCGAGCTGTTACCAATAGCTACCGCTGAAGTGCCATTGGTCAGGGATGTCGGGCCCAGTGCCACGGAATTAGCTCCCGTGGCAGATGCATTTCCACCCAGCGCCATGCTGTACGTTGAATTAGCCTTTGAAGTGTCACCGACAGCCACAGATGAAGCGGCATTAGCCTTTGAGAAGCTGCCGATACCGACAGCTGAACCGCCATTAGTCAGGGCTGATGGCCCCAGCGCCAGAGAGCTCGCTCCTGTGGCGGAAGAGCTTATCCCCATCGCCAGAGAGTAGTCTGAATTAGCCTTTGAATTGTTGCCAACCGCCACGGTACCATTGCCCGCCGATGCTGAACTTACCCCCAGCGCAACAGCGTTGTCATTGCTGGCGACGGACAACCCACCTATAGCCAGGGCGTTTGAGCCTGTTGAGTTACTCATTTCGCCAATGGCCAGTGAGCCTGATGAAGTGGTACTGGAGGATGCGCCAATAGCAATACTGGAACTGTTATTAAAACCAACAGCGGTTGAGGTTGTCTGAGCTGTCTTCCCTATCGCGATTGAACCGCTACCAGTCGCGGAAGAGAAGTTCCCCAGAGCTATACTGCTGTCTGAATTGGCCTTTGCGGTGCCCCCCATCGCCATGGAGTTTGGTCCTGTGGCAGAGGCTGACAACCCCAGCGCCATGGAGGCGATTCCCGAGGCGGAGGTCGAACTCCCCATCGCTATAGCAGAGTTTGCTGTGGCGGAGGAGTTTACCCCTATTGACACAGCTGCGACATCTGTAGCCTCAGCTTTGTTACCCATTGCAACAGCACTGCCTCCACTCGCGGTTGAAGAGTAGCCGATGGCAACGGCCGAGAGCCCGCTCCCTTTTGCAGCGGAGCCGATGGCAATGGCCCCGGCAACGCCTGTTGTTGCTGACACCACCGGAGAGCCTGCTGCTGTAACAGAAATCACATCCGTATTTGTCGCTGTATCATGTAATGTGGCGACGGCAAAAGCATTTCCGTAACCACAGGCTGAAAATAAAATAATTTCACTGATTAAAATACTCAGTTTCTTCATTCTTAAGGAAGAAACC
>NZ_FMBC01000114.1 GCF_900094795.1 Kosakonia oryziphila
ACTGAGTATTTTAATCAGTGAAATTATTTTATTTTCAGCCTGTGGTTACGGAAATGCTTTTGCTGCAGAGGCCACATTAACCGCCGGTGCCCAAAAAGTAATTTCTATCCAGAGTGGTTTAACCGGCGGAGCTTCTTATGAAGCAACCACTGCTGCTGCGGGTTCTATTGCAATTGGTGCAAATGCAAAATCAACCTCAACCGACTCAGATTTTGCTAACAGTTCCAGTATTGCTATCGGGGCAAACACTCTTGTCACTTCAGCGGGCTCACTGGCCCTTGGTGCAGCCAGCAAATCAACAGGCTCAAACGCCCTGGCTATAGGTGGGTTGTCCGTCGCCAGCAATGATAACGCTGTTGCGCTGGGGGTAAGTTCAGCATCGGCGGGCAACGGCGCAGTGGCGGTTGGCAACAATTCAAAGGCCAATTCAGACTACTCCCTGGCGATGGGGATAGCATCTTCTGCCACAGGAGTAAACTCCCTGGCGCTGGGACCGTCAGCCCTGACTAATGGCGGTTCGGCTATTGGCATCGGTAACTTCTCAAAGGCCAACGCCGCTTCATCTGTGGCTGTCGGTGGTAATTCAACGGCCAATTCAACGTACAGCATGGCGCTGGGTGGATATGCATCTGCCACGGGAGCTAATTCCGTGGCTCTGGGTCCGACATCCCTGACCAGCGGCACTTCAGCTATCGCCATTGGTAACTTTTCAAAAGCCACATCAGATACCAGTCTGGCGATAGGAGGTAACTCTTCCGCTGCAGGCGTTGACTCCATCGCGCTTGGTTCGCAGTCCCAGAGTAATGCTTCTTCTGCAGTCGCTATCGGTAACGAATCAAAGGCCAGTTCGAGCAGCAGTCTGGCGATTGGGGAATTAACTTCCGCCTCAGGTTCTGGTTCAATAGCGCTTGGTCTGTCCGCAACGACAGCCTCAACTGCTGCTGGTTTTGATAACAGCTCCAGTATTGCCATCGGCTCATCCTCTTACGTCTCTTCATCAGGTTCGCTGGCCATTGGTGAACTGAGTAACGCAAAAGCGACAAATACCCTGGCTATTGGTGGAATGTCCTCTGCCAGCGCTGCCAACGCTGTTGCGCTGGGTGTAAGTTCAGCATCGGCGGGCAACGGTGCTGTGGCGGTCGGGAATGGTTCAAAGGCTAATTCAGACTACTCTCTGGCGATGGGGATAAGCTCTTCCGCCACAGGAGCTAACTCCGTGGCGTTGGGTCCGACATCCCTGACCAATGGCACTTCAGCTGTCGCCATTGGTAACTTTTCGAAAGCCAATTCGGGTTACAGTCTGGCAATGGGGGAATTATCCTCTGCCACAGGTGCTGGCTCTGTGGCATTTGGCTACAAAGCCGCAACATCAGGCGGGGACTCCATTGCTCTGGGTTCCTTCTCCAGTGCTAACTCCGTCAACAGTGTCGCACTGGGGAATGGCTCCTCGGCGACCGGGTTGCAGTCTGCAGCTTTAGGTCAGGGCGCAAAAACCTATTCAGATTACAGCCTGGCGGCAGGCACGAATTCCTCAGCCACGGGACTAAACTCTGTCGCGCTGGGCTCAGCATCACTGACCAATGGTGCTTCAGCTGTGGCTGTTGGTAACTTGTCGAAAGCCAATTCAGATTCCAGCCTGGCGGTAGGCACGAATTCCTCTGCCACGGGGGCTGGCTCTGTGGCACTTGGCAACAAAGCTGCAACATCAGGTGGGGACTCTATGGCTCTGGGTTCCTTCTCCAGTGCTAACTCCCTCTACAGTGTCGCGCTGGGGAGTGGTTCCTCGGCGACCGGGTTGCAGTCTGCAGCTTTAGGTCAGGGCGCAAAAACCTATTCAGATTACAGCCTGGCGGCAGGCACAGCTTCCTCTGCCACGGGCCTGAGTTCAGTTGCGCTGGGGCCGTCAGCCAAGACCAGTAGTGGCACCGCTGTCGCCCTGGGTAGTTATGCAAATGCGGGTGCAACAAACAGTATGGCCCTGGGGGCGAACGCCTCAGCCACACTGGCCAACAGTGTGGCGCTCGGAAATAA
>NZ_FMBC01000113.1 GCF_900094795.1 Kosakonia oryziphila
CACCTGGAGGCAGGGCATAAAAAATTGCCACTGGTGATACCGGTGCTGTTCTATACGGGTAAACGCAGCCCGTATCCGTACTCCACCCGGTGGCTGGATGGGTTCGACGATCCGGCGCTGGCAGGCAAACTCTACAGCAGCGCTTTCCCGCTGGTAGACGTTACGGTCATTCCTGATGATGAAATCGCCGGGCATCGCAGTATGGCCGCACTGACTTTACTGCAAAAGCATATTCACCAGCGGGACCTGGCAGAACTGGTTGACCGGCTGGCGCCCATCTTGCTGGCCGGATATCTGTCTTCATCACAGGTAATATCGCTGGTACACTATATAGTGCAGGCAGGCGAAACATCCGACGCCGAAGCCTTTGTACGCGAACTGGCACAGCGTGTGCCGCAACACGGAGACGCACTTATGACCATCGCACAACAACTTGAACAAAAGGGTATTGAGAAAGGTATCCAGCTTGGAAGACAGGAAGGTCGTTCAGAAGGTGAGCGCGAAGCGACTCTGAAAATAGCCCGTACCATGCTGCAAAACGGCATTGACCGCAATACCGTCATGAAAATGACCGGTCTGACGGAAGACGACCTGGCGCAGATCCGCCACTAATCCCCCTTTCCTGACACTCCCTGTCCGGCCATCAGCGTAAACTGGTAGGTCAGGGAGGCACCAGACTCAGGCTCTGCCTGCCAGCCACAGCGGTTAAACAGATTTACCACACCGGCCACGTTCCCCGTCAGACGCGCTGTCAGCGGATTTATCTGCCGGCCTTTATCGTCAAAAGCGACATCGAGGCTGGTCCGTGAGAGACAAATGCCGTTCACGCCGGCATTCAGTGCAACAGCATACCGGCCGGACCATTCACGGTCATTCAGCAGACGGTATTGCCAGTGCATATCCTTCGCTGTTTCCAGGGCATAGGTCAGCCGGAACAGGTCATTCTGCTCAGACAGTTCGCCGGTGCAGGAACGCCAGAGATAATCCAGCTTGCTGGCCAGCTTCGCGCTGACGCCCAGCTGGCGCCCCTGCTTCAGAAGCCATTCAATATCGGGTGTAACATCGCGCGAAAATCGGCGTTGCTTCAGCGCGGTCGCGAGCCATCGGGTGAGAAAGAGGTTTTCCTGTGCAGGAGAGAGAGCACCACCATCCTGTCTGGCCAGTGCAAGCGCCACCAGGGCACACCACGCCAGATGGCCTGATTTTTCTGTCAGCGTCACTGCTTCTCCCGTGAGTCAATAAACTGATGTAATTCATCGAGCATAATCAGCACACGTCGGCCAGTCTTACGGGGAAACATTCGCCGCATCTCACGCGTCAGCTGCTTCTTCTCCCATCTGTAAGGGAAAATAATGCTGTAGTCCCTCCTCTCAGGGAGGATATCCAAACTGCCCCCTGTTACTCCGTTGTAGCAAGCGGGGTAAATAATTCAATCAGGTTTTCCTCCGGATCGTACAGATGAACTACACGCATCCCCCATTCTGGCATATCCATTGGCTCGTTAATGAATTTCATTCCTTTTGCCAAGAATGACTGATAGCTTTCATCGACATTATTCACCTCGAAAGATATCATTGATTTTTCTCGATATCCTACAGGCAGTGCCTCTTTGGTATTTCCAACAACCGTCGCCATCAGATCCGATGTAAACAGGGCGAAGCCTTCTATTCCTTCGGCTACTTTGAAGCTGGCATAGCAATCTTCGATATCCCAGACCGCTTCCAAACCAAGTTGCTGTGTGTAGAAGTTAAAACATTTGCGGTAATCTTTGACTAACAGCCTTACGTTGCTGAATTTCATATCTGTTTTCTTATAGATATTTATGTTTTATTCAGACGGGACAAAAGACCAATGTACCCGTTGTTGACAGGGGGGTACCAGACTCAGGCTCTGCCAGCCACAGCGATTAAACAGTTTAATCACCCCCGCCACGTTCCTATGAATTCATAAAACACTTACAACAACAACCGCAGAGCCGCTGAATGTGCCAGCTTTGACTGTACTTCCTGTTGGCGAAAGCGTGGATTCAATCTGTACATC
>NZ_FMBC01000112.1 GCF_900094795.1 Kosakonia oryziphila
TTATATAAACAAATTTATAATAATTTCTATAACATCAGCATTTACAACAATGATACAAATCTTTTCTCAAATCGAAATAACAGGAAAAGTAAATGTAGGGGAGGTCGTAGTAAACAATAATCTTAAATTCAAACTTTGTATACTTTATTTTTAGCTTTAAGCCCTTGATGCTTTTGCCACATCGCATCAAGCATTTTATTTATTGCTAAAGTATTATGATTTATAGCTATATCAAACCAATCATCATTACCTTGTTCCAAACAAAAATTCAAAAAATCAATATAATTATCGATTTCTTTAGCCTTAATAAACTGAAATATTTGTTTCATAGCATGTAAATTTTGACTAGAAGAAAGCTTAAAAAAATCAGCAATATCAGCACCATTGTGTGCTCTTATATCCTCAATCGAATATTGATATTTTTCTGGATTATCCATATGCGCAAAATATCTAACCATACCCTTTGCCGAGCCAACTTTTTGAGGAATAGGCGTATTCAACGGTTCAATAATATCATTTATCCTCTTAATAGTGACAGGTCCAGAAAACCTTAGCAATATATGCCAATGAGCTTTTTTCTTACTACCATCAGAATTCACATCTTTGTTATGCAGCGGACTCTCTACCCACTCTAAATGAGTTTGATTCAAAATATCTCGCCAATTTTCAGGCGCACTTTCAGGATAAACAATAAACGTCCAGTCTCTGCCTTTAACCAATTTTTTCTTTTTTTCAATCATAATAAAAACCTCACTTTCGGCTATCAATACCAACTAGCAAGGTCTAATACAATTAACCAATCGGGAAAAAATATTTACTTTTATCCCAAAATTGAATAGAATTATTCTTAACAAAACATTTTTGCGTTTGTATTGTTACCTAAGCTGACCCGCCAGTCGGCTTTTTTTATATCTAAAAATTATTATAGCAAATAGTCATTAAGGCGAGAAAGGCTTTTTCAGCTCTTCTCGCCTTTTTATTTAGCTTAAAAGGTTTGTTAAGTGTCAACTCCTTAAAACTCTCCCAGAAGCTCATAAAACGTCCTTACAGCCGTTTTTGAGACTTCTAGGGATAATTTACCGTTGACACTTCATACAGCATAAAGGGCACCTATACTACAAAATTCGCCCATGATTTTTTTGCATTTGATTATTAATTCTTTTCTCAACTAATTTTTCTGCGGATTTATAAACGTCTGCCTCAATCCCATAACCAACAGCTTTAATACCTTTGTACGAAAAATATTCTGAAATCATTTCAGACAAAATACCAACTTGCTTTTTAGTAAAACCAATTTGTTTAATTGCATATCTAAGATTTTGAGCAATCTCCTGTTCAGTAGTTATATTCTCTGCTAAATCTAAAAACTTATTAAAAACTTCTTTGTTTTGATAAAAGCCAAATCGTTTTTTTATTTCAGTCAATCTCTCATAATCTTCCTCTGTCATTTTTACTCTAAACTCTTTCATTTCAATTCCTTTCACAAAACAAACGCTACCAAAAAATGACATTCTCCAGTAAAGAGCATAAGGGAAATCCGACCCCACGCTTTTTGCTAAAGCGTGCTGGGCTTGGTTGTACCAAGCAATTTCTTGATTTTAAAAGTGAGGTCACCCTTATAAAAATACTCCACTAGTAGCGGATAATGTTCCACCGACAGCGGATAATATTCCAACTATTATGCCACAAATTCCACCAAAAGTGGAATTTAAAAGATTGTAAATTTTAATTTTCAAACAAAAATAGGGGGGTAAAAAATCAACTCTTTTTACCCCCCCTATTTTTTATTAAAATCTATAATCATAACTGCCAGTAGCTTGTGACTAGTTACTGCGTAACTGGCAGTAATTATAACATGCATGTCAACAATTAGTCAAATTAACCTTACAGCCCCAACAGTTACAAAGATTCAAAAAATAAAAATAACTAAAAAGCCTCCTAAACCCAACAGCGCCAAAGATTAACGGTTGTTTTTTGTTTTTTGGCACAATGCACAATGCACACATGGGGGGAGGTCGTAGTATCTCCCCCCAGCGTAATACTAACCTTTGCTATAAACGTTATGAAAGCATATTTATGTTGTGATAATATATTAAATCCTAAAGAAAACAACATTCACTATAAACATGAATATAGCTTTGACCAATGTTATTTTTGTAAAACAAAAAAATCTCAAATAATATCAAAAATATTATTTGAGATTTTTTA
>NZ_FMBC01000111.1 GCF_900094795.1 Kosakonia oryziphila
TAAACTCTTCGGGATAACGTTTACCGCTCATGGGCACCTCTCTTTAAGTCATCTTAAATGACTCTGAGGTGTCTGTTAAACCCGTGGCGATTCACCATGAAGCACGAGCTATACCACGAAAGCCTTTCCGCCCCGGAGTAGATATTTTTAGCTTGTTGTACGGCCTGCTGCTGTAGAGCGTCAAGGCTCCTATCCAGCAAATTCGCCATGTAGCGATCAGCCTCAAGTTTATTGAGTATAAGCGAGTTGTAGCTTATGAATCCCTCCCGTGTCACTCCCTATCCAAATCTTACGTAACAGTGATAAACCTGCAATGATAAACAAGCTGATCTATCGATGCATGAACAGAACAAATCACCAAAAATAATTAAAAAGCTATCATATTCAATGAAATATTCTCTTAAATTCAGTGAGGATACATCTATCAGCAATAGATAAAACCGATCAACAATCAATTATCTATCGCATTAATAGATGATAATGGATGATTACCGCAACTTTCATAGCAGAACCAATCATGACAACATCATGCCAGCTCATAGGATGTGAGTTGTTAACCCGCTTCCATCGTGAAGATCTGCCAGTGCTGAACAGCAAGTACTTCATCATGGCTATGACGGTTGAAGGTAAGTGACCTGCTCCCCGCTGCACAAGCCACAGGTCGCCTGTTTGTTGTTCTTTTCGTTCGACTTTGCAAAGATGATCGCAGACGATTCCAGGCCTGCCTCGCCATCAGGAACAGGATCTACTCCCCACGACGCATGCCCTGAGTCCCGTCAGTAACGCGCTACATGGCAATGTCGGCTTTGAGGATTTCGATATGACGACCTTTTATCAACTTACAGCCATCAGTCTGGGTGGCCAGCTTATCTCTATGGCCGACTACGCGGGTAAGGTGGTTGTGGTCGTTAATACCGCAAGCCTCTGTGGCTTCACGCCACAATACGCCGGCCTTGAAGCGCTCAATAAGAAATACGCCCCCCAGGGTTTAGTGGTGCTTGGTTTCCCCTGCAACCAGTTCGGTAAACAGGAACCCGGCGGGGCCGACGAAATCGCGCAGACCTGTCATATCAACTACGGTGTGAGCTTTCCGATGTTCGAGAAAGTGGAGGTCAACGGAGCCGCAGCGCATCCGGTATTTCGTTATCTGAAAAATGAATTACCTGGCGTGCTGGGCGGGCGAATCAAGTGGAACTTCACTAAGTTCCTGATCGGACGCGACGGTAAACCGCTCAAGCGTTTTGCACCGTTCACTCCCCCGGAGAAAATGGAATCCGTAATCCTTGCGGCACTTAAAATCTAAGTGTTTGTTATTCACGCCCTTCAAAGAAGGCCTGGTGAACAGTTTGATTTAAACATTTCGTTTATGCGTTCGTTGTCTGGGCAACATCACAGTAGAGTTACGTTTGACAAACAGCACATGGAATTTGCGATCACTAAAAAAGTGTGCGGATTGATACATTGTTCACATCCGACGCGAGCTGGAAACTCATTTTTACGAGCCAACTCAATCGCTGACTGCTTCAAAAAAATTACCGTATTTGTTATATTGTTACTCCTTGATTACTCACCTCTGCGGTGCCAAAAAGAACAAGATTCACCGCAACCCAGGACAATGAAATGTTAGATTACCGCTTCCCGACAGCTTTGCAGATGGTTCTCAGCGTAGCGATGGCGGAGCAATTGGGTGAACGTTCGACAAGTGCGATTCTGGCCTACGGTCTGGAAGCTAACCCGAGCTTTATCCGCAAATTAATGGTTCCGCTCACGCGTGACGGCATTATTGTCTCAACGCTTGGCCGCAACGGCTCTATTCATCTTGGTCGCCCACCCGAAGAGATCACCCTGCGCGATATCTATCTTTCCGTTATAGAAGATAAAAAGCTGTGGGCATCGCGTCCTGATATTCCGGCGCGCTGCGTGGTCAGCGCCAACACTTGCTGGTACTTTAAATCTATCGCCAATGAAGCGGAGCAGGCTTCGTTAGAGGTATTAGCGCAACATACCGTCGCAAGCGCGCTGGAAGAAGTCAAAAAAGCCGATACCAGCGGGTGCGATCCGCTGCCTGAAATAGATGCCTGTTATAAAAAAGCGCATTAATTATTTTCTTATCGCGAAAAAAACCGCCTTCACTATGAAGGCGGTTTCAGACTGCTGACAAAGTCCTGGCCGTAAGGTCAGGACTTTGATCTAATAAGGTCAGTACAATTAACGGACTGACCGCCATGCTCAGAGAACC
>NZ_FMBC01000109.1 GCF_900094795.1 Kosakonia oryziphila
AAGCGGAACAGGCATATTATGCTTCCATCATAAACGATGATCTGGCAGCCTGAGTTCACAGACTTAACACTCTCCCGGAAAACCGGGGCGGTTCACACATGTATTTTGTGAATTATTTGCATGGTATTCTTCACAGGATTTACTCAGAAACGCCGGAATCGGGGAAACTCGCGTTTCCCCGGTTGCGGGGTTGGACAACGACGCAAAGCGGAGGCGTCAGGCGATCTTCTTCGCTTTATATGTTTGGCCCCTTGTATATCCCTTTGACATATCCTATCACCGCCACTCATAATGGATATACGCTTTGTATATCCAGAAAAAGGAGCAGCTATGCATACAACACTTTTTTTGAGTAACCGGACTCAGGCGGTCAGATTGCCTAAATCGATATCCTTTCCGGAGGATGTGAAACATGTCGAAATCATTGCCGTTGGCAGAAGCAGGGTCATTACTCCGGTCGGAGAATCCTGGGACAGCTGGTTTGATGGCGAAGGTGCCAGTACTGATTTTATGAGCACCAGAGAACAACCTGCAGAACAGGAACGGGAAGGATTCTGATGCTGAAATTCATGCTTGATACCAATATTTGTATTTTCACCATCAAAAATAAGCCCGAACACGTCAGAGAACGCTTCAACCTAAATGCATCCAGAATGTGTATCAGCTCCATCACCTTAATGGAGCTGATTTACGGTGCAGAAAAAAGCCAGGTGCCGGAGCGAAATCTTGCTGTCGTGGAGGGATTTGTCTCCCGCCTTGAAGTTCTGGATTACGATGCACAGGCAGCGATACACAGCGGTCAGATTCGTGCCGAACTGGCTCGAAAGGGAACACCTGTCGGGCCTTACGACCAGATGATTGCTGGTCATGCACGTAGTCGCGGGTTGGTAGTTGTCACAAACAATCTCCGCGAATTTGAACGCATTCCAGGTATCCGAACCGAAGACTGGTGCTAACCTCTGCATCAGATGTTCTCTTCGGGTTCAGTTTTCTTTTCCGGCATCACGGAGAAGCGGGCGTCATATATAAGCAAAGACAGGTCAGAGAACACTGACCAGAACACCAGTACACAGCAGATGAATGACATATGCTGGCGCAAACCACCGTCCGGCCTGCAGGCGTCGTCCGGAAGCCGGTACCAGCCCGTGGACAGAACAACACCGCCAGCGTCAGAATTACGCCGGAAAGTATCATCACATCCCCGTGACGGGCGTTAAGCAGGGCAACCAGCAGCAGCCAGATGGCAAACAGGGCGGGCCGCAGCGTGTCCCTGACCTGCCAGACCAGCAGCGCCCCGGCAAGCATCAGCAGACCGGGAATACCGTAACTGG
The DNA here is from genome assembly GCF_900094795.1 of Kosakonia oryziphila. Lineage (GTDB taxonomy): Bacteria > Pseudomonadota > Gammaproteobacteria > Enterobacterales > Enterobacteriaceae > Kosakonia > Kosakonia oryziphila. The sequence goes on from NZ_FMBC01000109.1 coordinate 1,332, forward strand.
CAGAACTGAACGGCAGATACCCCACCAGAGTCGGGAATGCCGCAACGCCATTTATCACTGTGCCGGTCTGCAGGAAACGGGCCACCTGCATAACCACCCACTCACGTTCGGTACGCTGCATCTGTTCGCGTACCTGCTGGCGGGATTCCCGGCCTTCCGCCACCGCTTCCCGGACAGCTTCATCCAGTTCCCGGATTTCCCGGTCTGTACCGTCCCGAAGACGGCGTTCGTTACTGGCTGACAGCAGCGGGTCAGGCTTATCACCTTCAGCCCCCGACACTGCCGGCAACAGTTCCTGCCGGGCCTGCTCCGCCAGATCCCGGGCCGCTTTTTCCTGCGCCTCTGCCTGCTTCTGCTGTTCATCCGGAGGCAGCGTAGTGGGGTCTTCCGCTTTCGCTGCCGATTCAGCCTCCGCCACACTGCGCACTGTCCGGGCCACCTCATCATGCTCCGTGATTCGTCCCCCGGTCAGGCGGGCTGCATTGAGCAGCCTTTCTTCACCGTGCAGGCGTATCACCACCCCGCTCTCCGGGTTCTCCTGTGCCAGGCGCAGCGCCGTCTGTGCATCATCAGCAATGAGTGTCTGTCCGTTACGGCTGGCCTGCAGCCCGGCGAACTGCGCATCCTCCCCGCCGCGTAGCCGGGACTCTTCACTGAGCACCACGCGCATCCCGTCATCCTCAATGCGGATTTCGGTCAGCAGCGCTCCGGCCTCTTTCCCGTGCCGGGTCCACGCCGGCAGGGCCACATACGGTGACGGGTATTTTTTGCCGGCAGCAATAAAGCGGGCCATCGTTTCGCCCTCCAGGCCGTTTTCTGCCAGTACCCGGCGGCCCAGCGCTGTCTTGTCCAGCGGTGACGCGGTGGCCAGCAGACGGTTACCGGTGTCGGACTCGTGGTCGCTTTTCTGGTGCAGCAGGTCGTGGGCGGTCTGTCCGGCATTTGAGTGCCGGGTATCGGCACTCCAGCCAGCCAGGTTGTCGGTATAGACCTGCACATGCTCTTTTGCACGTGACAGCGTCACGTAGGTGGATTCCAGAGACGCCATTCGTTTCCTGCCGCCTTCCGTACCGGTGAGGGCAATGGCAAAGCGTTCACTGGCCCCCTGCACGACATACACCGTCAGGGCATAGGCGAGGTCTGCATATTCTGGCCCAACGTGAACACCAATTCTGGCGGAACGTGAACGCGTATTCCGGCGGAAAATACCCCGATTTTGCACCATG
>NZ_FMBC01000108.1 GCF_900094795.1 Kosakonia oryziphila
GGGCTTTACGCATAGCGATCTCCTTCGTTGGAAGATTGATTATGCCGGATGCTCTCTAAATATGAATGGCACGATTATGCGGGATACTTACAGAACATGCAGACAGCGTCAAAGTCACCGATACGTTTTACCTTGATCAGAGCTATTTTCCGGCGTTGCTGTTTGGACTGGTTGAGATGATTACATTACTGGCAGAACTGAGCAGCTTTCGCGCTCCTTATCATTGGTGCGCATAATGTATATTATGTTAAATGCAGTCTGTCGTTTATTTAGTTCATAACCGCCCGCAGACTACGATTAATCATACATTTCCCCTCCTCCAACTTGGTTTTTTCAGGAAATGAAACTGTTCGCGCAGGCGGCTTTCGGTGTTATCAAACAGCGCCGGAACCCAAAAGATCACCGAGACAATCACGGCAATGTCGAACAACGAAATCAGCAAGAAGGTTTCGCATCCCACGGTTTACCCTGAATGTCAGCCGACGCGCGGTTATAGAGCACGCGGCGGTTGAGCGGCCAGGCCCATGCCCAGCCCAGCGTATTACCCAGTCCGGAAGGATCGGCATTATCGCGGTTGGCCATCTGGTTACCCTGCTCTGTCCAGCTACCGCTGTAGATCCAGCAGGATGACGCGGTTGAGCCGTCGTCACGCAGCAACGCAAAGCTGTTCAGCAGTTGCCCTTTCTTCGCCAGCAGTTGCCCGTTGGCATCATAGAGATCCGCCAGCGCGTAGCCGTTATTCTCTTTCGCCACCTCTTCCGAATGCGGGTTGTGCGGCTGGCTATAGTTCCAGCTCATCTTCAGCAGCGGTTCTGCGCCTTTACCGCCTTCGGTGCGGTACATCTCGCGCAGACGGTGATAAATCCCGGCGAGAATTTCCCCGTCATTCAGCGCTTCACCCGGCGCATCCTGGCCTTTCCAGTGCCACTGTAACCAGCGACCGGAGTTGGCAATGGAGCCGTCTTCTTCGGCAAAGCAGGTCGACGGCAAACGGAATACTTCCGTCGCAATGGTCGACGGATCGACATCATTCATTTCGCCATGGTTCTGCCAGAAGTTAGCGGTTTCGGTCACCAGCGGATCGATAACCACCATATATTTCAATTTACTCAGCGTACTGACGACTTTGTTTTTATCCGGGAATGAGGCTACCGGGTTAAAGCCCTGGCAGATGTAGCCGGTCACATCGCCTTTCGCCATCATATTGAAATACTTGATAACGTCATACGACTGATCCCACTTCGGTAGCCAGTCAAAGCCCCAGTCGTTCTCCTTCTGCGCCGCGTCGCCATAGAATGATTTCATCAGGCTGACGAAGAACTTCGAATAATTGCTCCAGTAGTTAACCTGATCCGGCAACAGCGCTTTCGGCGTATTGGCCGCAAGATACTGTTGCAGAGAAGCCTGTTTTTCCGAAGGCAGCGTCAGGTAGCCCGGCAGGCTGGTCGAGAGCAACCCTAAATCCGTTAGTCCCTGAATGTTCGAATGGCCGCGCAGCGCATTCACTCCGCCGCCCGCCATCCCCATATTGCCGAGCAGCAACTGGATCATCGCCATGGTGCGAATGTTCTGCGCACCGACGGTGTGTTGCGTCCAGCCGAGCGCGTAGAGAAACGTGGTGGTTCTGTCTACCGCGCTGGTTGAGGCCAGCACTTCACACACTTTCAGGAAGTCTGCTTGCGGCGTACCGCAAATGTTTTCGACGGTTGCTGGCGTATAGCGATCGACATGCTGTTTCAGCAGATTCCATACGCAGCGCGGATGGCTGAGTGTGTCATCACGTCTGGCATAACCGTTCTCATCAAACTGATAGTTCCACGAGGTTTTATCGTACTGACGCTTCTCTGCGTCATAACCGCTGAACAGGCCGTCTTCAAAGGCAAAATCGTCGCGCACCAGTAATGCGGCGTTGGTGTAGTGTTTGACATATTCGGCATTGATCTTATTGTTTTCAATCAGGTAGCGCAGCACACCTGAAAGGAAAGTAATATCCGTCCCGGAGCGTATTGGCGCATAGATGTCCGCCACCGATGCCGTGCGCGTAAAGCGCGGATCGACAACGATCAGCGTGGCATCATTGTTATTTTTGGCTTCCATCGCCCAGCGGAAACCGACCGGGTGGGCTTCAGCGGCGTTACCGCCCATCACCATCACCACGTTCGCGTTTTTGATATCAACCCAGTGGTTGGTCATCGCACCGCGACCAAATGTTGGAGCAAGACTTGCTACCGTTGGTCCGTGTCAGACGCGCGCCTGGTTATCTACCGCCAGCATGCCGAGGGAGCGCACAAATTTCTGCGTCAACATGCCGGTCTCATTACTGGCTGCCGAAGCACAAAGCATACCGGTGGAAAGCCAGCGATTGACTTTCACGCCCGCCGCGTTGTTTTCCACGAAATGCGCGTCGCGATCATCTTTCATTAACCGGGCTATACGGCCAAAAGCCTCGTCCCACGAGATGCGCTGCCACTTATCGGAACCTGGCGCGCGATATTGCGGGTAGCGCAGACGCCCCCTCTGTCAGGATAGTTGTCACCCCCATCGAAAATACTAATGACAGGATGGGAACAGATCGTGAAACGAATTTCACCAGAACGTAAAGCTG
>NZ_FMBC01000107.1 GCF_900094795.1 Kosakonia oryziphila
ACAGTTCAGGAACCGGCGTCCCCGCCTCAGCCTGTTTGAGAATGGCGATGATCTGACTGTCAGTAAAACGTGATCGCTTCATAGAAATCCCCCTGTATTCAGGTCAGGAGAAAATTCTACTTATCAACACACCGGTTTTTCGGGGGGATTACCAGATAGCAGGGTAGCAAACTGCCATGGACAGAATCACCGCAAAATCCACCAGAACGAAAACGAATATCACCCCTACATTTAGTGGTGGCTACGTGAAGGTGGTTCATCTATTCTGCTTGTATCAGCGGGCAGGCCGGAGTCACTCTTTGTGGATAATCCCATCCTTCAGAAAACAATCATTATCTTTATTCTCATCCTGTGGGTAATCGATGAATTTAGGGCCAGGAAAAGAAAATGTTCTGACCCCGCTATTGAAGCAGCTGATGCCAGAGAACGCCATGAATGGCGCTATCTCAGATGGGGGTTCCGGACTATACAAGTGGCAGCGACAGTGTATATCTTCGTTCAGCTGATTCAGGTATTACTGAGATAAATGCCACAGGCAGGTACAACTGGACAAAAACATCTTACTGTCCAGTTGAGCCTCGGTGATCGCCGTTATGTAGGTCACCTGAGTGCCAGAAGCGGACACTCCAAATGAACTCTTATGTTAAATTTGAGTGCTATACCCCGTCACAACGAGAAATATAAAAAAATGAACGAGACGATGCGAATCGCAGTGATTAGTGATGCAGAGGCCGTTACGGCATTAACCAAAATGGCATACACCAAGTGGGTGCCTGTTATTGGCCGAGAACCTCTTCCGATGAAGGCAGATCATGCTGCATTCATCAAAGAAAACAGAGTTGACCTTTTGTTCTATGGCGAAGAGCTGGCTGCGCTCGTTGAAACAATTCAGCGCAAGGAAGATATCCTCATTGAAAACGTAGCCGTTGACCCGCGTTTTCAGAAACGCGGTTATGGGAGAAAAATGGTGACTCTTGCAGAACAATTGGCAGTTGAAGCCGGTTTAGATGTCGTCAGGCTATATACGAACTCGCTATTTGAAGTGAATCTTCGCTTTTACGAATCATTAGGCTATGAATTTGAACGCAGTGAAGAACGAAACGGCGGAGTCGCTATCCACATGTTGAAGCGTTTGGCCTAGACGATGTGTGATGTGGTCAGACGGTATGTGTGCCATGAAAATTGTATCGCCGGACTATGATGCACAACAGGGATTGACCTGATCCCCTTTGATTCACAAAAAATGCTGTGAGCAATGTCCGCTCCTCGCTCAAAGCTGCCTGTCAATAGCTGGGTATTGGATGCATTTTTGTTAGAGATGTCCAAGTAAAATGCGAATGGGTAGCCAAGTGAATGCAAATTCCCAAATGGACGACTAAACGCGTTTGAATGCCTGTGTATGTTGTTGCAGTAACATCCTTTCGACCTAACCGTGCAGGCCTGACAACGTCCGTAACAAGAAGTAGAAATATTGCTCAAAAGACAAGACAGGCGGGGCTACAAGGTAACACATGCAGTTAGCATACCCTTGCATTGATCCACAAACAATCGCACTGTGTCTGCCACAATTTTGCCACACGCACAACGCGCAAAAATGCACGGTCGTGTTAAAAAAAGCAAAACAACGCAACGATAACCAGATGATTTTATTAGAAAAGATGGTGCCGATAATAGGAGTGTAACACGCGATAAATCTTGTGTTCGGGTCTTCTTCTACGACCTTCGCAACTACCTGATTTAACGATTTTTACGCACACTGATAATCTGGCATTCATCATGCACATGATAAACGCCCCTAAACTTTAACGGGGTGGAAAATGAAATACAAGCCGGATCAATACATCATCTCTGATAGTTACGGAGTTTATTACGTCAGGATTTCAATTCCTGTATGGCTTCGTAATGCATTTGGTGGAAGAAAAACTCTCGTCCGTAGTCTGAACACTTCCGACCTTCGTGTGGCTCGTAGGAAGCGTGATGTTATAGCCGATGAATTTCACCACATCAGGCAAATTGCAGAGCCGCCAAAACCGGACAGCTTGCAGGATACGATCAGCTATTTAAAGAGCGTTGCTAAGTACGCGAAAGCTGCCCCGAAAGCATCAGCGCCGATTATCTACCAATGCCCCTCTCTGAATAAGATGTTAGAGATTTACCTTACGCATAACGCTGATCGCCTGAAAATGGGAACATTAAGCAAAACCAGGAAAGCCGTAGAACTGTTCCTGAATTACCTACGAAAGAAGGATGTGGAACTAAACGATATCAACCGTACCACCGTTACAGGCTGGCTTGATCATCTCAGAGAGACAAAGGCAGTCCAAACAGTGGCTAACTATCTTTCTGCAATGGCAAACATTCTCGATCTTGCCTCTTCCCGATACCAGGACGCCCCACCGCTGGAAAGTAACGTATTCAGAGGGCATAAACTCAATACAGCGCAGAGCCGCCAGAGTTACGAGGCATTCACGGACGAAGAAATTACGAAGCTCATTAGTGCGTTTAACGAGTTAGGAGAGGAAGAATTAAGGGATGTGACCGCTATCGCCGCTCATAGCGGGATGTGTTAGCGCCAGTGATATAAGACGGTAATTCACCATTAGCATTGTCCGCTCCACCCAACATGTTGTTTCCTTATGGTTCTCACACCAGAAA
>NZ_FMBC01000105.1 GCF_900094795.1 Kosakonia oryziphila
AACTCCATTCATCAGTACCGTAAAAACGCCCTGCTCGATATGACCGTGGCCCTGACGCGTGGTGCTTCGCTTTCTCTTACCAGCATCGGCCGATATCTGGCGCGACGGTCATCGGTATGCAAAGGCGGGTGTCATGCTCAACGATTTCAGTGGCTCTGGTATTGCTCAACTGAATTTGTTTGATGAGCAGCCTCCCCGGCCTCACAGCCAGGAACTGATGGAAGTTGTTGACAGGATCAATCACTCCGGGCTTGGCCAGATCTGGTTTGCTGTCCGGGGAATAACCCCTCAGTGGAAAATGAAACGGGAGATGCTGAGTCCTGCTTACACGACACGCTGGCAGGAACTGCCCCTTGTCCGTATTGGCTGAAGAAAGTGATCCGGGCACATAACTTCACAAGCACGGCTGGATGCCGTGCGATGGCACTGTTTCTCCATATGCACAGAACAGAACCGGTAACCCGGTACAGCTGGACAGGTTTTATCTGTCCGGGTGTGCCGGGTTGGGCAAGCCCGGAGGAACCGGGCGCGGCAGCTGTCTTTAATTCTGGATTGCCCGTTTGTATCGAAACTTTTTATCCACATAGCCAAGCTCTTTAAATCCCTAACGGGATGAACAAGTTCTTACGGAGCTAAAATTATTTCACAATTCACACCTCATAAGTATGAAGTAATATAATTTAAGTAATACTTATGATTTCACACCAATTAAATCATAAGTATGAAATAATAAATCATATGTATTCTCTGGCGATTGACATTAGAATACAGAAAGGCAATAAATCATACTTCACAAATCATACTTATGAGGCTTGTAATGATTACAGTCATCGGTGGTAACAAAGGTGGGTCAGGAAAGACAACAACCGCAGTGAATATTGCCGTTGCGCTGGCTCTTAAAGGGCAAGATGTATGCTTGCTTAATGCTGATTTGCAGCGTTCAGCTGCAAAATGGCATGCGGAGCGTGAAGCAGCAAATACGAAACCTACCATCACTTTGATAGAGAAATTCGACAACCTGACATCGACCTTACGTGCCCTAGATGAAAAGTATACTCATGTCATCGTTGACGTTGCAGGACGTAACTCCCGTGAATTCATAACTAGCGGCGTCGCTGCGCACCAGATAATTGCGCCTTTGCAATGCTCGCAACCTGATCTGGACACGCTTGTAGAACTACAACAACAGATTGAAGCAATGCGAGACCTTAACCCTGACCTTAAGGTTTTTTGCCTCCAGAGTATGGGAACGACCAACCCAGTATTACGGGGCAACGAGAGAAAGGAATTTCTTGAGTATCTGGAAGAATTTCCAACAATCAAAACAATGGAAACCGTCATTTGCTTCCGAAAGGTGTACAGAGATTGTATGAGTAACGGAACCGGAGTGCTGGAAACTGAAAACAAAGCTGCAATTGAAGAGATTGAGCAACTGGTGTCAGAGGTATTTTGATCATGGTAAAAAAACCAAGCATGCAGGCTTCAGCAACCCGGACGAGTGTTACAGACGAAGAGGCAGATGCGCTTGCACGACGTCTGTCAGATAAGCCGTATGGCTCACCTGAGAAAACTGAAGAAGTTAAGCCAGAACAAGAGAAGCAGTGCCGCACAACGATATCTCTTGGGGAGTCGATGCTGCGGAAAACAGAAGATCTTGCGCTACAAAACAAACGAAGTGGTAAAGACCCCAAAAACGTAAGCGCAATTGTCAGAGAAGCTCTGGAACTATACTTCGAAAAACTTTCATAAATATGAATTCATAAATCATATTTCATAAGTATGATTTATGAAATATTGATAAGCCTTCACATCGGAGGCTTATCATTTAATCTCGAAGATTCATGAAGATGCCAAAAACATGTCTCGTGAAAGTTTTATCCAGCTCCTGTGGCCAGCGGGGAGGATCTGTCTGAAGTAAACCTAGTTGACGCATCCCTTTGTGTTGTTCCGCCTTTCGCTCACAGTAATCATCATCGGTATACCCCATTGTTTCAACCACCACAGTATGCTGTTTCCCGCCAGGCTTGGTAGCCGTCACAATGAAATCGGGGAGCACAAACCCTTTTTCTCCGTTCAGAGTAACTTCGATATCAAAAAGCGGTTTTTCGAGACTCAGAGTCGGCGCATCCGGTTTTTTTTGCAAGCCAGCCCGCAACTTCAGACAGGCTTTCGATGGTGGTGCGCTCAAGGTTGCTGTCGACCGGTACTGGGCATCCCCGGCAGAAGAGGGCATGTGCATAGCCTTCGCTACAGATAACCGTGCCGTCCATTCCCCGGCGAAAGGACAGAATGACCCAGTAGGGTGGGCGTGCGCCATCCTGCGTTTCGCCATTAATACTAACTCCGCGCTCAGGACGAAACTGCAGCTCTCCGCCCGGCCAACGAAACGAGACTTCATCGCGGGTGACCTGATCGGACATAAAAATCTGAAAAAACATCCGCGTCTTGCCTGCTGGCCAGTGAGTATCCGGACGTTCCAGTTCCAGCATTAGTTTCTCCCTACAGTGTGCACTCATCGTCGGTGAAAAACGTACAATCTCCGAGAGCCTGCGATCGCGGATAAACTCGATATTTTCCGTAACAGTCCGAAGTGCATTGATGGATTCCATCACTCCACGTACAGGAAGGGGATGCCGCGTTGCCAGGCGGTTAAGTCCCGCATCCTCTATCAATGAAAGCAGCAGGCGCGCAATACGCGAACGTCGAGTCCGGCGCGTACGATCATCTGTCGGAGCGACCGGACGCCCAGGAGATTTAATTCGGGTTTCGGAGTCGTCAGGAGGCAGAAAACTCCGGTAACTGATGCGTTGGCTGCCTGCTGTTTTACGGGTTCCGGAGGAGGTGGCACCGGCATCGCCACTAAATGGACGGTACATCTGTCAACGCCACGATCTGTGACCGTTATTTGCCATTTTCATGCCCGCCAGATGCTTTCTTTAATGATGCTGTCCGCTTTCCGCCATTTCATCGT
>NZ_FMBC01000102.1 GCF_900094795.1 Kosakonia oryziphila
TATAGAGCGACGTGATACGGCTCGTCCCATTCTTCGTTCTTTCTGAGCATCGCATTCAGGATTGTGAGCAAGCTGTTCAGGCTCAGATCTGGCTGTAGCGGCCTGCTATCTTGCGGGAGATGTGAAGCACGCGCAGGACGCGCACGTTCTTATTTTCGGTAGCACAGATGATGATGAACGGGAAGTGAGGTACCACAAGCTTACGCTGGCGCTCTGAATGCCCGGCTGTCACCCCGGCAAGCGGGTTTTCTGCAAGGATAGCCGCCATGCCTGCCAGCCGTTCATCGGCTGCGATGGCGACCAGTGCGACGGCTTCCCTGTTCAGGTACAGGAAGATGTTCTCCCTGTCATGCTGTGCGCGTTTTTCCCATTCAACACTGACCGTCACAGTGTACCCCGCGTGGCCCGTTGTTTCAGCGCCTTCATCCGGTTTTCCATTTCGTCGTTGCTGATGTACTCACCTTCGCCAGCTTCATAACGGCTGAACGCCTGTGCTATCTGCACTTCCAGCCAGCCTTCATGCTCGCTGTTCTGGTGCCGGCGCTCTTCGGCAGCCAGCTCTTCGGCACGCTGGCGCATCAGCGCCGTCAGGCTCACCTGCCGGCGCTCTGCAGCCTGCATTGCCAGCCGTTTGGTTTCTTCGTCGATACGGAAGTGAATAGTACTGCTCATCATCATAACCTCACGTGGTGTCATTTGTGTTGTCATTATGATGTTCATCCTTTGTATTGTCATCCCGGATTTGTACTTCACGCTCTGCCGGGTGGGTCATGGCATGAGCAGCCTGCAACGCCCGCACCGACACCCGGGTATATATCGGCGTACTCTCCACGCTACGGGGCCCCGGTATCGCCTGTAAACTGTGTGCTATCCATCTTGCCATCTGTATGTGATCCGGGGAGGGGGATAGTGACGCCAAATCCCGGGATCTGAAACGCCGACAGCGGGGCGGAAAGGCAGGATCCATGGGCTGCAGGCAGAGCCTGGGATGTATAATCAACCGCATCACGGTGAATTCCGCGCCCATGCCTGCCGCCACTATGTCGCCGTTCACCGGTTTCATGGCACTGTCGACGACCAGCAGATCTCCGTTCATGAAAATACGCAGGCCACTGGCATGACTGCCAGTGGTATCGACATACATCAGATTTCCGGAGAAGACGACGCGATCATAACACGCCCGAAGATCCAGAAAACCACCAGGATTCAGTTTATCAAGTACCTCAGAGAAGGATTTGTCGACGTCAACGGTTGAACCGCGTTGGCAGGCGAGCGTTGCGTATTTTCATGAATGGAGATCACCCAATAACATCCATCGAGATCGGGTAATAACATTTGAGTGGATCGCTGAATAACATCGATGGAGATCACTTTTGACTCACTTTGTTATTCGGTGATCTCCATCAATGTTACTGGAGCTTCACAGGTGTGTTGATCTGTATCTTTTGCCATTCCGGTGAAGGATACCTATGCCGACAGCGCCAATCTCCATGAGAAAACTTAAAGAAATACTTAGACTTAAATATGGTGCCGGACTCAGTCATCGTCAGATTGTCCGTAGTCTCGCGATCTCCCCCTCCGTTGTATCCAGGTATGCCAATCGGGCGGCTCAGCTTGGTATAAAGCAGTGGCCGTTGCCCGCAGAATGGCATGATGCAGCATTAAAGCATGCGTTCCTTCAAACGCAGGTGAAGATGAAGAAGTACTCCCTGCCAGACTGGGCTACGACACACAAAGAGCTGCGTAATAAATGCGTGACGCTGCAACTGCTCTGGGAAGAATACGCAGAGCGCAATCCTGGCGGTTTTTACAGTTATAACCATTACTGCCGGATGTACCGCGAATGGCTGAAAACCACCTCGCCTTCGATGCGCCAGGTCCATAAAGCGGGTGAAAAGCTCTTCGTTGATTACTGTGGGCCAACCGTTGACATTACCAACCCTGATACCGGGGAAATAAGAACCGCGCAGATCATCGTAGCTGTTCTCGGGGCGTCAAGTTACACATGGGCAGAGGCCACCTGGTCCCAGCAGCTTGAAGACTGGGTGATGAGCCATGTTCGCTGCTTCCAGTGACTGGGTGGCGTTCCTGAGCTTGTTGTTCCGGACAATCTGAAAAGTGCCACGTCACGGGCATGTAAGTATGATCCAGACGTTAATCCAACTTACCAGCAGATGCTTGAGCACTACAATGTTGCCGTCATACCCACGCGGCCCCGTAAACCAAAAGATAAAGCCAAAGCAGAAGTGGGCGTTCAGGTTGTTGAACGCTGGATCATGGCCCGTATCAGGCATGAAACCTTCTACAGCCTGGCGTCACTTAACCAGCGTATCCGGGAGTTACTGGAAAGGCTGAATAACAAGGTCATGCAGAAGCTGGGTTGTTCGCGGGCCGATCTCTTCGCCCAGCTTGATAAACCGGAGCTGAAATCCCTCCCTGAGGCGAGTTACAGCTATACCCTGGTGAAAAAAGTCAGGGTCCATGCTGATTACCACGTGGAGATCGACAAACATTATTACTCGGTACCCTGTTCGTTGCTGGGCTTACAGCTGGAAGCCTGGATCTCGGGCGAACTGGTCAGACTGTTCAATCAGGGGCAGGAAGTGGCTGCACATCCCCGCAACCGTAACTACGGCTACAGTACCCGTGAAGAGCATATGTCGTCAGAACAACGCAGCGATCTACTGGAAATAGTTGATCTGATGTACCAGCGCGGTTCAATCATCGTCGTAAGCCAGTTGCCGGTGGACAGCTGGTACAAGATGATCGGGGACTCAACACATGCCGATGCCATCCTGGATCGACTGGTTCATGGTAGCGTCAAGATAGAACTGAAAGGAGAATCCATGCGAAAAATGCAAACCACGTTGACCGAAGGAGATCAGTGAAGTTAATTTAGAAATGGTTCTGTGAAAGTGACACAAGCCGATCTCCATCAATGTTACTCACCGATCTCCTTCATGGTAATACGCAAGACGCCCATGACGATCATCAGTGCTCCCGCAAAGAGACACTGATGACCGGAAAGACATCCGGCTTACACCGGTTTACGATAACGGATAACTGAGGCCGGACATCCACTGACTGATGTTCCGGACACTCCGGCGAAGTAAACCCGCAGCAACCGGCGCATAGATCATCACAGCCAGTACCCCTGTCAGCAGCAACAACAAAAATACCCGTATCAGATGAAACCTCCTTACCTGCAGCTTTCATCAGACCGCCGGTAACCTTTGCCACCCACTCATGAGAATGGAGGCGTTTAAAAACCCGGTAACATCAGGCTCCCCAGACCCGCGCTGATTATTTACAGGTGCCAGCGTCCCCCGTCCGGGTGATATTGTTGTGGCGTGTCTGCAACTGACGCACGGTCTCATCCAGCGATTCCCGGTACACAGGTCCGGAGAGGTAATA
>NZ_FMBC01000101.1 GCF_900094795.1 Kosakonia oryziphila
CCGAACTCAGAAGTGAAACGCCGTAGCGCCGATGGTAGTGTGGGGTCTCCCCATGCGAGAGTAGGGAACTGCCAGGCATCAAACCCGTGAAAAGGTCATCTGTAAGGATGGCCTTTTTGCATTCAAACGAAATGAAAGGTCACGCACTATGCGCGTAACCAACGAAGAATAAAGTCAGCAATCTCAGCTACATCATTTATATTCAGCACCGGCACATCAAGTTCCAGTGCTACATCGCTGGCTACCGCGATGACATGCTCATCCATTATAAGTTCTTGCTGATTATGCCCACAGTCCTGTCGCCAGAGCATAATTTTAGCCACGGGCTCATGTTTAAAACCCTCGACCAGAACTAAATCCAGTTTCGTTGCATCCATTCGACCAGCAAGATAGGCCAGATCCAGACTGGTTTCATCCGGTGTTTCTGTCATCAGTGCCCAACGTTGCGAGCTGGCGACCAGAGTCTGTGCTGCTCCTGCCTTGCGAAGCTCATAGCTATCTTTACCCGGTTTATCGACATCCATATCGTGGTGGGTATGTTTTATTAAGCCTGGACGAATACCATGAGCACAAAGCTCTGGAATTAACTTTTTGAGCAGCGTGGTCTTTCCTGTACCGCTCCATGCGGCAATAGCGAGTAGTGGGATCATAGTGATTCCTGCCAGTGAGCCAGATCTTCCGGGGTATTCACATTAACGAAAGCGCCTTTAACATCGCTAAAATCCACCGCATGGCCGCCAACTTCGCGCAGGAATACCATTACCCTGCGTTCACCGCGAGCCAGATATGTCTCTAACAAGGGTATGATATCGCGATGAATCAGCGCGATAGTTGGGTGATCCCGCTCGCCATCGTGGACCCAGACAGCCAAAGCCTGCTGACGGTTTCTCTGTAACCGTATGGCAAGATCTGCCGGTATATGAGGGGTATCGCACGGACAGAAAAGGAACCATAATCCTGAATGTTGCTGCATTACCGATAGAATTCCTGCCAGCGGCCCAGGATAATCACATAGCGTATCGGTCAGCACGGGTAGGCCACTCGCACGATAGATATCGAGGTTTCGATTAGCGCTAATTACCATATCTGCCACCTGCGGCTTCAGTTTCTGTGCTACATGCTGCCAAAGTGGATGGTCGTTAAGTTGCAATAATCCCTTATCATTTCCGCCCATGCGCGAGGCTTTCCCCCCCGCCAGAATTACGCCAGTTATCGCATCACTTATTGCCACCAGTACCGCCTCTTTTATTGTGGATTTGACCCTGCTAACGTGTCTGTACCAAGAGTAAGGAGCACGAATATGAAATGTAAACGCCTGAATGAAGTTATCGAACTTCTCCAGCCTGCGTGGCAAAAAGAACCCGAGTTAAACTTAATGCAATTCTTGCAGAAACTGGCGCAAGAGTCAGGTTATGAGGGTGAACTGGCCGATTTAAGTGATGACATCCTGATCTATCATCTGAAAATGCGTGACTCGGCAAAAGATGCCGTCATCCCTGGTATTCAGAAGGATTATGAAGAGGATTTTAAAACCGCTCTGCTGCGCGCACGTGGCATAATTAAAGAGTAAAAGCTTGTAAGCGGCGCCACTGAATGCGCCGCGAAATGGTATCCTGAATTATTCGTCGAATTTTCGGATGCCCGGATGACCTGTAACGCTTTTACTTTCCAGACACTGCACCCCGACACCATCATGGATGCGCTATTTGCCCAAGGGATCCGTGTGGATTCTGGCCTTACTGCGCTAAATAGCTACGAAAACCGCGTTTATCAATTTCAGGACGAAAATCGTCGTCGTTATGTGGTGAAATTTTATCGTCCTGAACGCTGGTCAGCCGCGCAGATCCTTGAAGAGCATGAGTTTGCTCTGGATCTTCAGCGCGATGATGTACCGGTCGCCGCGCCGCTTGCCTTTAATCACCAGACCCTACTCACTCATCAGGGGTTCTATTTTGCTGTCTTTCCAAGCGTTGGCGGTCGGCAATTCGAAGCCGACAATCTGGATCAAATGGAATGGGTTGGCCGCTATCTCGGGCGACTGCATCAAACCGGCAGCAAAAAACGTTTTACTCATCGCCCTGATATTGGTGTTAAAGAGTATTTAATTGAACCCCGCCAGTTATTTGAAACCACGACGCTTATTCCAGCATCGCTGAAAGAAGCATTTTTGAGCGCCGTTGATAAACTTATTGATGCTGTTATGGAGCAGTGGCACAGTCGTTTCAACCTCCTGCGTCTGCACGGCGACTGTCATGCCGGAAATATTCTCTGGCGTGACGGGCCGATGTTTGTTGACTTAGACGATGCGCGTAATGGTCCTGCGGTACAGGATCTATGGATGCTGCTGCATGGCGATAAAGCTGAGCAGCGTATGCAACTGGAGATGATCGTTGAAGCATATGAAGAGTTTTGTGAATTTAATCGTACCGAGCTTGGCTTGATTGAGCCTCTTCGCGCTATGCGTCAGGTGTACTATCTGGCGTGGCTTATTCGTCGATGGGACGACCCGGCGTTTCCGAAAAACTTCCCATGGCTGTGCAGTGAAGATCAATGGCGCAGGCAGACTTCGATTTTTCTGAATCAGGTGAATGTTCTGCAAGAACCACCTTTAGCATTAACACCAATGTATTAAATGGAGAGAATTAACCATGAAGAAGATCTTTTTGGCGCTGGCAGGAATGATTTTGGCTTTTAGCGCCGCAGCTGCTCAACCTACTGATGGTAAGCAGTTTATTACGCTTGATAAGCCAGTGGCAGGGGAGCCGCAGGTCCTTGAGTTCTTTTCGTTCTATTGCCCGCATTGCTATGACTTTGAACAGGTATGGCATGTTGCCAGCGCTGTGAAAGAAAAGCTGCCGCAGGGCACCAAAATGACCAAGTATCATGTTGAATTTCTGGGGCCGCTGGGTAAAGAAATGACTCAGGCCTGGGCGGTTGCAATGGCGCTTGGCGTGGAAGATAAAATTACTGCTCCGATGTTTGAAGCGGTGCAAAAAACGCAGACTATCCAGTCCGTTGCTGATATCCGTGATGTCTTCATCAGCGCTGGCGTGAAAGGCGAAGAGTATGATGCGGCGTGGAACAGCTTCGTGGTGAAATCACTGGTTGCTCAGCAGGAAAAAGCGGCTGCTGACCTTCAGTTGCAGGGCGTTCCGGCCATGTTCGTTAACGGGAAATACCAGGTTAACCAGCAAGGTATGGACGGCAGCAGCTTGGATGCTTTTGTGAAAGACTACGCAGACACAGTAAAATATCTGGTAGAGAAGAAGTAAAAAAAACGCCGGTCACTGACCGTAATGCCGATCAGTTAAGGATCGGTTGACCGATCCAGTGGCTGTGTAAGAATCCGTAGGGAGTGTTAGAAATTCTGTGTCATTCCAGTAATATACAATCAAAAAGGAATGACACATGTCCCAGCCCTTCGATTTTGACAAAGCACTTAAGG
>NZ_FMBC01000100.1 GCF_900094795.1 Kosakonia oryziphila
GACGATGAAATGGCGGAAAGCGGACAGCATCATTAAAGAAAGCATCTGGCGGGCATGAAAATGGCAAATAACGGTCACAGATCGTGGCGTTGACATTTTTAACGTGACACAGAATTCTGAACGCTCTCGACCGGAGGAGCCGGCACGTGAACAACTGCTTGGCAGCGATATCACTCCGGCAGCACTGCAGTTTCAGTTGTACAAAGGTGGGGGCTCGATGGCCTTACACTCCGCAGAGGGCGATATCATTCTGGGCGGGCAGGCCATACAGAATCTGGGGATGCTGAATGATCTGTGGGATGGCGCTCCTTTTACCGTTACCCGCCGGAGCTCAGAAAGCTTCACCGTCCATGGCGCCAGACTCAGTGCGAGTCTGATGGTTCAGGATGCCCCTCTGCGTAAGTATTTCAGCCGGGCACAGCAGCAGGCCAGGGGCAGTGGCTTTCTTGCCCGTTTCTTTTTTGCCCGCCCGGAGAGTGCTATCGGGACCCGGACGGGTCACACTCTGGAGAATTACCGACAATTACTGGCGCCGTATCACGGACGTCTCGGGGCTTTATTGGAGGCTTATTTGGCTGAAACCGAAAAAAACGCCCCGTCCGACCGACAGAAGCTGACATTCACGCCGGAGGCTCAGTTGCGGTGGATGGATATGTGTGACTATTTTGAACGACAGATGGCAGAAAATGGCAGGTATTACCATTTACGTGATTTTGCTTCCAAAGAGGGAAACAAAGTGGCGCGACTGGCTGCTCTTTTTCACTATTTTAGTGGTGCTGAAGGGGATATCCCGGAAGTTACCGTCATGCAGGCCCAGAAAGTCAGCGAATGGTACCTGAATGAGGCGCTTGCCCTGTTCGGGCCGGTACCGGAGGTGCCGCAGCATATTCAGGATGCAGAACTACTGTGGAAATGGCTGCATGGGCATTTTATGAATAATAAGGGGCAGCCTTTAAAGCGTAGCTGGGCCAGCCCCCGGGTACCGGGTAAGCTTCGCGAGCCCGGACGTCTGGAACCGGCGTTGCAGTATCTGAACCAGACCCAACGTATTACGTTCTGGTGGGATCACAAGACGACATTGATTGCCCCTTACGGCTGGGTACCGTATGCCCGCTGAATATTCAGGCAGACTCTCTCTTAAATTTATGAATTAAAGCGAGGGACATAACGTTGCTAAATCTGCTAAATAAAGCAGATTTAGCAACTTGCTGATGTGGAAGAGGATTGAAATGCGTTCATCTGCGATACCATTGACTACTAATTTCAATGCCTTTCAGCATAGGAAAGTAGAGGAGGAAACGTGTCGGAGACCGGAAAAGCGAAACAACCAGGGCAGACTCACGCTCACCCGGACTGCTATTACCAGCAGTTATTACATCAGGCCCGCTGCCGGAAGAATATTTCCGTCAGACCGGAGGTGCTTGCCTGGTTTAGTATCGAACATTATCAATACGTGCGTCACCTGACCCTGCGGGAGCTCATGACGGAACTGGTGGTGCGGGGAAGCCTGTGTACCGCGCCCGACATAGTGACATGGGATGGGGCGGTGCTGGGGCCGGGTGAGGTCTTTCAGACCTGCTACCCGAAAATCATTGCGGGTGAGCCAGCGTTACACAAGCTGTTTATCTCTCATGAGAAAATACCGGAACTGAATTACCTTCGCCCTACTGAAGATGTTGCTTCTCCGGCACTGGACCTCCCGGTGCGGGAGCTGAGTATCGGTGATATCGACGCCTGCTATCATGCGTTGTCTGCGGCAGAGACAGATGAGGCAACATTTTCTCTGGAAACTTCCCGGCATCCCTGTTACCTCGGGCATGACCGTAAAAGTGAAATCGAACCGGAGACTCGGCTGACGCGCCTTCAGACACAGGCATTTGGCAGTCATATTGAGCAGATTTACCTGGCGGTGGATCCTTCCTTCTCAAAGTCCCAGCTTATCGATGCGTTCAGCGAGTTGTTAACTGACCTCGATAACCAGTACGGATTGTTTACACCGTCTGCCGGGTGTCATGGCGGCGTACGCAAAAAACTCCTTTACGATATCCAGGCATGCCACCTCATCCCGCTGATTGATTTGCTGCTGTGGCAAATCAGGAACAGAACGGCCCTCCCGTTAAGGGTTATCGGTAATTTGCTTGAAAAACGTCCCTTTGATGCCTCGTCAGCCAGCACGGGCTATTCCGAAACCAATTTCCGCAACCGTTATCTGAGGACCTTCAACCAAGTGATGAACCAGGGCAATCCCGGGGAGATATTGAGTCGGCTGCTGGAGAACACGGATGATTATGATGCATCGTATTATGACACTACGCATGCCTGAACCCTACTGATTTATGACTCATAAAACAGGCCTGATGGCAATATTTTTTTGACGGAAATAATACAGAACGAAGCGCTCTCCTCTGTCTGAAAGAATGGCCGTGTATTCAGAACACGACAAAGGAGAGCCTGATGAAAGACGATAAGCTGAACGAGAGCAATCCACTCAAACTTGTAGACTTAAAATTTATCTGTGAAAACACCGGGCTTTCCCGGGCGTATATTTACAAATTGATGAGTAATGACCAGTTCCCGAAACCCCTGAAACTGGGGCGTGCCAGTCGCTGGTACCTCAGTGAACTCAGGGGCTGGCTGGAGAGTCGTGAAAGGATGTAGGTACACTAACTTGTCATGATATCAGTATGGATCCCTTAGTCTCCCATAATGGGTATAGACATGGTTTCACTGATATAAGAGATAAAGTTAACGTATTGGAATTATGGTTCTTATATTATATTAAACTAATATTGATTAGTATGTTTCTGATGTTGATATTAACCAGTATATTATCTATTAATGTCAGCCAATAATGCCACTGATATCTTATATTATCCATGTGTTGCTATTTATAGGATCATGCGTACTGTTGTTTTATATAATGTTAACCTAAGTGTCGTTATCATCGCAATGGCATTCCGATTATCAACTATAAGGTTGTATTAATACAGGTGCAGGATAATTATGGATATTATCACCGACAGTTATTTGGATGTTGAGTCAAGCAGTATGCATACTGCTGACCATGATACTACGCTCATTATTACGGAAGACCTGGATATCATACAGACACAGCGCCAGCTACTTTCTGTTTTAAATAAAATACTACGTTCTGAAACTGAAACTTTTAAAGTGACTCCGTCCGGGAGCTACAACAGAATGGGCTATTTACTCAAAGAAGCCATCAGTGGACTCACTTTACTGGAAAGTAGTCTCAGTGAGTATCAACAGCTGCATCCCACGACACGGCTATTCAATACGACGCTTAAAGCATATAACCTGACAGACCTGTCAGTAACGGAAGCTATGACAATAAACGAAGTGTTGAGGCGCTTTCGGGAGGAGGCACAGGCAGCCCCCCATAAACGACAGCTACGCAATTTCCAGCGGGCCGCCAGTAAGAATTTAAAAGGTGCATTAGATTATGTGAATCATCTTTTTGAGCATCATTCTCGTTTACTGGTGGTCCTGTAAGTATCCCGCATAATCGTGCCATTCATATTTAGAGAGCATCCGGCATAATCAATCTTCCAACGAAGGAGATCGCTATGCGTAAAGCCCGT
>NZ_FMBC01000099.1 GCF_900094795.1 Kosakonia oryziphila
GTGTAACCTCAAACTCCCGAACCGCCCGGTGCGGACCCGCATGCCGGGTGGTGTGGCAGGGGAGCAGGCTGAGAGGCCTGCCTCCTATGCCGATTCTGTCGTTACACTTTATGCATCATCTTTCTGATCAACGCTGAAAAGCTGACCACCAGGCTGGCGGGCCGCCCGCAGATGCTGACGATTCCGCCGCTACAGGCTGGAAACAAGTAATCGCATGTGAGTCCGGCCTGCACAGAATGACAGGCCGGATTAGATAGCAGAATAGAAAGCGCCTTACACCAGGCTCTTCAGACGGTAAATCCATTCCAGCGCCTGACGCGGCGTTAAGCTGTCCGGATCGAGGTTAACCAATGCTTCCACCGCCGGGCTACTCTCTTCTGCCGGAGCCAGCAACGACATCTGCGTGCCGTCTATTTGCGTGGCCGCCGCATTCGGCGACAGGCTTTCCAGCTCGCGCAATTTGCTGCGTGCGCGTTTAATCACCTCTTTTGGCACGCCCGCCAGCGCTGCGACCGCCAGGCCGTAACTCTTACTGGCTGCGCCGTCTTGCACGCTGTGCATAAAGGCGATGGTGTCGCCATGCTCCAGCGCGTCGAGATGCACGTTTGCCACACCTTCCATTTTTTCCGGCAGTTGCGTCAGCTCAAAGTAGTGAGTCGCGAACAGCGTCAATGCCTTGATTTTATTCGCCAGGTTTTCCGCACATGCCCATGCCAGCGACAGACCATCATAGGTCGATGTCCCGCGACCAATTTCATCCATCAGCACCAGGCTGTTTTCCGTGGCGTTATGCAGGATGTTGGCGGTTTCGGTCATCTCCACCATAAAGGTCGAACGTCCGCTCGCCAGATCGTCTGCCGCGCCGACGCGGGTAAAAATGCGATCGATTGGGCCAATCTCGACTTTTTGCGCGGGCACGTAGCTACCGATATAGGCCAGCAGCGCAATCAACGCAGTCTGGCGCATATAGGTACTTTTACCACCCATGTTCGGCCCGGTGATGATTAACATCCGGCGCTGCGGCGATAAATTCAGCGGGTTAGCAATAAACGGCTCTTTCAGTACCTGCTCGACCACCGGGTGACGCCCTTCGGTAATGCGGATGCCTGGCTTATCAATAAAGGTCGGACAGCTGTAATTCAGGGTATAAGCGCGCTCTGCCAGGTTCACCAGTACATCCAGTTCCGCCAGCGCAGAGGCGCTCTGTTGCAGGTCGGCCAGATGTGGCATCAGCAGATCGAACAGCTCGTCATAAAGCTGTTTTTCCAGCGCCAGTGCTTTACCTTTCGAGGTCAGAACTTTGTCTTCGTACTCTTTCAGTTCCGGAATAATGTAGCGTTCGGCATTTTTCAGCGTCTGGCGGCGTACGTAATGAATCGGTGCCAGATGGCTTTGCCCGCGACTAATCTGGATGTAGTAACCATGTACCGCGTTATAACCCACTTTCAGCGTATCCAGTCCGAGGCGTTCGCGCTCGCGGATCTCCAGCCGGTCAAGATAGTCGGTTGCGCCATCAGCCAGACCGCGCCATTCGTCCAGCTCGGCGTTATAACCCGGCGCAATCACGCCGCCATCGCGCACCAATACCGGCGGCGCATCGATAATTGCTCGCTCCAGCAACTCGCGCAATTCGCCGAACTCGCCCATTTTTTCGCGCAGCGCCTGCACTGGCGTGCTTTTCACTTCCGCCAGTTGCGCGCGCAGTTCCGGCAGTTGCTGGAAAGCGTGACGCATACGCGCCAGGTCGCGCGGACGTGCAGTGCGCAGCGCCAGACGTGCCAGAATACGCTCCAGATCGCCCACCTGACGCAGCACAGGTTGCAACTCGCCGCAGTGATCCTGCAATGCACCGATGGTTTGCTGGCGTTCCGTCAGCACTTTTGTATCGCGGACCGGCATATGCAGCCAGCGTTTCAGCATACGGCTACCCATTGGTGTTACGGTGCAATCAAGTACCGAGGCCAGTGTATTTTCCACGCCGCCAGCCAGGTTCTGCGTGATCTCCAGATTACGGCGCGTCGCGGCGTCCATAATGATGGTGTCCTGCTGGCGCTCCATGGTGATAGAGCGAATATGCGGCAGGGTCGTGCGCTGAGTGTCTTTGACATACTGTAACAGGCAACCGGCTGCGCACAGGCCTCGCGGCGCGTTTTCTACCCCAAAGCCAACCAGATCGCGGGTGCCAAATTGCAGGTTCAACTGTTGGCGGGCGGTATCAATTTCGAACTCCCACAGCGGACGGCGGCGCAGCCCCCGGCGGCCTTCAATCATCGCTGTTTCGGCAAAATCTTCGGCATAGAGCAACTCGGCGGGATTAGTGCGCTGCAACTCAGCGGCCATGGTGTCGCGATCGGCCGGTTCGCTGACGCGAAAACGCCCGGAGCTGATATCCAGCGTGGCGTAGCCAAAGCCTTTGCTGTCCTGCCAGATTGCGGCCAGCAGATTGTCCTGACGCTCCTGCAACAGCGCTTCATCGCTGATGGTGCCTGGCGTAACGATGCGCACCACTTTGCGCTCAACCGGACCTTTGCTGGTTGCCGGATCGCCGATTTGCTCGCAAATCGCCACGGATTCACCAAGACTCACCAGCTTCGCCAGATAGTTTTCCACTGCATGATGCGGAACACCGGCCATCGGGATCGGTTCGCCTGCTGATGCGCCGCGTTTGGTCAGCGAGATATCCATAAGCTGCGAAGCGCGTTTCGCATCGTCATAAAACAGTTCATAAAAGTCGCCCATCCGGTAGAACAGCAGAATGTCCGGATGCTGTGCTTTCAGCTTCAGGTACTGCTGCATCATCGGGGTGTGGCTAGAGAAGTCCTTATCAATGTCTTCATTCATATTGATTTTACTCATTTTTTAATTCTTTCAAGTGCTCATATGGCCCCAGGTAAAACCCTTTTAAACCCACATAAACCCATAAATCTGTAGCTCATTTGTAGCCCAAGGCGTGATAGATTAGTTGTACTCCTTCTTTGGGCTACAAATGGTGGTGATACTTTGAAAACAACTCTCAATCAGGCTTTTATTATCAACAGGTTAAGTATTAATGTTAAGCCTGAACTCAGTAGCTCTGGAAAAGTCGTTTTCGAAGCCAACCCTGACCAAAAGCCTTACATAGTTTTTGACGATCATCGAGATTCACCTGTTGGCTTCGGTGTTAAGGTCAGTTTGACGAAAAAAACCTATGTAATCCAGCGAAGAGTAGCCTCGTCAGATCGTAATGTCAGTGAGGGTAAGAAGCCAATCTCTGTCTTGAAAGTAAAGGTTGGAAATGTGTCTGATTTTCCGAGTATCGATCAAGCCCGTGAGGTAGCTCGACAGTTGGTTCAGACCATGATCGCAACAAAGAGAAATCCCAACAAGATTAAGAGGGAACTCGATCTTGCCGAATTGACCGTAAGTGAAGCTTTTGCCCAATACAGAAGTCACTTGATTGGCAGAACCAAGCCAGCTAAACCCAACACCCTAAATGTATTGGACAAAGCAGAAAATCGATTAAAAGAATGGCAAAACCTTCGAATCAAGGATCTCACTGGTAATGAATCGCCACGGATAATCTAGACACTTCTGAGCCGTTGATAATACTGGTTTTCATATTCTGTCGGTGACATCTGATTGCTCGAACCATGCCG
>NZ_FMBC01000098.1 GCF_900094795.1 Kosakonia oryziphila
ATCGGCAGCAGTCTTACCGATGGCCTGGCCGGTTCCCTCGATCGGCTTCGAAAGCAAATACTCGACAATTTCCCGGCGATTGAGCGCGGTGTTATGGCGGTCATCAAGGGGATTTTATGGCTTTCTGACGTCATTGGCCGGGCGGCGATGCGACTTATTCAGGCCGCAGGCCAGATTTCTGACTGGTGGAAAGGGCTGGATACTGACAGCAAGTCGCTTATAGAAGCGCTGGGCGGCGTGCTAGTGGTGTGGCGACTGCTGAACGCAGAAATGTGGAAGTCGCCTGTTACGTGGGTGATGGCACTGGTCGGCGCGCTGCTGTTGCTCTGGGAGGATTACCAGACCTGGAAGGAAGGTGGCAAAAGCCTGATCGACTGGTCGAAATGGCAGCCCGAAATCGACCAGGCGAAAAAAGCATTTAAATGGCTGCGCGATACGCTGATCGGTCTTAAAGACGATCTCGGCGGCTGGAAAAATACGCTTGAGCTGATTTTTGGTTTTATGGCCGGCGCGAAGCTGGCGAGTTTCCTCGGCGGAATCGGGAAAATCACCGGCGCGTTTGGTGGTCTGGGCCGCGCTGTCGGCGGTGTGCTGGGTGGCCTGGGGAATCTTGCAAAAGGGATTGCCGATATTGCGCTGCGCAATCCGTGGCTGCTGATGTTTGTCCCGACGAATAACACGCCAACAACGTCCGAGGAACTGGCGACGATTGGTGGCGTCGGGGCGAACATTGATCCCGCTGAACTGAAAAAGGCCCAGGAGTGGCAGAAAAACCATCCGGGAGAGCTTTACGTTCCGGGTAATGAGCGTGGCATCAGGAACAACAACCCCGGCAATATCGAATTTGCCGGGCAGGAAGGGGCCACATCCGACGGACGGTTTGCGCAGTTCCGCACGCCGTTTGAAGGTCTGCGCGCATTATCCCGCCAGCTTCTGCGCTATTACGATGGCAAAACGACGGGCAGGCAGTTGCGTACCGTATCCGATATTGTTTCGACCTGGGCGCCACCGACCAAAGACGGGAAAATTGAGAATGACACCCTCGCTTACATTGCACATATTTCGCAGATGCTGGGCGTTTCCCCTGATGCGCAGATCAACCTGCGTGATCCGAACGTCATGGCAACCCTGATGAACGGCATCATTCAGAAAGAAAACGGTCGAAATCCCTACGGTGATGAGATGGTTCGCGCTGCGGGTACGGCTGCTATTGGCGGCCCAACTCTTAACACGCAAACCACCATCAATATCAATGGGGTTTCCAACCCACAGGAGGCCGGGAATATCATCGCCAGCAAGCAGGCCGGAATTCAGGCTAACGGCATTCAGCAACTTCAGACAGGACCGCGCTAATGGATATTCTCTCCACGCTGTTTCAGCAACAAAGCCGGAAAATAGGCATTATGGTGCCAAGCGTTGTGGTCAGCGAGAAACACAGCGACTCGCTGGAAATCACTGAACACCCGGTTGAAAAGCCCACGTCATCCGGCGCGGGCTTTATTGCGGATCATGCCTACCGCCGCCCAAGTGAAGTTGTGATGGAGGTCGGTTTTGCTGGTGGCGGATCTCTGCTGGATTTGCTGAATACCAGCGCTATCGGTATCAGCGCCGGGTTGTCACCAAAAGAGGTTTATGCCTCCTTCCTTGATATGCAGAAAAACCGGGAATTGCTCGATGTCACCACAGGGAAGCGGCAGTATAGCAACATGCTGCTGCGCGTGATCGAGGTCACAACCGACAAGACAACGGAAAACGTTCTTTCGGCGGTGCTGACGCTTCGTGAACTGATCATCACCGAAACCAGGTCGGTCAAGGTAGCTGACAAGGCGGATATGAAGGAGGGGGTGAGCACCTCTGCAACGCAGAATTCCGGGGTAAAGTCCCCTGTGCCGACGAATGAGTCTATTTTATTGTCAGGCAAAAATGCGGCAGTTCGTATTTTTGGGGGATAGACAATGAACATTAGCGAAATCCCGCTTTCAGCGGATAACCAGAACTTCGCTATCACCATTGCCGGTACTGCTTACCGCATGCGGCTGGTATGGCGCGATTCTTTCTGGTGCCTTGACCTCCTTAACAGTGATCAGACGCCGGTTGCTCTGTCACTGCCGCTGGTGGCGGGCAGCAATTTACTCGGGCAATACGCATACCTTAACCTGGGTTTTTCCCTGTTTGTTAACAGCGATATAGCGGGCCAGGAAAACCCGACAAAAACCGATCTCGGCTTCTACAGTCATCTTTATATCGTTACGGAGTAACCATGTCGCAGAACTGGATACGACACTTTGAGCTGCAAATTGTCGATGAAAACGGGGCAGGGATCAGCCTGTCTGATTTCAGGGTGACTTTTCGTATTGAGTGGGCAGATACGCGGTTTCCGCGCGTGGCAAACGTCAAAATTTACAACGTGTCGCCGGAGACACAGGCCCGCATCATGGGCAAAGAGTTCAGCAAAATACGCATTATCGCCGGGTATGATGGCGCGATGCCCGTTGTTCCGGCCAGCGAGGTCGGTATTGCTCACCCGGTAGCGCCTGGCGACGAAGGGAAATTTTCCGGTACCAACTACGGTCTGATTTTTACCGGCGATATCCGTTTCACCATCAACGGCAAAGACAATATCACCGACAGTTGGGTGCTGGTGCAGGCTGCCAGCGATTACAACGCGTTCCTGTTCGCCAGCACAAAAACCACGCTGGCCGCCGGGTACACGACGAAAGACCTGCTTGACCTGACGATGAAGGGATTCAACCCGTACGGGATCACGCCGGGCATCATCGGTGATATGCCAACGACGGTATTTCCGCGCGGGCTTCCGCTCTACCACTCAAACCGCGACATCATGGACGACATCGCCAAAATGTGCGGCGGTACGTGGCAGATGGTCGACGGACAGGTGCATGTTGTGCCGTCAGATAAGTATGTGCAGGAAGCGATCGTGCTGAATTCCGACACCGGGCTGATCGGCATGCCGCAGCAGACGATGGGCGGCGGGGTGAACGTACGCTGTTTGATAAACCCGAACATAAAAATAAATGGTCTGGTGCAGATCGACCAGGCATCGATTTACCGGGTGGCGCTTGGGAGCAGCGAAGTTGCCAGCGCGCCGGGCAGGGTGAGCGAACAGAACGTTAATGGCAACCTGACGGCAACAGGTACGACGCAGAACCCGGCCAGCATCGCGGCTGATGGCGTTTATATCGTCAAGGCGATCGACTATACTGGCGAGACGCGGGGCCAGCCGTGGTACATGGATATGATGTGTCTGGCGCGCGGAGCGGCTGATTTGCAAACCAATACATCTCTTAACAGGACTTTCTAACGATGAAGGCTTTGGTTCTCTTTCTCTGCGCTTTTTCCACTGCAGCTATCGCTGATTCTCAGTGCGGTCCGTTTCATCTTGGTACTAGCGAAAAAAATGATGGGTGGGCGCGGATAAATGGCGCGAAGCCAGAGAGCCAAAAATTCACGTTCCTAAAGGCGAAGGACGATTACGATAACGTAAAAATGCAATGGATGGTTCCGACTAACTCCCCTGGACACTGGTACGGCATGGACTACGTGAAAAAGGACGGCAAAGCGATCCTCAACGTCCAGTTGGTACAGGCCAATATGAATGCGCCGCGTGTGTATGGCACGTATGATTGTAAGAAGGTTAATTAATCTTTTTCTTCGATTTTTAATTCTGTTTTGGTTTC
>NZ_FMBC01000097.1 GCF_900094795.1 Kosakonia oryziphila
AGCGATTACAACGCGTTCCTGTTCGCCAGCACAAAAACCACGCTGGCCGCCGGGTACACGACGAAAGACCTGCTTGACCTGACGATGAAGGGATTTAACCCTTACGGCGTGACGCCGGGCGTCATTGGCGATATGCCGACCACGGTATTTTCGCGCGGGCTGCCGCTCTATCACTCAAACCGCGACATTATGGACGACATCGCAAAGATGTGCGGCGGAACGTGGCAGATGGTCGATGGTAAGGTGCATGTCGTGCCGTCGGATAAGTACGTGCAGGAAGCGATCGTGCTGAATTCGGATACCGGGCTGATCGGCATGCCGCAGCAGACAATGGGCGGCGGGGTAAACGTTCGCTGTCTGATAAACCCGAACATCAAAATTAACGGGCTGGTGCAGATCGACCAGACATCGATTTACCGTACTGCGCTGGGCAATAATGAAGTTGCCAGCGCGCCGGGGCGCGTGACCGAGCAGAACGTTAACGGCAACCTTACCGCAGCAGGTAATGGCACGCTGCAAAACCCGGCCAGCATTGCGGCAGATGGTGTTTATATCGTCAAGGCGATTGACTATACTGGCGAGACGCGGGGCCAGCCATGGTACATGGATATGATGTGTCTGGCGCGCGGGGCGGCTGATATGATTAGCCAGTCTGCTATACAGCGAACAAATTACTGAGGGTTTATGAGCCGTCTTCTGTTTTCGCTCCTTGCTTTGCTTTCTGCTCAGGTATTTGCCGATTCTCAGTGCGGGCCTTTCACTGTTCATTGGGCTGAAGATGGTTTTGCCAGAATTAATGGCGCTAAGCCAGAAACACAAAAAGTTAACTTCTTAAAGCAGAAGGATGACTTTAATAATGTAAAAATTCAGTGGATGGTGCCTACGAATGCAGCAGGAAAATGGTACGGGATGGATTTCGTTGGCCGGGACGGTAAAGCAATCCTCAACGTCCAGTTGGTGCAGGCCAATATGAATGCGCCGCGTGTGTATGGCACGTATGATTGTAAGAAGGTTAATTAATCTTTTTCTTCGATTTTTAATTCTGTTTTGGTTTCACTGAATATTTTATATAGCTGTTTTTCATTAAGATTTTTTGCTTCTATCGTGTAACCGTCCTTTTTGATGGTTATGCTTTTGTTGTTTTTTGATCTGACCCAGGCGGCGAATATTGCAGCCATTGTGTAACAGACTTCTTTATTTTGCAGTAACTCAAATAGATAGGCTGTAATGACTGAAACCGTATTGACAGAATCTCCCGTACGAGCTTTAGTCATGATTGTTCTGCAATCTGCCGAAATGGCTTCCTCTATGTATGGCCTGAGTTCGGAAAATGCTTCCTTAGAGAGGTTTAAAATGAAAACAGATTTAGTCATTACTTTGGGTGGCTCCGTCCGTAAAAGGCTGCATGCAATTTGGATGCTAAGCGGAACTTTGCTAGCGCTCGTATTCAGTAGAGAAGCGAAAATCGTACTCGAAGATTGCGATATTCTTGAGTTGGCAAAAAAGATTTAGCACCAAAACCCGATTTTTAAAATCCTGACATTTGATCAGTAACCCGCCATCAAGCGGGTTTTTTATTGCCCGGAGTTTACCCCATGCCCATTCCTCTCTCGTCGCAAATCAGCGGCGATCAGCAATTCATGCTTGCTATTCAGGAGGCGATCAGCGCAGGAATCCGCGTAGCGCTGCCCGGTACGGTAGTTTCGTTCGATGCCGAGGCTGTGACCGCTGTTGTTCAACCAGCAATCAAAGGCTATGAACCAGACGCCAACGGCAATCAGGTTTCGATCTCAATGCCGCAGCTCGTCGATGTGCCTGTTTCATTCCCGCGCGGCGGTGGAGTCACACTCACTTTTCCGGTTAAGCCTGGCGATGAATGCGAGCTGATTTTTAACGACCGCTGTATTGATTTCTGGTGGCAGTCCGGCGGCGAGCAGGAGCCGGTGCACCCGCGCCAGCACCACATCGGCGATGCGATAGCGTTCCTTGGGCCAATGTCGCAGGTGAAGAAAATTAGTGGCATCAGCACCAGCGCGGCGCAGTTGCGCACCGACGATGGCGCCGCGTTCGTGGAAGTGGCCGCAGGGCATAACATCACCGTCAAAACTCCCGGCAAGCTGACGGCGAACGCCGACGGCGGCGCGGAAATCACAGCTCCTGAAATAGTGCTCAACGGCAATGTGACTATCAACGGCAACCTGTTGCAGGGCATGGGTGCCAGCGGCGGCAGTGCAACAATGCACGGCCCGGTCACCGTGACAAACGATGTTACCGCTAGTGGTAAGAGCCTGATGACACATACACATAGTGGTGTGCAGAGAGGCGGTTCTAATACGGATGGGCCTAATTAATGCGATACAGACGCGAAGACGCCAACGGCGATTATACCTTTGGCCGGGGTGATGATACCTGGCTGATTAATTCGCCTGAAGCGGTGGCGCAGGCCATCAAAACCCGGTTCCTGCTCTGGTACGGTCAGTGGTTCCTCGATACGACCGCGGGCACGCCGTGGATTCAGTCGGTGCTCGGCAAGCAGAAGCCCGAAATTTATAACATGGCGATCCGCCAGCGCATCCTCGATACGGCTGGGGTCGATTCCATTTCTGACTTTAACATCACCGTTGACACATCGACCCGGCGCGTTTCATTCACCGCGACCGTCAACACCATCTACGGAACGACGACAGTCACCAGCGAGGCATAAATGGCTTTGAACCTCGACACGCTGGGCTTATCGGCAACGGTAACCGCCCAGGGGATCACCGCGCCCGATTATCAGACGATACTCGATACTGTCACTGGGTATTTTCAGCAGATTTATGGCACGGATTCTTATCTTGAACCGGACAGCAAAGACGGCCAGATGGTGGCGCTGGTGGCGCTGGCTATCCACGATGCGAACAATACGGCGATCGCTGTCTATAACAGCTATTCCCCCTCGACCGCGCTTACTGACGCGCTGACGCGCAATGTCAAAATCAATGGTATCGCGCGCAAAGGTGAAACCCGCTCTGTCGTTGATCTGGTTCTTATCGGTACCACTGGCACGACAATTACAAACGGCTCTGTTCGTGATGACAACGGCATAATCTGGAACCTGCCATCTACTGCAACGATTGACGGAAATCCAGTCACAGCCACATGCAACACGCCAGGTGCCATCGCTGCGTTGCCTGGAACGGTTACCACCATCAACACGCCGACGCGCGGGTGGACGTCAGTCACTAACCCTTCCGCCGCCACTGTCGGTACCGCAGCGGAAACCGACACAGAATTGCGTATCCGGCAGGCGCAGAGTGTGGCGCTGCCGTCGCTTACGCCGTTTGATGCTGTGGATGGTGCGCTGGCGAACATTTCCGGCGTGACGCGTCACAAGCTGTATGAAAACGATACCGGCTCAGTGGATGCGAACGGTCTGCCGGCACACTCCATTTCTGCCATTGTCGATGGTGGCGACGCCACGACGATCGCGCAGACCCTCCGGGGAAAGAAAGGCCAGGGCGTGGCAACGTATGGCAAGAGCACGCTTCAGGTAACCGACACCTATGGCAACCCGCATAACATCAGCTTTTCACGTCCTGTTGATGTGCCTGTGTATGTCGCCATTACGTTACGGGTGTTCACTGGTTATACCTCACAAATTGGAGAGGATATTAAGCAGGCGGTTGCTGACTATATCAACAGCCTGAGAATCGGTGACAGCGTACTGCTGAGCCGCATTTACTCCCCGGCAAACCTCGGTGTGGTCAGTGGTGGAAA
>NZ_FMBC01000041.1 GCF_900094795.1 Kosakonia oryziphila
CCCCCGCTCGTCAGGATGATTTCCTGCTTCGCGCTGATAACCAGTCTGCCTTCGCTACTGCTGATGCGGATATCTTTCAGCGCATCCAGCGTCATCTCGTCGCCCTGCGCCTGTATCTCCACCTTTCCTTTGCTCGCAAAAATTTTGATACCCAGCTTCTGGGCAAACAGGCTTATCCTCTCCCCGGCTGCCACGGTGAATTTTTTTAGTGCACTGAAATCAGTGTGTTTGCCGCTGGTGCTGATCACATTCTCCCCCGCTGACAGCTGCACACTTTTGGGCGTGCTGTGGGTAATTCCCGCCGGAGCGGAGAGTAACAGCGCGGACTGCTTCAAATCTGTCAGAGTCTGCTCCAGCAGCGTCTTCTGGGTCTGGATATCGGCCAGTTCGGCTCTGGCTGTTTCCACTGCACTGCTCAGAGCTTCGGCCTGGCTCAGCGCCTGCTGCAGCTGGCTCAGAGCTGCCCCCATCTCCAGCACCTGCCCCTGCGCCCTGGCCTGCCCATCAGCGCTGATAAACAACCCTTTCTGCGCCCGGATGGCACCCCAGCTGTCGGTTCTGAGCTCAAAACCCTCACCGCGCTTCTGCTTTTCGCTGTCGACCAGGTGCCCGAGATTCAGCTGGCTCTTGCCGCCGTATTCGGTGGAGACCTTGATATGCTCTTTTCCGCGCTCATCATCGAGGCGGATTTTGTTGTTCGCAGGCGTCCGCAGCACGTTACGTTTGTAGTTGCGGATGGTGACGTGGTCGCCGTGGGTCGAGTCGTGCAGCACGCCGGCGATGTACGGCCTGTCCGGGTTACCGTCTTCAAAGCCAATCGCCACTTCGGTGCCCGCCAGCAGCGGCAGGTGCAAACCGTAGGTGTCACCGGCATAGGGACGGGACTGGCGCACCCACAGGCTCTCAAACCCGGTCTCCCGTCTGTCCCGGTCAAGCAGCATATTGACGCGATAGCGGCCGTCTTTGTCGATATGCCCGTAGGTGTCATTTTCGGTGGTACTGGTGACGCGGGCCGGCAGTGTGCCGGCCATCACCGGACGGTCGCCGGGAGCCGGGCGGAAGCAAAAATCCGTGCTGTCCGGGATACCATCAAACCTGATGCCGAAGTCCTCATCACGCCGCGCATGGCTGTGCATCGCCGTGATGACCACGCCATGAGCAAACACGTCTGCCACTTCGTACCCGCCGGTGACTTTCAGTACCTGACCCGGAGAGAGGGTCGGGCAGCTGGTGATGGCACGGGTCTGCGTCTGCCCATTCAGGTAGCGCTCATGGCGAATGCGGGCGTAAAACGCGCCAGACTCCGGGGCCGGATTGCGGTCATGGGGATTGCCCGCCATCAGGTAGTTATCTCCCCAGTGGTAAGCCTCCCCACAGGTGGTGGCATCCCCGCGGGTCGCATCGACCTGGGTGTTCATGTCATCCGTGGCCTGGCGGTAGTTGTAATCACGGGTACTGACCTGCTTCTGCACCACGTTATGATGGCTCTCCATGCCCCAGACTGAGTCCACACCTTCAGAATGCTGTCCTGATGGCGGAACCGATGGCAGCGTCAGGCCTTTTTCATACCCTTGCTGGCTGTCATAAAATTCCACCACGTCGATATTGAGGCGCGTGTCGGTGGTAAAGCGGAACCAGATACCCACCTCACCCAGCAGTCGGGTGATAAAGTGCAGGTCATTCTCACCGTACTGCATCACCTGCTCACGGCGCGGGTACTCTTTTGAGAGTGAGAACAGAAAATCCTGACCGCGCATGTTGTGACGCTCGCGCAGAATTTTTTCCACGATTTGCGGGACGGACATGTCCAGATAAATGGCGTTCTGGTGCGAGCGGTCAAGCAGCGCCAGGCGTGGCCGGAGCGTCAGGGCGTACCGGGTTTCATCTTTGGAGGTACTGAGGCGTTCAAAACCGCTCACCACTCCCTGAAGGGTACGCACGACCTGCTGCACTCTGATGCCGTAGCCCTGGTCAACCGGGGCCTGCAGCGTCAGGGAGGCGGCTTTCATCAGCATCATCTCTTTGCTGATGGCGTGGTCGCCACTGGTGAACTCAATACGGTAGCTGAACGGCGTGCTCAGGGCTTCATCGCCTTCAAAAGCCAGCACGTCGAGCTCTGCGTCACAGCCCTTTACCGCCAGCAGGTGATGATTGTGGCTGAATCTTAGCGGGAGATTGTTGCTCATGCGTTCACTCCTTGTATACGGTCAAACTCCAGCCCGATGCCCTCTTCCTCACTCCATCCCAGCGTCAGTGACGTCTGCTTCTGCTTCGCCGCCATATGGATCAGCAACTGCTGACTCAGCACCGGCAGGATTTGCTGGTTGAGCAGGCTGTCGACGTTGCGCGCGCCGGTGTCCGGCAGCAGGCAGTCGGCAGTGAGTGCGTCATACAGGCTCTCATCAATCTGCGTGGTCAGGCCGTAGTGGCGATGTAAGCGCTTGCTGACCTGTGCCAGTTTCATTTCCACGATGGTACGCATGGCTGCTTCTGCCAGCGGGCGGTAAATCACGGTCTGGAAACGGGCCAGCAACGCCGGCTGGAAGTGGTCGCGCAATATCGGGCGCAGCAGTTCGTGCAGGTCGCCTTCGGTGGATTCTGGTTGTTCATCGAGCAACTGCATCAGGTGATCGCTGCCGAGGTTGGAGGTCATCAGGATAACCGTGTTGCGGAAGTCGATTTCACGCCCTTCGCCGTCGCGCATAAAGCCGCGATCAAACACCTGGTAGAACAGGTTCATCACGTCGCGGTGCGCCTTTTCCACTTCATCAAGCAGTACCACGCTGTACGGGCGCTTACGTACCGCTTCGGTCAGAATGCCGCCCTGGCCGTAACCCACGTAGCCCGGAGGCGAACCTTTCAGCTGCGAAACGGTGTGCGGCTCCTGGTATTCCGACAGATTGATGGTGATCAGCGATTTTTCGCCACCGTACATCACGTCCGCCAGCGCCAGTGCGGTTTCGGTTTTACCGGTGCCGCTCGGGCCAACCAGCAGGAACACGCCCTGCGGGCCGTTCTCGGACGTCAGCCCGGTTTTCGCCGCACGCAGGCGCCGGGCGATGGCCTCAAGAGCCACATCCTGGCCGACCACGCGTTTACCGATTTCATGTTCAAGCGTCAGCAGTTCTGTCTGCTCGTCTTTCATCAGGGAAGAGAGTGGTACACCGGTCCAGTCGGCAATCACGTTGGCGACGGTGCGTACATCGACATCAACCGACAGCAGCGGGTTGCTGTGCTGCAGGCCATTCAGTTCCTGTTGCAGCGCGTGGGTCTCACCCTGGCGCGAGATATCCTGACGGCTTTCCAGCAGTTGTTCCGTGAGTGTGCGTTCCTGACCATACCGGGCTTCCAGCTCGTCCAGCTCAACGATGAGGTCGCTCTCTTCCTGTTCAATGGCCGTCAGCCGTTCGCCGTGGGAGTGACTGCCAACGGCGATGTCCTCCAGCAGCGCCTGCTCCTCCATTTCAAGCGAAGTGAGTTGCGCACGGATGCGGGTCAGCGGCTCCGGCACCGTATCCAGGCTCATACGCACACGGGCGCTCGCGGTATCGAGTAAATCCACCGCCTTGTCCGGCAACTGCCGGCCAGTCAAGTAGCGACGGGACAGGATGACGGCCGCACGGACAGCATCGTCAGTGATGTGCACGTTATGGTGTTCGGCATAGCGGGATTTGAGACCGCGCAGCATCAGGCACGCCGTGTCATCATCCGGCTCGTCCACCTTCACCATCTGGAAACGGCGCTCCAGCGCGGCATCACGCTCAAAATATTGTTTGTATTCAGACCAGGTGGTGGCGGCGATGGTGCGCAGTTCGCCACGCGCCAGCGCCGGTTTCAGCAGATTGGCCGCATCCGCGCCGCCCGCCTGATTTCCGGCACCAATAATGGTGTGGGCTTCATCGATAAACAGCAGAATCGGGGTGGGTGACTGCTGCACCGCATCGATGACGTTTTTCAGCCGCTGTTCAAATTCACCTTTCACGCCCGCACCGGCCTGCAACAGGCCGAGGTCAAGGGTACGCAGAATGACCGGTTTGAGGGGTTCCGGTACGTTGCCTCCGGCAATGCGCAGCGCCAGGCCTTCGACCAGCGCGGTTTTACCGACGCCCGGTTCGCCGACGAGGATGGGGTTGTTCTTGCGGCGACGGGAGAGGATATCCACCATCTGGCGGATTTCGGTATCACGGCCGAAGACCGGATCGATTTTGCCCTCTTTCGCTTTGGCGGTGACATCGAGAGTAAATTTGTCGAGTGCGTTCTGCAGCGCCGGGCTCAGTTCGCCCTCTTTCAGCTCTGCTCCGGCAGGATGACCGACAAACTCCACCTCACCACCGTGGCTCTGCGCCAGCTCTGCTTCCTGCTGCACGTCCGGACGTTCGTCCGACTGTGTGTCGAGCAGAGGACGCAGGCGCTCCATCTGGCTCTGACCGAGCGTCAGCAGTGGCCACAGGCCATCGCAGCGCACCAGATTCTGTTTTTCCACCAGTGCCATTAACAGGTGCAGGCTTCGGATGTGCTCTTCACCGTTAAGCGAGGCAATCAGCCAGGCTTCCTGCATCAGCGTCTGAACAGTGTCAGAAAGCTGCGGACGATGGCGTACCGAACGCGGCTGTTTATCCAGCCAGGCAAGCAAGTCCTGCCAGATGGCGTCCATGTCCCACTCGTAGCGGCGTGCCAGCACTGTCAGGTCACCTTCGCCCTGCTCCAGCAGTTTCAGCAGCCAGTGCTCCGGCAAAATTTCTGCATGGGCGCGGGTCTGGCAGAGCGAGGCCGCGCCTTCCATCGCACGGGCACAGTAAGGGTTCAGACGTCGCAGCAGGATGGCTGGATTTTCCATAAATCTCTCTCTTTGTCGGTTCCGGGCACGCTACCGCCCCTCGCTGTTTTCCGTGAAGGGGACCAAAGCGCATACGGTCAGGCTGGCAGTTTGTGGGGTTCTTTGCTGAACACCCGTCACGCAGATATTCAGCAAAGAAAAGGCGGGCAGAATAAGCTGCCCGTCCGGGGTGTTACGCTAAATAGTTCGCGCTGTAGCAAGGCGGCAAGCGCGTGCAGCCCCGGGAGCTTACATAAGTAAGTGACCGGGGTGCATAAGCGCAGCCAACACCGCTACAGCGCGAAATATGACGCGCAACTTACGCGGTAGCGCGTTCATTCCACGAATCGGAATGAATGATGTTGCCGTCTTTGTAGGTCCAGGTGATTTTTTCGTAACGCAGTTCGATCTGCTCGAGGTGGTTATGCTTCTCGTAGGAAGGATCCTTGATGTCGTGCATCACCGGATTCACCTTCACCACCTTCACGTTCTCAAGCTTCGTGTTGAAATACTCCACTTCCTGGCCCGCGTCGTTGATTTTGTACCACCTGAATTCCGCAGACTTCAGGGTCTGACCGGTGGTCACCGCCTTGTAGAGGTACGGGCTGGACGAGTCGATTTCCTTGGTGAACAGGAACGGGGTGTGGATACGGGTACCGGTCAGCTTGCCGGTGTTGTTGTCGGTCGGGATGTACAGGTTATGCTCCTGCGCCACCACTTCGATGCTGCCTTCACGATCCTGAACGTCCACAGAACCTTTGATGTCCGCGCCGCCATCGTCTTTCAGCCAAAGATAAACAGGAATTGCCATGTTAATTACTCCATTACATTTTTATTCGCGCCATCATCCTGCGATGACGCTGTGGGTTTGCCCGGTATCTGGCAGGCGTTCGCCTGCGGTACCAGACTGATTTCGACACGGCGGTTAAGCGCACGGCCTTCCGGCGTGTCGTTGGTTGCGACAGGACGGCTTTCGCCATAGCCCTGCACCGCAAAACAGCTTTCCGGTACATCACCGGTGTCACGCATCCAGTCGCGTACCGCTTCGGCACGCCTGAGGGATAACGTCTGATTCAACGCCGGATTGCCGGTATTATCGGTATGGCCGCTGACCACAATCAGCCAGCCTGGTCTGGCCTTAATGCCGACCAGCGAGTTCACCAGCAGTTTGGTGGAGCCGGCTTTCAGCGCCGATTTGCCCGAATCGAACAGCGACATACTGTCGAGACGGACAATTTTCGGAGCCGATTTGGGTTTCATCTGTGGTTCTGGTGCCGTGGGTGGTGGCACATACGAGCGGATCGCATCCAGAACCATAAGGCGCAGACGCTCGCCCTGATACAGACCCAGGCTTAACCGGGCCGGTACGCCATTGCGCGCCTGGTCATCCAGTAATTCCGCATCGTTGCGCAGAGCGCCGACGGCGTCGGCTTTCGGTCCAAAATCATGCATCGGGATACGGTCATAGCGGGCGATATCGAAGCTCACGCGTTGCAGTAACTGACGATTGTTCCAGCCACTACTGAGCAACGCAGCGATGGCCGCCAGCGTGAAAAGCCCGAGCGCACAACGGAAGGCTCGCTCACGCGGCGTCAGACCTCGCCCTTCCGGCAGCAGCGGCAGGATAAAATCCGGGAACGGGGAAATCACCGTACTGTCCGTTCCCACCGGCTGCCAGCCAGCCACCTGCTGCATCGCGGTGTGACGGGAAAGCCACGCCGTCCAGACCGATGTGGCCAGACTTCCGGCAAGGATCGGCCCCATACCCCACAGCACCGCGACAGGTGCAATGACCGGAACATCGGGATTCTCATCCATAAAGACGGACTGAACGTGCTGATGAAACCAGCTCATCAGGCTGTTCATCAGCACCTGTTGCTGCATCGCAGGCGTTCCGCCGGTGGTGACCCGTGCAGCGACTGAGCCCGGAGCAGAAGACTCACGCCAGACCCTCACCCCTTCCCCCGGAATAGCCGCCTGCCAGAGCATGTCATTCGTCATCACACTGCCGATCTGGCCATTCAGAACCAGCGGCACAGAATGACCTGTTTCTTTACGCAACTGGCTGATTTGCCAGCGCAGAGCCAGCAGACGACTGGTAAGGCGCTCGCTGTCGGCGTGTTTCTGCGGACAAACGCTGACCATCACCGACAGCTGACGCCCCCAGTCAGGGCGCAACCCCAGTATCTGGCGGGCTGCCTGCTCCAGATCCTGATGATCCTCCACACGGATCCAGCATCCCTGCGTGACAGTGAGCACCGGTGACTGCTGCATACATGCCAGCGGCAGATCGCCACAGACCAGCACCACGGGCTGACGGTAAGTGGCTTCCGGGAGGTCATCCAGACACAGGGTGACGTCATGCCCCGTACGACGACTGGCGACAGTCCGGAACGCCAGAATAAGCCCC
Organism: Kosakonia oryziphila; assembly: GCF_900094795.1. Taxonomy (GTDB): domain Bacteria; phylum Pseudomonadota; class Gammaproteobacteria; order Enterobacterales; family Enterobacteriaceae; genus Kosakonia; species Kosakonia oryziphila. Next base: position 7,227 of record NZ_FMBC01000041.1, read on the forward strand.
AGCACCGTCAGCAAAACGAGCACAGAAACCAGGCGGGTGACCGGCAGGAAACCCAGGCAGACCACGGCACTCAGCAGGGCGGCCCACAGCGCAAGCCCGCGCTGTTGTGCAGGACTCATTTCACGGCTCCTGGTAACAGGGTCAGTAGCGTCTGATCCAGCCAGTGATCCAGCCCCCACCAGAGTGCAGCCACCACCACCACGCTCAGGCCAATACGCACAGGCCATGATGCCTGCCAGCCGCCTCCCCGCCCGCCACGACTTTCCGTCAGTACCGGATGGGTTTGTGAATAGCTGAACGGCGCGACATGTTCACTGAGTGCATTAACAAGTTTCTGGCGCTCCGGGTCGTTTAGTGAGCGGAAACTGCCGAGGAATCCCAGCATCATGACCCGCTGGAAGCAGGTCACGACGGCGCGGTCTGGAGCCGGTTCACGCAGCACATCGCGCATCCGATCGCACAGCGTATCGCCGGCATCCATGGTGCCAAGGAAATGCCCCTGCAGGGGAATGTCATACCACTGCACACAGGCGTCATCCTCCACACCGCGACCTTTGACCGCCTCATCGAGCAGTGCACACTGTGCGGTGAGAATAAGCTGACAACTGGCGTCATCGAGTTCGCTCGCTTTCAGCTCACGCTGCACACGCCCGACATCAGCGATGCAGCGCTCCCACAGCGTGCGTCCTTCTCCGTCCTGGAATGTCGGGCCGTGACGCAGGCTGATTACCTGCAGCCAGGTATCCTGCAGAAGGGCATCAATATCAATGGACGCGGCAGCGCCGCGTTTACGCTCACTCATGTTCTCAGTACCGCGAAAAGTTCAAGTTCAGGCTCGCCGAGCATGCCCGGAACGTAAAACATACAGGTGCCGCTCTGGAGCATTTCGGTAGCCAGAGGATGAGAGACATTAAGGCTGAAATACTGGTTTTCCAGACGCAGTGGAATAGCTGCCGGTACATGACGCAGCGGCGTCAGAGGGACGCCCACCCGCGATGAATTAACGATACTCCTGACATGATCAGGGCTGCCGACCTTGCACTGGCGCGGGAACTGCTCCTGCAGCTGTGCCACCGGCATCGGTGAGCGCACAGAGAGGTAGTAATCAGCCCCTTCGCGCAGACGCGGATCGTGCAGCCGTGCCTGCCAGAAATGAAGTCGGGTATCATGCTCAAGTTCAATAGCCACCACCCGCGACGGCAGGCTGGCTTCCAGCAGGTCGCCCAGTAAATCAAACAGCGACGGGAAGACGTTATTCAGTTGCTCATGCTGCCAGACCGGAATAGCACTCACCTGATGTTCCAGCGAGAAAGTCAGCAGGCTGCCCGCCAGACGTGCCAGCTCCGGATACAGACGCTCAGGCGGGTTTTGCGGGTGTCGCTGAAACTGACCGAGCACCGGTTCTGCGCTGTTAAGGGCATTGAGCAGCCAGAACAGGGATACGTCGGCCACGGCAAAATCAGCCATACGCTCGTTACTTTCCCGGCGCATTGCCATCAGACGACTCAGACGGGCGCGCAGTTGCGTCATCAGTTGTTCCAGCTGGGTCACCAGCCAGCGGCTGCCCTGAATGGACAAGAGCGGGGGGAGAAACGTCTCATCAAGTTGCCACGACCCCTGCGAATCCTGCTGTAGTCGGGCGACCGGGCAGGTCAGGTAATCGCTGTTGTTCTGATGGGCAAACCGCAGCGTAAGCTCTGGCTGCATCACTGCAATCTGGCGGGTATCTTCCCCAAAGGCATTACGGACATCCCGCCAGCGTTGACGATAGCGCACCGGGCGTTCAGCCACTTCATCGGGTTTAAGGCAGTTGCCGCCATTCGCCCGCAGCAGCGGAAGGGCCAGAACCACCACTACGTCCTGTGACTCGCCTTCAAGCGCCAGTACCGGCGGCAGGTCGTCAGCATTATCCGTGTCGATAAGCGTACCGTCCGGGAACCGAAGGTGCAGATGTCGGGCCTGCAGGCGGCCCAGCTTCAGTGTTTCCGGTTCGAAAGCGACATTTATCACACCCCAGGGCTGTGATAACCCCATCCGGGCGATACCTTCCGCAGACCAGGCCGCATACGCGGCCTGTTGCTGGAAATGCTGGGGAGAGACCATAACGCCCCTGCCCCATAACGGTTGTTCCGTTTTCATTGGCTTCCTGCCCTGGGTTATGATTTGGCCTTCGGCATCTGGGAAACCAGCGACAGGTTGACGTCCATGCCTTCGACCTGGAAGTGCGGAATGGCGTACAGCTTCACGCGGAAGAAGCCCGGGTTATCTTCGATATCTTCCACCACCACTTTCGCATCGCGCAGCGGGTGAGAGGCCTGCAGCTCATCGCCCGGATCGGTCATTTCCGTTACCAGACTGCGCACCCAGGTGTTCAGCTCCAGCTCCAGCAGACGGCGGTCCTTGGTGGTACCGATGTTTTCACGCTGAATCAGCTTCAGGTAGTGAGCAATACGCGACAGCAGGAAGATATACGGCAGACGGGCGTTAATGCGGCTGTTGGCCGTCGCATCGGCGGTGTCATACAGTGCTGGCTTCTGGGTGGAGTTAGCGCTGAAGAAGCAGGAATAATCTCTGTTTTTATAGTAGGACAGCGGAATGAAGCCCAAATTGGCGAACTCAAATTCTCGGGTTTCCGGGATCATCACTTCTGACGGGATCTTCACCTGATTGCCGGTGCCCAGATCGTACAGATGAATAGGCAGATCCTGCACGGCACCACCAGCCTGCGGGCCACGAATTTGTACACACCAGCCGTTGTTAATGAAGCTGCGTACCATGTTGGCCGCAAAGGCAAAGGAGGCGTTGGTCCACAGGTATTTGTCGTGATCCGGGCCTTTCACCTCTTCCACGTAGTTGAAGCTACGAACCGGCACGGTATCCGGGCCATACGGCAGACGCCCCAGCACGCGCGGCATCACCAGACCGATATAGCGGGAATCGTCTGTTTCACGGAAGGATTTCCACTTGATGTATTCGGCACGGTCAAAGTAGTTACCGATATCCTTGATGGCCGCCACTTCCTCCATTGACTCCTTGAGGAAGAATGTCGGGCCTGCGGAGCCGATAAACGGCATATGCGCTGCGGCGGAGACTTTTGATATATTACGCAGCAGCGCGACATCCTGCGCGGACGCATCAAATTCGTAAGCGGAAATCAGCGCAGCGATCGGCTCTCCACCCGGTGTGTCATACTCATCGATATATGTATGTTTATACAGTCCGCTCTGGATGATTTCCGGGCTGTCTTCGAAGTCCTGACGCAGGTCTTCTTTGGACATGTCCAGCAGTTCAACTTTCACATTCTGGCGGAAATCGGTTTTATCAACCAGCGATTTGACGCCGCGCCACAGGCTCTCCACCGCCTGGAATTCTTCGCTATGCATTACCGCATCCAGCTGACGGCTAATCTGGTAGTCCAGCTCTGCGATATGGTGGTCAATAAGGTGCTTGTCCAGTTTCTCAACTTTCGAGCCCGATTTTGTCAGACACTCCAGAAACACCTGCATCCCCGCCGTTAAACGTTCATCAGCGGTAGCGTCAGACATTGCCTGCACATCCTGCCAGATATCCAGCGCACTCAATTCAGAAACGGGTTTCAGATTGATTTTTTCAAACAGGGACGCATACACCCCACCCGCTACAGGATGTTCCAGTACCACGCTTTCACCAGCCGCAGTGTTTTCATTTTGTACAGACATGAGCATTCCTTGATTAATCCGTTATAACATCGTGAGGGTTAAGGGTTTTTAGGTGCCAGCGCTGAGAGTTCAGCCCTGAGTTCTGCGCTTAATGCCGGGTCGAGCAGAATTTTTTCCAGCTCTTTCCGGAAAGCCTGGTTATCCAGCAGGTTCGCCTTTAAATCACGAAGCAAATTGCGCATGGAAAGCATGGCCTTCAGTTGTGGTATTTGTCTGGAGACCTGTTCCGGGGAGAAATCTTTCATATTCTGGAATGTCAGGCTGATATTGTCTTCACTGCCGTCATCAGCAAGGGTATTTTTAACGGTGAGGTTTATTTTTGGGGAATATTCAGAAAGCACTGCGTCAAAATTATTTTTATTCACATTCACTTTTTCGCGCTCTGATAATGGCGCGGCGTCCTGTCCATTACTGAAATCACCGGCAACCAGTAATTTCAGCGGTAATTCCGTTTTTTTACTCGCCCCACCCGTATGCAGATCAAGCTTTAGATTAATACGTGCCTTTGGTACTTCATTCTGGAAGCTGTCAGCCATCTAATCGTCCCTCTGTTTATCGCTGTATGTATCTATAATCCATGGTGAACCGCTGGCCATTATAGAATAATGATCGACATAAGATCTAATTTTCAGATCTTTAATCTGAATTAGTAAAATCCTTAAGCATATTCACCTGATTGTTAACAGTGTTTTACACTGCATCATTCCTCACATAGCATCAAATACGACCATTTATATCGGAGAGGTTAAAATATATGGAATATTGTTAACGAATCGTCACTAAATTGATTTAAATCAATGACTGTGCCTTATTGACAAACTCAACATCATGAGGATGTTGATGCAGATGCGTATTACGGCCAAAACAGGCTCATCGGGAAACAATAACTCAGCCTGATGGGATGGCTAATCTGTTAACTCGTCTTTCTTGTCTCAGACACAGTGTTAATATCGGTTTGAGCACACGGAGATCACTATGAACCCTTCGGGAAAAGTCATGGCACTGAGACTGGATATGGAATCACGATGGGTACTGGTTGACGCGGTATTACCTGCAGACATAGCTATTCCTGTTCTGTGGCGTTATGGAAACAGTCAATACCAGTGAGAAATAAATAAGAAAAAATTACCCTGCCAGAACAACTTTCCGGTTCGAGTCCTCCGACATAAATAAAAATCCCGGAACTAAAAGCGGGCGTATTCCATCCACCAGCATGCCGACACTGTATTTTGGATATTTACCTGGAATGAAAAATTCCGGACAAGACCCAATAGCCGGAGTGTAGGAACGTTCCCTGCCCGATCAGAAATGAAAAAATGCAACAAGATATTACAAACAAAAATGTTCAGCACTTACAGATCATCTTTATGATTAATAAGAATTTTCTTGGATACCCCTTCAAGCCTTATGGGATAAGGGTGTGCAACAAATGATCAATTTAGCTTAGGGCGCACATCTGTACGAAATATCACCAATCACGTAAAATATCTGATTTTGTACTTTTATCAAAAAATGAGAAGCAGGACGTGACTGAGCATGTGAAAAATTGACGATATTTTTCATGTTTTCGTCATTTCTTATTATCCACTTAAACGGGGCTTATTTGTTTTCGTCAGAAGAGGGGCAATGCCAAGACTGTCGTTTACGCATGTCTCAACACCAGGACATAAGCACGGCCAGGACACCTGCCATTCAGGAAATGGACAGTGATCAGACTGACTAATGCGTTGAGAATGTTTGTTCTATTGCTCAGGTTTTAATGAGATCCAGTTCGATGCCATCATGACTGGTAATCCCCCCGAAAAACCGGTGTGTTGATAAGTAGAATTTTCTCCTAACCTGAATGCAGGGGGATTTCTATGAAGCGATCACGTTTTACTGACTGAACCGCCCCGGGAATCCTGGAGATTAAACTCTTTGAGAGAGAGGTAAACAGGATGACTAAAAATACACGTTTTTCCCTCGGGATACGGCAGCGGGCCGTCCGCATGGTTCTGGAATGCCAGGACGGGTATGGCTCACAGTGGGCAGCTCTGAGCTCCATCGCCCCTAAAATCGGCTGCACGCCGGAGACCCTGCGTATCTGGCTGCGTCAGTATGAACGTGATGCCGGTGGCGGTGATGGTGGTCTCTCCACCACTGAGCGCCACCGCCTGAAAGAGCTGGAGCGTGAGAACCGCGAGCTGCGGCGCAGCAATGATATCCTGCGGCAGGCCTCAGCTTATTTTGCGAAGGCGGAGTTCGACCGCTTCTGGAAAAAATAGCCCTCCTGGTGGATACCCTGCGCGATGAATACGGGGTCGGACCGGTATGTCATGAGCCGGATATCGCCCCGTCGTCATACTGCCGCCACCGTGAATATCAGCTGCATCCTGACAGACGTAGCCATCGCGACCAGCGTGATGAACAACTGGAGCAGGAGATACAGCGCGTGTACGACGAAAACTACGGCGTCTATGGTGTTCGCAAGGTCTGGCACCAGCTGCTGCGGGAGGGCTTCAGCGTGGCCCGATGCACCATCGCGCGGCTGATGAAGTCCATGAACCTTACCGGCGTGCTACGGGGTAAAAAAGCCGTGCAGAGGTTGAGCTGGCAACGCTGGCGTGGGTGGACTGGTACAACAATCGCCGTCTGCTGGAAAGGCTGGGGCATATCCCATCGGCAGAAGCCGAACAGGCATATTATGCTTCCATCGGGAATAAGGATCTGGCAGCCTGAGTTCCCAACTAAAATACTCTCCCGGAAAACCGGGGCGGTTCAGTTTGCTGTTCCATTGCCCTCACATTCAATTAGCCCGTAAAAGGGTTTTCATTTTTTCGCTGCGACAAAACTGGCTCTTCAGTTCCACTACTAGCGGATGGCGCGACGCAACAACCATGGCAGCAAACGCCAGCATGCCGGTAGCAATCTGCATGCCCACTAGCGCACTCAGGGATAGGTGCCCCTGTAGTGTGATGTTAAGGCCGTAGCTCACTACCAGCGTCGGCAGCGAGAGATAAAACGGCAGCCACAGGCTCAGGATGTACTCCCGGTAGCAGGAGCCCAGCACCGGTTTGATCATCACAAAGTAGCTCAGGATAGTGTTGATGATCTGAACCAGCAGGAATCCCCGCGTGACGCCTATTGCCCCTGCGAGATATCCCCCCAGCAAAATAGCCGGAATAAACAGACATGATTTGAACACATTGTATTTGAAGCTTATATCAACGCGCGCTTTTGCCATCAGCAGCGATCCGATCGGATTATCGACAGCACGCAGCAATCCGACCACGCAGAGCAGTTGTAACACCGGGATGATGCTGTTCCACTTTTCACCAAACAAGAGCGGCACAACGTTACCCGACACCACCATCAGGCCCAATAGTGCCGGAAAGTTAATGACCCCCACCACCGACAAGAGCTTGTAAAAGTTAACGCGTAGCCTGTCAGTATCGTCCTGAATTTTGGCGAACGCCGGAAACAGCACACGAGTAATGATTTGGTTGAGTTTCATCGGCGGGACAACAGTGACATTCCACGCAAGGTTGAATCCTCCCGCCACGCCGGCACCGAGTGTTCTGGCGAGTACCAATGTGGGAAGGTTGGTATTGACATAATTGATGATGCAGTCCGCCGTGAGCCATGCGCCAAATCGCAGATTTGATGCCACAGACGCGAACGAAAAATGCAGTCCGGGACGGTAAATCTTACGACCCAAATAGCCAAACAGCAGCGTGCGCACGGCGCAGTTAACCAGATACCCCATTATCGCCGTCAACGCACACGGCCAGAACTGTACGCTGACGACGGTGAAGGTAAAACCCGCCAGCACTGAGGCGGTCTCAATCATGCCAATCTTGTTAAATTCCAACTCCTTCTGCATTAAGGCGCGAAACTGCTGCCCGTGCGGGATCATTACAAACGCCAGTGCCAACGTTTTAATTAGCGGCACCAGATCCGGATTACGCAGCACAGCGGCGATAGCATTGCTGAGCAGAAATAGTGTGACACAAACCGTTATGCCGAGCCCCACGTTCAGCCAGTACAGCGTGGTGAGCTCCAGATAACCGATGACTTTACGCTGGATAATCGAATTGGCAATGCCAAAATCGGAAAGCATATCGACCAGGGCGAAGATCACCAGCGACACCGTCAGCAGGCCAAACTGATGGTTATCAAACAGCCGTGCCAGCCAGGTTATCTGGATAAGCCCCAGGCTGGTAATAATCACCGTGGCGATGGCCGACCATTTTGCGCCGCTGAGGGTTTTTTTACGTAAGCTCATCATCGTTCCTCAGTAGGCCGCTTTATTGAAAAAGCCTTTGAATACCGTCAGAAAAATGATTTTGATATCTAACCACAGACTCCACTCGCGGATGTACTCGAGGTCAAACTCCACCCGTTTTTCCATCTTCTCCAGCGTATCGGTCTCACCACGCCAGCCGTTGATTTGTGCCCAACCGGTAATGCCGGGTTTGACCTTATGGCGCAGCATGTAGCCTTCAATCAACTGGCGATAATGTTCGTTATGCACCACTGCATGAGGACGCGGCCCGACGATGGACATCCCACCCGTCAGCACATTAATGAACTGCGGCAGCTCGTCGAGCGAAGTACGGCGCAGGAAATGGCCGACCTGCGTGACACGGGGATCGTTTTGCGTTGCCTGAGTCACCACCCCGCCGTCCTCCATCACTTTCATTGAGCGAAACTTCCAGACTCTAATCGGTTTGCCGTCCATTCCGTAACGGGTTTGCCGAAAGATAACCGGGCCAGGTGACGTGAGTTTGACAGCCAGGGCAATGCAGCACAGTGCGGGAAAAATCAGCAATAAAATCAGTGTCGCCAACACAATATCTTCAGCACGTTTCAGCAGGCGGTTAATACCGGAAAGCGGCGTATCGTAGAGCGGTACTACCGGCACGCCGCTGACCTCGTCGATACGCGAATGCAAAATATTGAAGGTGAAAACGTCCGGGATCAGGATCACCGAACAGGTAGTATCGGCCAGCGCACGTACCAGTTTTTTCACCTGCGCGCCATCGCTCATCGACATAGCGATATACACGTGGTGGATCCGCGAGACTTTGGCATCTTCCACCAGTTGGCTCAAATTGCCCGCCCAATCGGCTGTAACCCCACCGGGTTTCGGGTCGTGGTAAACCCCGACCGCCTCGAAGCCCAGCCAGGGCTCATTGCGAAAACTCTCCAGCAGAACCTGACCAGCAGGTGAATCCCCAGCCACCGCTACGCGGCGCGTGTTATACCCGCGATGATGCAACCATCCCGCGCCATAGCGGATAAACGATCGGCTGACAACCAGACAACTGCTGGTGAGCACATACCACTCCAGCCAGACCGTTAAGCGGTTATCAAAATCGCCGTTAAATGCCACCAGACCGGCGCTAAAAATCAGGCTCAGCGTCCAGTTTTGCAGCAGTAGCGTAAGCTCGGTTGCGATTTTAACACCGCGCCAGGAACGGTAAAAATCAGTTATACCGCCCAGCATCTGAAAGACCACCAGCGTGATCAGCGCTACCAGCAGGTGCATATACAGGAATGGCAGTCCACTTAATTCACAGACGATCCATAGTCCGCCAAACATGATGGTGATATCTGAAAGGCATTGCACCATAGAGATTAATGATGCATTGGTTTTGGCCCGTTCGCGCTTTTTTAGATTTGTCATCGTAGTCTCCCTGTGATTCCCCCCTCCCCCGCCTGAAACCAGACAGAGGACGACTGAACTTACTGGTTCAGTAACGCCAGTAGCATGAGCGTTTGCGCTTCCATCAACGGAACATCTCCGCGAGATTCCACGTTAAGACGGACTACTGGCTCGGTGTTGGACGTGCGCAAATTAAAGCGCCAGTCGACAAACGACATGCTGATACCGTCCGTTCTGTCCACCGCCAGCGCTTCTCCGGCAAAGTACGCCTCCACCCGGGCAATCGACGCCACCGGTTCCGCCAGTTGGCTGTTAATTTCACCACTCACCGGATAGGCCGCCATCCGGTCTGCCACCAGTTCCCCCAGCGACTGTCCCTTCAGGCAGACCAGTTCTACCACCAACAACCACGGGATCATCCCACTATCGCAGTAGGCAAAATCGCGGAAATAGTGGTGAGCACTCATTTCACCACCGTAAATGGCATCTTCCTGGCGCATCCGTTCTTTGATGAACGCATGGCCGGTTTTCGACATTACCGGCGTGCCGCCTGCAGCGTTCACCACATCCACCGTATTCCAGGAGAGTCGCGGATCGTGGATAATTTTTGAGCCCGGATGTTTTTCCAGGAACGCTTCCGCCAGCAGGCCGACAATGTAGTAGCCTTCGATAAACTGACCTTTTTCGTCGAACAGGAAACAGCGGTCGAAATCACCATCAAAGGCAATGCCCATGTCTGCACCGTATTCAATCACCGCGTTGCGCGTGTCGGCGCGACACTCCGGCAGCAGCGGATTGGGGATGCCGTTGGGGAAAGTGCCGTCCGGGGTGTTATGGACCTTGAGAAACTCCACTGGCACACGCGCGGCGTGAAAGCGTGATTCAATGGCATCTACCACCGGACCAGCCGCGCCGTTACCGGAATTGATCACCAGCTTAAGCGGGCGCAGATGGCTGAGGTTGATATAACCGAGCAGATGGTCGATATAGGCCTCATGGGGATCGATCCGACTGTAGCTCCCACGTTTTGTGGCATCAATTGGTGGAAAATTATTTATCTCCGCCAGACGCTGGATATCGCGCAGACAGGTGTCCCCACTGATGGGGCGCGCGCCTTCGCGCACCAGCTTCATACCGTTATAGTCTATCGGGTTATGACTGGCGGTCACTTCAATGCCGCCATCAACGCCAAGATGAAACGTGGCGAAATAAATCTCTTCAGTGCCGGACAAGCCGATATCCAGCACGTTGACGCCCGCGTCCTGCAGTCCTTTCGCCAGCGCCGCTTTAAGCGCTTCACTGCTCAGGCGGACATCGCCGCCGAGAACGATGGTTTTCGGCTTCAGGTATTCACCGTAGGCGCGGCCAATCCGCCACGCGATATCTTCATTCAGTTCTTCGCCCAGCCTGCCGCGAATATCGTAGGCTTTGAAACAAGTTAATTTCGTCATGATTTCCCCTTCTTCAGGCAACAGTTAGCCCTGACAGCTAAGCTGCCAAAATTTGTTTTTATTGTTTATTGCCCGGTGGAGCTACGCTTACCGGATCTACGAACCTTACGAACCTGTAGATCAGATAAGCAACACGCCATTCGGCAAGGTTATCGCGCGGTTAAACCCGGCCGTAGCGATCCTCAAATCGCACAACATCGTCCTCTTCAAGGTACGAGCCAGAGCGGACTTCAATCAGATCGAGCGGGATTTTCCCGGGGTTTTCCAGACAGTGAATCGCACCGAGTGGAATAAAGACAGATTCGTTTTCCCCCAGCAGCTTAATCTCGCCATCAATGGTAACTTTGGCGGTTCCGGCGACCACCACCCAGTGCTCGGCGCGATGATGGTGCATCTGAACGGACAGGCCTTCGCCGGGCTTAACGGTGATGCGTTTCACCTGATAACGATCACCCGCGTCAATCGAGTCGTATTTGCCCCAGGGACGATAAACTTCGCGATGGATATGGTGCTCATGACGTCCGTCGGCTTTGATCTGCTCCACCATTTTTTTCACGTCCTGGACGGCGTTACGATTGGCAATAAGCACCGCGTCTTTGGTTTGCACCACCACTAAATCTTTCACTCCGATGGTAGTCACCAGGCCGGATTCAGCGTAGATGTAGCTATTTTGCGTTTTATGACTAATCACATCCCCGTGATGTACATTGCCTTCGGCGGTGTGCGCACTGATCTCCCATAATGAGGACCAGGAGCCGACATCGCTCCAGCCGACATCCATCGGCATGACTATAGCATCTGCGGTAAGCTCCATGACCGCATAGTCCACCGACTCTTCAGGACAGGAGAGAAACGCTTCTTCATCCACGCGGATAAAATTGAGATCCTGAGCGACCGTACTCATCGCTTTTTCACAGGATTGCAGAATATTGGGACGGAATTTTTTCAACTCTTCCAGATAACGCCCGGCGCGGAACAGGAACATACCGCTGTTCCAGTAATAATCACCACTATCGACATAAGCCTGCGCGATTTCAAGATTAGGTTTTTCGACAAATTGCGCCACATTAAAGGCCACCGAATCATGCACACCGGCGACAATATCACCGCGACGGATATAGCCATAACCGGTTTCCGGCAGATCCGGTACAATGCCAAATGTCACCAGCTTACCAGCCTCGGCATAGGTTATGGCGTCACGAACCGCGTGGCGAAACGCCTCTTCATCGGTGATAACATGATCGGCAGCTAATACCAGTATCAGCGGATCGCCGTTCTGGCTATGTTGCAACGCCGCCAGCGCCGCCAGCGCAATCGCCGGGGCGGTATTACGTCCGGCAGGCTCCAGAATGATGTTTCCCGTTAACTTATTCAGTTGGCGCAACTGTTCCGCCACAATAAATCGGTGCTGCTCATTACAGATCACTACCGGACTTTCACACTCCATACCGTTCAGACGACGAATGGTCGTTTGTAGCATGGTGAGGTCCCCTTTCAGGCACAGAAACTGTTTTGGATAAAGTACGCGAGACAGCGGCCATAAACGGCTACCGGAGCCTCCGGCCATCACTACCGGATATAACGTTGTCTGACTCATTTTTTAATCCTGAATATCTGCAATAAATTGACGTAGCACGTTCTCTTTATCGAGTGTGCGTTTGGCATATTTGCGTGCCACCGTGTTGTTCTCTGGCATTGCCAACGCACGGGAAATGCCTGTCACCAGCATCTCTACCGATTCCGGCTCCACACAGACGGCAATACCGGGATAGTCATTACACAGTCGCCCAAGCTCGGTTTGCGGCTCAGCGGTGATCACCGCATTTCCACCAACTGCCAGAATATTGGTGAGTTTGGAAGGCAGTACCGCATCTGCCGCACCGCTTTTTTGTACCACCAGGTGACAGTCCCCCATCTTCAGCAGAGCAGGTAACAATTCATAAGGCTGAAGAGGAAAAAAACGGACATTCTTTAGGCCGTAAGCATTCACCTGTTGTTCCAGTCGGCTTTTTCCTCCGCCCTGGCCGACAATCACAAATAACCAGGGGCGATCCTGTAGGCGATCCGCCGCCTTGATCACATTCTCCAGTCCTTGCTTCTCACCGATATTGCCGGAGTAAAGAATGATTTTTGGCCCATCCGGCAATCCCAGCGCCTGACGCAACTGCCCGGCCTGCGCCCGAGTCACCCTGGAGAAGTGATCCACCTCCGTCCAGTTGGGAAAAAAAATGATTTTGTCGTCCGCCACGCCCTTTTCGCGCGCTTTTTGCATCATCGAACGGGAAATGGTGGAAACGTGATCCACGTTGTGCAAGCCGCCGCGCTCGAAGGCTGCCGCCAGTCGAGCTACTTTTCCACGTTTGCTCTTGCCTGCCATCCCCAGCCCCAGCATGGCATCCACTTCATAGTCCTGAATATGTAACAGCGTGCGTGCCCCGCTCAGTTTGGCTAGCAGACGCATACCCGGCGTACAAAACAGGGTTGGTACCACGCCGATAATGTGATCCGGCTTCCAGCGACGTTGCGCCATGAGCGGGAAAAAACTGCTTAGCGCGAAGCTGCCCAGATGCAGCACACGTTTTAATATGGAGGGCTGTGCAGGTACGTAGAGCGGGCAGCGCCAGATGGTCACTTCCCCTTCTTCACGCCGATAACGCCAAGTGGAGTAACGTTCTTCCACCTTCCACTGGGGGTAATAAGGCGGCGCGGTGATGACCCGAACCTCATGGCCCTGACGTGCCATCCATGCCACCATCTCCCCTGTGTATTTGCCCGCCCCGATCAGTTCTGGTGAGTAGTTGATGCCATATACCAAAATTTTCATAACCCTGGCACTCCAACTTGGCGTTCCGCAAGAAAATAGGCCCGGGTATTATCGTGGACATCGTCGCTTGCCAGCAGCGACTCTGGCGTCAGCCAGCGGTAGGCACCATGTTGTGAATCAGGCAAACGTAGGTCTGCCTGGTTCACTTTCAGGCGAAAACCGAGCACCACGTAATGGGTGGAAAAATCAGCCTCGGAAAAGTTATTGTCATAGAAGTGCTGCCAGACGCCGTAAAACTGGCCAGCGGAAAGAGGCAACCGCAGCCCCAGCTCCGTCTCAGTCAGGCGTTCAAACGCCACTTGCAGCGTCTCGTCTTTTTGTATCCGACCGCCGGGAACAAACCACCACCCCTGCGCCGGTCGATTCAGCCGTTTGCCCAGCAGGCAGGCACCGGACGCGTTTTCCACGATGAAATCAAGTGAGATAAGCGGCGTGGCGCGGACCACAGTTGCAAACATTTCCTGACCTAAAAACATAGTTACCCCCGAAAATGCTGCTGATTTTCAAGGAACCACTGGTAGGTACTGGCCAGTCCGGCTTCCAACGAAATCTTGTGATGCCAGCCGAGCTGATGCAGACGCGTAACGTCCAGCAGCTTGCGCGGCGTACCGTCAGGTTTGCTGGCATCAAAGACCACGCGGCCCTTGTACCCCACTACCTGAGTCAGGGTCTGAGCCAGTTCGCGGATGGTGCAGTCCACGCCCGTCCCGACATTGATGTGCGACAACATCGGCTGCGTGATTCCTTGCCACACCTCATGGGCCAGCTCCATTACATAAATGCTGGCGGCGGCCATATCATCGACGTGCAGAAACTCACGCATCGGTGTACCACTGCCCCACACCACCACATCCGGGGAATTCTGTTCCCCCGCCTTATGAAGGCGACGTAGCAGCGCCGGAATCACATGCGAGTTGCTGGGATGAAAATTGTCATTAGGCCCGTACAGATTGGTCGGCATCACCGAGCGGTAATCGCGGTTGTACTGGAGGTTATAAGACTCGCAAAGTTTAATTCCGGCGATTTTGGCGATCGCGTAAGGCTCATTTGTCGGCTCAAGCGTTCCCTGCAGCAGCTCGCTTTCCTTGATCGGCTGCGTCGCCAGTTTCGGGTAGATACAGGATGAGCCGAGGAACAGCAACTTGTTCACATTGTTGAGATGCGCGGCATGAATGATGTTGCTTTCAATCATCATATTTTCATAGATGAAATCCGCCGGGTAACGATTATTGGCGACAATCCCCCCCACCTTAGCCGCCGCCAGGTAGACCTGATCGATGCGTTCCTGCACGAAAAACGCCTGCACAGCGCGACTGTCCAGCAGGTCCAGCTCGTCGCGGGTGCGTAATACCAGCTCCACATCCGCGCGCTGTTCAAGCTGGCGTTGAATCGCAGAACCCACCATTCCGCGATGACCGGCAATATAAATACGTTGCTTCGTCATTCTCAGGACTCCAGCGCGATGGCAACCTCGTAGCCATGAGCCTTCAGCAGAGAGTGTTTCTTCGCCGATTCCAGATCTTTCGCTACCATTTCAGAGACCATTTCCTGAAGGGTGATTTCCGGCTTCCAGCCCAGTTTCCGATGCGCTTTGCCAGGATCGCCCAGCAGCGTTTCTACCTCAGCCGGACGGAAATAGGCCGGGTCGACCGCAACAATGGCATCACCAGGCTTAATACCGGGGGCATCGTGACCAGTGACTGACACCACGATACCTTTTTCTTCCAGGCCCTGACCTTCAAAGCGCAGTTTGATACCTAACTGCGCCACCGCCATTTCCACGAACTGACGCACGGAGTACTGCACGCCGGTGGCGATAACAAAATCTTCCGGTTTGTCCTGTTGCAGCATCATCCACTGCATTTTCACGTAATCTTTGGCATGCCCCCAATCGCGCAGGGAATCCATATTGCCCAGATAAAGGCACGACTCGAGTCCCTGCGCAATATTGGCAATGGCGCGGGTAATTTTGCGAGTCACGAAGGTTTCGCCGCGACGCGGAGACTCGTGGTTGAAGAGAATGCCGTTGCAGGCATAGATGCCATACGACTCGCGGTAGTTGACGGTGATCCAGTAGGCGTACAGTTTCGCCACCGCATACGGTGAGCGAGGGTAAAACGGTGTTGTCTCTTTCTGGGGAATTTCCTGCACCAGGCCGTATAGCTCAGATGTGGAGGCCTGATAAAAGCGGGTTTTCTTTTCCAGCCCAAGGAAGCGGATCGCTTCCAGCAGGCGCAGGGTACCCAGCGCATCAACGTCGGCGGTATATTCCGGCGATTCAAACGAGACGGCGACGTGGCTCATAGCCCCGAGGTTATAGACCTCATCAGGCTGGACCTCCTGCAAAATACGCGTCAGGTTGGAGGAGTCCGTCAGGTCACCATAGTGCAGGTAGAATTTCGGGTTGCTGATATGCGGATCCTGATAAATATGATCCACACGCTCGGTATTAAACGACGATGCGCGACGCTTGATACCATGAACTTCGTAACCTTTCTCCAGCAGAAACTCTGCCAGGTAAGAACCATCCTGCCCGGTTACGCCAGTAATGAGAGCGACTTTTGACATTTTATTACCTCTTAATTGATCCCAGTAGGGTGTAACTTTTTATTAACGCGCTCGCGCGTTACCATTGCTGGATTGCCGCAGCAAATCACGTTCGCTGGCAGCGACTTAAACACACTGCTCCGCGCACCAATCACGGTGCCGTCGCCTATAATGACGCCGGGAGCGACAAATACGTCTGTCGCTAGCCAGCATTTCTCGCCTATAACTATCGGTGAAGCATGAATATCAAAATGGGTACTGGCATAATCGTGGCTGCCGGTACACAAATAACTCTTTTGCGAAATAACGCTATTTGCGCCAATGGTGATTTCACCCAGCGAATATAAAACGACGTTATCCCCAACCCATGCATAATCCCCGAGGGTCACTTTCCACGGATAGGTAATTTTCACGGAGGGTCTGATAACTACATCCTTTCCTATTTTTGCGCCAAATAACCGTAATAAAAAAGCTCGCCAGCGATACATCACCTGCGGTGAGCCGTTAAATAAAGTTGCTTGCACCGCCCACCACAATTGAACTTTAAGAGCGCTCGCCCCCCGGAATTTTTTCGGTACCGAAAAGCCATTCAAATCTTGCATAATTGCTCCTTATATTTTCTTTTTATATAAGGCCTTCGTTTTAGCGGTAGTACGTAGGCGTAATCGCCATGATAATTCGGCCCAGAATCCTGGCACCTGCAATATCTGCCGCTGCACTTTCTTGGCATCCTGGCATAACTCCAGATTATTCGTCGTTGACACACCGCCGATTGAAAATTCAGACACCAAACCGCTCAATTTTTTAAAAGCGTATCCGGCTTTATACATTCTTGCCGCGAGGGCATAATCAGATGACACCTTATACTGCAAATCATAACGCCACTTTTTTAGCCCTAACATTGGGAAAAATATCGCTTGATGGCTTGCCGGCAGGCTGTGATAAATATACCAACCAGGTTTAGCGCTACGCTTTATTTTATGTCCATCGCCAAAATCAAGTAGCGCATCGCCGGTAATGATGGTGTAATCTTTTTGCCCCTGTAGCTGGCGCACAAACTGCCCAGCGTCAGGATGGAAAATATCACCGGAGTTGAGAAACAGAGCAAACCTGCCGCTCGCCATCTCAATGCCTTTATTCATCGCGTCATAAATACCCCGGTCCGGTTCGCTGATGAAACGCAGCGGATAGTCCTCCTGCTGCGTTTCAAGGTATTCCCGTGTGCCATCGTCAGAGCCACCATCCACCACAACCCACTCGAAGCTAAGATCTTTGCACTGCGCCAGGTGGGCCAGCGACGCATGGGTTCTGATGACCCCTTCCCGATTATGAAATGCCACAGTGATAATACTAAGCAGCATACACATCACCTCACGATATTCAGAGCCTTGCGAAAGATAAATGGACAAACAATTAAAAACGTATATTCCGGACTAAATATAGAACCGGTAAAAAACAGCGACAATGGTGTAAAAAGATAAAGCTGCACCCGAAAATTACGATTATCACCAAACGAATTTAACATCATTTTTAAAATTTGCCATAAGCACAACAGAAACAGTATTACCGCAAACCACGAAAAATAAATAACAAGCAAATACAAACCATTATCTATTGTTTTCCCAACATTCGCACCATTAAATATCCCAAATGATGCAACATATTCATAAAGCGAGCCAAATCTTACGACGCCATCAATATGAGTTAAAGAATACCTCACCATCACTAAAGGCCCAACAATACGATAATACGATGACGTTCCTTCCGTACCTAAATCTCCCAAACGCGTTGAGATATAGGGAAATGCAATGACCACCCCAACCATAAAAAACGCCAACGAGATTAATGCTAACGGTAGTTTTTTCTTAATTGTATCCTTACCAAGGTACTGAAACATCCACTCAAGTAGGTAAAAACAAATAAATGTCATCACCCCTGAAAATGATCCTGCTAATATTACTCCAATCAGAACCATAACATCCATTTTCGGCGTTTTGATACTAAACTGTTTGATGCACAACCAACTTGATATTAAAACCAGAGCGAAGAATGCCGGTTCAAAATAAAGCGCAGTGGTTCGTTTACCGCCGAATTTAATAAAATCCAGAACATAACTATTACTGTAAATCAGATATTTCGCAATTCCCGCAATAATGCTGCTGCTACCCGTGGCGATAATCTGCGCCATTTCCACTGCGGCGAGCGATACCATCAAGCCAATCACCAGCCAGAAAAAGCGCAGGATATTACGGTAGTTATGTGGGGAAATAGTTTTAAAGCGAATACTCCATACCATCCCGATGATGATAACCGCGTAGACAAACAGCATTGTCGAGGTAATGTATTTGCTGGCATCCAGCGACTGACCAAACAAAAAGTTAAACAGTATTAGCCCTGCCCCAAACCCCAGCGCTATCATCAGTTTCTTGACGCTGATGCGCTCAACAAACAGCAACAGCACCAGCGGTAAAAAGGTGACGACGGTGATCGGAAAGCTTTCCCCCAACTGTGCTAACTTGACATTAACCAGCAGGTAGAAAAGCGGCAACAGAAGATAGCTACAGACTCTTATAGAACGAGACATACTCCTCCAGCATCTGTTGTCCGCTGTAGGCGGCACGGCTACGTTCGCTAAATGCCGCCAGCGAGGTGCCAAACACTGCCTGCGCAATCTCCTCTTTTTGCCTTTGCACCAGCGACATCACCTCGGCGTCATCAAAGGTCCTGCCGCCAGATTTCGCCAGCACTTCTTGCGCCGCCTCGCTGTGGGTAGCAATCACCGGCACCCCAATAGACAGCATCTCACATAAAATCAGAGGATAGTTATCCACTTGCGAACTGAACACCAACGCATCCATTTGGTTGAGCGTGCTCATCAGTCGACGTTTATCAGTTTCAAAGCCATGATTAACTACGTTTGCTCCGCTAAACGGCGAAAACTTGCCGAAGGTGTGCAGTTCAATCTTATCGCCCAGCGTCATTATGTCCCGCACCAGCTGCTGACGCGTTTTACCATCATAGCGCAGGTCATGTGCCACCACGGCGATGTGGGGTTTGCGGTGACCTGACGTGACAGGAGGAAGATCGCACAGAATCGCCTCTGTCACCACATCGATACCATTGTTGACAATGTGACAGTGCCCGGCCCCGTACAGGCTGTTAAACGCTTCAGCCACATGCTGGCTTGGGGAGATAAACTGACAACCCAGCGCCAACATTTCACGAAACAACTGACGTTTTCCAGCCACCAGCCGATGCGCTCTGTCGATCTTTACCGGCGGATAGTTGGACAGTGTCGGGCACTTCTGACACCCCGTCTTCCAGCCCTCGCAACCATCAGTGAAGGCGCAGCGTCCGGTCACGCTCCAGTGGTCATGCAGTGTCCATACCAGGGTAACGTCCGGCTTATGCGCCTTCACACTCTCACAAAACGTCACCACCTCTTTCAGATTCAGCCAGTAGCTGTGCAGCACGTGAAAATGCAGCACCAGCGGATCGGGTGTGCGAGTCATCGTCAGGAACAGATCGTCAAGATGTCCAAACAGATCGCGATTAAACAGGCGAAAAAGCGCAATGTTCACCGCAGAGGTCAGACGGGACGTATGTTTAATCACATTGGGATACTGGTGATGACTGACGCTCTTCTTCCCACCTTTACCGTAACCATAGACAAACCGCGACGATAATCCCTTTTGCAGTGCCCGCAGATGCAGATCCAGCGCCACGCCCGCTGCACCGCCTTCCGCCAACCGTACGTTGAACTGTAAAATATTCATTTGATTACCTCCACGCGCCTTTTTTTCCCCACCAGCATATGGTCAGGAATGGAGTCGAGCGCCACGCTACCCGCGCCAATCATGACGTTATTGTCAATGGTGATATCTCCGAGCAGCACCGCATTGGCCCCCAGTTCCACACCGTTATCACTCACCGGGCAGGCTTGGGCTTTCAGTCCCCCGTTGCCAATCGTGGTACCGTAACGATTGGCAAAATCATCATCTGTCGCCACATTTTTATTAATCACCACGGCATACCCGTGTTTAACGCCCCCGAAGCCCGTCAGCCAGTCGCTTACTGTTACGCACGGACAACAGCGTCAGCAGCGTGCGCCAGTTCATCCGCTTATTGCGGATCTGGTAGAGCGTAAAGAGTTGATATTTTTTGCTGGCGCGATCGAATTTACTTTTGTGTTTACGATAAAACTGGAAGTAGCCAGAAAATTGGTGCGGCGATGAGGTGATCTGCATCTCGCCATGATTTACATGCAGGATCTGCGTCACCTCTTCCACCTTCCACGGCTCGCCGTAGGCCACCACCATGCGCAGAAAGGTGTCATAATCCTGCGCCGCCTTTAACGTGGTATCGAACAGGCAAGCTTTATAACGCCAGGCCCAAGTAAACACCTGATTTCCGATAATATTTCGTTTGTAGAACTGACGCCGTGAATAGGCTTTTTTCGGGTACAACGGCAGACTGGTGGGCTGGGAATAGACCTCGCCTTTGCAAACATAATCATTGGCATACAGAAAGGCACGGCTCACCAGTTGATGGCGATGCTGAAGAAAGACACTCAGACGGTTAGGCAACCACTCGTCATCATCATCAATGCCGGTAATGTACTGGCCTTGCGCCTGTATAATGGCCTGATTGCGCACCGCACATGCGCCAGAGTTAAAGGCATTGTGCGTATATGTCACGCGAGGATCGTTCAAATCCTCTACAAATTTCTGCAACTGCTCATACGAGGATGAGCAATCATCGACGATGATCATTTCCCAGTGCGGATAATCCTGACGCAGCACTGATTTAATCGCGCGGATTGCCAACTGCTGCCGATTCCAGGTTGGCATATAAATGGAGATCAATGGATTGTCTGTTGTCATGCGTGTTCCCCAGATAGTGTCGACCACCGAGCCAGACAGCGTGTTGCCATCAGACCATCAACATTTTTATTTGGAATCTGACTTATATTCATATTCGTAGTAGCCGTAATCCTGATATCCGGCAGCACGGCGGAAGATAGAGTTCAGAATGACCCCTTTGACATGGATGCCGTTTTGCTCGAAGCGGCTGAGGCTGGTTTCCACCTCTTTGAGGGTGTTAACCGCATAGCGTGCTACCATCAGCGTGGTACCGGCATGACGCCCAACGATGGCCGCATCAGTCACGGCGAGAATAGGTGGCGTATCGATTAGCACCAGGTCATAGTGTGCGCTTGCCCAGCGGATCAGCTCGCCGAAACGTTCACTCATCAACAGTTCAGAAGGGTTGGGCGGCACTTGCCCGCGAGGGACGAGATGGAAATTGGCGATCGCGGTAAGTTTGGCGCAGGATGTCATATCCCCTTTGCCGGTCAGTATGTCGGACAGACCATTCACGTTATTGGTGCCGAGCAACTCGTGCGTGTAGCCTTTGCGTATATCGCAGTCAATGAGCAGCACCCGCTTGTCGGTCTGGCTGATCACCGCCGCCAGGTTGGCGCAGACAAAGGTTTTACCGATTGACGGGCTGACACCTGTGAGCATTAGCACATTATTGGGGGCCTGCATCATCGCGAAGTGCAGGCTAGTCCGCAGGCTGCGAACCGCTTCTATGGCCAGATCCGTTGGATTCCCCACCGCCAGCAGTTGACTCTGTTTATAGCGCTTTACGCCCTTAACGGCTTTGACGTTATCGTGTGCTTTTTGCCACTCAGACAGTGGGATGCTGGCATACACGCTGATGCCGTTCTCTTCGAGCTCCTGCGGACTTTCAATCCCCCGATTAAACAGCGAACGCAGTAGCATGCCGACAATCGAGAGCATCAGTCCAAGAATGATACTACCGAGAATAATCAGTACTTTTTTCGGTTTCAGCACGCCCGGTTGCGCAATGGCCGGGTCGACAATTCGCACATCACCTACCGTGCTGGCCTCGGTGATCTCCAGCTCCTGCTGCTTGTTGAGCAGTTGCATATAGACCTGCTGACCGGACTCCACGTCGCGAGTCAGGCGCACAATCTCCTGCTGCGTTTTCGGCATCGCCGTTACGCGCCCGTTCAATTTGGCCTTTTCATCCTCTAATGCCTGACGCTTTTCCAGCAGGGTACGGTAGGCGGGATGCGTTTTAGTGAACAGCTTGGAGATTTCCGCTTCTTTAAAGGTCAGATCATTGAGTTGCGCATCTATATTAACCATCAAATCCAGCACCGCTTTGGCTTCCATCTGCAGGTCGACGGAATCTTTGTCCTGCCGAAACGCGTTGAGCTTATTCTCCGCGACGTCGAGACGGTTTCGCACTTCCGGCAGTTGTTTTGCCAGAAACTCGAGGCTTTTCGCCGCCTCTTCCGACTTGCGCTTCACATTCTGCTCAAGATAATTGCGGGTAATGCTATTGAGAATATCGCGAATTTTATCGCGCTCCTCTCCGATAAATGTCAGGTTCAGTACACCGCTATCTTTACCCGTTTCAGTTACCGTCAGGTTATTTTGCAGCGCGTTGATCATGTCGAGCGTGGAAAATTTCATGAGGGTAAACTCGCTGTCAGGCGAGGCGTGAATAGCGCTCACCATCAGCGTCACATCCCCCTGGTTGAGCAGTTGCCCAACCTGTCCGCGGGCGCTAAATCCGCCGTCGTTTTCAAGCGTGTAGGCGTTGTTATTCAGCACGGTCAGCGTGAAGGGGTGCTCGTTCATTTCTTTAGGTAAGGTGAACGTTGTCACATCCACCGTTTCATTTTGCCTCCCCATCAGACGATCCCACCCGGCACCGATCAGTGGGAAGGTGTTTTTACTCACCGAAATATCCAGATTGAGATCGTCCACGGTTTTACCGAGCACAAGACGTGACTGAATGAGCTGGATTTCCGCTTCCGACGCCGGCGGCTTGTTGGACAAGACAGAGCTAATATCCTGTACCAGCGAATTACCGCTATTTTGTTCGATCTGCACTAAGGCATCTGCGCTGTAAATGGGTGTGGCAAGAAAAGCGTAGAGCGTTGCGAAAGCGGCAAATACGGCGGTAACACCCAGCACCCACCAGCGCGATTCAATAACAGTACCTATCAGTCGTCCAATATCAATTTCATCATTGCCCATAACCGGTACAGCAGACTGTTTTACTTTTTCTGTCATGGTTTACCCTGCTCTGCGTTCAGTGCCTGCGCCCACTGGCGAGCAGACAGTTCAAGTAATACGTAAACCGCTTCAAATGCCTCGCGGCTTTTACGGTACGGATCGGGAATTTCCCGCTCACCGTCCCAATGACCGAAAAGCATCACTTTGCCGCGCATCTCCGGCGCTATTTCACACAAGGTGGTGATGTGACGTTTTTCCATCGCCAGAATCAAATCGTAATCCCGACACATTCGCCCTGAGATCTGACGGGCACGGTGATCCTCAAGAGAGAGATTGTGGTCTGCAGCCACGCTTACCGCAGAAGTATCTGCCCCTTTACCGACCAGCGCGTCCAGTCCGGCGGACATCACCGTCAGCGAAGGATGGTAATGTTTTAGCAATCGCTCAGCTGTCGGAGAACGGCATATATTCCCCACACATACAATTAAGATTTTGTTGAACATGGCGGTTACCATTTCTGAATGTCACTGGCCGTATTGGTCATATAACGCACACCGCTAATGGTCGGCAGCAACTGATTGATCAGACGGTTCCAGCGAGCAACCGGCGCGGTAGTGACATACACCACATCGTGAGGTTGGAGGCGGAACTCCGTCGCCATAACCAGCGAGGTGGCGTCGGACATATCAAGCTGGTACACATTGGCAATTTTGCCACCGCGCCCTCCCTCGCCTTTCAATGGTCGAATCACGAAGATGCCGCTGGCGTCAGAAGAGGTCGGATCAATGCCTTCCGCATTGCCCAACGCTTCGGTCAGGGTCATGCCGCTGAAGTCCATTTTTAGAGTGCTCTGTTTCTTCACTTCTCCCATCACAAAGACTTTCAGATCGTCATTGCGTGGTACGAACAGAATGTCACCGGGATAGAGGAGTCGGTTCTGGCTAAGATCGCCATTTTGCATCAGCGCCTGTAGGGAAATATGCTGCTCCTGACCTTTGTGGGTTAACACCACATTGCGCCAATCGGCAGCATCCGTCAGGCCCCCCGCGGCATTAATGGCGTCAAGCACGGTGAACGGTACGTTGGTGATTGCCTGCTGACCGGATTTATTTACCTGCCCAGAGACATAAGCCTTCTGCGAGCGGAAAGCGGCAATATTAACGTCCACCTGCGGGTCAGCGATGTACTTCGCTAAGCGCCCGGTAATATCACTGCGTATTTCACCCAGCGTTTTTCCGACAACGCTGACTTTACCGATATAGGGGTAAAACATAGTGCCGTCGGGCTGAACCCAGTTGCCCGTATCGCTCGAACTACGATACTGCCCCGCAGGAGTGGTCAACTCGGGATGATCCCAGACGGTGACATTCAGTACATCGCCTGGGCCTACACGATACTGATAGTTAGCGATTTCCTGATCCAGCGACATATTCGGCTGCGCCACGTTGGGGCGTGGACGTAATTGTTCCACCAGACGCGGCGTTAATGGATAAACATTAACCAGACGGTTAATATCAAAATCAGCGTCTTGCTGTTTGATAACATCTTTCCCCATTGTCGATATATTACTGCCTGGTAGGGCGGTACAACCGCTGATCAAGCTTACCGACACCAGAAATGGCATCAATTTCAGTTTTAATTTCATCATTTATTATTTATCACTGTCGCAGAGTAATTATCTTGTGCAATTTAAATAGCGAATTTGCCTGTTCTTTTTTAAATTTAAGTTAATCTGTAAATAATTTAATTGGCATCCATTCTGGAAAGTTTAAATTTACCAGAAGGCTATAAACAGGCTCATCATACTTAATAGCAGTCCGTCAGATATGCTACCGCCCTTGGCTTTGTTAGCTACCAATACGCTGATTAATTTGAATTTTTATAATAATCACCCCCATCAGAATTTTATTCCTGACGATAATGATGCGTGCGAAATGCAGCTTCCTCTCATTGCTTTCGACGTTTTTCTCCTGACTCATTAGTACGCGTCGGAAACAATTCATCCTGCTATGTGTATTTTTCACATCCTAGCGATAAACCTTAAAATTGGTATTATTGATCGCATCAGACTCTTCGTTCCTCGGCTGAATATAAGATTCGTAAAGGCGAGTTTTAAGACAGTTTTTCAGCCATTCGTCTTCATAGCATTTGTCCCTGTACAAACGCAGCCTGTTACCCGGACTGCCTGTAGCGCGTCGAGCGTATTTTCGACCAATTTTATGTGTGGGTATTTACCCCGACAACAACCAGCGAAGCGAAAATCTGTTCGCATCTATCATCAGACAGCCTTTTACGTCTTGTCCCCTCCGCCAGTAGGGTTACGATCTGTTTTTTTGAGCCTGCAAGCGGTAACTTGGTTATGCAGCCATCCATCGACAACCATGACCAGCCAATGGCATTCAGTTGCTCTCTAGTCAACAATCCATTCTGCCAGAACCGTTAAAAACCCCCGGCGTACAGCCATTCCTGAAAACTGTGATGGGCAGAGTTTAATGAGAAAATGACGTTTACATTCAGCGCGTTACACTGTAAACCCGTTCTGAGCACAAAGAAAATGGTGTTCATTGTGGCACGATTATCGATGCGTTTGCGATGCGGGCGAAAAGTCTTAGGCGCTTAGCCTCATCCACTGTATGGATATTATGGTAGCCCAACTAAATACTACTTTGTCGGTAAAATTAAAATTTGAAGTAAAATTCCAATTAACAATAATTAAACATTAAAAAAACAATAATTCATCAAAATATTTACATAAATAACAGTCAAATATTCTGCAATATCGTGATTTTTGTTTTTTTCTGTTAAATATTTTGATTAAAGCAGTGTAATTAGTTTACATATGGGATCTCAGTACATGGAGCCTGAAGAATAATGGAGTGAGACAGAAGGTGGCTGGAGGCTGGGCTATACCCAGCATAAACACTCGCTGAGCCTGGAGATAAGTTTGTGTAACCAACTGATTTTTATATGTTAAACCCAACATCAAAAGCAAGTCATTTGATGGACGAAAAATAGTTGCAGGCTCTGACTAACAAACGGGTCAAGAATCTTAAAAACCCTGAATATCTTAGCCAGTTTGATCGGCTGCTGAAGAAAACCAGTGTTGAAGCAGCTCTCAACGCTGAAACGACTCACCTATGAACTACGATAAAACTCAGCCCAAATCAGTAGCCAATACCCGCAATGGTTACTCAATAAAAGCCGTTACCACTGTTGATAGCCTACAGGAGCAACCTAAATATCCGCAAATCAGCAAAAGCTGGCGTGCGCACCGGGAAAACCTCAATACACTCTTCCGTTATCTGCCGGATATCCAGCTAAGTCGTTTTGAGGCGGGTGAGTTGGTGCCCGGTCAGGTTGTCAAGGCTTCGGAGGTGCCGTGGATGCTGCAGGCGCGCTATGCTGCAGACTAACTGGATATGGAGCTTGAGGAATACAACCGCAGCGGTGATCTGCGCCTGCTGCAAACTTTCCTGGCGGATAACGCCCGCTGGCTGAGTACACACACGGATCCGGACAACTATGCCAACCAGGTGGACGTGCTGCACTACCTGCACAGGGATGCGGAGGCATGCACCTTAATGCCCCGCGCATAAACCTCTTGCAGCATAAAAGCCAGAGGGTCATAACCGGGTGCTTTGCCCACGGTTCCGGTCAGCACATCTGACCAGGGCAATATCGAAGAATCCCACAAGGCTGTGCCGTCCGCTTTAACCTGGAAAACACCGTATTAATACCCGTTTTGACCATCTAATCCAGCGCGTCGGCCAGCCCCTTTTTCTGGGTGCGAATGCGCTCCTCCGCCGTTTCCGTTTTCAGGGGATCCGCTGGCGGCCAGTCAAGACTGAAGACCGTAGTCAGCTATATTCCCCGCATCGGCGTTGAGGTTGATGCCGACTCCATACGTTTAACCGGTTCAGATCCTTTTGAGCACCCGCTCACGCCAGACCATTAACAGCCACACGTGTATTTTGTTTGCACCTGTCAGCCTCAGCTTTCTCCTTTCGGTTGTGACTGGAGCGGAGAACTGCGATATTTTTCATTCAGTGCGCGGGCAATGGCTTCGGTTTCTGCATCCGCATTGCGGTTGCTGCATAATCCGGAAACTCCCTGTACAAATCGCCGACTTGGCCCATCCGGGCGATACGGGGGTTAAAACTCCCGGTTCCCCTGCCGTGCGGAACGTTTCGTTTATGCATCTGCAGATGAGGTTGCGTGGATTACATCCCATAGGACAGGACTCTCATAAGAGGCGGCCCAGAATGCCGCACCCCTAAATCCGTATGTCCGGATAAGGGCCAGCCTGTCTATTACGGACTGATTATTGCTGTACCAGACCGTATGTTTATCACCCTCTGCGCTAACGTAAGTGAAGGTTTCCTCTTTCTCGGTATCGCTGTAAATCACCTCGCTTTGTGGATACTTATTGCGCAGTCGGATCACATTCTCGTAGAGAACGCTTTTTACCTTCTCCCCACCCCAGTCACGTCCGTACAGCGGGATACCTATTTCCACCCTGTTCGCGGCGCAGACGTTACGGCGAGTCCAGTCACAGATATTTTTCACCCACTGGAATCCGGCCATCGGTCCGGGAGGTGTATTCGGCGCATGCTGGTCGTAGGCCATTACCCGCAACACTGATGCTGTTTCTGACAAGGCTTTGTAGTCATAGACTGCGGGAATAAGCTTGCCACGCCAGACGTCAAAATCATCAGACCAGCGGGCCATTACGGTTATGGACAATAGTTTGTTCACCAGGGACAGTTCTGACGAAATACGCTGGCATAATTCCGTATAAACTCCACGCACCCTCTTTGCAGTCGGTACATCAGTTGTCAGTGCAATGTATTCCAGGTCCAGATCAATGCCATCATATCCGTTAGCCATCACTTCCTGTCTGACTCTCTCAGCCAGTCTTTGCTGTTCTGAACGGTCAGAAAACAGCCGAATAAAATCTTCCGGCATTAGCGTGGTAGTAATAGTTGGCGTCACTGAGGCGCCGTTTTTTTTCAGTAGATCACGCGTAGCCTTGTCCGGAATCTTCATACTGTCTGAGCCGGGTTTTGCTATCAGAATGCCGGCGTCATTAATCTCATACCAGAATGGTGATGCGTTTTTGACGCATTGTTGCTGCAGGGCTTTTAGCGTCGAATCCAGCGATTTTTGCATTCGCCAGTTGGGCAACCAGATACTGTTGCTTAACTCTGATATTGTATCTTTATCGTTTATCATTGTTTTTCTCCTTAAACTACATGAACTGGCGATGCCCATCCCCAAAATCATGAAGGCACCTGATATCAGAAATCTCCGTCGATTGTTCATTCAACTCCTCTCCATAGAATGCTCCGGGAACGCTACCGTCCCTGTATTCGTCTTCACATCGTAGCCATGCCAGGAGTAATCCCCGCCGTCAGAAAAAGAAACTCTGAAATGTGATATATTTTGCATGCGCCTGTGTTCAGTTTGCGGCATTGTAGTTGTTTTGTAGCAAGCTGAATTATTAGACGGTTGACGCCATGAAAACGGAAAAGCTTTATCAGTAAAGAACGCTATTCCCAACAGTACGACAAGATGATTGAGTTTCACAAAAACCGTCGCCTACCCAGAACGCGCTGTTATATCTTTATTTATATAAAAATTAAAAATCAAACGTCCGACTATTTCATTGATTCACTGACACTCAACTTTACATTAGCAAATGCTCCACCAGTATTATTGATGATGGCATTTCCATTTTATTCTTTATGCCCGGTTTTATTTCAAGAAGCCAGAACCACACAGAAGCAGTAATACCCCGAAACATTATTAACCATTTGTTAAGCATGTGTGGCGGACAAGTACTACCGTTTGCTTTAATTACAGATAGTCTCCACGACAATTCTTTTTTTGGGTAGTTATATACGCTATTTTTCAATATTTAGTTTTAAATATCACAAAATAATAATTTGCAGGGTATTATTTCAACAACCAAGAATGTATTCATAGTGACACCAAATTTTTCACCATGACAGACTAAGTTACCACAAGCAGGAAACAGTATTATCTCGTTTCTTCAGACGTGAAGAAAGTTATTTTCTACTTCCTGTAAATATAAATTTTCAATTCCCCCCCCACACACATCCGTCGAACACAGTAGAGTTAGGTTTATAACACCCCCAACCCAAAGAGGTCACCTGAGCAGTCATTGGCTACAGAATGCCACAGTTTTGCTTTCAAAATGCCAATTGAAATGACAGATACACTCCTCCATAACTCACACCACGCAACAATTAGGCACAATGATTTTGTACAATCACGCATTTTGCAAGTTTCTGAGAACAATGCAACCAGCGAAATATAAATACTTTCTCAAAAAAACAGATTAAAAAATCTAAATATGCTGAAATTATCAATCAATATTGCTAAAGGAGATGAGATTGCTCAGGATGCTGACAAGTAAGGTTAAGTGGTAATCAGATAACTTATGAAAAAAGTTCCTAAGCCAGATGACTCAGTAATGGTGAATCCTTTGAATTCGATGGTCAGTCGCGATGCAATCGTTTACAGGCTACGTAAATATGGATTTATTGAAATCGCCACCCTGAATGATTTCCTTTATTTTTTTGTGGCATTGTTCCAGACCGTGCGAGTTATATTTATATAAAGGAAAAACTACAAGAGTGCCTGGATATACATAATAACGGCAGTAGTTATTTTCTCGAAATACACAGACTGGTACGGGATATTGACCATGCCATGACCATATAAGGAGCAATCACTGTGAATAACAAAACGTGCATTGTACTGACCGAAGATCACTACTTGTATCACGGTTTTAGACATCTTGCCGGCGATTATGACTGTATGATGTGCGACTTCTCAGGAAAACAAATAAGTCATATAGAGTTTTTGCATCCCATTCTTATCGTTGATCTCAGGATGTTAATTACCGGGAAATGGGTTGGATTTGCGAAGCTCAGAGAGCGATATCCGAACTCTCTTTTTTTACGTTTGTCGCATCGTTCAGTAAGTGGGTTTATATCCGGAAACGCGGAGCTTGAAGCTGACAATAAATATATTCATAACACTATTTTCCGCATGGCCTCAACCATTCCCTGCGCCATGTATTTTGATGACAGGAATGACGACAGCGCAACAAAACTTACAAAAGTCGAAGACAGACTGATACCACTGTTCGCTGGTGGAAAAATTATCGCGTTGCAGTCCAGGAAAGGTAGATGCTCAACCAAAACGCTTTATGCACACAGGATTAAGATCAGTTACAAACTGGGGTTGCGGCGTCCTATCTTACTTTTTTCCTCAAAAGTATGTCTGACAAATTTTTTGCAGTAAGGCAAACTGGGCTTAGTATATTTGAATACGACTGCAAGTAAGATCTATGTTTTGAACCATCATTGAAGGCGGCTGGCTTGGTTTAATGCCATTTCATTATTCAGTTAGTTCTCCTTCTGGCAAGACGAATCTCCTCCGTGAGCATAGGTTTTATGCCCTGGTGTTAGTCACTCTGCTTCTTATAAAAGGTTTACCTCTGTAAAGCAAGCAAACCACTGACAACATGTTTATGTATTTTAATATTAGCCTGGAGACACTGATTGACCTGAACAAATTCCATATATTTTCTCATGGTTTCTAGAGCCTGAAGCCTGTGGATGGTCTCGACGATCTGCTGTGACTCTGTCGTATTTAAGTCCAACACATCCGCAAATATGGTATCAAAGATGCTTAGATGACTATGTGCGCAAAGCCGAGAGAGTAAACTCGCAGATAAATAATAGTCTTACAAACGATACGGCAACTTCTTTGGCCCTGCCTTTTAAATTACACATATATTTAGTCAATTATTATATTTCCACATGAAAGATGGAATTGGTGCATTAGCAATGGGTTGTATATCTATAATGCTTTTGGCATTTATCATGTGTCAGTTTTAAACGCAACAAGCGGAGGTTTTTGTGCAGTATATAATAAATAGTTCGATAGTTTTTGACAGAGGAGATGGTACACTCAAACACCCGGAGAGCAATGACGTAGTCCAACTTCCTCTTCCTGCACAGCGCTTGCTACTGATAATTCTCGAGTCTGGAGGTGAAATTCTCAGCAGGGATTTTTTATTTCGTGAGGTTTGGGACAAATTCGGGCTTACTGGTTCGAATAGCAATCTTAACCAGTATTTGAGTCTTTTACGCCGAAATATGATGGTATTTGGTTGTGAAAATTTTGTTATAACTTTGCCAAAAGTTGGAATAAGGCTTGATGAGCATATCAGCATTGTGAAGGAGCCAAAAGAGAAATTATCTGACCATCCTTTTGTTCCGGAACCGGCTGAACCACAGGACAAAAAAAATCAGACACATTCTTTTTTAAATTAAGTCTGATCGGTCTAATCGTGCTTATCTTTATTACGTTAGTAAGCGTATGGATCCTTAATGTCAGGAATACAGCACGTGCTCCAGTATTTTCAGCACATACCTTACAAGCAGGTTGTATTATTCACACTATTAAATCTGAAAGTGAGTACCACGGTGGAAAAATCGAAAACCAGGTGCTTAAGATACTGAAAAAAAATAGTCTTCCTTGCTGGAAAGGATTTAATATTTATTACTTTGACTACTACACTTCAAGCCCCCTCCAAACATATGGACGGACAATGCTGTCACTTTGTCGCCCGGCAGCCAATGGGGTAAACAGAGCGTGCGATAACGTTTATTATTTAGACCGGAAAGAAATTAATGATTAAGAAAACTGTATTCACTCTTATTGCTGCTATGTTGGTTATCGCACCTTTAGTTGTTAAGCTGGCACAAGATAAAATAAATTACCATTTAAATGCCTCGCCTTCACAAGATATGCTCTTGATGACGAGGACAGGAAAGTCCATATGAACATATCCCATGATTTGAGGCTTTATTCTTCTGACAAGAGATATCTTCTGCTGAACGGGAATGTTGTTGACGGTGACAAAAGGACGCAAGGGTAATTTATTACTTAATATTTAAGCCGCCCTAAAACCTACAAATTTAACCTCCGGGCATTGCAGATGAATGGTGGGAAGAAATTTTCCATTCTTTTCCATCCCAGACATAGGTAAATGTATAACGAGCAGAGACTTTGGTTTTATCTGCAAATGTGAAAGTATATGTTCCTATGTCTATTGCTTTATTGCACCCCAGGCGTATCGTTCTACTATCAATCTTACCAACTGGTTTTTTCTCAAGAAAATGCTCAAAGTAATCAGTTCTTTCTTCGTCTGTAAGCCTTACCTTATTTGATACTGTAGGTAATAAAACTGCATCACTAAGATAATTTTCGCTGACTTTTTTAGCATCACCAGTCTGAAGTGAAGCATTCCATTTATCAAATAATGCTTCTATTTGTGAACGTTCAACTTTTGCACAAGAACTTGTCGTTGTGGCAAATGAAACATTCGTCACCAGCATTAATGCAGAAAAAATTCCCAGTGATTTAATCCCATGTTTATTATACATAACGTTTCCTTATGATTAAAAATAACAAACAACGAGAGAATATTAATAACAAAAATATGTTTTAAAAGCAATTTTTATTTGCTTTTCATTTGCTTACAATTACATACAGACGTTAGCGTTATCTTTTTCATTGGTGAATTTGTAACGGGGATTTTCTTTTAAACAAATATTAAACGGCACTACTTAAATCCCCACCGGGGTTATTATCACAATGCAAATATATGACATCAAGTACCATAAACACAGAGTCACCTATTCGGGGACTGATACAGTTCGGCTAATTGCAGCTCTGTGGCCCCCTCCACTTCCGACTAACAATATGCTGACAACCTCATCCGAAAATAGTTTTTAGTGATGGCTAAAGCAAACAACTCCCGCAGTAATCCTGAAGGATAAAATAACAAGCCACCTCAGTTGAGCCGGAGAAAAATATGGCAATATTAATGCTGTAATATTTCTCCTCATGAATATGTTCAAATAATTTTCCGAGAAATTCCGACACGGCTTCACTCCCAATAATGTATCAGTTGCTCTGGTAACCCTCCTCTGTTTCATAACACTACCTACACCAGCGGTGAGAAGCAGGCGGGAGACACTCTGTGAAAAAGGAGAGCGTGCTTGTTGTGAGGGATAAGCCGACCACAGCCCGCAGCTACCTGAACCACTGGGCATCGCGCTGGGTGTAGAACAAACGTACTGACAGCCTAAGAAACGATCCTCACACGCAAACCGCGCGCCAACACGGGTTAAGTTAATAAAGTAAGTCACTGATTTCATTAATCTGTAGTATTTTCTGCAAAGTTCCAGACTTGATGCCTGAGGAGGCAGAGATGTCGCAGCCTGAAAAATGCAGTTTCCTCATCGAATGAAAATGAAGACCATCTGTTGAGTGCTTCAGAGCGGCAACGAAGTTTTGTTGTGCGGAAGTGTGAAACATGCAAAGAAATTAAGATACTTGTACCGAAGAAGCCCAAGAACAAATTTCAGGGAATGTGCGCAGAGAGCGGTCTGAGTCAGGCAGAATTGTTTAGCCGTTTAATTGATAAGGATGGGCCAAACGGCGTTATTGGCTGACATTCGTGCTTGAGTGAGCGCGTAATTATAACTGCTCGCAATTGATATCCCCCGGCTTGTTATCAATGCAATTTTAGCTCATATTAAATGGCAAAGAAAAATCCTCCAGGGCCCACGATGACTGCATATGAAATTTGCTCTGAATGTATAGGTCATATTATGTTTTCCTTCTCGCCGGGGTAGCTGTCGGATCTGGATTATATTGTTGTATGACTATAGACTATTCTTATGTTATTAAGAGGATAATTATGATTAGATACATTTTTATATTTTTTATTTTGCCGTCTTTTTTTTGTGGTGAGGCTGTGGCTGAGAGCAGCTTTAATCACCCCGGTATATTCGTGAGTTTAAAACAATTGCAATATGTTAAGGACAATCTATCCAGTGAGCCGTGGAAATCAGCCTACGAAAAGGTTTTACAAGACCCTCTCGCTGACAAAAATTACGAACCAACCCCCTGGAGTACTGTTGAATGTGGCTCCTTTTCTAAAACAAATAATGGATGTAAGGATGAAGTGAGAGATGCTCAGGCTGCTTATACACAAGCGTTGTTGTGGAAGCTTAGCGGTGAGACTGTCTATGCTGAAAATGTACGCAAAATTTTGAATGCCTGGGCTAATACCCTGACGGGGGGCCACACAAATAGTAATGGACCATTGCAGGCATCCTGGTCCGCAGAAATGTTTACCCGCGCAGCTGAAATTGTTAAGTACACTTATACAGGTTGGCCTCAATCAGAAAAAGACAAAGTAGCTAAGTTATTTGCGAAGCAATATTACCCCGATATTTCACGAATGTTTACCGGTAGCTATGCTTGTTATAATAAGAACTGGCATGCAAGTGCGATTGAGGCAATGTTAAATATTTCAGTTTTCAATGAAAAGAAGAACTGGTTTAATGATGCCATAAAAAAATGGCGTAGTCTTGTCCCGGCCTATATTTATCTGTCGTCAGATGGCTCCAGACCTAAAAATGCCTCGTGGTGTTCACTCAATAACTCACAAATAAACGCACACTGGAATAATCCAAAAAGTTACGTTGATGGTTTGACCCAGGAAAGTTGCCGTGATTTCGAGCATACTGCTTACGGTCTGGCAGCTATAATCAATACTGCCGAGACAGCCAGGTTGCAGGGAGTCGATTTATACCAGGATAAGGATAGTGATGCCCAGAAACGCATTATTAAAGCTATGGAATTGCACAGTGCGTACCAGACTACTGCTTTATCTGATAAATTATGCCAAAACTATGATGGTTACAAACTCAATACCAAAGGTACATTTGAAGTCGGATTTAACCAGTACTCTGTACGCCAGGGACTTAACCTTCCTCAAACTTCTGCATTCCTGGTAAGCACCAGGCCAACCAAAGGGCATTTTCATTACCTCTGGGAGACATTAACTCATGGTTTGGTTGGTGATCGTAACCACGGTAACTGACCTTCCTGTTGGCAAAGACAGATTAAACCCGCCCGTGTCAGGTATACACAACGGTTGCAGGATGCAGAATTACGGCCATCAACGGAAAGTACGGGCGGCTGGCGATGGTCTGTAAAAGTAGAGGTCAATAAACCGACAGAGCTGGAAAAGTCGATCAGATGTGAAGCTGGCAACAATCGCTTATATGAGAGAAAATATCGGGAGTGTTAGAAATTCTGTGTCATTCCAGTAATATACAATCAAAAAGGAATGACACATGTCCCAGCCCTTCGATTTTGACAAAGCACTTAAG
>NZ_FMBC01000039.1 GCF_900094795.1 Kosakonia oryziphila
ATTCGTTATGACCATCACGACAGTCGGTATAGATCTTGCTAAAAATGTGTTCGCTGTTCACGGTGTTGACCAGAATGGCAAAACCGTTCTGATTAAATCCAGAGTAACCCGCACCGCTCTTCCCGGGCTGATTGCTGGTTTGCCGCCCTGTGTTATCGGAATGGAGGCCTGTTCCGGAGCTCATTACTGGGCAAGACTGTTCCGGCAGTATGGTCATGAGCCCCGTCTGATGGCCGCGAAATTTGTATCGCCTTACCGCATGGCCGGTAAATCAGGGAAAAATGATGCAGCTGATGCTCAGGCTATCTGCGAAGCAGTCTGCCGACCACATATGCGGTTTGTGCCAGTTAAGGATGAAAGCCAGCAGGCGATGCAGTGCCTGCATCGCACTCGTCAGGGATTTATCGAAGAGAAAACAGCAACGTATAATCGTCTGCGAGGATTGATATCTGAATTCGGTGTCATCGCGCCACAAAGTACGGATGCATTGCGACACATGGTGTCTGCACAGAAGAATTCTTTACCACTTCAGGTTCAGCAATGTGTTGATGATTTGCTGGAGCACGTTGCTCGCATCGAAGCCAACATAGCTGAATATGACCGAATTTTGTCCCGAATGGCCAAAACAGATCATCGCAGTCAGCAGCTGATGGAACTGAAAGGCGTTGGCCCCACAACGGCCTGTGCGCTGGTCGCCAGCATCGGTAATGCACATGATTTTAAGAATGGGCGCCAGCTGGCAGCCTGGCTGGGTCTTACGCCATCGCAGTACAGCAGCGGCGGAAAGTCGAAACTTGGCAGGATAACGAAAGCTGGTAATTCGTATCTGAGAACACTTCTGGTTCAGGGTGCCCGCTCGGTACTGATCGGGGCAGAGAAAAGGACTGATTCATTCAGTCGTTGGGTCTGCTCACTGGTCGAACGCAGAGGATACTGGCGCGCTGTTGTTGCCATCGCTGCCAAAAATGCAAGACTATGCTGGGCATCATTGCATTACGGTGATGATTTCAGGCTGTACTCAGCCGGTTAAAGCACAAAGCAGCAGCTTAACCATCTGACCTGCAACTCGTTGATGATAAAGGGTTAGACCCCGTGAGGTATATCTGATTATTGTACAGGATATTCGTATCCGCTTAACGAACAAGAGCCTCACGCGCGTCTTTCATCATGGCCCGAATCGATGACGATTCATCATGGCCGTTTATAGTACCGCAGTCTCTTCCCTTTATTTTTACTGTAGTGCAGACAGAAACCATAAAAACCGGCGTTGACATGCCGGGGAAGCCCTTATAGTACAAAAATTTCCGATCTCCAAACTGACCCCAACTTAGGGTTGTACGCCGGAACCCCAGATTTTCCGCAACCAGTAACGGCGGGTATTGTCACGTAAACGACAGGTTGGGTGACAATGATTAAAACGACGGTTCTAATGCTGAAATCTGTCAAATAACCCGTCATTTATTCAGCGTCATGCAAATCAGATGTTTTTTTGCTTTAGTGACGGAATTTTCTGGGGTTCCGGCGTAGAACCCCAACTTCATTATTTTTTCCCAGGTTCGTACCTGGAAACGATCCAAATTATGACCACTGTAAAAACCGCAGTTGTTCCCCATGCAGAGTCCGGCCAAAATGTAACAGCCAGACAACCAAACGTAATAACTGATACACCGATTACCAGGAGGCTAAAGAAAAAGCGAATTTGCCATTTCATCCATTTTCTTAAGAAACTCATCTTATTATCCGCATAATTGCTTCTGCTATCGCTTCGTCTGAGGACAAGAGCCGTATTAATGCCGGGTTCCGGCCTATAATGGGTTCTACTAAGAAATACATCATTTCCATCTGTTCAGAGTACAGTGCATGATAATACATCCCGTTTTGCTGCTTAAGGCGGTTAGCAACACATCATATCAGCGATGATGTTTTTCCTCTTGTAGACCTCATATATGCACTTTATGAATCGTTGGTCTTCAGTTGATAGTTCTGTGCAGACATCCTTATACTTATCGAAAAGACATGAACTGTACCATGAAGCTCTTTCTACCCCAGAGCGCACATCTTCCAGAGTGCTCCCACTGTTTTGCTTAACGCCGTTTACTGCACGGTCAAGAGCTACGGCTGCACTCCTGTCTGTTTCTAACCTGGATTTAATTATCGAAGATATAGACATTGTCGGTTTTCCTTTTCCATGTTAAATATTGCATTAAATGTACTATATCATGAGGGATTTATTTTGAAAAAATGGATTTTATCTATCATCTCACTTGTCGTTTCCTTTGTTTTATTTGTTTTTGTTATCTTTGAATTTTCATTCCGCTTTTTGACTGCTGATAATGTTATTGCTTTTATGGGGAAGTTGGGATTTTTAGGGTTTAGAGTTTCATTTGATTCTTGGGTTATTTTTTTGATTTTATTGTCCATCTTGGGATCTTTGTTTGTTTCTGGTTTTGTTTTCTATA
Organism: Kosakonia oryziphila; assembly: GCF_900094795.1. GTDB lineage: Bacteria > Pseudomonadota > Gammaproteobacteria > Enterobacterales > Enterobacteriaceae > Kosakonia > Kosakonia oryziphila. The sequence continues at coordinate 2,460 of NZ_FMBC01000039.1, forward strand.
AACTTAATAAGGATAAGTAATGCGTTTTCTTTCGTCCTTTTTTAAGGAAATACTAGAGGATTTAACTGTCTACACAGTGATTATATTCCTTTTTATTTTTTACTATTTTGTTGTTCCCGATTTTTGGTTTTTATGTAGTTTGCTAACAATATTAATTGCCGGTGCTATTAAGGTTTATCGTGCACATAAGAAAAATAGTTTTAAAAATAATCGATAATTATCATTTCCAGGGAGGTTTGCAAAAATCTAAACAGGCCTTACCTGATGAAAACTAACGCAGTGGTGCTGTGGAACACGCTTTATATGCAGGAAGCCCTGAGCTGGATGCGCACTAATGGAGAAGAAACCGGGGATGAAAATATCGCCCGGTTATCTCCACTGATGCACGGGCATATCGATATGCTGGGGCATTATACGTTCACGCTACCGGAGGATATTTTGAAGGGAGAACTGAAAGCGTTAAATTTCAATTTAAACAATGAATTAGCTTCTTAGCGTACGTTTTCGTTCCATTGGTCCTCAAACCCCATAGAGCGCGATCATTTTGCGAATGGTCAGTTTCTCCCGCAGGATCCGAGGGCCAGACATATACAATACTCATCAATTAAGATGCATTTATAATACATCTTAAAATTACTCCGTTGCACCTCATTTTTCGGACGAGATCCAGCACCTGGCTCCTCTGAACGGCCACTAATAAACATCCCTCTGGTAGCGTTTTTCTCGTGCCAGTGCTGCCACCCAGTCGTTGGCCTCATCGGCGCACATACCGCCAAAAGTTTGCGCCACCTGCTTTAACGCCGTATCGACATCTTTCGCCATGTGGCTGGCATCGCCACAGACATAAAAACAGGCACCGTCGCACAGCCAGCGCCACAGCTCCGCCCCCTCTTCTACCATGCGATGCTGGACATAGATTTTTTCCGCCTGATCGCGGGAAAACGCCGTGCTCAAGCGGTGCAGAACGCCGTCGCGCTGCCAGGCTTCCAGTTCATCCTGATACCAGAAATCCGTCGCTGCATGCTGCTCGCCAAAGAATAACCAGTTGCGCCCTGCGGCAGCAGTGGCCTGTCGTTCCTGTAAGAAACCGCGAAACGGCGCGATACCGGTGCCCGCCCCCACCATAATCACCGCCGTTTGCGGGTTGGCAGGCAGACGGAAGTGTGGTGACGAGTGAATAAACACCGCCGCACTGGCCGCGCGATCAGCAAGAAACGTAGAGCAGACACCGCCACGCTGATTTCCTTCGCCATAACGCACCGTCGCGACCGTCAGCGCTACTTGCTGCGGTGAAACCTGCGGGCTGGAGGAGATAGAATAGAAGCGCGGCTGTAAACGGCGCAGCACTGACAACCACGCCTGTGCCGGGGCGCGAACCGGGGACATAAGCAGCAGATCGCTAAGCTGGTGTTTCCACAGCCACTGCGGCAGCGCGGTCGGGTTGTCGAGCACTGTCTTGAGCGCTGCGTTGCCGGTTTGTTCGCAGACAAACCGCATGATTTCCGGGGTGATGCGCGTGATATCAATCTCGTTGGTCAGCGCTTCACGCAGTGTCATTTCGCCCTTATCGCTTAGTTGCACTGGCGTTTGCGCGTCCAGCTCCAGCAGGCGCAGTACCTTATCAACCTGCTGTGGGCAGTTGATCGGCCAGACGCCGAGCGCATCGCCCGCTTCGTAGTGCATACCGCTACCTTGCAAATCAAAAACAAGCTGGCGGATCTCTTTTTGCGCCAGCGGCGCATTCAGCCGCTGGTTTACCACCAGCGGAACGGTTAACGGATGATGGCGGCTAAAGCCGGGTTTTTGTTGCGTTTCGCTGGCTTCCGCGCTTACTTCACCGAGCAGCGCGCGCTGCACCGCATTCAGCCACTGCTGCGCTGGCGCATTATCGCCTGCATCGCATTCATGACGCGCCACCAGCCGCTGTGCCCCCAGCGCTGCCAGTCGGGCATCAAGCTTACGGCCAAAGCCGCAAAACCGGTCGTAGCTGGCGTCGCCAAAGGCCAGCACGGAAAAAGCGGTACCGGTGAGTTCAGGCGCGCTGTCGCTGTCCAGTGCCGTCCATAGCGCCGCGCCGTTGTCCGGCGGATCGCCATCGCCAAAAGTACTGACAACCAATAACACATGCGAGGCAGCGGTAATATCAGTCACGCCGACGCTCTCCATCCCACGCAGTTTTACCGCCTGTCCGGCATCGAGAAAATGCCCGGCGCAGCGGCGGGCAAAGGCCTGCGCATTGCCAGTCATCGACGCCCACAGCACCAGCAGCACACCCGGCGTGGCTTGCGCTGTTACGGTGGTTTTTTCGCTCACCACCGGCTGCTGCACGCTGCGCGTCAGTGCGACGGCGGCATGTTTCAGTTCCGGTTGCAGTGAAATGGGATCGACGGCGTCGCTGGTCACCGCGTTGATCGCCAGCTTGTCGCCAAACAGATCATTCCAGTGAAACGGCGCAAAACAGTTGCCAGGGCTGACCCGATCGGTGATCACCGCAGGCAACGTCGCCAACCCGCGTCGGGAGCGAATATCCACAAGCTCGCCCGCACGGATATTAAGCCGTTCGGCATCCTGTGGTGCGATTTCAACAAACGGACCAGGGTTGAGCTGGTTGAGCATCGGGATCTTGCCGGTTTTCGTCAGAGTATGCCATTGGTGCTGGACGCGCCCGGTATTCAGCACCAACGGAAATTCGTCGTCCGGCATCTCCACTGGTGCCAGATCCGGGCGGGCGAAGAATTGTGCCTTGCCGCTGGCGGTGGCGAAACGCACCCGCGCCGTGGTGGAGTGCTGAAGATAACGAATCGGGTGGCGTTGCTCTGTGTCACCCGGCGGGCACGGCCATTGCAGCGGCATGTCACGCAGCCGCGCATGGCTGGCGCCGCGAATGTCATAGCCGGTATCCGGGTTATACGACTGGCGGATCTCGTCGAAGACGTCGGCGGCGCTGGTATAGGCAAATCCATTGGCATAACCCATTTCACAGGCCACGCGGGCAATAATTTGCCAGTCGGCCAGCGCCTCGCCCGGCGGCAAAACCACCTGCTGCATCAGCGTCATGGTGCGTTCAGAGTTGATCATTACTCCTTCGGCTTCCGCCCACAGTGCGCCCGGCAGCAAAATATCGGCATAGCGGTTGGTTTCGGTATCGAGAAACACATCCTGGGTGATCACCAGTTCCGCCTGTTGCAGCGCGGCAATCACCCTCTGGCGATTGGGCACCGTGGCAACTGGATTGGTGCAGATTATCCAGCAGGCTTTAATTTTCCCGGCGCGCATCTCGTCGAACATCGACACCGTGCCGTGGCCGCTGTCGCTGCGCAGTGAACCCGGCGGACGCTGCCAGAGCTGCTCGACAAAAGCCCTGTCTTTTTCCACCAGCAGCGAGCGCTGGCCTGGCAATCCGGCTCCCATATAGCCTACTTCGCGCCCGCCCATCGCGTTTGGCTGCCCGGTCAGCGAGAACGGACCGCTGCCGGGGCGGCAAATCGCCCCCGTCGCCAGATGCAGATTGCACAGCGCATTGGTACTCCATGTGCCGTGGGTGCTCTGGTTCAGCCCCATTGTCCAGCAACTCATCCACTCGGTGGCTTCGCCAATCCACTGCGCCGCCTGGCAAATGTCCGCCTCCGCAAGCCCGGTACGTTCAGCCACCTGCTGCGGTAAATAGTCCTGCAAGAAATCCGGCATCGCCTGCCAGCCTTCGGTGCAATGTTCAATAAACGCCTCGTCGATCTGGCCGTTCTGCACCAACAAGCCGAGTAAACCGTTCAGCAAAGCGAGGTCGGTGCCGGGTTTGATCTGTAAAAATAGCGAGGCTTTCTCCGCCGTGGCGGTACGGCGGGGATCGACGACAATCAGCTTTGCGCCTGCTTTGACCCTGTCCATCATGCGCAGGAACAGGATCGGGTGGCAGTCGGCCATGTTAGCGCCGATCACCAGAAAGAGATCGGCACGATCAAAATCGTCATAAGATCCTGGTGGCCCGTCAGCCCCCAGCGACAGTTTATAGCCGCTGGCGGCGCTGGCCATGCACAGGCGCGAATTGGACTCGATATGTTGCGTGCCGATAAACCCCTTTGCCAGCTTGTTCGCCAGATACTGCGCTTCCAGTGACATTTGCCCGGACACATACAGCGCCAGCGCATCAGGGCCGTGATTATCGATAATGGCGCGCAGCCGTTGGGCGGTTTGCGTGATGGCGCTGTCGATGCCGACCGGCACCGGCTCCTGCTGGCGCGACGTACGCAGCCATGCACGATCCAGCCTGCCCGCCGCAGTAATCGCCTGCGCGCAGCTTTTGCCTTTGGTGCATAAACGCCCCTGATTGGTGGGGTGCGTTTTATCCCCCACCACATTGATAATGCGCTGGTTTTCCACTTTCATAACCAGCCCGCAGCCTACCCCGCAATAAGGGCATACACTTTTTAGCTCCATTTTTGCCCCCGTTGCGGCTTATGACGCTTCGGCAATCGCCGGGAAAGTGCTCGCAGTCAGCGGCTGGCGATGAACCCAGATATGCCCGTCGATAATGTTGACCGGCCAGACCCGTACCCGCAGCGAGTCATCGTCGAGGCTAATGCCGTCACATAGCCGGAAACGCTGTTTGTAGAGCGGCGAAATCACGATTGGCTCGCCCTCTTTATCGCCGACCAAACCGCGCGCCAGCACATTGGCTTCGCTGCCCGGCTCGCGGTTATCCAGCGCAAAAATCTGCATGTCGCTGGCGGGCAGATGGAACAGTGCAATCTGCTGCTGCCCAAGGCGCGCGGCAACCCCGCTATTGGCCGGAATATCCGCCACCGCGCCAACATGAACCCATTCGGCTTCGGCATGCGGTAGCGTTGTCGCCTGCACGGGTTTTTCCTCGCTTCTGGCCGGGCGGATCTGCCCGCGCTCCGGCACCATCACCACCGCTTCATCCGGGCTCTCACTGTTGAGGAAGCCCCGGAACAACAGACGGTTTTCTGCACTATCCAGCGTGGTTTTCCATTCGCACTGGTAAGCGTCCACTACCTGTTGCATTTCACGCTCCAGCTCCGCGCCAATCTCCAGGCTGTCATGCAGGATCACTTGTTGTAAGTACGCAAGCCCACCTTCCATATTGTCGAGCCAGGTGCTGGTACGTTGCAGGCGATCGGCGGTGCGGATATAGAACATCAATACGCGGTCGATGGTGCGGATCAGCGCCTCGCTGTCGAGATCGCTGACGAACAAGTCCGCATGGCGCGGCTTCATGCCGCCATTGCCGCAAACATACAGATTCCAGCCTTTATCGGTAGCGATCACGCCAATGTCTTTGCCCTGCGCTTCAGCGCATTCGCGGGTACAACCAGAAACAGCCATTTTTATTTTGTGTGGCGAGCGCAGTCCCTTGTAGCGGTTCTCCAGTGTAATCGCCATGCCGGTGGAATCCTGTACGCCATAGCGGCACCAGGTGGAACCGACGCAGGATTTCACCGTGCGCAGGGATTTGCCGTACGCGTGGCCGGTTTCAAACCCGGCGGCGATTAGCGTCTCCCAGATAGCTGGCAGTTGCTCCAGCCGCGCGCCAAACAGATCCACCCGCTGGCCACCGGTGATTTTGGTGTAGAGGTTATAGCGCTGCGCCACTTCGCCAATGGCGATCAAGCCCTGCGGCGTGATTTCGCCTGCCGGAATACGTGGCACCACCGAATAAGTGCCATCTTTCTGGATATTGGCGAAGAAGCGGTCGTTGGTATCCTGCAACGGCAGATGCTGCGGTTTGAGTAGGTAATCATTCCAGCAGGAGGCCAGCAGGGAACCAACCAGCGGTTTGCACACTTCACAGCCGTGGCCTTTACCAAAGCGGCTAATCAGCTCATCGAAGCTGCGGATCTCGTGCAGGCGGATCAGGTGATAAAGCTCCTGGCGCGACCAGGCAAAATGCTCGCAGAGATCTTTTTTCACCTCGACGCCAAGCTGTTGCAGCTCGTACTCCATCACCTGTTTCAGCAACGGCACGCAGCCGCCGCAGCCGGTTCCGGCTTTGGTACAGCTTTTTATCGCCCCCAGTTCGGTGCAGCCGCTGGCGACCGCCGCGGCAATGTCGCCTTTACTGACGTTGTGGCAGGAGCAGATTTGCGCACTGGCTGCCAGCGCCGCCACACCAAGGCCTTTCGGCGCATCGCCGGAACGGGCGGGTAAAATCAGCGTTTCCGGCTGCGCAGGCAGCGCCATACCGTTGAGCATCATTTGTAGCAGCATGCTGTAATCGGCGCTGTCGCCAATCAATACCGCGCCGAGCAGCCGTTTGCCGTCGGCGGAAACGACAATTTTCTTGTAGATCTCACGCGGGCCATCGGTCCACTGATAACTCTGGCAGCCTTCCGTTTTACCGTGCGCATCGCCGAGCGATGCCACTTCAACACCGAGCAACTTCAGTTTGGTGCTCATGTCCGCGCCGGTAAACGGCGTGTTGCGCGCGGCCAGCGTGTCCGCCACGCTGCGCGCCATCTGGTAACCGGGCGCCACAAGGCCGAAAATTTGCCCGTTCCACAATGCGCACTCGCCAATGGCGAAAATAGACTCGTCGGAAGTGCGGCACTGGTCATCAATCACGATGCCACCACGCGGCCCTTTTTGCAGTTGTGCGCTCTCCGCCAGCTCATCGCGCGGGCGAATACCGGCCGAGAAGAGCAGCAGATCGGTTTCCAGCCAGCTACCGTCGGCAAAGCAGAGGCGATGCTGCGCCTGCTCGCCATCAACGATCTCCCGCGTCTCTTTACGGGTATGCACCTGCACGCCAAGTGCTTCAATCTTGCGTTGCAGCATCATTGCGCCGCCGTCATCAAGCTGTACCGCCATCAGGCGCGGAGCAAACTCTACAACGTGGGTTTCCAGCCCTAACTGACGCAGCGCGTTGGCCGCTTCCAGTCCCAGCAATCCGCCGCCGATCACCACGCCGCGTGTAGCCTTTTTCGCCTGCACGGCAATAGCGTCCAGATCGTCAAGAGTGCGGTAAACCAGGCAGCCAGGACGGTTATTGCCGCTGATCGGCGGTACGAAAGCGTAAGAACCGGTGGCGAGCACCAGCGTATCGTAATGCGTTTCTCCACCCTGTTCATCGCTCAAACAGCGACGTTCGCGATCGATAGCGACAATTTTACAGCCGCTGCGCAGGGTGATGCCGCTGTCGGCAAAAAAACAGTCACTGACCAGCGAGAGCGATTCGGCGCTGCGCCCGGCGAAGTATTCCGAGAGGTGGACACGGTCATAAGCGGGCAGACGCTCTTCGCCGAACACCACAATGTCGTAGTGCTGATGCAGCTCGCGTTCCACCAGTTGTTGCAGAAAATAGTGGCTGACCATGCCGTGCCCAATGACGGCTAAAACCGGCTTTTTCATCATCTGAATCCTTATCGAACGAGTGACAGAGACATCAGGCCGCTTTCGGCTGCTTCTCGTACAGAAATTGCAAAACCTGCTGGCGGTAGCGCTGATACTGTGCGTCATCGGCCAGCGCCACGCGCGAACGCGGATGTTCCAGCGCCACTTCCATAATTTCGCCGACCGTTGCCGCCGGGCCGTTGGTCATCATCATTACCCGATCGGAGAGCAGTACCGCTTCGTCGACGTCATGCGTGATCAGCACAATGGTGGTGCGCAGACGCTGCTGGATCTCCATCACCGCATCCTGCAAATGGGCGCGGGTTAAGGCGTCCAGCGCGCCAAAGGGTTCGTCCATCAGTAATACAGCGGGTTTCATCGCCAGCGCGCGGGCGATGCCGACGCGCTGCTTCATGCCACCGGAGATTTCGTGCGGGCGCTTGTCCCAGGCGTGGCTCATCTGTACCAGATCGAGGTTGTGCATGATCCACTCGTGCATTTCGGCTTTGCTCATTTCGCCGTGAAAAACCTGGCGAACGGCCAGCGCTACGTTGTCATAGGTGGTGAGCCACGGCAGCAGCGAGTGGTTCTGAAACACCACGCCGCGCTCCGGCCCTGGACCGTCGATTTCGCGGTTATTGCACAGCAGGCCACCGTTGGTCGGCCGCGTCAGACCGGCAATCAGGTTTAATAACGTTGATTTTCCACAACCGGAGTGGCCAATCAGGCTCAGGGTTTCACCGGCGTGGATATCAAAGCTGACACTATCCAGCGCGAGAAACTCGCCGCTGCTGGTGTTGAATCGCTGGCTGACCTGCTGAACCTGAATAATCGGATTGGTACGCATCGTGGCCTCCTTAGCGGCTGGTATAGTTAAAACGGCTGGCAATCCACATCAGCCCCTGCTCCAGCAGCAGGCCGATCACGCCAATCACCACGATGGCAATAATGATGTTTTGCACATTGAGGTTGTTCCATTCGTTCCAGATCCAGAAACCGATACCGATGCCGCCGGTCAGCATTTCTGCTGCCACAATCACCAGCCAGGCAATGCCAATGGATAAACGCATGCCGGTGAGAATGCCGGGCAGCGCGGCGGGCAGCAGAATTTTGCGCATAATGGCGAACTCCGAAAGCTTCAGTACCCGCGCTACGTTCAGGTAATCCTGCGGGATCTGTCGCACGCCTTCGGCGGTGTTGAGGATCATCGGCCAGATCGAGCAGATAAAAATCGTCCAGCTTGAGGCCGGTTCCGCGCGCTGAAACAGCAGCAAACCAATCGGCAGCCAGGCCAGCGGACTGACCGGACGCAACAGTGAGATCAGCGGGTTGAGCATGTTGGCGACAAAACGGAAACGGCCAATCAAAAAGCCCGCCGGAATGCCAACCAGCGCCGCGAGCCCAAAACCTACCGCCACGCGCTGCAACGAGGCCAGCACGTTCCAGCCAATGCCCTGATCGTTCGGCCCGGCGATATAAAACGGATCGGCAAAGATCGCCAGCGCCGCCTGCCAGGTTTGCCACGGTGTGGGAAAGTTTTTGCTGTTGAGCGCCGCCACCTGCCACAGGCAAATCAACAGGCCAATTCCGAGCAGCCCCGGCAGTACGCGCTGCATTAGCGGGCGTAACAGCGGTGAATGGCGTACTACCGGTTTAGTGGGCAGCGTTACAATTTCGGCTTCCACACGTGGCTGCGCCGTCTCTTCGCGGGGAATGGGGATAATTTGCGCCTGGTTTTTCATTAGCGACCTCCTATTTCTTTACGCTAAAGCCGCTGGCATAAGCAGCAGGGTTGCTACCATCCCAGCGAATGCCATCGATCAGGACGCTGCTGCGCATGTCGCTGTCCGGCAGCGGGACGTTGCCGACAGCGGCAGCAGCCTGTTTGTAGATGTCGATACGGTTAACCTTACGGGCGACACCGAGGTAATCCGGGTCGCTGGCGAGCAGCCCCCAGCGCTTATGCTGAGTGAGGAACCACATGCCGTCGGAGAGCCACGGATAGTTGACGGAGCCGTCGTGGAAGAAGCGCATCGCGTGTTCATCCTTCCAGCTTTTACCCAGGCCGTTTTCGTACTGCCCGAGCATGCGCCCGAGAATGGTTTCCTCTTTGGTGTTGAGGTAAGCGCGCTCGGCAATCACCTGCGCCGTTTCACGGCGGTTATCGTCGGAGGCGTCAATCCAGCGCGAAGCCTCAAGAATGGCAGCGGTCAGCGCGCGGGCGCTGTTGGGGTTTTTAGCTACCCAGTCTGCGCGGGTACCAAGCACTTTTTCCGGATGATCAGGCCAAATATCCTGCGTGGTGGCGGCAGTAAAACCGATGTCATCACTGATGGCGCGCTGGTTCCACGGTTCGCCCACGCAGTAGCCGACCATGTTGCCGATCTTCATGTTCATCACCATTTGCGGCGGTGGCACCACCACGCTGCGAATGTCGTTGAGCGGATTGATGCCCGCGCTGGCTAGCCAGTAGTTGAGCCACATGGCGTGCGTGCCGGTGGGAAAGGTCTGGGCAAAGGTGTAAGTGCCCGCCGGGCTGGCGGTGATATATTTTTGCAGCGAGGCTAAGTCGTTAACGCCCGCCTCGTGCAACTGGTTCGCCAGCGTGATCCCCTGCCCGTTCTGGTTGATGGTCATCAGCGCCGCCATCTCGGTTTGCGGCCCGGAAAGCCCCATTTGCAGGCCATAAAGCTGGCCGTAGAGAATGTGCGACGCGTTCAGTTCTCCGGAAACCAACTTGTCGCGTACGGCGGCCCAACTGGCTTCTTTGCTCGGCACAATGGTGATGCCATATTTTTTGTCGAAACCTTTAACGGCGGCCATTACCACCGAGGCGCAATCCGTCAGCGGGATAAAACCGACACGAATTTCAGTCAGTTCCGGCGCATCCGAGCCTGCGGCCCATGCGCGATTGATCCCCCCTGGCAGTAACAGGCTGCTGCCCAGCGCCGCGCTGCCCAGTAAAAACTGCCGACGGGAAACCGTCATACCTTTGTTGCCATCGCTCATTGCCACCCTCTTGCTCACCGTTGCGGATGCAAAAAAAAACGGCGTCCATAAGCCGGTGCAAAGCTGCACGCTTATGGACGCCGTTGTCCGGTTGACGCGGCACCGACCGCCGTTGGCCGATAGTGCGTCTATGTTAATTTCTCAATAAATAAAGCAAACGCTGTGCCAGAATAAGTGGTATCGCTTCAACAGGCGTAATTCCACACTTTGTGTAAAATTCACTCGTTTGCCGGGCGCGTTTTCGCACTGCCGGAGAGCATATTTCGCACCCCGGATGTGCAGCTACTCCTTAGGTGGTAGCGGGAAAACATCCGCGACCGCCAGCATCGCACCAGCTATCTCCACCAGCTTTTTGTTCTGATTCATCGCCATGCTGCGCAGGGTTTTATAGGCCTCTTCTTCACTGAGCTGGCGATGCTGCATCAGCAGGCTTTTGGCGCGCTCAATCTGTTTGCGTTCGTTGAGCGTTTCCCGCAGCGCCGCCAGTTCGGTATCCAGCGCCTGTAAGCGGCGAGACTGCTGCTGCACCAGCGTTAAGAGTGAACGCCCGAGCTGTGGGCGTACGCCGCCGCTCTCCAGCCAGCCATGATTGTCGATAAACACCGAATAGCGGCTCTCTTCTTCCGGCTGCGGCATCAGGCTTTCGATATCGGCCTGTTGTTGATGGCTGGCCTGTTCAGCGGCAGCAATGCGTGCGCGGCAGTGCGCCATCAGCGTCTCCGCCAGCGTATCTTCCTCCTGCTTCATTGCATCAATACGTTGAGTGGCGAGCGCAAACCAACGCAAACCGCTGTCCGCTGCAAATCCTTCGCGCCCGCTACAGGCAATGCGCCGCAGACGCTCAAACTGGCTGTCGGTCTGCACCTGTTGCCAGCGCAACCGGTGTTGCTCATCGGCAAAATCCGCAAAGGTGGCGAAGCAGCGCTCCTGGCGCTCAATCAGATCGAGTAACTTTTGCCGAGTTTCTTCGCTGAATTGACCGGCGGCAAAGGCGGCGGCGGCAATGGCCCGCTCTTGCCCGGCAAACTCCTTCCCCTGCATAAAACTGAACATGGCGATCAGCGCGCGCGAGATGTCCGGTTCGGCGGCGGTATCGGTGAGTTCAAACACCAGCGACAGCAAATGGCGAATGATGTCGTTAAAGAAGCTCATCGCCTGCGGCAGCGGCAGTTTGCGTTGGCGAATTTGCTGGCGCAGTGCGGGCAGCAGGCTGAGCGCGTAGATCACGCTGGCAACGTGGCTGAACAGGCGGCTGGCCTGCGGGCTGGCTGCAATCTGGCTCTCCAGCGTGTCGAGTTGCGCCAGCAACGGCGCCTGTGCCCCGGCAACATCGCGCTCGCGCAGGGAAAGCTCATCAGCAAACTGCCCTTCGCCCGCGCAAAGAAACATATTCGAGGTGCCGCGCTCGCGTTGCAGCATATGCACCAACTGGCTGATTTTGCCTACCAGTTCACCGCGTTGCAGCAGATAACGCAGGCTGTTCAGTTCACACTGGCGTGATGCCAGCAAAAAACGAATGGTGGTTGATGAGTTGGCAATCATGCGCGTGCTCCCCGGAAGTCATGCCGGATTAATGCAAGCAACGCGCCAGGACGGAAAGTACAGGTTATACGCTTGCCTGAACCATCGCTATAATCACCGCTTTCAGTTCATCTTTAGCTTGCGCTTCGGTTATTGCACCCTGTACCGCCGCCCATGACACCCCTTCCGCCGCGCCGAGCATGGCCCACAATGCCGCATCACGTAATGGTTGCGCGCAAAATGGCGCGAACAGTGCGCGGCACTTCTCAATGAAATCGGCGGCATATTCCCGGCGGATTTTCTCCAGCTCCGGCGTGCCCGCAAGCGCCGCCAGTACACTGGGCATTTCACGCCCTTGCAGCAGTACGCATTCGATATAGGCGGTGGCGATCACCGCCGCCCGTGGCGCCAGTTCAGCTTTGGCAGTGCGCAGTGCATCGTCCATTTTTTGGTTCTGCCGCTGATCGTATTCACGATACAACGCGGCCAGCAGGCCGGAGCGGCTGGTGAAATGGTCGTAAACCACGGGCTTGGTGACACCGGCGAGTTCAGCAAGATGGCTGAGTGTCAGCGCTTCCGTGCCTTTATCGTGAATGATTTGCCAGGCCACCGCCACCAGTTGGCTAAAACGTGCTTCCCGCGTGAGTCGCTGACGTGTACCAGTTGCGGTCATCCTCTTTCTCCGTTGACAAGGTTATATACCAAAGGTAACTTACCATGAGTAGGTTACCAATGGTATATAAGATTACGTCCGTTCATCGCCGATGGCAACTGAGGAGGTTTCGTATGCACGCTTTGATCGTGGTATCGCACCCGCTGGAGAGTTCATTAACACACGCTCTGGCGCAGGCGGTCGCCGAAGGTATTCGCCAACAGGGACAACACAGCGTTGAAATCGCCGACCTGGCACGAGAAGGGTTTGACCCGCGCTTTTCACCAGCGGATGTCGCTGCCTTCAACCAAACCGCGCCGCTGCCCGCCGATGTGCTCGCCGAACAGGCGCGTATTGCTGGCGCCGATGCGCTGGTGCTGGTGTTTCCCATTTACTGGTGGACGATGCCGGGGCTGTTAAAGGGCTGGATCGATCGCGTCTTTAGCAACGGTTGGGCCTATGCCGATAGCGGCGAAGGCAAAGTGATGAAAAAGCTCGGCCATTTGCCGATTCACCTCGTGGCGCTGGGTGGTGCCGATCGCCAAACCTTCGAAAAGCATGGTTATGCCCAATCCTGGAACACGCAAATTGCGCACGGTATTTTTGATTACTGCGGCGCACCGGTGCTGACCAATGCCACGCTGATGCTGCCGGATCCCCGCTGCGCGGAAGCGGCTTTGCAGCAGGCAAGGGAGATTGGCCGCAACGTCTTTAACCGCTGAGTTTTAGCCGCCGCTCTCCGGCGGCTAAATATTTATTTCAGTATTGATGGTGTTGATTTAACAGAACGCTGCGTAATAAACGGGGACGAATAATTATTCCACCAGCTCCACTGCGAAATTTTTCAGGCAAAAAAAACCGAACATGACTGTTCGGCAACATATTTCAAGCGCGTTAGTACTAGCAGATCTCATTATTGTCCGCACGTTTTACTCTCAGTCAGGAACAAAACGCTTAACAATCTGTGCCTTTTTTATGGGTGAATATCATTATTAGCAAAATGAGCTTTTTTGCCTTAAAACGATAAAAATTACCGCCAGACATGTATTTAGACAAATATAAAGAAAAGAAACCAGGCGTTACGTTTATATACATTTAAATAAATTAAGCGCACAAATCCATAATTTTTAAAACAGAACTGTCATATTCGCAAATTATTATGCCCGCGCTAATAGTGAGTAGCATTCCCGAGGAAAAATAAATGAATATTAAATTAAAAATGCTGACAGCCTCGATCGGTGCAGCAGTGGCAATGATGTCTTTCGCAGCACAAGCAGAAATTACTCTGCTGAAACAGGATCCACAGGCTGGCGACCCGCTGAGCCGACTGAACTTTACCGTCGGTGGCTCGATCCGCCCGCAGTTCGACAACGCCATGGGCAACAGTGACAAAGGCTCGTACAAACGTAACGGCTATGATGGCGGTACCCGTTTTCGTTTCGCCTCCGACTACTATCTGTTTGATGATATTAGCTGGATTAACTATTACGAACTCGGCGTGAACATTCCGGCGCTTTTTGACTGGGATAATCACTATGCCACAGGCACACGGAATACGACCCGCCGTATGCTCTACACCGGACTGAAAAGCAAAACCTGGGGTACGCTCACCTACGGTCAGCAGAACAGTATCTATTACGATGTCGTGGGTGTGAAAACCGATGTCTGGGATTACGACATGAAGGCCCAGGCACCGGGCAATGGTATCAACGGCGACTACGATGGCTCTTATCGCTCACGTAATATGCTCAAATATAAGAAGACCGTTGGCGACGTGGATATTTATGCTGCTTATCTGTTCGATGATTCAGACTATCTGCCAGGCAACGGCACGCGTTACAAACGTAGAGGCGGCGGTTCGCTGGGTGTCGATTATCATCTGACCGACACCCTGACATGGGGTACGGCGTGGAACTACACCCGTGCGGAAATGCGCCTGCCATCAACGGACGACAGCAAAACCTACGATCAGAATATCCTCGGTACCGCATTGAGCTGGACGCCGGATAACTGGACCTTCTCCTTTGGCGGCGGCTGGTACCAGAACTTCCTGCTGACCAAAAAATCCGACGTGCAAAACTACTTCGCGGGCGATGCGTGGGGGATTGAATACTTTGCCGGTTATAAAATCCCGGTTGGCCAGTACGCGCTTAAATATATTCAGCCGTACGTAATGGGCGACCGTCTGCAATATACCACTGGCCGCGACTATCAACGTATTGATAACGGCGTCGGTGTGACTTTCCAACTGGATTATGGTTTCCGTGTCGATTATGAACACGTGTTTACCTCCAGCACCGACAACCTGAGCGATATGAATATCGTGCGTCTGCGCTACGACTTTTGATCCTCGCCCCCGCGCGCCAGTGCGGGGGTTTTCCCCATCAACATTTTTCCGCATACAGGTGTACTCGCCTCGCGCATTGACCTCCTCTCATGTACTTCCCCTGTCGCAAATTTTCCGGCCGATAATTCCTCAAACTGTGAAGGTGAATATAGCACCAGGTAAACCACAGACAATTTTAGTAAGCAGCGCAATACCCCAGAACAGAAGCGTGCCGTATACTTGCTTCCGACACAGAAAAAAAGTCCTCCCGCTTCGCGGGACAGTTATTGCAGGAAGCACTAAGAGCCTATCCCAGTAGTTGGGAATTTTACTATATTTCAGACAGGGGATTATTTAAACTCGAATTCATCTGTGAATTTAACTATATCGCCGTTTTTTTGTAGCTGATATTTGCCATCATATGTTGTGAAGATCACACCCAAATTCTTGCTATTGCTGACAGAGAAAGTCGCATCTTTATCAATACAGTTTAGCGGTGGCGGCATATCATCAAAGCATAGTCTGTTATAACCATCAGTTTCTTTATATCCCTCACCAAATAGCCAGAAAATAATAGTAAAAGAACCAGAGGATGATGGTTTGGGGATATTATACTTCCCTTTCAGGATAGATTTATTTTCAAGCCACCAGTTAATTTTTCCTTTATCTGTTGGCGGGAAACTCCTGACTAAAACATAGCTATGATTACCATTGTCATGAACTGCGACAATCTCCACTGGACGTAGTAATAGCCAAATCCAGTAACTAGCCAATACACAGCCAGCCAGAGTGATAAAAGCAATAATTTTATTAGTTTTTACTTTCATTACGACCTCCTATAATTTCCATAGTGGCTTCCATATTGGTCATGAATGGCCTGAAACCAAACTGATTGTAACGCCTGCGCCGTCCCATAGCAGGGCATCCAGCAGTTCACCTTTAAGATTGTCGAGGAATTGCAGCGGATCGGTGAACAACATCACAAACGCATCCCACAGTGCTAACACTTCCTCTTTCGACGCCTGGAAGAATTTATTCAGTTCGGGGAATTTTTGCGCCAGGCGCCCGGTTATGCTGATCCACCCCGAAACCTTGTTCCAGGCATGAGCCTGTACATAAATTTGTGGAATTATTCCGTGCACAATATTCCCAAAGCGCCCGACAGCGACACTATTTCCCCTGCCGCAAATTTTCCGGCCGCTAATTCCTCAAAATGTGAAGGTGAACATAGCGCAAGGTCAACCACAGACAATTTTAGTGAGTAGAGAAATATCCCCAGCCAGACGCGTACCGTATACTTGTTTCGTGCACGGAAAAAAATCCTCCCGCTTCGCGGGGTAGCCATTGCAGGAAGCGCTAACGCAGCCTGAATCCGATCTGGCCTACAAAGAATCGCATTTTGAGGGACGCATGATGGAAAAAAAACGTATTTATCTGTTTTGTTCAGCGGGTATGTCAACGTCGCTGCTGGTGTCTAAGATGCGTGCGCAGGCGGAAAAGTATGAAGTACCGGTCATTATTGAAGCATTTTCTGAATCACTGGCCGGGGAAAAGGGACCACAGGCGGATGTTGTATTGCTCGGCCCGCAAATTGCGTGGAAGTTAGCGGACATTCAACAGTTGCTGCCAAATAAACCAGTCGAAGTGATTGACTCGCTGCTGTACGGCAAAGTCGATGGTCTGGGCGTGCTGAAAGCGGCCGTCGCCGCCATTAAACAAGCCGCCAATAGTTAAACTCACTTATTACTGAGTTCTTTTCTCACACTGCGCCGCAATAACCTGTTGCGGTATTTAAGGGCCTGGCCCAGTAGGCGTATATTGTTGCAGCCAGTTTGGACACGGACAGCGCGCAACAACCGGAGCGTACACGCAGTACGTGAGGATGTGAGTACTGCCCAGGACCAAAATGGCAAATAAAATAGCCTAATGGGCCAGGCTCTAAAGGTATTTTTCTATGAGTCATGCGATTACTTCACTTGAAAAGATACTTCTTCCTTTTGCGGTTAAATTAGGCAAACAGCCTCACGTTAATGCAATTAAAAATGGCTTTATTCGCTTAATGCCATTAACGCTCACGGGTGCGATGTTTGTATTAATTAATAACGTATTTTTAAGTTTTGGCGAAGGATCCTTTTTCTATTCGTTAGGTATCCGCCTAGATGCCTCCACCATTGAAACGCTCAACGGTTTAAAAGGCATTGGCGGCAACGTCTATAACGGCACGCTGGGCATTATGTCGTTAATGGCACCGTTCTTTATTGGTATGGCGCTGGCGGAAGAACGCAAGGTCGATGCGCTGGCTGCCGGATTATTATCCATTGCCGCTTTTATGACCGTCACACCTTATAGCGTCGGCGAAGCTTATGCCGTTGGCGCAAACTGGTTAGGTGGGGCGAATATTATTTCCGGGATGATTATTGGCCTGGTGGTCGCCGAATTGTTTACTTTTATTGTGCGCCGTAACTGGGTGATAACCTTGCCGGAGAGCGTGCCCGCTTCAGTGGCTCGTTCATTTTCCGCGCTGATCCCAGGCTTTATTATTCTGTCGCTGATGGGCATTGTCGCCTGGGCGCTGACGCATTTCGGCACCAACTTCCACCAACTGATTATGAATACCATCTCCACGCCGCTGGCGTCACTCGGCAGTATTGTCGGCTGGGTGTACGTGCTGTTTGTGCCGCTGCTGTGGTTCTTTGGTATTCACGGTTCGCTGGCGCTGACCGCACTGGACAGCGGCATTATGACGCCGTGGGCGCTGGAAAATATCGCTATTTATCAGCAGTACGGCTCCGTCGATGCGGCGCTGGCCGCCGGCAAAACGTTCCATGTCTGGGCCAAGCCGATGCTGGATTCGTATATCTTTCTGGGCGGTAGCGGCGCGACGCTCGGGCTGATTATCGCCATCTTCTTAGCCTCCCGGCGAGCGGACTATCGCCAGGTGGCGAAACTGGCGCTACCTTCCGGCCTGTTCCAGATTAACGAACCGATACTGTTCGGCCTGCCGATTATCATGAACCCGGTAATGTTTATCCCGTTTATTCTGGTACAGCCGATCCTCGCCGCCATCACCCTGTTGGCCTATTACAGCGGCATTATTCCCCCCATCACCAACATCGCACCGTGGACGATGCCAACCGGGCTGGGTGCTTTCTTCAATACCAACGGCAGTATTGCCGCATTACTGCTCGCACTCTTCAACTTAGTGATTGCCACGCTGGTGTATCTGCCTTTTGTGGTGGTCGCCAACAAAGCGCAGAATGTGATTGATCAGCAAGAGAGCGAAGAAGATATCACCGCAGCGCTGAAGTTCTGAAGCCTGGGCGGTGGCTTGAGGAAAGTGCGCTTATCCTTAAGGCACCGCCCGTTGTAAAACGCGTAAGGAGTTAACAATGCAGCCACAGATCAACACCCAGGGAATTAAAACGGTTCACGAGCAACAGCTCTTCAACGGTAAAAATTTCCATGTGTTTATCTACAACAAAACGGAGAGCGCAAGTGGCCTGCATCAGCATGATTACTATGAGTTTACGCTGGTTCTCACCGGCCGTTACTATCAGGTGATCAACGGAAAACGCGTGCTGCTGGAGCGCGGCGATTTTGTATTTATCCCGCTCGGCTCGCATCACCAGAGTTTTTACGCGTTCGGTGCGACGCGCATTCTGAATGTCGGCATCAGCAAGCAGTTCTTTGAACAGCACTATCTGGCGCTGCTACCCTTCTGCTTTGTCGCTTCGCAGGCCTATCGTACCAGCAATGCCTTTATGGCCTATGTCGAAACGGTCATCGCCTCGCTGAATTTCCGCGAAAACGGGCTGGATGAGTTTATCGAATCTGTCACCTTTTACGTGATTAACCGACTGCGCCACTACCGTGAAGAGCCGGTTATTGATGACGTTCCGCAATGGCTGAAAACCACCGTTGAAACAATGCATGATAAAACGCAGTTTGGCGAAAATGCGCTGGAAAATATGATCCAGTTGGCCAGCAAATCCCAGGAGTATCTGACCCGCGCCACCCGCCGCTATTACCGCAAAACGCCGATGCAGATTATTAATGAAATCCGCATCGATTTTGCGAAAAAACAGTTGGAAATGACCAACTATTCGGTGACGGATATTGCCTGGGAGGCTGGCTACAGCAGCCCCAGCTTGTTTATTAAAACCTTTAAGAAAATGACCTCATTTACGCCCAATAACTATCGCAAGCGATTAACGGAAATCAATCAGTAACGATGACGGGCGCTTTTCATTGCCCGCTGTCATTTATGACCGAATTCAAGGGAGGATTTATGAGCCAGAAATTAAAAGTCGTCACCATTGGCGGTGGGAGCAGCTACACCCCGGAATTACTGGAAGGTTTTATTAAGCGCTACCATGAATTACCAGTGTCTGAATTATGGCTGGTCGATGTTGAAGAGGGGCAAGAGAAGCTGGATATTATTTTTGCTCTCTGCCAACGCATGGTAAAAAAGGCGGGTGTACCGCTGAAAGTTTATAAAACGCTGAACCGCCGGGAAGCGTTGCGGGACGCGGATTTTGTCACCACGCAGCTACGCGTCGGCCAGTTGAAAGCGCGCGAACTCGATGAGCGCATTCCGCTCAGCCACGGTTATCTGGGGCAGGAGACCAACGGCGCAGGCGGTTTGTTTAAAGGGCTGCGCACCATTCCGGTGATCTTCGACATTATTAAAGATGTGGAAGCGATTTGCCCGAACGCGTGGGTTATCAATTTCACCAACCCGGCAGGAATGGTCACCGAAGCCGTTTATCGCCATACCGGTTTTAAACGTTTTATTGGTGTATGCAATATCCCCATCAGCATGAAAATGTTTATCCGCGACGTGCTGGGCCTTACCGACAGCGATGCGCTGGCGATCGATCTGTTTGGCCTTAACCATATGGTGTTTATCAAAGATGTGCTGGTCAACGGCACGTCGCGCTTTGCCGAACTGCTCGACGGTGTGGCTTCCGGCAGGTTGAAAGCCTCGACGGTGAAAAACATTTTCGACCTGCCGTTTAGCGAAGGGTTGATCCGCGCACTCAATCTGCTGCCCTGCTCTTACCTGCTCTATTACTTCAAGCAGAAAGAGATGCTGGCAATTGAGATGGGTGAATATTACAAAGGTGGCGTACGGGCGCAGGTGGTGCAGCAGGTTGAGAAGCAACTATTTGAGCTTTATAAAGATCCTGCCCTCAAAGACAAACCGAAGGAGCTGGAGCAGCGCGGCGGCGCATACTACTCCGATGCTGCCTGTGAAGTGATCAACGCCATCTATAACGATAAGCAGGCCGAGCACTATGTAAACATTCCACATCACGGGCACGTAAAAAATATCCCGCCGGAGTGGGCAGTCGAGATGACCTGCATTCTCGGGCGCAATGGCGCGATGCCCCATCCGCGCGTGACGCAATTTGACGAAAAAGTGCTTGGGCTGATTCATACCATTAAAGGTTTCGAAGTGGCAGCCAGCAAGGCGGCGCTGAGCGGTGAGTTTAACGATGTGCTGTTGGCGCTCAATCTCAGCCCGCTGGTGCATTCAGATCGCGATGCGGAACTACTGGCACGTGAAATGCTGCTGGCGCATGAAAAGTGGCTACCCAATTTTGCAGAGTGCATCGGCAAACTGAAAACATCACAGTATTAAGGGACGGCTATGGAACGCTTATTGATTGTTAACGCGGATGATTTTGGTCTCAGCAAAGGACAAAACTACGGCATTGTCGAAAGCTTTCGTCACGGTGTAGTGACATCCACTACCGCCCTGGTCAACGCCGCAGCAATTGAGCATGCGGCGCAACTGAGCCGTGAATTGCCGACGCTTGCGGTAGGTATGCACTTTGTACTGACGTTGGGCCAGCCTTTAACGCCAATGCCCGGCCTTGCCCGACAGGGCGAATTGGGGAAATGGATCTGGCAGATGGCCGAAGCCGATACGCTACCGCACGCAGAAATCGCCGAAGAACTTGAGAGCCAGTACCAGCGCTTTGTCGCGCTTTTTGGCCGCGAACCGACGCATCTGGACAGCCATCATCATGTGCATATGATCCCGCAGATCTTCCCAATTGTGGCGCAGTTTGCCGCTGCGCATGGGCTGCCGCTGCGCCTCGATCGCCCGGCGTTATCACTGTTCAGTGATTTATCGGCCAGGCTTCATAGTACAGCGGGTTTCAGCAGTGGCTTTTATGGCGAGTCGATTTCTGACGCGCTCTTTTTGCAGGAGCTGGATGCCTCGGCAGCACGCGGAGAGGATTCGCTGGAGATAATGTGCCATCCGTCGTTTGTCGATAACATCATCCGTCAGAGCAGCTATTGCTTTCCGCGTTTAACCGAACTGGAGGTGCTGACCTCGCTATCGCTGAAATATGCCATTGCCGAACGCGGCTACCGGCTCGGCAACTTTCGCGATCTGGCATAACGCCCTTTGCGGCGCGCGCTGCGCCGCATTTTCCCGCGTATTGCTGGCGCTTGCATGCCGCACCCACGGCATGCAAGCGTATCTGTCTGTAAGCAAATATCCTTTATATCTTCACTTTTCCTCGTATATTTTTTTGCCTTCGTTTTGCTATCCTCCAGAATGAGAATGAACGTTCATTACCGAGGTTTGCAAATGGCATTGAAAAGAATAATGGTGGCCGTGCTGGCATGTCTGATTGTCGCCTGTGACCAAAAACCGGAAACAAATGTGGGTGCGATGGCTACGCAGGTTGGCGTGGTCACGCTGAAGGCCGAGCCGGTAACGCTATTCAGTGACCTGACAGGGCGCGTCACCGGCACCATGGTTTCTGATGTTCGCCCGCAAGTCGAAGGCATCATCAAAAAACGGTTATTTAAAGAAGGAGATGATGTCGTTGCGGGCCAGGTGCTATACGAGATTGATCCGGCAACGTACCAGGCAAGCTACGATGAAGCCGTCGCTCAGTTGCAGAATGCATTGGCGATTGTTAACAGCAGCAAACTGAAAGCTGAGCGTTACGCCGCACTGGTGAAAGAGAATGGCGTATCGCGTCAGGATGCAGACGACGCCATGGCAACCTACAAACAAAACGTGGCTTCCGTTGCGCAGTATCGCGCCGCCGTGGAGAGCGCCAAAATCAACCTCGATTACACCAAAGTCAGAGCGCCGATTTCCGGTCGCATCGGTATTTCCTCTGTTACGCCTGGCGCACTGGTCACCGCCAGCCAGACCACGGCGTTGGCAACTATTCGTACCCTCGATCCGATTTACGTCGATTTGACGCAATCGAGCACGCAACTGCTGAAACTGAAAAAACAGCAGTTGCAGAACAGCGATAACACGGTTCCCGTTACCGTGACGCTGGAAGACGGTAGTCAGTATCAGCATCCCGGTAAACTGGAGCTGACCGAAGTCTCTGTTGATGAGTCCACCGGCAGCGTGACACTGCGTGCCGTCTTCCCGAACCCGGAACACGATTTGCTGCCGGGCATGTTTGTGCGCGCCACCGTCAGTAACGGCGTGCGCAGCGAAGCGATCCTTGCGCCACAGCAAGGGATCACGCGTGATGCCAAAGGCAACGGCACTGCGCTGGTGGTGAATAAAGAGAATAAAGTGGAAAGCCGCGAGGTAGTTACCGACCGGGTGATAGGCAATAAATGGCTGATAACTCAAGGGCTACAGAGCGGCGACCGGTTAATTACTGAAGGCACCAGCAAAGTGCAGGCCGGTATGACAGTGAAAGCGGTGGAAGTCGGCGCTACCGAATCCAGTGATGGAAACGGAGGGAAGTAATTATGCTGGCTCAGTTTTTCATCCGTCGCCCGGTCTTTGCCTGGGTTATCTCGATCGTCATTATGCTGCTTGGCATTATCAGCATTAATAACCTGCCGATTGCGCAGTACCCCGATGTTGCGCCACCGCAGGTCAGTATCTCAGCCACCTATACTGGTGCGTCTGCGGAAACGCTGGAAAACAGTGTAACACAGGTGATTGAGCAACAACTGACCGGTCTGGACGGCATGCTCTATTTCTCCTCCACCAGTACTGCGTCTACAGGCCAGGTCAAAATCACCGTCACCTTCCAGCAGGGTACCGACCCGGATATTGCGCAGGTGCAGGTGCAGAACAAAGTCCAGCAGGCGGAAAGCCGCTTACCGAACGCGGTTACCTCGCAAGGCGTGACCGTGGAAAAAGCGCAAAGCGACTTTCTGCTGGTAATGGCGCTGTATGACAAGAGCAACAAAAGTACTTCCTCGGATGTCTCTGACTACCTGGTGAGCAATTTACAGGATGTGTTGGCGCGTGTTAATGGCGTGGGCCGCGTGCAGGTGTTTGGCTCGGAATATGCCATGCGTATCTGGATGGATCCGAACAAGCTGGCCGCTTACACGCTGATGCCTTCCGATGTGGAAAGCGCGCTGGAAAACCAGAATACCCAGGTCTCATCCGGGCAGTTAGGCGCGCAACCGGCAAGCGGCGAGCAGCAACTGGTCGCTACCGTGCGTTCGCGTTCGCGTCTGCAAACGCCGGAACAGTTCCGCAATATTGTGTTGAAAACCGAAACCGATGGTTCCGTTGTCCGCTTAAGTGATGTCGCCCGGGTTGAAATGGGCAGCGAGGATTACAGTGCCAACGTGCTGGCCAACGGCCACCCGGCCGCGGGTATCGCCATTCAGTTGGCCTCCGGCGCGAACGCTTTATCAACCGCTGAACGGGTTAAAAACACCATCAATGAGTTCCGCAGTTCTATGCCTGCCGGTTATGCCATCGACTACCCACTCGACAGCACCGACTTCGTCAAAATTTCCATTGAGGAAGTGGTGAAAACCCTCGCCGAAGCGATCGCCCTTGTGGTGGTGGTGATGTTCCTGTTCCTGCAAAACCTGCGCACCACCTTGATCCCGGCGATTGCCGTACCGGTGGTTCTGCTGGGAACCTTCGGCGTGCTGGCGGCCTTCGGCTATTCCATCAACACCCTGACGATGTTCGGGATAGTGCTCGCCATCGGCTTGTTGGTCGATGACGCCATCGTGGTGGTGGAAAACGTCGAGCGTGTGATGCGAGTGGAAGGGCTGCCGCCACGGCAAGCGACAGAAAAATCGATGAAGGAGATCACGGCGGCACTGATTGGTATTGCTATGGTGCTCTCCGCCGTGTTCCTGCCGATGACCTTCTTCAGCGGTTCCACGGGGGTGATTTACCGCCAGTTCTCTATCACCATCGTCTCGTCAATGGTGCTGTCGGTGATCATCGCGTTAACACTCACCCCAGCCCTGTGCGCCACGCTGTTGAAACCGCACAATCATGAAAATGCCGGTAAAGGTTTCTTCGGCTGGTTCAACCGCAACTATGAGAAATTACAGGAACGTTACCACCAGCGCGTAGCGAAAGTCCTGCATGGCCCCGGCCGTTATCTGGCGCTGTACAGTGTGCTGTTAATCGGCTGCGCAGTGATGTACGTGCGTCTGCCGACAGGCTTCCTGCCGACCGAGGATCAGGGCTACATCATGGTGCAGTACATGCTGGCTCCCGGTGCGACAGAGAACCGTACTCTCGAAGTGCGTAAACAGATCCAGAACTACTTCCAGACCAAAGAGAAAAATAACGTTAACGTCAGCATGCTGGTTGATGGCTTCAGCTTTGCGGGTAGCGGGCAGAACACCGGGGTGGGCTTTATCTCGCTCAAAAGCTGGGATCTGCGTAAAGGCGCAGAGAACAGCGCCGATGCGATCGCCAAGCGGGCAATGATGAATCTCTCCTCGATCCGTGATGCACAGATCTTTGTGCTGACACCGCCGTCGGTAAGAGGCCTGGGCCAGTCGAACGGTTTCACCTTTGAGTTGCAGGCACGCGGCGGCACCGACCGCGATACGTTGCTGAAACTGCGTAACCAGTTGCTGGCCGAAGCGGCGAAGGAGCCGACGCTATCCAGCGTACGCCCGAACTCACTGCCGGACTTACCGCAAGTGCAGGTTGACGTGGATGACGTGAAAGCGCAGTCGTTGGGTGTCTCTATCAGCGATATCAACAGTACTCTCAGTTCGGCTATTGGCGGAACGTATGTGAATGACTTCTCGGATCGTGGACGGGTGAAAAAAGTCTACATCCAGGGAGATTCAGCCTTCCGCAGCAAACCAGAGGATATCGATAGTTGGTTCGTTCGCGGCACCGACAGCGATGGCAACAGCACCATGGTGCCGTTCTCGTCGTTTGCTTCTGCACACTGGATTTATGGCGCGGATGCGCTCTCTCGCTATAACGGCCTCTCTTCCTATGAGATTCAGGGGCAGGCCTCGCCCGGCAGCAGTTCCGGGGAAGCGATGAACACCATGGAAAAACTGGCCAACGCCCTGCCAGGCGGGGCCACCACCTATGCATGGAGCGACCTCTCCTACCAGGAACGCCTGGCCGGGAATCAGGCGATGTCGCTGTATGGTATTTCGCTGATTGTCGTCTTCCTCTGCCTGGCAGCGCTGTATGAAAGCTGGTCAGTGCCCTTCTCCGTCATGATGGTCGTTCCGCTCGGGGTGTTTGGTTCTCTGTTAGCCATCACGCTGCGTGGGCTGGAGAACGATGTCTACTTCCAGGTGGGGCTACTGACCATCATCGGCTTGTCGGCGAAGAACGCCATTCTGATCGTGGAATTCGCGGAGGAAAACTACCGGCGAGGCGAAAATCTGATGGCAGCAGCGATTCACGCGGCCACCACACGTTTACGCCCGATCATCATGACATCGCTGGCGTTCACTGCGGGTGTTTTGCCGCTGGCTATCTCAACCGGGGCTGGCGCTAACAGCCGAATCGCTATCGGGACGGGGATAATCGGGGGGACAATCGCCGCCACCTTGTTGGCTATTTTCCTTGTTCTTCTGTTCTTCGTGCTGGTCAGACGCGTATTCCCTTCCGTGCCGGAGGAGTACAAAGCAGTGCGCGAAACAACAGAAAAATCAGGAGAATAAGATGTCAGCAAGAATTTTGGCAGCATGCGTACCGTTTCTGTTGGCGGGCTGTATTTCGCTGGATCCCCACTATGACAGGCCAACTGCGCCAGTCAGCGGCCGGCTTCCTGCCGGGGAGGCCTATGCCTCCCTGAAAGACACCCAGGGGAATAGCTATCGTGATATCGACTGGCAGCAGTACATTCTTGATGCCCGCCTGCGCCAGGTGGTGGCGATGGCGCTCGACAGCAGTCGCGACCTGCGGGAAGCGGTCGCCAGCGTGAAATCCGCGCGAGCGCAGTATGGCGAAGAGCGTTCTTATCTCTTCCCGACCATTAATGCCGGGCTGAGCGGCACCCGTTCCCGTTCGCTCAACAACAGCGGCACCGGGAATCAGACCGCCCTGACTTCCAGTTATGAAGGCAATGCCAGCACCAGTTCCTTTGAAGTGGATCTGTTTGGCAAAAACCAGAGCCTGACGCGCGAGCAGTATGAAACCTGGCTGGGTACTGTCGAAGGGGCGCGCAGCACGCGCCTGACGGTGCTCTACAACACGGTGGATTACTGGCTGACGCTGGCGGCGGATAAAAGCAACCTGGTGATTGCGAAAGAGACAGCCGAAAGCGCGCGGCAATCGATGGAAGTCACCCAGACGCAACTTCGTCACGGCACTGCGTCAATGGTAGATGTCTCTTCCGCCGCCACGACATATCATTCTGCGCTCGCCGATGTGGCGAAATATCAGACCAGCGTGGCGCAGGATAAAAACGCCCTTGATCTGGTGGTTGGGCAGACCGTGCCGGATAACCTGATCCCGGAAAACATCGATGCGGTGGCGAATGCGTTCAAAGAGATCCCGGCGGGCATCTCTTCCGACGTGCTGCTTAATCGTCCGGACGTGCTGGAAGCCGAGCATAATCTGAAATCAGCCAATGCCAGCATTGGCGCGGCACGGGCGAATTTCTTCCCGAGCATCTCGCTGACCGTCAGCGGCGGCGCGGCAAGCAGCGATCTGTCGTCGCTGTTTAAACGCGGCGCCGGGGTGTGGTCTTTCTCGCCAAGTATTTCGCTGCCCATTTTTACCGGCGGCTATAACATTTCGCAGTTGAACTACACCAAAGCGCAGAAGGAGTACTATGTAGCGGCCTATGAGAAATCAGTACAGACGGCCTTCCAGGAAGTGGCTGATGCGCTGGCGCGTCGCGGCACAATTAACGATCAACTTACCGCGCAGAAAAATAATACCAAAGCGGCCGAAGAGTATTATCGGCTGGCGTATCTTCGCTACCGCAATGGTGTGGACACCTGGTTGAACGCACTTGATGCGCAGCGCACGTTATACACGGCCAGAACCTCACTGGTCAGCGTACAGCAGGAGTATTACACCAATCTGATTACGCTGTATAAAGTGATGGGCGGCGGTACTGCGTTGAAGGAAAAAACGGCAGAACTACAACAGTAAAAGCCTCCCCCGCCAGGCTCTAAACTGTCGGGGGCATTCTATTAACCGGAGCAGGAAGATGGATCAAGGGACGAATCAACAACACAACTGCACGCGCAAGCAGCAGATCATTGAAGCGGCAAAGGTGTGTTTCAGCGAGCACGGCTTTCATGGATGCAGTATGGCCGAGTTATTCAGCCAGTCGGGTTATGGTGCTGGTCAACTTTATCGTGATTTTCACAGTAAAGAGGCGCTGATTAATGAGGTGGTAAAAAGTGTCGCTACGGAATGGCGAGCGTTTTTATTTCGCCAGCTACGGTCTGATACGACGCTGAGCGATCTTCTTAATATTGACTCCGCTTTCTGGTCCGGCTGGAGTCAGCGCGAACACTCGCTGTTGCTGGAAAGTTATTCGGAAGCATCAAGAAATGAACAGGTGCGAAAAATATTAACAGACGAAGAAGAACAGACTATTAATTCTCTGGCCGGGAACAGTGAGATCCTGAATAGCGAAACGCAGCAACCGTTTAGTCGGGCGCAAATTCGCCTTCTGCTGACTATTATCGATGGTTTTATTTGTCGTGTGGTTTACGATCAGCAACTCAATGAAAATGAGCTGCTGCGTCTTAATGCGCTGATTTTTGATAGCCAGCCGATCGCCTGAAAGAAATGGATTTATTTCGCATGTATCAACTTATGTACAATTGCATTAATCATCTGGCGTAATTCATCATCGATGACATAGCCTTTTCTGCCGCACTGCACTATGACGCCATCCAGCAGTAGTGTGATGACATAATGTCGGGTACGAATAATCGACTCATCCATCTCTGGATGTTGCTGTTTTTCACGCCGAACAATATCATCCTGCAAGGCGTTGTGAGCCTGCACTACCAGTTTTTTATAACGCGGGTTGCGGGTTGCAGCGGATGCAATATCCATCAACATGAAGATATTGTCCTGCAAATCAGCAAAAAAATCTGACGTCTGGAATATATCCAGCGGCTGATTCTCATCACGCCTGGGTTTGTCATCCATATGACTTTTCATATTATTAACAATATCGCTCACCAACGCTTCAATGATGCTGTCTTTATTTTCAAAATAGCGATAGATAAGCCCGGCACTGACATTAGCACAGGCGGCGATATTTTTAATAGAGGCATTGTGAAAGCCTTTTTCTATCATGCAGGTTCTGGCGGCACGGAGTATAAGTTCGTGACGATTCATTGTCTGGCTCCGAAAATAAATACCATCATATAATGAAATACTAATAACGCCAAGCCAGCGCAAAACAAGACCATGAAATTACGACAGTCATCACGCAAATAATCGGAAGCGGAAAAATGAATTAACGAAGCGCAACGCGCTCCGTGACATTATTCAAAATCAGCATGCCGTTTAAACATACTGTGGCTGGATTCGCCAAGCTGCGCCATCAGTTCAAGAATAATCGCGTCACAGGTGATGAAACAGAGCTGCTCGAAAGCGGAACCCATCGGCTGAGAAAACGCGCCTTCAGCGCGAGCATTCTCCGTCTTTGCTGTGCCCGGCAAGGCCAGTACGCAGGTTGCCAGACGGCCAATGGAAGAGTCGGCCTTCAGGGTGATCAGCGCCACATCAACCCCGCTTTCCACCGCTTTTTGCGCCAGGCTTTTCAGGCTACCGGTTTCACCGCTGCCGGAAGCAAGAATCAATAAATCCCCCGCTTTACTGTGAGGCGAGGAAATTTCCCCTACTACGCTGACGGAAAAACCAAGGTGCAAAAGCCGATTAGCGAAACCACGGATAGCAATGCCGCTCCGCCCGGCGCCCTGCAAAAAGATATGACCCGCTTTTCTGATATGCGCGATGAGCCGATCAGCTTGCGCGTTATCAATGCCCTGCGCGTTTTGCGCCAGTTCATTTAAAATATTGCGGATGTTTTGCTGCACGCCCACTTTCTTGCCTCCTGAAGCCGATGCAATACCTCACCACGGCAAAGAGCATAGCGGGATTTACGCAGAAAATAAGCAGCGAAGCGTAAATCTTCCGCTACCTTGATGCCATCGTGGTTATTTTTCTGCCCTCGAAAAATATCATCTGATTTAATGATATGCCGGACAGAAGGCGCGTTATTTCTCTTTTTCCGCCAGGTTGAGGGCTATTTCGGTAGCACCTCCGAAAAGTCATTCACTAAAAACTGCAAATGAAAATACTGTGAAGTTAATTTTGTGCTGACGATCATGTTTTTTTGGCAAGATTATTTTACTCGCACAAATTTATAAAATTCAGAATTTTCAGTTATTACACTCAAAACTCCTGACAACCTCCTTGCCTAAGAATAAAACCATGAAATATATAAAAACAGTGGTGAAACAACCCGTAATATCCGCTTTATCCGGAGCCTTATTCCTTTGTATGCAGCCCAGCCTTGCTCATGCTGCTGACGCCTTCAGCGCCGATTCCCCGTGGATGTTTGGCGACTGGGGCGGCACCCGCAGCGAGTTACAGAAAGAGGGTGTCGATTTCCAGGTGAATTACACCATGGAAGCTGCATCAAACCTGGCTGGTGGCTATAACACCTCAACGACGGCGCACTACAGCGATCAGCAGGCGTTCGGCGTTAATCTCGATCTGCAAAAACTACTCAACTGGCAGGATACCGAGTTCCAGTTAACCATCACCAACCGTGACGGGCAGAATATCGCCGATCAGGTGGCCGATCCGCGTACCGGCATGCTCTCTTCCCCGCAGGAAGTGTATGGACGTGGGCAGACCTGGCGTCTGACACAGTTCTGGCTACGTAAAGGCTTCTTTGACGATGTACTGGATGTGAAAGCCGGCCGCGTGACCGTTGGCGAAGATTTCGATAATTTCGACAGTAAGTTCCAGAACCTGGCGTTCGGCAGCGGCCAGGCGGGTAACTGGCGCGGCGATCACTGGTACAACTGGCCGGTATCCCAGTGGGGCGGCCGCGTGCGTATTAATTTCACGCCGGAAGTCTTTATGCAGGTCGGTTTCTACAACCAGAACCCGTATAACTACGATCGCGGCGACGGTTTCCGTTTTGAATTCAGCCCGACAGAAGGCAACCTTGTTCCGGTAGAATTGGGCTGGAAACCGCTACTCGGCGCGGACAAACTGCCGGGGAATTACCGTATTGGTTACTACTACTCTTCGACCAACGATAATGTTTACGGCTCATGGCGCGATGGCAGTTATCAGGATACCGCCCACTCTTACGGCGGCTATATCCTCGCCCAGCAACAACTGACCGCGCAGGGCGGCTCCAGCGATCGCGGTATTACGCTAACCGTTCAGGCGGTAATGAACGACCACAAAACATCAAAAACTGACAACTATCAGTCGATTGCACTGACGTGGAAAGGGCCGTTTGACGCGCGTCCGCAGGATGAAATTGGTGTCGGCGCAGGCCGTATCCATATCAACTCCTCTTACACCCGCATGCTCGGCGACCAGAACCACTTCAATGGTGAGACGGACTATAACAGCTTGGCCTACCTGCCGGTTCAGGACGGTTCCGAGTACAACTACGAAATCTATTACAACATTCAGGCGACGAAATGGCTACAAATTCGCCCGAACTTGCAATACATTTCCGCCCCGGGAGCAGTTAGCCAGGTTGATGACGCCTTTGTTGGCGGCGTTACGGCTAACATCAACTTCTGATCGCCATAAAGCAAAATCCACGCTCCGGCGTGGATTTTCTTGCGCTTAAGGCAGAGAAGAATACTTGCCCAACTGCATAAACAGCCCGAACCAGTCTTCCATATGCCAGGTTTTTGTTACGCGCTCACCGTTAAGTTCGTGCATTTCATGCAAACGGATGCGGACAAATTTCCCCGTCGCTTCCACCCCCATAAACGTTCCCTGATGTGTCCCGGTAATCTCCGCGCGAACGGCAATCTTACCGGGAAGCTGCATCAAATCCTGAATGACAATCTGCACATCGGGAAAAGCAGCGATAAAGCTTCTGATAATGGGTTTTAACCCTTGCGGCCCGTTAGCCTGGCCGGGAGCCAGCGGAATATCCTGCCAGTCTGGCGTTACTGCTTCATCGAGCAGATCGGGGTTTTGCAGGCTAAACGCCTGATAGATTTTTTCCACGGCCTCGCGCTCGCGCATAAGACGATTTGCCGCTTCATTATGGTCTGACATCACTACCTACCTCGCAGGCTGACGATTTTACATTGGTTTATTTGTCGTACGTCGCTAGTATCACATTGGCGATATCAATAAATAAAACAAATATAAGATATAGAGGAGTATTCGTTTTATGGATTTTAAAGGGCTTGATCTGAATCTTCTCGTCGCCTTTAACGCGCTGATGGAGGAACAGAATGTTACCCGCGCCGCCGGTAAAGCGGCGGTCAGCCAACCGGCAATGAGCGCCGCGCTTTCGCGTCTGCGTACGCATTTTGCCGATCCACTGTTTATTCGCAGCGCCAGCGGATTACTGCCCACGGCGAGAGCGAAAGAGATCCATGTGCATGTCGACCGCGCGCTGGGCGAAATAACCCATCTACTGGCACCGGAAGAAGCGTTCAGTCCGCAGAATCGAAGCATGTCCTTCACGCTTGGCATGTCGGAATACCCGTTGATGGTGTTAATGCCGACGATCTTGCGCACAGTCAGCCAACTGGCACCGGACGTAACAATCCATGTGCGCACGTTTGTCGATCGCGATCAGTCCGTGGCGATGCTTGATAGCGGCGAGGTCGATCTGGTGATCGGTATTGCGC
The DNA here is from genome assembly GCF_900094795.1 of Kosakonia oryziphila. Classification (GTDB taxonomy): domain Bacteria; phylum Pseudomonadota; class Gammaproteobacteria; order Enterobacterales; family Enterobacteriaceae; genus Kosakonia; species Kosakonia oryziphila. Next base: position 34,394 of record NZ_FMBC01000039.1, read on the forward strand.
CAACTCAGGCGGAAAAACGCATCCTGTCGCAGCCATTGCTCCGCGATGAGTTTGTCACCCTCGTACGTCGGGACAGTGACGCCGCCCGTAACGGCATGACGCTGGAACGTTATCTCGCCATGAAGCACATTCTGGTCTCGCCCGAAGGCAACCACTACGGTCTGGTGGATGAGCAGCTCCGCAAGCTGGGGTTCAGCAGAACGGTATGCCTGACGCTGCCGACAATGTCGGCTGTATCGCGGATTATTGCGCAGACCAGCTATGTCGCGACGGTGCTTCGGCGCAGCGTGCTGGCGGATGAAGCCAATGACGATGTTGTACTGCTCAAGCCGCCGCTGGCGCTGCCAGAGATTGCGTTTCACCTGTTGTGGCACCGCCGCTCGGATGGCGGTAATGCGCACCAGTGGCTGCGGAAATTAATCAATGCACAATTCAGTGAAGGCTGCACGCGTGCTGAGTGAAACGCCGCCCTGATCGGAGCAGCCAACAGAGAACTATTGGGTTTCCCTTTGTGCCATTAATGAATGAAATTTCCGCGCGTTGTGACGGCAAAAGCCGATGATCTCATCTGCGTGATGGCTTAAGAGTTCCCGCAACCGTTGCTGGTTAAGGAAATTCGCTATGTTTTTACCCGGTAACAGGCTCCGCAATCAGAGTTTGAGAAAATGGCTCAATACACCAGTTGCATAGCAACCCGGCGCAGCGGTGCCAGCCCGAAGCTCGTTTCTGCGGCCAGTAACGCTTTTAGCCGTGGCGAGAGGGCTTCTTCTTGCAGAATTTCGAACCCCAAAGAGGCATAAAAAGGAGCGTTAAAAGGGGCATAACGATCGGTTGTTAACGAAGCACCGATTAAACCGCGAGCTTTGCCTTCAGCCAGAAGCGCATTGATCAACCGCCGACCAATTCCCTGCCGCTGCCAGTTCGGGTGAACATCTGCTTCCGCTATATGCAGCCAGTTATCCGTAATATAAGCCCCGGCGAAACCAACAGGGATCTCTTCGGCTGTGAATGCCGCGAAGAGGATCCCTTCCTCGCTTAGCCTGTTGAAATCGTCCAGGCTGGCCGCAACCGGAGCACCTGTTACCGCGCCCGTGCCACGCAATGTTTCAAACGAAGCGAGTTCAATCGTCCTCAATGCCGCCAGGTGCTCGCTTTGTGCCGGTTTGATAGTGATATCTGTCATCGGGTGGCCCTTAATCTGAACATTACAGCCGGGAGCGGCTGGCGATGTTACCCTCTCCTTTCAGCAAGGTAACCTTAAGCGTCCCCACATAGTATCTTGCGCCATTTCCGAACTAACTGACTTCAACACTATGATTCGCACACAAACGGCATGAATAATTTATTACAGGATCACTGCCAGAGAAATAGTAGCTCTTTTTATCTCTATTCTCTGTGAGTGCTTTTTATTAAGAGAATTTAACCTCGGAAATTAAGAAAAATTAATATTGGATTAAGGGTAACATTAAGAAATATTAACTTTAAGAAATCAAAAGTGAATATTTATTAAACGGAATTATGTTTTTGCTGTTTTTTTGTAGAAATCCATTGAAACAATAAATCGTCTGATATTATCATTTTTTACGTCGATAGCATCTGTGTGCCAGAGTACCCAGGCTAACCGAGGAGCTTAGAATGTCTATAAACAGTATTGGAAGCAATTTAGCAAACACACGCTACCAGGCAGATAGTGTGCGTGAAAAAAGTGAATCAAAATCCCTTCCTGATAACGATCGTGATTCCGATGATGCAGTAAAATCAGTAAGTAAGGTGAGTACCCCATCAGTCAATTCCAGCGGAAGTGTTGTCGGCAGTGTTGTGAACGTTAAAGCTTGATTTTTAATAAAGCCCATAGATCTTAGAGCCTATCCCAGTAGGCATATATTGTTGCAGCTAGTTTGAGCACTGCCCAGAGTCAAAATGGCAAATAAAAGAGCCTAATGTGATAGACTCTTAATACAGACTTTATTTTGATCATGTTACGGCATGATTTTTATACGATGTAGGATGCTATTCATCATAAACATCAATCATTATCATATCCGTTTAACGCTAAATTATTTCATCTCAAGAGTGACTTTAGCGCTTTTTATTGACTGTTTTTTTTGTTAGTGTGATAACTCATTCTTTATTTTTTTAGTGACGGTGAAAATTGTGAAAATAACTGTACCAGTGTTGATTGCTCTGAGTTCTGTGTTTTTTGTGAGCGGGAATGCTATGGCAAACTCACCCACAGTAAAAGACTCAATGAAGTTAATGAGTAAAAGTTATCGAGCAGTGATGAAAGACAAAAATATTGATTCTTTTAAAAAGGATTTGTCTTCTTTTAAACAATCTGCTCAGGAGGCTCAACGCACTTCTGTTACGGGGAATGATAAAGCCACGTTTGATTCTGGAATGAAACAGTTGTTAGATGAAGTAAATGTGGTTGAGGCAACAGCAGAGCAGAAAGGGCTTGCACCAGCACAGCAGGAAGCAAAGAAATTACGTGATATTATGGCGCAGTTCCATACTAAACTGGGTGTTTGATTTATAGTGAGAGGCGCTTCTGCCTCTCACTTCATTTTATTTACTTTTCTTATATCCTGATATCATGGTGCGTACCAGGTTTTCTTTCGTCAAATAGCTGATAACCAATACTGCAGTTATATGAATACCTGCACCCAGCATCGTTAAATTAGCAAAAAAGCTGTGGATGTCTCCCCAGGGAACAATATCGGTGGCACTGGCAATAGCTGCCTGCCAGCCATCAATACTGTCTGATATGCTCGCAAGCCAACCAGTCACTCCGGTGATAAGTAATCCGGCGAGCAGACATACAATCATTACCGCACCTGCGGGGTTATGCCCTTCGTAGTATGGATGTTCTCCACTAAGTAGTTTTTTTGTGTACTCTTTGAATTCTGTATAGGATGGGATAAAGGATGAAAATCGTGCATTTTTACTACCAATCACACCCCATATCAGCCGTGCAAGCACAAAGCAGATAATAATGTACCCGGCATAAATATGAAGTGTACTGCCTCGCTGAAATAGCTGTCCTCTGTCGGATAACAGATAGTTGCAGAAAAATAGTATAACAACCGTCCAGTGAAAAACTCTTATAAAGAGATCCCAAACCTTAATTTGCTTGTTGTGCATGTTCATCATAACTCCTGTTTGTTTTCCTTTGTACTATGATTAACCTGTAAAGATTAGTTTATCCTTAGGAAAAGTGTTTTTATTATTTCTTATAAAAATCAGTGCATTGCAAAGTAATCCCGCCAGAAATCTCTGCCAGAGATTAGGTTACAGATATTTATGTTTTCATGCGGAATTTCTTCAATATATTGTTATTTAAGAAAAATGCGACGGGTAGAACGGCGATAGCTGCAATGATGGCGATGAGTATCTGGGGGAAAGTGGGGGGAGAAAACCCGAACAGAGTTGAAACCCATGGGATTTCTATGATTACAGATAGCATGGCTAATGTTCCTGCGCAAATCCATAGGGTGATGACGGGAACATGAAGAAAAATAGTTCTCCATGTTGCATTCTCATCACGGCAGGCGAAAATTAAAAGAAGGTTGGTAATAACAAGAGCAATAAATGCCAGCGTCCTTGCCTGCTCGATAGTATCACCGGCGGAAAGACTTAAGTAATACAGCAGGAACACTACTGTTGTAACAACACCACCAAGAAGCAGGCTCTGTACAATATTGTAACCCGAGATCAGTTTTTCTTTCGCCGGACGTGGTTTGTCCATCATCAGTGCCGTTCCCCCTCGTTCTGCTTCAAATACAACAGAACAGGCAGGGTCAATAACCAGTTCGAGGAATGCGATATGGACAGGGGCAAGTAATAAGGGATGCCCAAATAAAACAGGAACAATGGATAAACCAATAATAGGTATATGGACTGCCAGAGTGTAAACCATTGCTTGTCTGAGATTTGAGTAGATCCGTCTTCCCAGATGTATAGCATCGATGATAGAAGTAAAGCTGTCTTCCAGCAGAACAAGCGAAGCAGCTTCTCTTGCCACATCGGTACCTCGTTTACCCATGGCGATGCCTATATGGGCCGCTTTTAATGCCGGAGCATCATTCACACCATCTCCGGTCATTGCCACAACTTCACCCTGAGCTTTTAGCGCTTCAACAATTGACAATTTCTGTTGAGGAGTGACCCGGGCAAAGACGTTCACGGAAGAATGCTTTTCCCATGTCCCGGGTAATAAGAGATCAGCACCCGTGACTATGGCTTCAGAATAAATTCCAGCCTGTGCAGCGATTGAGCCAGCAGTGCCGGGATGATCTCCTGTAATCATGACGACCCTAATCCCGGCCTGGTGACATTGGGCAATTGCGGCGAAAATTTCTGGGCGCAGCGGGTCTATGAATCCGATCAAACCAACAAATTCAAAATTAAAACCCTGCTGCCGTTCAGGCCAGGGTTGTGAGGCATCATGTGTTGCCCGGGCCACGCCCAGTACCCGTAAGCCTTTTTTAGTCAGTTGCTCTGCTTTGCTAAGTATAGCGATGCGTTTCTCGTCAGGAAGCCGGCACAATGATGTGATTGCCTCAGGTGCTCCTTTGGAGGCAACACAATCCTGTGTAGCATCGTCAGATCGCCATACATGGGTCATGGCAAACAGCGCTGGTGATAATTCATATTCTTTGACCAGAGACCATGTCGGGTGTAAATATTCTCTGCTGTTGATAAAAGTGGCTGCAATTTTATGAACAGCTTTCTCCATAGGATCGTGTGGTGAGATTTCGCAGGCGAGAACCGAATATTCAAGGGTCTGATAAAATTTGTCTGGCAGGGATTGCTTGTCATTTCCCTCAAAAAACATAAGATCCTGCTCTGTGGCCAGAGCTGAAACAACCATGTTGTTCTGTGTCAACGTGCCAGTCTTGTCAACACAAAGAATGGTTGTTTCCCCCAGTGTCTCTATCGCATTGAGGTGTCGTGTTAATACCCCATGAGCGGCAATACGTCTGGCTCCCATAGCCAGAAATATAATCATGATAACCGGGAATTCTTGCGGCAGTATTCCCATCGCCAGTGTTATACCGGCAAGCAGAGCATTCTGCCAGTCACTGTTTAAAATCCAGTATCCCCCTGAAAGAAGGGCACAAAGTGCTACTCCGATATAAGCCAGACGGCGAGTCAGATGCCCAATTTCATCCTGAAGGGGCGATTGCTTGGTAATAATATTCTGTAGCGATTTACCAATACGCCCCAGTTCAGTGTTGTTACCAACAGCGGTAACCTGTATTAATCCTTGACCTCTGACTACCATGGTTCCGGCAAAAAGTCGGGCCGGTAAATATTTGGAAACAGCATCTGACTCGCCGGTCAGCATTGATTCATCGGTTGCCAGCTCATGCGCCTGGAGGAGTATACCATCAGCCGGTATCCGCTCCCCTTCAGATATAATGACAAGATCATCACGAACCACATCTTTGCCTGGAACAGAAGAGATCTTGCTATCGCGAATAACCAGCGCTCGTGGGTTGGACAGATCTTTTAATACCTCCAGAGCCTTTTCGGTTCTGCGCTCCTGAAGAATAGTTACAGACATAATGATCACAACAAAACCCAGAAGGATTATCGCTTCGTGAGGATCCCCCATTGCCAGATAGATTGCACCTGCGCCAATAAGCAACAGAAACATTGGTTCACGACAGACATCGCAGGCAATCACCCAAAATGTCCGCCGTTGGCTTACGTTCAGCTCATTCAGTCCATCTTCCTGCTGGCGATGCTCTACCTCTGACATCGTCAGCCCTCGAGGCAGCTCTTTATCCATATTTCTGAACCTCTGCTCAATCTGTGCTTATTGAGTTATTATCTCGCCATCATAAGTATCATCAGACTTATGCTAAGTAAGCGAAACATAAGGGTGGCTCATTATTATTCAAAAAGCCTCTGAATAATATTTTTATTGATTCTGACAATTGTCCTTGTATGGGTCTACGTGTGTCATTACATTTAATACATTATATTTTTCCAGCACTGACTTCCTGGCATTAACCGCTATGTCATGGCCTTCTCTAACAGAAAGGTCACCATTAACCTCCAAATGAACATCAACAATAACTGAATCAGCCATTTTTCTTGTTTTTAAATTATGCAGGCCAAGAACGCCATTGGTTTCCAGTAAGGTTTGCCTTATTTTCTCTTCTGTTTCAGCATCAGCGGATCTGTCCATCAGGTCATGTAAAGCATCTGCTAAGAATGAATATCCCATCTTAGTAATAATAAGACCAACAATTAATGCTGCGATTGGGTCAAGAAGTTTGAACCCTGAAATATTCCCAATAATGCCTAAGGCTACAACGAGCGAGGATGCTGCGTCTGAGCGAGCATGCCACGCATTCGCTATCAGCATGCTTGATTTTACGCGAGTTGCTACGGATAACATGTAGCGGAAAAGCAACTCTTTAAACACAATGGCAAGTAAGGCAATCCAGAGGGCAGCGATATGAACCTGTGGAATGCTATCCGGAGCATGGATTTTATTGGCTGATGACCATAGCATCCCAATACCAACCACCATCAAAAGAGCACCAAGTATCAATGATGCTCCATTTTCATATCTGTGGTGTCCATAATGGTGATCTTCGTCAGGCTCTTTCTTGCTTTTTTGATTTGCGATCAGCACGACAAAATCTGCAATCAAATCTGATAGTGAATGGATACCATCAGCAATCAACCCCTGCGAGCCCGAAAAAATACCTGTAACAACCTGAACCAATGTCAACAGGCAGTTAACGACTACACTAACCCAGGTGCTTTTTCTCGCAGCCTGAAAACGTTCATGCGAGTCATTATCATGTTCATCATTAATATTAATGAAATTATTATCTGCCATTTATGGCTCCTGCTGATCGTAACTAAAAACATTCACATTTTATACATGACATTTATCATGAGCATGGCAATTAAATACTTTTTATTAAAAATGAGCAAGCTTTGATTATAATTATTTCCTCACACTTAACTTAGCCATTGCTATATTACTGGGTCTTTCTTTTATTATTTTTAACGAAAGAATTGTTAGGATCTAATTTATGAGCAGCCACCATTGCCGCGGTCTACGTCTGAAGCGCAGGATCAGAGCAGAGCTGGTCGGTTGATTTCACGCATGATGCCCAGATTTGTAGTCGCCGTTTTCGAACATTTAACATTATTGATGGCGCTAATGGCGAAGCGTTATCGATCGAACCTGGCCTGAACCTGTCGGCCAAGCGAGTGGCACGGATACTTGACAGGATCGCAGCAAACCGGGGATACCCGGCCGTGCTTCGCATGAACAATGGTACTGTATGTATCTCTCTGATACTGGCGAATGATCAGAAAACATGCAGTAAAGCCTGGGCCTATCAGGCCAGGCAACCGACTCAGAATGCTTTCTTTGCACGCTTTAACCGAACATATGTACTGAAATGCTGGTTTTTTTGCCTGTTCAGGATACTGAATGAAGTGCGGGCGGTAATGGGAAAATGGTAGTCGGGATATAACTGCGGATGTCCACGTGAATCCCTGAATTATCTGGCACCGGAAGAATATTGTATGAAGCACCATTTGGCCGGGATCTAAAAAAACGAGTATGCTTACAAATCCTATACGGGTTATATGCAACACATCTTAGTATAAATTTCGAACAACTACGTTTGACATATATATTTTTTGGCACTTAATGCTGCTACGCAAATTATATACTTAAGGTCATATGCAAGAAAGCACACTTTTTGTAAAGTATATAAACATGCATTTTAAATGAAATTAATTTTAAACAGTATAGGCAGCAATGAATCGCGTGTGATTTTTTACTTTCTTTTCTTCTGTGTTCCAATCTTCCTTGAACTCATCAATTTAATATGCCTGTAGAAAGAAAAGAATATGATAACTAGTAAAACAATTATCATCAATACATAGATCAGAAGCATGTTACACCCACTCTAAAATAAATTACAAATAAAATCCAGGTGAAGTTAAAGCAGGTAGGTGGAATTTGTCAATAGACCTTATTAATTTAGGACTTACCTCGTTTCACGCATGTCAATTCACTGAGGTAAATCCCAAATTTCAATAAGTTAGTATAAAAACATAATTTATACATAATTGTATATGACATTTGTAAAGACATATCTCTTTATTTATCTTTTTAACATTACCGCCATTAATTAACTTATCGAAATCATTACTACCACTACTGAGCAAATGTGATGCTAAAAAACATAAATGTTATTATTAAAAACTACAATTGTAAATATTTTGAAGCGGGTATTCATACCCTCATTGATACAATCTACAATAAATTTAAACTGCAAAGTGAGTATATTGACAGAGTTCATGGCTTTAACGTCATTTTCACACAGGGTCATTTCAATCCCTTCCGAATTAGAAACAAAAATGTAATCATAATGCCAGTGACCGTTGATATTCAAACAGTAGAACTTTTATTCAGGAACTTACGTGAAGGGAGTCCGATCGATTTGAAAGAAGTATCACTGAGCAACTGCGAGAGGAAAATTTTAGTTCTTTTCATCCTTGGGAAAAAAGATAATGAAATTTCATCCACCCTTTCCATTAACATAAAAACAGTTTCATCGCACAAAGCTAATATTAAAAATAAAATATCAGCAAACACACGCATTGATTTATTTTATGCTTTTAATGAGTATTTTGATCATTAGTAATGATGTATTTGAAAAATGATATGATTAGAGAACTGCCGCTGTTATAGAAACCCCGGCGAAGATAAGACATTGTGCTGCCTTCGCCGAATCAGAGCCGGGCTACACGGATGGGTTTCCGCTGGTATGACAATATGGCCGACTGAATGGGGCGCGTATACCTCACGTGATGCCGGAATTAGTATGCATATCCCGCCGGGCGACCCATAGTCTCCGTGACGGTCAATGATTATGTATTGATGGTGTCACTCGCTTGTTTCAGCATTGTAACTGATGTGCAATGTTATACTACTTATGCATTACATCCTTCCCTTTTATACCAACAGAAATCAACCTTGCCGAAAGTTCCAAATTAAAATCATTAAATTAAGACGAATAGCAGCATTGAAGATATTTTATATATTCAAATTTGATATTAAAGCATGAAAAATATCAACATTTTATTTGATGACATTTTGATTTAAATCATTTTTAGCATATATTGTTATATTTATAACTATCATAGCTATAAATTAATAAAGTAAGATGTGACTAAACATTAAATATGCAAGTTGAATCGTATCTCTGCCGAGATATCTTTGTTCTTTAAGTAAATACGTTTATTGACAAGTGTTTGATTAGGTTTGAATTTTAAATAGATGCTATGTTCAAGCATGGATGGTGCCTATGTTACCTTGCGAACTGACTTATAAATTAAACCAGCAGATGAACAGGGAATTCCGCTATGCGGGTATTTGTCTGGCAAGAAGTTCCTGGTTTTTAGAGTCTCATCACGATGATATTGCATATTTTTTCCGCCTTCTGGCACAATCCTCAATTACGAGAACTATGAAATTTTATAATTTCCTGAGTAAGTGTCAGGAAACACCTTTTATCATCCCCAATGTACCAGTTACTGATGATAATGAATTATCTTTGTCGGTCATCATTAACGAAATATTGTTAGATTTTAAAATGCGAAATGAGAACATCTCAACGATAGAAAAAATTTCCGCAAAGAGATCAAATATTAAAACGAGTTTGTTTATAGCTAACATAAGAATACTTTATCGCGATGAAGCACAATTATTGCTATCAACTATTGAAACCCATGGACTAAAAGAAAACATAGCCATTATGTAACCCCACAAGGATTAGATGTCGAGCGCTATTTATATTCTCTCAACAGCTAATGATAAGTATTTACTCTCAGCAACCTAAGTAAAATCACGCTTAAAATATTATATTCGAAAAAATTGACAGGTATTTAAAGCAAACACCTGTCATAGACATTTTAATTCTCAAAAAAGAGTTCCACTAATATTTATTTCATCAACATTGATAATGTCAGACATATTGAATCCAGACATATCATTACTAAACTCCTTACTCCGCATATAGTTCTGATTCACCAAGTTGATATCACAATCATCAGGAAATGTGACAACTGCGATTACCTGATTCTCTTGCTCATTACCACCTATATATACATTATTAACGAATATTCCAAACTTCGGTAAACTTACCATATGTTTTGGCCAGCATTCCCGGAAATATTTTGCAGCACTTTGTTTATTTTTTAACGTATAAATTCTTAATTGTTTCATCAGACTTCCTCTTATGGGTTGAGCAAAGCATGGGGTGTTTAACGAGCATACCAAAGAAGACAGGAGTATTTTATACAAAAAAACATATAGTAGCCTCATCCATAAATAAAATGTTTGGCTTTTGATAAAGTGCACGTGCGATGAGCAGTCGTTGCTTCTGACCACCAGAAATGCCCGTGCCCAGCTCGCCAATAATCGTCTCATATCCCATAGGCATGCGCATGATTTCCTCATGTATGTTGCACTTTCTTGCACATTCGATAATGAATTTTACCTGTTCAGGACACTGAATGAAGCACGGGAAATAACAGAGCGCTGGCTGACGGAATATAACAGAGGACGGCCTCATGAATCCCTGAATAACCTGACACTGGAAGGAGAGCAAAGAATCATTGAATCACTACATTCCTGCAACGACACCGTTGCTAGCACGAATCATGTCCAGGTCAATCGATTTTTAACCAATCGCTGAACAAATAACTATCCCAGGGAAGAAGGGGAACCCTGCCCTTACGAGGTAGTGGATAAGCCAGGTGCGTATTCTGGCGAAGTTGAACGGTTATTCCGGGGGAACGTGAACGCGTTATTTCCTAACGCGCCCTAACTTCTTTTTATTACACCGACCGTTCACTTTCCGTCAACCTGTGCCAGTCGTTTTCTCATCGACTCACCTTTCATTTCCAGCCGGTGGGAGTTATGCATCAGACGATCAAGGATCGCGTCTGCCAGCGTGTTATCTCCAACGCAACCGTACCACTCATCCGTTGGCAACTGGCTTATCATCACCGTAGCGTTCTTTCCGTATCTGTCATCCATCAGTTCCAGCAGATCGTTACGCTGCGCGGGCAGTAGCGGCTCAAGACCCCAGTCATCCAGGATAAGCAGTT
>NZ_FMBC01000036.1 GCF_900094795.1 Kosakonia oryziphila
GCGGCAAACACACTGATTTCAGTGCACTAAAAAAATTCACCGTGGCAGCCGGGGAGAGGATAAGCCTGTTTGCCCAGAAGCTGGGTATCAAAATTTTTGCGAGCAAAGGAAAGGTGGAGATACAGGCGCAGGGCGACGAGATGACGCTGGATGCGCTGAAAGATATCCGCATCAGCAGTAGCGAAGGCAGACTGGTTATCAGCGCGAAGCAGGAAATCATCCTGACGAGCGGGGGTGGCTATATTCGTATCGCAGACGGGACGGTGGAGTGTGCGGCACCGGACAAAATCATCCAGCGGGCGGCGGTGTGGCAGAAGTTTGGCGGGCAGAGTCTGAACATGGCACTGAAGCAATTCCAGAATGGGAGCTATGAGTTACAACCCCAAATGGTATGGGCCGGCTCTGGGGATGCAATCAAAGGGCGCAAAGCCATGCTGAACAGTGGCGGGGGTAATATCGAGGTGGTGACATCGGTTTCAGGGGAAACGGCCAATCAGCCTCATCTTAATATTGAAGAAGTACAAGCCATTCTCAAGAGGGAGGATTAACCATGTCTGAATCATCCAAAATTATCAACGTCTATCCTGACTTTGACGAGTTTGGTAACGTCGGTTACCGATTGCAGAGTTATCCCAAAGGCAGTGGAATGCAATATCAGTGTATTGTTTACCCTGAACGTTTTATCCCGGTGGTATTTTTACCCGGCGTGATGGGCAGCAATTTAAAAACTAAGAGAACATCGGACAAACTTTGGCGTTTAGACAGTGCCGGGTCGGCATTAGGCTGGCTAAACAAAGGACCAGCGAGAAGGCGTACTCTACTCGACCCAACCAAGGTGGAAGTGGACTCTGATGGGCGGGTGGATGACAATCTGGCCGATCCGGGGTTTCCCTCACGACACGCACGAGGCTGGGGAGAGGCGGGGTATCTCAGTTACGGTGAATTTTTACCCTGGCTACAGCACGCTCTGGAGGATTTTGACCACTACGAAACCGGTCTGCGCTCACAACTGGTGGGGATGAGTTTGGGGCAGGAGAAAGGCGACACTCCGCTGGATGAGAAGGAAATGAAGCTGAGCTATAAGTACCGCTTTCCCTTACATGTGGTGGGCTATAACTGGCTGGACAGCATTGAGACTTCAGCGACTACCCTGCTCGCCCGCATCGAAGGTATTATCAAGGATCACCGTAGTCGGGGGATCAAATGTGAAAAGGTGATCTTGGTGACTCACTCAATGGGCGGTCTGGTGGCGCGTTACTGCTCTGAATTAGCCGGAGGTAAAAGCCTGATATTAGGGATTGCCCACGGTGTTTTACCGGCCATTGGTGCGGCATCGGCTTACCGGCGTATGAAAGCCGGGATGGAGTCTTCAGGCGTGGAAGAGTGGATTGCCGCACAAGTGCCTGGCGGCAGTGGCGCAGAGATGACGGCGGTTCTCTCCCAGTCCCCGGGGCCACTGCAGCTGCTGCCTGGCGTGGAGTACGGCATGAACTGGTTGAAAATTCAGGACGGTGAACAGACTTACACTTTACCTAAAGCTGACCCTTATACTGAAATTTATGCCGTCAGGGGTAAATGGTGGAGTCTATGTGAAGATAAGTTGATTAATCCGGCCAACAGCGCTTTTGATAAAACCAAGCTGGATAGCGACTGGAGTGCTTATGCACGGCTAATGGAAAATATAGTTCAGCCTGCCATTGAGCAGTTAAAAGGACGTTATCACAGCCATACTCACGCCTTTTATGGCGGCAGCATCCCGACTTATAGCGATTTAGTGTGGCAAAGTGAAACCCCAATGATTGATGGCTGGATCAATAAAGATCGTAAACGTAGTGCGTTAGATAGCCGCTTAATCGAGACTGGCGGCCAGACCCACACCAGCCGAACCGTTGCTACGCCGTTGCAGGGGGAAGGTTGGGCCAGCGGGATCCACCAAAAATACAGCATCGTGCCGCCTGACTCAGCTGAATTAGGGGATGGCACCGTGCCGCTGCGCTCTTCACAGATACCTGAACATTATATCCGCTCAAGGCTGCGCCTGAATGTCGCCCATGAGCCTGCTTATAAAAATAAGGCGGCGCAGCAATATACGCTGTGGGCCATTGTCAAAATAGCGCAAAATATTCAACAGACCTCGTTGAGGTACGAAAATGCATAAGAAAAAAATAGGTGTTGTGCTGGTCGTTTTAGTAGTGGCCTTTGGCCTATGGCAATGGCTGAAACCTTACCCGCCAAAACTTACCCTTACCGAGCAGGAGCATAAAGTGGTTGATAATTTACTGGTAAACCTGACCCCGCGCTGTATTGGCCGTTACCAAATAGACCTCCCGGAAAACCTTATTTCCCCTATTGGTTTGGTGATCATCAATAAACAGGAGATAGAAACCAAACGTACTTATTTACCAGCCTTTGAGCAACGCATCCGTTTACGTGAGGCCGAGTTGCGTAAAACACAGCCTATCAGCCAGGAAGATGCCCCCTTTTTAAAAAATATTTATCCTTTACCTAATGGTATGAAAGGGATTGTTTTTGAACATACAAGCAGTCAGGTATCGCCTGATGCTTTCCGTATTTTTGAGGGGTATGTGTACAATAACGGCGTGTCATTCAAAACAACAATGGAGGCAACAAACGCTGATTCAAGCCGTTATGATAAGAAAAAACAACAACTGCCGGAGGTATATACTAATGATATGTCTAAAAAACTGGCTGAATTAACCGACTTATTATCCCGCTTACAAGGTCGGCAAGAAAATGAAACGCCGGTAGGGCAAGGAGCCTGTATTCCCGATGGCTTTGTTGCCGGACCAGCGAAAGGGGAAGAAGAGATTTCATTCAATTATCAATCGAAAGTTAACCCACGGCTCTATGTCGGGTTCAGTACCAATAATTACCTGCAGGAAGATACATCCATACTGGAAAGAAGTGGTGAAATAGAATTAGGTTTATCAAAGATGGGTGGAAAAACCCTGGGTAAAGGCCGGCGTGATATCAATAATTTGGCGGCAGAAGAGTGGTTAATGGTGGGCAATGGTGAAGATGCAGCCAGCGGACATCACTTTGAGCTTAATGTTAATGAAAAGCAAGGTAGTCCTAAGACGCCATTCTTAAGTATAGAGTTAAATCACGGCCCATTACCCGATGAAGCCTTAACAGCCAATGAAGTGATGGCGTTCTGGCAAACGCTGACTTCAACCTTGCGTATGCGACCAGGGGCGATTTAATTCCGCTTGCGCAAAATATTCAACCGACCTGGTTGAGGTACGAAAATGCATAAGAAAAAAATAGGTGTTGTGCTGGTCGTTTTAGTAGTTGGCACAGGCTGAAACCTTATAGGTTTAGTTGATAAGCCTGTTCGCAAGTTTATTTCTAAATTAGAAAAGGAGGGGTACCATCCAAACACCTATTCTTTCTATGGTCATAAAATTGCCTCCGATGGCACCCTGGCGTGGAAAAAAACGTCCATCCATTATCTGAAAAATATGCATGAGAGCGAGAGGAAGCTGCCCAACAACTACCGGGAGATCCCCCTGCCTTTTAATCGTTCTCAGATGTATGTGATCACCTCATCAAAAACGCCGGGCGATGGCACGGTGCCGGTGGAATCGCTGGGCACCATTTGCCGCAACAGCGAAATCAAAAGCGTTCTGGCAACCGGTGTTGATCACCAGGGAGCCTACGACGTCAGCAGCCTGAAGGATATAAAAGACAGACCGGCCCTGCAGTTTACGCTCAGGGCCATTGTGAAAATGGTTCAGGAGATCCCGATCCCATGAAGGCTATTCGTCAGCTTGCAGCATTATCTCTTATGGCGGGCAGCATGTTTTTTATTGCCCAGGCTAAGGCATCCACGTCAGTGCAGAAGGACAGTCCAGTGATAAATACTTTATTTGCGCAAACCAAACCGCAGTGCATCGGGCGCTATGTGATTGACGTTCCGGAGTCGTTTAACAATCAGCTTCACGATATGATTTTTATCGATGATTTTAAAATTGAAAGTAAACCTCTCTATCCACCCGCATTTAAACAGCGGGTACAGTTAAGAGAGCAGGCGCTGCGCGATGCCATTAATAAACCGGGTAACAGGCCTGAAAATGCCCCTTTTTTAAAAGAGGTCGTTCTCCTTCCTGATGGCAAAGGTGCTATTTTCGATCATAATGAATCGGGTACTCCGGATATATACAGGCAACTGGAAGCTCATGTTTATTCCGGCATGACAGCCTTTGTGATTACTACAGATATTCGTGATTTTTCAGATAAAAAGCACAGTGAAAAAAAATCAAAATATCTAGCCAGAGGCTTTACTGAGGCCGATGCAAATACCAAACCAGCCAAGCTGGCGGCCTTACAGTCTCTGATATCACGGCTGAGTGGCAGAAAAGATGAGGATATTCCGTCTGGCAAGGGGGTATGTATTCCGAATGGGTTTATCCGGGATGATGGCGGAAAGCATAAAGAAAGTCTCACATTCCGGTATGAAAATGATGATTTTGTTTTTGGTGTTGATATGGATAATACAATCAAGGGTTCAGACGACACGTTGTTTAACCGCAGTGCGCAAATTAATGAGGCACTTAAAACATCAAATCAGTACACCATTAAGAAAGTGGCACTCTCACCAAACGGTATTCCGGCGGAGTCATGGCTGTTTGGTGGCACCCAGACTATCAGAAATACGGAGACGGGAAAGGATGAAAAGAACACATTCTATAATTTTATGCTTTATGCTAATGAGCGTGATGCGACACCGAATAAGCCGAACCTTAACATTGGGTTCGGCAGTGAGTATAAAAAAACACGTTACAGCGAAGCGCAGATGATTGAAATCTGGGACAGGCTGGTGAACTCCCTGCGTTATAAGTAGCTGCTAGTGAAATTAGTAGTGCTTCCCGTATACTTCCACAATATTTGAAAATAGAGGATACATAATGAGTGTCGGTTATTTTTTAAGAGTTGGTGATAGTACCACCTGCGGTGGGAAGATCCTTACCGGAGATTCAACGTTTCAATGGCACGGCGTTCCTGCTGCCAGAGAAGGCGATATGGTTAACTGCGGTAAGCACCCGGGAGCGTACAAAATCTTAGGCGGAGCTGCAGATACATTCGATGGAGGCCAGGTTCTGGCGGGGTCACTTGACAGCTTTAGCTCTTGCCCATGTCACGCGAAATTTATCCCTGGTATTCCGGATAGCTATTCTAAGGCCTAAGGAAGATGTGGGGGTATTTGAAAAAAACTATCTCCACTGAAAAATTCAACCACTGCATCCCTCTGAGATAGAAGATAAAAAGGAATGTTTAATAAAGGATAAATCTCAATGTAGCTTATTGCTTGCCGGCCTGATATCTCTGATTTTCAACACCACTTGCCAAACGAAAGCGGTCACCGTTGAACGTAATAAAAACATTCAAATAGTTAATCCATTCTCGGGTTCAAGCCCTGATGGGCAATGCTATAAAATAACTGCTGAAAATAAATATTGTTATGGTTGTCTGGATAAAGATGGTCATCCATTACAAATTCCTGAAACTGAAAATAAGGATATCAAAATTAGCCTGAGATTATTAAAAGATAGCGATTGCAAAGAAAAAGGAATCTAATATTCACTGACGGCCAAGTAATGAGCAGGACAGAGCTCCGTTCTGAGCGGCAGGCAGTCCGTGGAAGGAAATTGAGGAGTTTACAACGTGGAAGATAAACTAGTTTACTTCGATTTATGTGGCGCACTATCAGATATATTTGTAGATAACAAAGTTGATTTTAAACACATTTCCTCAATAGCGAAAAATTTCCCTGTTACTATAATTGAAGAGGCTTTATTTGAATGGGTTGCCCCTGTTTGTTACGCGAATCTCATGACCCCAGCACCTTCGGTATGGAATGGGTTTGATAAAAAAGCTTTATGGATTGATATTTGCAACTATAGAAATAAAAATGGCTTCGCCGAAATATGTAAGCATAAGTTGCTCGTATCTATTTTCAAAATAACTTACAAGAAAGAATGGCTGACTCTGAAAAATGAAATGCTATAGCGCTAACTCTAAAATAACGTATGGTTAGTATTTTATTTGATGTTTTAATAAATAGCATGACATTCAGTTAATCTGGATCGTTGTGCATGATTCTTTTAATTTCTCTTTAGTCTTTAATGAAATATACAAATATCGAGTTTTACTATGGCATGGCCTATACCTGATATTCCTGATAAAAAATCTCTTCCACCACCAAAGTTCTGGTTCTGGATAATAGTATTAGTACTGATGTTAATAGTGGGTGCTATTTCCAGCTTATGGATCTGGAATAAGGCAACTTATGCTGAAGTTTTCTTCTACGGTGCTCTACCCGCATTGTTGATTTGGTTATGCTTATTCGGGGGGCTGTTTAATCGCTACGAGCAGTCTGTCGCAGCTAGTCGGGCCTGGGATTTCGAAAGAGAGCAAACCAAAGCTGAATGGCGCAACTGGAGTCGACAGCAGCTTGCCGTTGTTGGCAATGTTTTGTTTTCTCCGGAAGAGAAAGGAATGGAGGCACTATTGGACGAGTTGGAAAAGGTTCCTGCATTTCCTAAAAAGGCTCGTCCATTATTCAACTCCCAGCATAGCTTTCAAGATTTCATGAAGGAAACAGACAGAAAGCTGGAGTTGCAACATCCCGGATATCGTTATTCCCTGCACTCTGTTTATGTTTACCAGTCGGCAGATCGGATTGACGAAAAACGCATTGAGTTAATTTCTCAACAATGGGATCTCATTCCCAATTTAATCTATTCCATGAAGACTATAGATTCTTTATATGATGAAAAGAATTTTGATGGGCTGATATTAATACTTTGTCTTCAGGACTGGCCTCATCGGCTCAGCGGGCAGTCAAGTGAGTTTATTTCTGCTCAGCTCCTTACGTCATCTGCTTATGCTCGTCAGCATTCATTGCCTGCTATCGCTGGCATAACTCGTATGATGCCAATGGAAGCCGGGAAACTTGTTGATGAGTTAGATATGTTATTTGAATATATTCAGCCTGATAAGCAGAGTCTGGAATTCGTTTGGCTGTTGGGGACTGCTGAAAAAACTGCCTCAGAAATAATGCAATATGCAACTCTCCATCAGTGGTCGCTGCCGGAGAAAAGGCCTCTGCATTCTATCGATCTCTCCTTTGGACCTCCTGGAGAGATGGCTTTGCCACTTTCCTTAGCCATGATGGTGGAAGCCGCCAGCAAAACGGGTAAGGATCAGCTGTTGGTGAATCAGACGCCGCAACAAACAGGGACACTTTGTTTTATTACCAGGGAGCTTTACGCATGCCCGCACAAAAAATAATGCCAAATGCACGCTATGGCTCATGGGGATATTTCCTTCTGATTGTCGGTCTGGCGGGGATAAGCGCTTTTCTGCTTTTTATCAATCAGGAGAGTTTGAACAACCTCGGGATTTCAACTCAAAAAATCTGGATGATCTGGGGAGCCGTGTTTGCCGTCTTGCTCTTTGGCCTGATTGGTTCACCTGTATGGTGGCGATGGAAGCAGAGAAAAAATCAGGTGGTCTATAAGCCACAGGTGTCAGGCGAGAAGCTTGCACTGCCCTCAGCTGTGGGCCGTGATGCGAGTCAATTATTCTCCAGTCTTAAGAATCATCTTCGAACCCGCTACAGATTTTTCTGGTGCCGCAAAGTCCGTCTGCTGCTGATCACTGGCGATGAGGCGGCAATCGAACTGCTGGTGCCTGGTCTGCAGGAAAACCAGTGGCTTGAAGGTAACCGTACTGTTCTGATTTACGGCGGCAGTCTGACTGCTGAGGCCGATAAGGAAAAATATACCGCCCTGCGTAAACTGCGCCGCGGTCGTCCACTGGACGGTATTGTACGTGTCATGCCGCAGTCGCTTAATCTCACGCCACAAATCAGCGACAACGATTTACGCGGGCTGGAAAAAATCAGTGAGCTGCTCCGTTATTCCGCTCCGGTCTGGCTGTGGCAGCTGTGCGACAGCAAGTGGTCGCAGGTAAAGCGCCCTGAACAGACGGTAGGGGCCACTTTCCCGCTTCGTGCTAAGCCTGACGATATTACCCGCCAGCTTGAACTGATGCTGCCGGCCCTGCGAACGCAGGGCGTGAGCCAGGTTGCTGAGAACAACCGCCACGATTTCCTGCTGCGCCTGGGCCAGCACCTCAAAGAGGGCGGTATCGCCCGCTGGGCACAGCAGTTGTTGCCATGGCTGTCGGTCTCTCAGCAACGTGTTCCGCTGCGTGGTTTGATGTTCAGCCTGCCTGAGAATAGACCCGCCGCTATCGCAGGAGAAACAGTCGGTGCGGCACCTGCCGACGCTGAGAAATATATCCCTGAATCGCAACACCATGCGCTGACCCTGCCGTTAACCTGGCAGGGCATTGTGGATGACTGCACCCATGTTCGTGGCCGCCGTGTTGGTATGGCGTGGGAACAGACGCTGGCCTGGACGCTGATGGCCATTATCGGTGTCTGGGGGGCGGGGACACTGCTGTCGTTTGTGCTGAACTACGGACAAATTTCTTCTGTGGCGGCAAAAGCACGAGACCTGGTGGAACATCCTGCGGTTTCTGATAATCAACTCACTGCAATGTACGAACTGCGAAATGCCGCTGGTCGATTACAGCATAACGTCCGGGATGGTTCACCGTGGTATCAGCGCTTCGGTCTGGACCATAACCAGCAACTGCTCGACGCGATGTTGCCCTGGTACGGCGTGGCAAACAACCGCCTGATACGCGACCCTGCGAATCAGGCGCTGATACAGAAACTCAGCGCGCTGGCAAACTCAGCCCCCGGCAGCGACCAGCGTGCACAACTGGCGAAACCAGGCTATGACCAGCTGAAGGCCTGGCTGATGATGGCCCGCCCGGATAAAGTCGACGGCGTGTTTTACGCCCGGACACTGAAAACCGTGCAGCCGACACGCAGGGGTATCTCCACCGGGCTGTGGCAAAGTCTGTCACCGGATTTGTGGGACTTCTACATCTCTGAACTGCCAGAGCAACCGCAGTGGAAAATTACGCCGGATGCGCAACTGGTCAGCCAGAGCCGCCAGGTGCTGTTACAGCAAATTGGACGGCGTAACGCTGAAAGTACGCTTTACGGGAACATGCTCAAATCCGTGCGTCGTAACTTTGCTGATGTTTCTCTGGAAGACATGACCAGCGGCACCGACGCGCGACGACTGTTCACTACCGATGAAGTCGTACCGGGGATGTTCACCCGTCAGGCCTGGGAAGGTGGTATTCAGCAGGCCATTGAGAAGGCGGCAACGTCGCGCCGCGATGAGATTGACTGGGTGCTGAGCGACAGCCGAAAAGCTGTCTCCTCAGACCTGTCGCCGGAAGCCCTGAAAGCCCGACTCACCCGGCGCTATTTCACCGACTTTGCCGGTAGCTGGCTGAGCTTCCTTAACAGCCTGCGACTTAATCCGGCAAACAACATTGCGGACGTTACCGATCAGCTGACGCTGATGAGCGATGTCCGCCAGTCGCCACTGATTGCCCTGATGAATACCCTCGCCTGGCAGGGGCAGACCGGCCAGCAAAGCGAAGGCCTTTCGGACTCCATCATCAAATCGGCTAAAGACCTCGTAGGCGGAAAAGACAAACCTGCGATTGACCAGTCTGCGTCAGGGCCGCAGGGGCCACTGGATGAAACCTTTGGCCCACTGCTGACGCTTCTGGGTAAAAACAAAGGCAGTAACGTCATGTCGGCTGACAACTCGCTGAGCCTGCAGACGTATCTGACCCGCATCACCCGCGTGCGTCTGCGCCTGCAACAGGTGGCCAGCGCCTCCGACCCGCGGGAGATGATGCAGGCTCTGGCGCAGACCGTATTCCAGGGCAAAAGTGTGGACCTCACTGATACTCAACAGTATGGCAGCCTGATTTCCGCGAGTCTGGGTGAAGAATGGAGTGGTTTTGGCAACACGATGTTTGTGCAGCCGCTGACCCAGGCCTGGGAGACTGTCCTCCAGCCGTCGGCGGCGAGTCTGAATGACAAATGGAGCCGCTCGGTGGTGGCGAACTGGCACACGGCATTTGACGGACGCTTCCCGTTTGCCGCGAGCAGGAGTGACGCCTCTCTGCCGATGCTGGCTGAATTTGTGCGCAAGGACAGCGGGCGTATTGAGCGCTTCCTGACCACGGAACTCAGCGGTGTGCTGCACAAAGAGGGCAGCCAGTGGGTACCGGATAAGGTCAACAGCCAGGGGCTGAGCTTTAACCCGGCCTTTCTGCGGGCGATTAATCAACTGAGCCAGTTGTCAGACATTCTGTTCACCGACGGCAGTCAGGGCATCAGCTTCGAGCTGCAGGCACGCCCGGTACCACAGGTGGTGGAAACTCAGTTGTCCATTGATGGACAAAAGCTGCACTACTTTAACCAGATGGCTGACTGGCACTCCTTCCGCTGGCCGGGAGACACTTACAAACCAGGGACCATGCTGACCTGGACCACGGTCAGCGCCGGAGCACGTCTGTTCGGGGATTACAGCGGAACCTGGGGCTTTATTCGCTGGCTGGATCAGGGCAAGCGTCAGCAGATTGACCGCAGCCAGTGGATGATGAGCTTTACCACGCCTGATGGTCGAACCCTGCAGTGGGTGTTGCGCTCACAACTTGGAAAAGGTCCGCTGGCGCTGCTGGATCTGCGCGGTTTCACGCTGCCGGATCAGATATTCAGTGTCGACAGCGCGGCCACCGCTCAGGCGATGATGGCTAATACGGGAAACAATGACATGGAGGGGAGCGAATAATGAGCACACTGCAGAATCTGGTTGCCGCCTGTCAGGCAGATGAAACACTGCTGCGGCAACAGGCGCAGCCACGCACGGAAAACTGGCAGCCCTGGCTTGCCCAGGTCAGTGAAGCGGGCCCGACCGGGGAAGACCCGGGATATGACGATGATTTCCAGCGTATCCGCGAGGAGGTCAATAAGCTCTCCGGTATCGATACCGGGCTGATTTGCACGCTTGCCGAAAAGCTGCTGACCAATACCGCCAAAGATATCCGGGTTGCGACTTATTACTGCTGGGCGCGCCTGCACCAGGATGGCGAAGCCGGCTTTGCCGAAGGGCTTGAACTGCTGGCGGGATTACTGCAGCGCTACGGCATGCAGCTTCATCCACAGCGGGACCGCAGCCGCAAGGCCGCGCTGGAATGGCTCGCCGGTACCCGTGTCCTGGACTGTCTGTCACTGTACCCGGAGGTCGTACGCGAGGATGCACAGCGTACCACCGGGGCGTTGCTGTTGATCCGCGACAGTCTGGAGACCGAGCCGGAAGCGTCGCGGCCGGAGCTCAATGCGCTTTACAGAGCTTTGGAGTCCCGCCTGATGAAAGGCGGGGGCGTGGATGCGGTGGTGCCGCAGAACGCCAGCAGCCAGACAGGCGCGCAGCCGTCATCTCACGTGACAGAGTCGGATGCA
Organism: Kosakonia oryziphila; assembly: GCF_900094795.1. Taxonomy (GTDB): domain Bacteria; phylum Pseudomonadota; class Gammaproteobacteria; order Enterobacterales; family Enterobacteriaceae; genus Kosakonia; species Kosakonia oryziphila. The sequence continues at coordinate 11,432 of NZ_FMBC01000036.1, forward strand.
CCGATGTTGAACCGCATCACTTCCGGCCAGGATTTGCTGGCCCAAGCCCGTACCCTGACGGGGTACCTGCGTGAGCAGCCCGATGGCTGGCTTGCCGCACACCGGCTGATGAAAAGCCTGCGTCATGACACGTTGCACAGTATTCCTGCCCCGGATGCACAGGGGAAAACCCGAATCGAACCGCCCCGTGCAGACCAGCGGGCGATGCTCAAACGCCTGTATCTGCAGCAGAACTGGTCTGAAATTATGGAGCAGGCAGACAGCGCCTTTTCGCGTGGTGCCAACCACCTGTGGCTGGATTTGCAGTGGTATATCCACCAGGCCCTGATGAAATCGGGGCAGGATATACTGGCCGACATCATCGCCGCCGACCTGAAAGGGTTGCTGCGCCGCCTTACCGGACTTGAAACGCTGGCCTTTAATGACGGTACGCCGTTTGCTGATGAAGTGACGCTGAACTGGATAAACCAGAGCGTGCTGGACGATATGTCCGGCTGGCGGGATGAACCGGTCAGTGCCGCCAGCATGGGTGACAACGATATTCTGGCGCTTGAGCCTGAAGCGCTGGAGAAAGCGGACAGCGAAGGACTGGATGCCACACTTCACTGGCTACAGACACGCCCGGGCACCGACTCCACAAAAGACAGATGGTTGCTGCGTTTGCTGATGGCCCGCGTGGCCGAGCAGAAGGGCAAAAATGAACTGGCCCTGCATCTGTTGGGTGAACTCGACGGGGCTGCTCAGTCCATCACTCTCACGCAGTGGACACCGGCGCTGTTGTTTGAAGTGAAATCGCGCCGCCTCAGGCTGCTGCGCATGAAAGCCGCCCGCAGTGAAACCGATAAATCGCGGTTACAGCCAGAGATGGATTTGCTTCTGTCCGGTCTGATTGCGCTCGATCCGGCCAGCAGTGCTGTGCTTTGTGGTTGAATGGTTGATGCACTCAGGGAGTGAAAAATGGCGAAAGGTTATTATCTGGTAAAGGGTGACATGACCACCTGCGGTGGAAAAATTATTGAAGGTGATCCGACCGATACCGTCATGGGGGTCCCTGTTGCCCGGGAGCAGGAGAATGTGACCTGTGGAAAGCATGCCGGGACTTACAAAATAGTGGGACATATCCCGAACAATAATGCCAACGGGCGAAAATATGCCGGCTCGCTGCACAGTTCCAGCAGTTGTCCCTGCGGCGCAAAATTTATCCCTTCCCGGCATGAACGTACTTACGGTGGATAATCACACTGCCAGCCATCGTGATGTTCCTGCACCGCATGCTGAACATATTACAGGGTACCGCTGAGCCCTGCCCCCCCAGGATAACAAAGCAGAAATATTATGAATGACTTAACCCTGCGTTATTATGACGCTGAAATGCGCTATCTGCTGGAAGCCGGTGAAGAGTTTGCCCGTGCTCACCCCGAGCAGGCGGCAATGCTCAATCTCGATAAAGCGGGGGCGCGTGACCCGTACGTGGAGCGTCTGTTTGAAGGCTTTGCCTTCCTGATGGGGCGTTTACGTGAAAAGCTCGATGATGACCTTCCGGAGCTGACGGAAGGGCTGGTCAGCCTGTTGTGGCCGCATTACCTGCGCACCATTCCGTCGATGTCAGTGGTGGAGTTCACACCCGACTGGCGCGAGATGAAAGAGCCGATGCGGATCGCGAAAGGTTTCGAGGTGCTTTCCAGACCAATTGGTGAAAAGGGCACACGCTGCCGTTACACCACCACGAAAGAGATCGACCTTCAGCCGCTGTCGCTGGAACATGCCCGTCTGTCGACCGATGCGGATGGTCGTTCTGTTGCCACTTTGCGTATTAACTGCAGCGAGCTCGCGGACTGGAGCCGTATCGATCTCAGTCATATTCCTTTCTATCTCAATGCTGATGCGCCGCTGGCCTGCGCCATGCACGAAGCGTTCACCATGAATGTGGCCCGGATATGGCTGCGAATGCCTGGCGATGCGGAAAGAAGACCGCTGGCCGGGCATTTCACTGCACTGGGGTTTGGTGATAACGATACCCTCTGGCCGAAGGGCAACAGCAGTTTTAGCGGCTATCAGTTGCTGCTGGAGTATTTCACCTTCCGCGAGAAGTTCATGTTCACCGGCCTGCGTGGGCTGGAAACCGTGGAATTTCCGGCTGCGCTTCCCTGGTTTGAAATCGACGTGGTACTGGCGGAACGCTGGGAGCATGACTTCAGCTTTACCGAAAAGCATCTGCGCCTGAACTGTGTGCCGGTGATTAACCTGTTCCCGCTGGAGTCTGACCCACTGACGCTCAACTCCCTGCAGACCGAATACATGCTGCGCCCGATGCGCGTGCAGGATGGCCATACCGAGATATACGCGGTCGATTCAGTAATGTCATCGAGCCAGCATACTTACGTGCCGTTCTCAAGCTTTCGCCACAAAGGCGGAATGATGCGCCATGAAGCGCCGGAATATTACTACCACACCCGTGTGCGCCGTGGTCCGTCCGGCCTGCATAACACCTGGCTTATCCTCGGCGGTGAAGCGTTTGATAATCACACGGTGCCGGAAGACGAAAGCCTGTCGCTGACACTGACCGGCACCAACGGCCAGCTACCTCGTCGGGCGTTGCAAAGTACCGTACTCGATACGGTAATGAAAACCACCTCGGCCAGTATCGCTGTGTGTAACCTGTGTGCGCCGACGCTGCCCTGTTATCCCCCGGCGCAGGACCGCTTTCACTGGCGCGTGTTGAGCCACCTCGGCAGTGGATTCCTGTCGATGATGGATAATGCCGACGTGCTGCGTGGCACCCTGGCACTGTATGAATGGACCGACAGTGAGATGAACCGCCGTCGTCTGGAAGCGATTATCGACGTGAAGCACAGTGAAACCGAGCGCTTTGAGCAGGGCTACCTGGTACGCGGCGTGCAGATTGAGGTGACGCTGGACAGCCACGGCTTTGCCGGACGCGGCGATATCTGCCTGTTTGGCGAGATGCTGAGCCGCTTCTTCGCGCTCTACACTGACATCTATCTGTTTAACCACCTGATTATTATTCTGCAACCGACCGGAGAGCGCCTGGAATGGGAAGAGAAACACAACCGCCGCATTCCCGGCTGACCCCGCGACTGGAAGCCGACCTTCACCGCATTAACTTTTACCGTTTCTGCCAGTTGCTGGAGAAACGTAATCCGGATCGGCCGCTGATGGGCTCAACCAGCCATCCCTGTGATGACCCGGTGCGGTTTGCGCCGCATCCGGGGATGGGTTTCCCTGCCAGTGAACTGAAGGCTGTCGAATATGACGAGGATGATGACAGCAAGCCACCGCTCATCCGCGCCACGTTTATGGGGATGTATGGTGTTGATTCACCGCTACCGACTGCCTATCTCGACGACATTACCCAGCGCCGTGAAGGGCATGAGGCGCTGCAGGGCTTTCTGGATATCTTCAGCCACCGCATCCTGACGCAGTTTTATCGCATCTGGCGAAAATACTCTTACCCGGCCACATTCGAGCCCGGCGGTACGGACAGCATCTCGCAGTCGTTGCTGGGCCTGGTGGGGCTGGGCATACCGGGCACCGCCGAACATATCGCCACCCCGGTATCCCGCTTTCTGTCGCTGCTGGGCGTACTCCAGCAGCCAGGTAAAACCCAGGAGGGGATGCAGGCACTGGTGGGCCTGCTGGCGCCCGATACCAGGGTGCAGGTGAGCCCGTATTGCCTGCGGCCTGTCGGGGTCAGTCAGCCGCTGGGCTTTTACGGCGATGATGATTTTCTGCTGGACGGCAACACGCCTCTGGATGATGAAGCGATGGATGCCAACAGCCAGTTGCTGATTGCGCTCACGACGGATAACGAACAGGAAGCACGGGGCTGGAAGCCGGATGGTCTGCTGTATCAGGACTTTCTGGTGCTGCTGCGTGTGTATCTGGGCTGGCGCTTTAAGGCAAAAATCACCTTGACCACCCGGACCTGCCTGCTGGCAGTGCCGCCGCTTGGCGACGGCCCTTTCTGGTTGGGCATGAACGGCGTACTGGGTGTGGAGGGTGATGAACTCCCGGAGGATATCCCGCAGACCTTTACGACCGAACTGGGTTACTACACCGGGCTGGAGCCCGCGACACCACAACAAGGAAACCGACGTGTTACGTACAAGTTTGATTAAATCCGTATGCTGGCTACCTGCACTGCTGGCATTCAGCCTGGCGGGCTGCGGGATGACACAGGGCATTACCGATGGCACCAAATCGGCCTTTAACGCCATGTTCTACAAAAAGATTAAGGTACTGCATCTGGATTTCACGGCGCGTGAAGCGCTGAATACCGACTCCCGCGAGAGTAACTCGCTGTCTGAACCAGTGGTTCTTCGTATTTATCAACTGAAAGACCGTAAAACCTTCGACAAAACGGTCTACCAGCAGTTGCTGAAAGAGGGGGACACCATTCTGAAAGCTGACCTGCTGGCCAGCCGCGATGTGGTGGTAAAACCCGGCGGTGATGTGAACCTCAATATGCCGATGGAGACCGATGCGCAGTTTGTGGCAGTGGCAGGGCTGTTCCGCCATCCGGATATGATCAACAACACCTGGAAACAGGTAATTCAACGCGAAGACCTTGACCCGGATAAGCCGCGCATTCTGGAAGCAGGTAACAATCATCTGACGCTACTACCGCTTAAGGACAACTGATGCCACAGGGACACAATACGCCATCGCTGTATGAAATGCTCTGTGGCAATTTTACCGGTGGCCTCGGCCTCCATCAGGTCAGTGAAGAAAATCAGGTCATCCTGTCGGTGCTGGATAACATGCAGCGTATCCTCAACTGTCGTGCCGGCACGCTGGCGCATCTGCCGGACTACGGTCTGCCGGATATGACCAGAGTTCTCCAGGGCATGCCCGGTACCGCCCATGAGCTGATGGGTACCCTGTCGGCGGTCCTGCTCAAATATGAGCCGCGTCTGAAAAAAATTACTGTCGTCCTGCTGGAGCAGAACGTCCCCGGCGAGTTGCGTTATGCCATTGACGCTGAGCTGAAGAGCACTGGTCTGGTGCGCTATGGCACTGAGTTTATGCCTGAAGGGCGGGTATTACTCCGGCACCTGAAGAACCAGCAGTATCTCAACACAACAACCGGTATGTAAGGCCAGATAACACCATGTCAGTAAAATCACAGTTCCTCAAAAAACTGCAGGCCGGACAACCTGCACCGGCTCCCGCAGGCAGCAGGAGTCAGGCTGATATTGCGGAGTTCCGTCTGCGAATGTCGCAACTTCAGGAGCAGATGGCGGCGTGGCTGGCAGATACCGGACTGAATGCGGAGACGCTGTCTGTATCCGTCACGGACCTGCTGGCGGAGGGCGGGGCTTTTGAGATTTCCGCTGTCGTACTGCGTTATGGCGACCGGGTCGTAAAGTTTGTGCCGGTATTTCTGTACGGCCAGGGCGTGACCGGATGCGTGGAGGCGACCTTTCATAGTGAAGGGCACGTGACTTTCCTTGGTCGTCTGTTCATGCGGTCAGGCAGTCTGAACGACTGGAGCTTTACTCCGCCTGGTGCTTTATCCCGGCCTGCACAGCGTTTTGATGACAGCACTTTTTTTGGTCTGATTTTCGCGCTTCTGCCATAGCGGCCAGAGGCCGGGTTTTTGCAGAGCCTTTGTAAGCAGAAAGCGACGCCGCATACACAATCCTCTTCCACCGCTTCAGATACACCACATGGACAACTGGTCATGGACATCACCCAACGAAAAATCAAAACCGGCGGCGACCCGCGTACACTGGCGGATTATGCCGCCCTGCGCGATGAACTGAGCAAGCTGGCACATCCGGCGCGTCCTGATGTGAACTGGCACTATGTCGAAAAACTGTGCCTCTCACTGTTTGAACAAAATGGTGTGGAGCTACAGACCGTGGCCTGGTATACGCTGGCCCGCACACATCTGGCCGGATTATTCGGTCTCAATGAAGGTCTGGCGATACTGGAAGCACTGATAAGCCATCAGTGGGGGGCGCTGTGGCCTCAGCCAGTACATGCCCGCATGGAAATCCTCAGCAGTCTGAGCCAGCGCCTGCAGCAACTGATGCGTATGCTTCCGCTGAATTACAGTGACCTCAGCCAGCTTTATCGCGCCGAACAACTGCTTACCGGTCTGGGGGGCGTGTTACAGCGTCTGGAGCTTAAACACCTGAGCCAGTTTGATACCCTGCGTACCCTGATGCACAACAGTGCTGTCCGGCTGGAAAACAGTGATGACACAACCAGCACCGGACCGGATACTCAGTCTGGTATCGTGTTATCTGCCACCGTGATGAATGCTGCGGGAATATCAACAGGCCCCCGTGCCGGTAGCCCGTCTGAAGATATCCGGGCACCGGACAGCACAGTAAAGTGGGTGTACGTTGCACAGCCAGAACGCCAGGTGAATGTGGAGGTGCTGCCGGCAATGCCCGCTCCGGCAAAACCATGGAAATCCTTCGCCGCCGGGATGTGTACCATGCTGGTGGTCAGCGCCGTCACAGTGTGGAGCTGGCAGTATCTTCACCGGCCAGACCCGCTACAGACTCAGCTTGCAGCATCCCTGGCACCATTACCCGCAATACTTACGCCGGAACAACTGGAGATGTTGCACCAGCAATCCCTGTTACCACAAACGGTGATTGCACAAACACAGCAGCAGCTTGCCCGGCTGGATAAATTGCCACCTGACTGGAACATCGCTTACAGCAAAAAACTCACCGAACAGGTTCAGTCGTTGTGGCCGGAGCAGGCTAAGCCCTTGGTACAACAGTGGCAGCAACAGATTAATGTCTCAGTACTTCCTGTCGATACAATGAACGGCTGGCATGAAGGTATGACGCAGCTTCAGGCTCTTGCCGATAAACTGAATGCACTTGATGGTCAGAAGGGAAAATATATCACCGTCAGTGAGCTTAAATCGCAGATTTTTGGCATGCTGACAAGCTTCCGGCAGACCGTCCCGGTGGAAGAACAGCTTCGGCAGTTGAAGCTGCTCCCTGAAGGTTCACCGCTTCGTCAGCAGCAGATTCAGCAGGCTGAGCAGCACCTCCGGGCTCAAATCTCTACGCTGGCGCAGGAGAAACAGAGTGACTAATACCAGGGAGGTTTGACATGGTAGATAAAACGCAGCGTCACCTTAATCACCGGACACGGTGGACGATAGCCGAAATTACGTTTGTGGAACAACACTATGGTCAGCTGTCTGCCCGTGAAATCGGGGAGCGGCTTGGCCGGTCTGCCAATGGAGTGGCCCGAATTGTTCAGCTTTCAGGTCTGTCCCGGGGCGTGTCCTCATGTGGCTTATGAAGACATTACTAACATCGCGGTGTGTTAATCAACGGGGAGCAGGCCAACACGAAAAGCCCCCAGATGCAACTTGATTAAGGTAGAGTTGAGGTCAGTGGAATTCGGAATGTTCGAAAATGGCTTATGGCAGTGATTATACTTGAGTTTTGTGGATTTTGGGAGATGCACATAGAAGTGAAAGTGGTGCCCGGACTCGGAATCGAACCAAGGACACGGGGATTTTCAATCCCCTGCTCTACCGACTGAGCTATCCGGGCAACGGGGCGCATTAAACCTGATTCCCCACGCTCCGTCAACGAAATTTCTTTAATTCGTAGCGGACTGCACAATCTATCACCACTTTGTTGATATTGCACGCTGACTCAGGCAAAAAATGCCGCCCATAGCGCGGATATGGGCATCGCAATCACCAGCGCAGGCAGCATATTCGCCACCGCAAACATCTTGATGCCGCAAATACGTAGCCCGGTTGCCAGTAGTAAAACACCGCCCACGGCGGTGAAATCGCCCATCATCGCAGGAGTGGTCAGCGGTAAGATCAGCGTCGAGCAGGTGGCGAGCGTCAGTTGAATAATCAGCATCGGCACGGAAATCACCGCGACGGCAAAACCCAGTGAGGTGGTGAAGATTATCGCCGTAAAGAAATCGAGAAACGCTTTGGCGATTAAAATGCTCGGATCGCCAGTCATCCCTTCACGCATGGCGCCAAAAATCCCGGTGCCGCTGGCGCAAAACAGAATAATGATCGCCACCAGGCTCTGAATAAAAGGCTCATGTGCGCTGTCGGCTTCACCCTTTTTGCGTTTTTGCACCAGATCCCGCAGCGCATTTACGCTGCTGCTAATACCACGCTCCACATAGCAAAGTTCGCCAATAAGCGTACCCACCAGTGTCGCCAGCACCATCACCGGCAAGTTCACGCACTTGATGACCAGCAGGATGCCGATACCTAACGAGGCCAGGCCAAAAATAGACGGCATTGAATTACGCACCCGCTCCGGCAGCCGGTGGCTGAGTAAGGCGCCAATTGTTCCGCCGATCAATACGGCGGCGGCATTGATAAAAGGACCTGTTAACACACCATCATTCCTGTGTTTCATATAACTGAATAATATGCCGCCCAGAATAGCATTTTCATGCGCGGTTGAGCCTGCGTTTGTTGCGCCAGTGGGGGAAAGGTGCCATGATTGCGCGAATTTTCTTCTACCTCAACGGGGCCGCCTGATGACGCACTATTCAGCCGTTAGCCAGAGAGATTGCGCGCCTGCGCAAACGGGCGCCCGTCTCATTTTATCTCCAACTTCACTCACCATGCGGTGAGGGTAACGCACGCTCACTGTAGGACAACAGTAAGATCAGAGACGTTCTGCTTTTACTGATGTCTGGCGGTTGGAGCTGGTTCCAGTCAGACACGTTCGTTGGGCGAAGCAGCAGCTTTGTCCGGGGTCTTTTACTCCCCTGAAACGGGTATTCGTGCTTATGAAATCGATGAAAATTGCCGTCAGCTGCGAGCTGGTATCTCTGCTTTCCACCCACCGCGAAGTGGTGACGCTGGAGAGCACCGACTTTACGGATGTGGCGGCAGTCGTCATAACAGTAGCGGAGAGTCGTAGCGGCATTCTGGCGCTGCTCAAACGGACAGGTTTTAACGTGCCGGTATTCTTATTCTCCGGTGAGCCGGTCGATATGCCGGAAGGCATTACGGCGGTTATCGCAGGCAAAGATCAGGAGTGGCTGGAACTAGAAGCAGCCGCTGTCGATTATGAAGACAATTTACTGCCGCCGTTTTTCGATACACTGCGCCAGTATGTCGAGATGGACAACAGCACCTTTGCCTGTCCGGGTCATCAGCACGGTGAATTTTTCAAAAAGCATCCGGCAGGACGTCAGTTCTATGAATTTTTCGGTGAGAACGTTTTTCGCGCTGACATGTGTAACGCTGACGTCAGACTGGGCGATCTGTTGATCCACGAAGGATCGGCGAAGCATGCGCAGAAATTCGCAGCAAAAGTATTTAATGCTGACAAAACCTATTTCGTCCTCAACGGCACATCTGCTGCCAATAAGGTCGTGACCAATGCGCTATTAACCCGCGGCGATCTGGTGCTGTTCGATCGCAATAACCATAAATCCAATCACCACGGCGCGCTGATCCAGGCGGGAGCAACGCCTGTTTATCTGGAAGCAGCACGCAACCCGTTTGGTTTTATCGGCGGCATCGACAATCACTGTTTCGATGAGAAATACCTGCGTGATCTAATCCGCGATGTCGCGCCACATAAGGCCGAACAGCCACGCCCGTTTCGTCTGGCGGTGATCCAGCTTGGGACTTACGATGGCACTATCTATAACGCCCGTCAGGTGATCGACAAGATTGGCAGCCTGTGCGATTACATTCTGTTTGACTCTGCGTGGGTCGGTTACGAGCAATTTATCCCGATGATGGCGGACTGCTCGCCGCTGCTGCTGGATCTGAACGAAAACGATCCTGGTATTTTTGTCACCCAGTCGGTGCACAAACAGCAGGCCGGTTTCTCGCAAACGTCGCAGATCCACAAGAAGGATAACCATCTGCGCGGCCAGGCGCGATTCTGCCCGCATAAGCGGCTGAACAACGCTTTTATGCTGCATGCCTCGACCAGCCCGTTCTATCCGTTGTTTGCCGCACTGGATGTTAACGCCAAAATCCATCAGGGCGAGAGCGGGCGCAGCCTGTGGGCCGAGTGTGTGACGCTGGGGATAGACGCGCGCAAGGCTATCATTGCTAACTGCAAAATGATCAAACCCTTCGTGCCGCCAGAGATCGCCGGTCGCCCATGGCAGGATCATCCCACAGAGATGATTGCTCGCGAACGCCGCTTCTTCAGCTTTGAACCGGGTGACAAATGGCACGGCTTTGAGGGCTATGCGCGCGAACAGTATTTTGTTGATCCCTGCAAGCTGCTGCTGACCACACCAGGCATCGATGCGGAAACCGGGGAATACGCCGATTTTGGTATTCCGGCGACTATTCTGGCGCACTTCCTGCGCGAGAACGGCATCGTACCGGAGAAGTGCGATCTTAACTCGATCCTGTTCCTGCTGACGCCAGCCGAGAGCGCAGAGAAAATGGCGCAATTGGTGGCGATGCTCGGTCAGTTTGAACAGCATATTGAAGATGATACGCCGCTCGCCGATGTGCTTCCGACCATCTTTAACAAATACCCGGTACGCTACCGCGATTACACTCTGCGTGAGCTGTGCCAGGAGATGCACGATCTCTATGTCAGCTTTGATGTGAAGGATCTACAAAAAGCGATGTTCCGCAAAGAGAGCCTGCCAACGGTGGTGATGAATCCTCAGGACGCCCACAGCGAGTTTATTCGCGGCAACGTTGAATTGGTGCGTATCAGCGAGGCTGAAGGGCGTATCGCCGCTGAAGGCGCGCTGCCTTATCCGCCGGGTGTGCTGTGCGTGGTACCGGGTGAAGCGTGGGGTGGGGCCGTCCAGCGCTACTTTTTGGCGCTGGAAGAGGGCGTCAACCTGCTACCGGGCTTTTCACCAGAGTTGCAGGGCGTCTATTCCGAAACCGATGCCGATGGGATCAAACGCTTGTACGGCTATGTGCTGAAGTAACCCGGACAGCATTACGCGGCCACCCGGCGATACATACGGCGCGGGTGGCCGATTTTTCCGTACAGCATCTCAACCACCAAAAAACCAGCCTCCACGCAGTGTTCGAGGTAGCGACGAGTGGTGGTTTTACTTAATCCCGTTTCACTGACCACTTCATCAACGGAAAAGCAGCGTTCGGCATCGTCGGTAAACAGCTTTTGTACCAGCGCCAGCGTATTCTCTTCAATGCCTTTGCTGCCATTCTCCTGGCGGTAGTTTTTGGCCTGCAATTGATAGAGTGAATCGACGCTTTGCTGATCGACAATTTTCCACACCCGTTGCTGATCGGCAAACTGTACAAAGCGCTCCAGCGACTGGCTCAACCGCTTCCACGACACTGGTTTGAGGATATAGTCGAACGCGCCATTGCGGATCGCCTGGCTACAGGTATCCATATCGCTGGCAGCGGTAATAAAAATTACTGAGCAGTTGGCGCGGATAATTTGCGTATCGCTGATAAGCGTAATGCCTTTGCCATCTGGCAGATAGTTATCCAGCAGAACAAGCTGAGGTTGCATGCTGTCCAGCATGACTTTTGCTTCTGCCAGCGACGAGGCAATCCCTACCAGCCGCAAGCGCGGATGCTTGCCAATAAGCTCCGCATGAAGCTGCGCAAGGGTGTGTTCATCTTCCACTATCAGCACGTCTATCAGTTCATGATGCATAATTCTGATCTTCCAGGGTCGGTACGGGACGCAGTACGTTGCCCGTTTCAGGAATAAATAAAGAGAAAATGGTGCCGCGCGGTTCGTTGGCCGAAACTTCAATCGAACCACCGACATGGGCGACATAGTTGGCGATCAGGTACAGCCCGATGCCATGATCGCCACGGCGTTTGGTGGTTATCCCGCGCTCAAAAATATGCTCACGGATTTCCGGCGCGATCCCCACACCGCGATCTGCCACTTCAATAATCAACTCGTGTTCATGCTGCAGGATCAGCACCTCGACCGGCTCATGTGGTAACTCTGCGCGCTGTGTCGCTTCAATGGCATTATCCAGCAGATTGCCGATGATCGAAATCAGCTCCGCCTCGCCCAGTGCGCAACCAGGGCGATCCATCCGGCACGACGGATCAAACGCCAGTTCGACGCCTTTTTCGCGGGCGCGCGCCGCTTTACCTAACAACAGGCCGCACAATGTCGGCGAACTAAAATGCGATGAAATAAAGTCCAGCAGCTCCTGCGCATGCTCCGACTGCGCCTGAATGTAGCGAATGGCGTCGTCGTAACGCTCCATGTGCAGCAGCCCCGATAGCGTGGCCATGCGGTTGAGTTGCTCATGACGCATAATGCGCAGATTGTCGACATAGCGTTTTACCTGGCTCAGTTGCGTACTGAGGCTGTCGATCTCATTGCGATCGCGGAAGGTGATCACCCAGCCTTGTAACTTATTCTCCAGCATAATGCGCACCCGGCTGGCAATGACCGTCAACTGGTTGAACCGGCAAATCTCATCATGCGTGTCATTCTCCAGCATCACCTCGCGGGCAAAAAAGGGCACAGGCGCAATGACTTCGGCGATGGTTTGCCCACGCAGTGCACGCGTCGGCTGGCTTAAACCCAGCAGTTTACGCGCCGCCTGGTTAATCACCTCGATACGCAATTCGCTGTCAATGGCGATCACTCCTTCGTAGATCGACTCCATCATCGCTTTCTGCTGGCGCACCAGCAGACCAATTTCGCGTGGCTCCAGTGAGAAGATCTGTTTTTTGATACTGCGGGTAAAAAACCAGGAAAAAACAAACAGTGCTACCAATAACAACACTGCGGCGATAAAAATGTTGATCACTTTCCCCAATGTGATCGTATCGAGATAGCTGGTCAGGTAGCCGACAGAAACAATCCCCACCACATGCCCGGCATTATCAAATATTGGCGCTTTGCTGCGTAGTGAAATCCCCAGCCCGCCTTTGCGAATGGTTGTTGTGCTTTTTCCCTGGAGTACGTCGGCGTTATCGCCGCCAATTAACGTTTTTCCCACGACATCAGAATGCACTGAATGAAATAGATGCAGCCCTTTGTCATCGCCGATAACAATAAAGCTTGCATCGCTGTGTGCCACTACTTTATGCATAAATTGCGCAATGGCTCGAATATCTTTATCGGCAACTGACTGGCGTAAATTCGGAATGATCGCTATTTCTTCCGCCTGTATTTTGGCTCTGGCGCTCATCTCCTGATATAGCTGGCGACCAACGTCCTTGTAATAATAAACACCTAATAAAACGAAGAGGCCGGAGAAGAAAAGCACCAGCGAAATAAAAAGTTTGATTTGAAAAGAGACTTTCATGACGTCACGCACAGCAGCCAATAATGCGCCAATGTAGCATCTTTTTTAACATGCGTGTGGAATTTACTGGAAACTTGTGATCCTTTGCACAGCGTGGCCTGGTGCTTAAAATGCCCTGTTAAATATTCTTTTTTGGAAATGTTATTAAGTTGTGTGTCTATATAAAAAAACCATAAAAACCACAGCAATAAATAAGCGATGAATCACACAAAATAAAAGAAACCATAAAAACCATAGGCGCCATTAAAACAACGATTTTATTATGCATTTCCTCACATAAAGTACGTTTTTAGCCCTTTACTCTGTATGCACAAAATAACCAAGGGGCTTAATTATGAGCACAACTGACGATTCATTTTCTGTTACCTCTGAATCGCTTGAGATTCAAAAGAAACCACTGAAAGAAAAATGGTGGCACATTATGGATACCTGGAAAGTTGGGGTTATTCCGCTGCCATTATTCCTGTTAGCCGGGGCATTAATTGCCATTGACTGCCTGGGCGGTAAGTTGCCGAGCGATATCGTGGTGATGGTAGCCACGTTGGCATTCTTCGGCTTTGCCTGCGGTGAATTCGGCAAACGTCTGCCGATCGTCGGCAAACTGGGCGCAGCGGCCATTTGCGCCACCTTTATTCCCTCGGCGATGGTTTACTACGGCCTGCTGCCGGATGTGGTCGTGGAATCCACCACCAAGTTCTATAAATCCACCAACATTCTTTATCTCTATATCTGCTGCATCATTGTCGGCAGCATCATGAGTATGAACCGTACCACGCTGATCCAGGGCTTCCTGCGTATCTTCTTCCCGATGCTGTGTGGCGAAATCGTCGGTATGCTGGTGGGAATGGGTGTGGGCCTGGCGCTCGGTATGGAGCCGTTCCAGATTTTCTTCTTTATCATTCTGCCGATCATGGCGGGTGGTGTGGGTGAAGGCGCGATCCCACTTTCCATCGGTTACGCGACGCTGCTGCATATGGATCAGGGTGTTGCGCTTGGTCGCGTATTGCCGATGGTCATGCTTGGCGGCCTGACTGCCATCATTATCTCTGGTTGCCTGAATCAGTTGGGTAAACGCTTCCCGCACCTGACCGGCGAAGGGCAGTTAATGCCGAATCGCAGCAATGGCGATGAACAGGCTCCGGCTACACCGGCTTTATCCGGTAAAACCGATGTCACCACTATCGCGGCTGGCGCGCTGTTGGCTGTGCTGCTGTATATGATTGGCATGCTCGGTCATAAGCTGATTGGCTTGCCTGCGCCGGTCGGTATGCTGTTCGTTGCCGTTCTGATCAAGCTGGCGAACGGAGTATCTCCGCGTCTGCTGGAAGGCTCTCAGGTGGTATACAAATTCTTCCAGACCTCCGTTACCTATCCCATCCTCTTTGCCGTCGGTGTGGCTATCACGCCATGGGAAGAGTTGGTTCATGCGTTCACCATCAACAACCTGCTGGTGATCGTGAGTACCGTTTCCGCACTGGTTGCCACCGGCTTTTTTGTGGGCAAAAAGATCGGCATGCATCCCATTGATGTGGCCATCGTTTCCTGCTGCCAGAGCGGCCAGGGCGGTACAGGGGATGTTGCCATCCTGACTGCGGGTAACCGCATGAGCCTGATGCCGTTCGCGCAGATTGCAACCCGTATCGGCGGCGCGATCAACGTCTCGGTATCGCTGTTGGTGCTCGGCAATTTCCTCGTTTGATTCAAGTGTTACAGGAACTGATATGAAACTCGCAAGCTTTGTCCATCAGGGGATCCGGAGTTACGGTATCGTCAAGGCTGATGGCGTAATCAATCTGGGGCAGCGTCTGGGTGACCAGTACGGTGATTTGAAATCACTGCTCGCTGCCAATGCGCTGCATGAAGCGCAACAACTGGACGGTGAAACGGCGGATATCCGCTTCGACGACCTGCAATTTCTGCCGGTCATTGATAACCCGGCCAAAATTCTCTGCGTTGGCATGAACTACGCCGAAAAGCGCAAAGAATTCGATCAGCATAACCCGGCGCCAACGCTCTTTGTTCGCTTTGCAGATTCGCAGACCGGCCATAATGCGCCGGTACTGAAGCCGCGTCACTCCAGTGAGTTCGACTACGAAGGCGAGCTGGCCGTGATCATCGGGAAAGGGGGAGAGAATATCTCCCGTGAGGCGGCATTAAGCCACGTTGCAGGCTACAGCTGCTACATGGATGGTTCGGCGCGCGACTGGCAGCACACCTGGTTTACCGCCGGGAAAAACTGGCGGCAAACCGGCGCTTTCGGCCCGTGGATGACGACGGCGGATGAGATCCCTGATCCGCATCAACTGGCGATCCGCACCTGGCTGAATGGCCGCATGGTACAGGATGATAACACCGCCAGCATGATCCATAAGGTGGCAGAGCTTATCGAGTACATCAGTACTTTCACCAGCCTGACGCCGGGCGATGTCATCATCACCGGATCACCGGGCGGCGTTGGCAAAAAACGCAACCCACCATTGTTTATGAAGGCGGGCGATCGCATCGAAGTGGAGATCGAGAATATCGGTCACCTCAGTAATGTGATTATTGATGCGCCAGCGCCAGCCCATTCGCTGACGGCCGCACACTAAGGACGAAAGGCAATACCATGCAGGCACGACCTTCCATCGACTTCCGCGTGGCGGAAGTCAACGGCAATACTCAACGGCTGGCCTCGATCCGCACGTTGCTCGCAGACAGCGGATTAGGCATGGACAGTGACATCACCACCTTCGTTGAAGCCTGGTCGGGATACCGGCTGGTGGGTTGTGCGGGCCTGGCCGCCAACGTCATCAAATGTGTTGCAGTGGATGAAGAGCTGCGTGGCGAAAATCTCAGTGCGCGCTTGCTGGCAGAGGTTTCCCATCTGGCGCTGGCGCGGGGGCATTTTCATCTGTTCCTCTGCACGCGCCCCTGTAACCTGGAGCGTTTTCGTCGCAGTGGCTTCTGGCCGGTGGCGCAAAGCGGTAACAACGCGGTGTTGATGGAGAATACTCCGTCGGGGATCCAGCGTTACTGCCGCACGTTGCAGGTCGATCGCATGCCGGGCAAACGCATCGGCGCGATAGTGATGAATGCCAACCCCTTTACGCTGGGGCACCGCTACCTGGTGGAGCAGGCCGCACATGCCTGCGACTGGCTGCATCTGTTCGTGGTGCGCGAAGACGCGTCGTTCTTCCCCTTTGCCGCGCGGCTGAAAATGGTGAAGTCGGGTGTGGCACATCTGCCGAATGTCATCGTTCATGAAGGCTCTCAGTACATCATTTCCCGCGCCACTTTCCCGGCTTATTTCCTGAAAGAGACCGGCAAAGTGCAGCAGGCGTGGAGCGAAATTGACCTGCTGATTTTCCGCAATTACATCGCGCCAGCGTTGGGGATCACCCACCGCTTTATCGGTAGCGAACCCTTTTGCGACATCACCCGCCAGTACAACCAGACCATGCATCAACTACTGACAGGGGCTGTGGAGGTAGTGGAAATTCCGCGCATTAAAGCGACCGGCAATGCCATCTCCGCGTCTGAAGTGCGCCGTTTATTACAAACACACCAGTTTTCCCGTATTCGGGAAATTGTACCGGATACCACTTTCGCGCATCTCGAATCCCACTACAGCGCGGAAGCTGTTTAAAAATCAGGAATCTAAATATGAAAATTGTGAGGGAGGCGCTGGCCGGAACCATGGAGTCCAGCGACCTGATGGTGAAAATAGCCCCCGCCGAAGGCGAGCTGGAAGTCGTTGTTCACAGCGAGGTTATCAAGCAATTTGGCGATCAGATCCGCAAGGTGGTGAACGACACGCTGCGGGCAATGGCGGTTCACCAGGGCTTGATCATCATTGAAGACAAAGGCGCGCTGGATTGTGTTATCCGCGCACGTTTACAGAGCGCGGTACTGCGCGCATCGGAAGGAACAGAGATAGACTGGGGGAAACTGCTGTGAAAAAACTCCGTCGTAGTATGCTGTTTCTGCCAGGCTCTAACGCCGCCATGCTCTCCACCGCGTTTATCTATCGTCCGGATTCGATCATGTTTGATCTGGAAGATGCTGTCTCCCTGCGTGAAAAAGACACTGCACGTCTGCTGGTGTTTCATGCCCTGCAACATCCGATGTACCAGGATATCGAAACCGTGGTGCGTATCAACCCGCTGAACACGCCGTTTGGCCTGCCGGATCTGGAAGCGGTCGTTCGTGCTGGCGTGGATGTGGTGCGCTTACCGAAAACGGATACCCCGGAAGATATCTACGAACTGGAACGTCATCTCGAACGTATCGAGCTGGCCTGCGGACGTGAAGTGGGATCGACCCGCGTGATGGCGGCCATCGAATCCGCGATCGGCGTTATTAATGCCGTAGCGATCGCCCGCAGCTCTCAGCGTCTGATCGGTATTGCGCTGGCCGCTTTCGACTATGTGATGGATATGCAGACCGAACGCGGCGATGGCACCGAGCTGTTTTACGCCCGCTGCGCTGTGCTGCACGCCGCACGCGCCGCCGGTATCGACGCTTTCGACGTGGTGTGGTCAGACGTTAACGACGAAACCGGATTCCTGCGCGAAGTCGGGTTGATCCGCAAAATGGGCTTCAACGGTAAGTCGCTGATCAACCCGCGGCAAATCGATCTACTGCATAACGCTTATGCGCCGACCCAGGAGGAAGTTGACCACGCGCAACGGGTTATTGAGGCGGCGGAAGAGGGTGAACGCAACGGGCTTGGCGTCGTTTCGCTGAACGGCAAAATGATCGACGCCCCGATTATTAATCACGCGCAGATGGTGCTGGAACGTGCGGCCGCGTCCGGTGTACGTCGGTAAGGACAGAACAATGAATCAGACAGAACTTCTTCACGTTAATTTTCCCCATCTGCGTGAGTTAAAACCTTTCGACAGCGCTCATGCGGCCACACCGTGGCTGGCGGACGTTAACAGCAAACACACACGCAAACTCTGCGCCACGCTGGAAGACGCCATCGCCCGTAGCGGCCTGAAAGACGGGATGACCATCTCGTTCCACCACGCCTTCCGTGAAGGCGACCGGGTGATTAACCATGTTGTCGCCACGCTGGCGCGTCTGGGGTTCAAAAATCTGACGCTGGCTTCCAGTTCGCTGATGACCTGCAACGATGCGCTGATCGAACATATTGAGAGCGGCGTGATTACCCGCATTTACACCTCAGGCATGCGCGGTAAGCTGGCGGATGCAATCTCTCATGGTCTGATGGCGGAACCGGTACAGATTCATTCCCACGGCGGGCGCGTCAAACTGTTGCAGGATGGCGAACTAAAGATTGACGTCGCCTTTCTTGGCGTACCCTGTAGCGATGAGTTTGGCAACGCCAACGGCACACAGGGTAAATCCTGCTGCGGTTCGCTGGGCTACGCGATGGTGGATGCGAAGTTCGCCCGCAAAGTGGTGCTGCTGACGGAAGCGCTGGTGCCGTTCCCGAATATGCCCGCCAGCCTCGGTCAGGAGCAGGTGGATCTGATTGTGCAGGTAGAGAGTGTGGGCGATCCGGCAAAAATCAGCGTCGGCGCAGCGCGTGTTACCAGCAACCCGCGTGAATTGATGATCGCGCGCTATGCGGCGGATGTGATCGAGCACTCCGGCTATTTCAAGGATGGTTTTTCCATGCAGACCGGCTCTGGTGCCGCGGCGACGGCTGCCACCCGCTTTATGGAAGAGAAAATGGAGCGCCACGGGGTGAAGGCCAGTTTCGCGCTCGGCGGTATCACTGGCGGGCTGGTGAGTCTGCATGAAAAAGGGTTGATCGGCAAACTGCTGGATACACAGTGTTTTGACGGTGAAGCAGCGGCATCGCTGCACCGTAACCCGAACCACGTTGAGATCTCGACTGACGTCTATGCCAACCCCGGCGGCAAAGCTGCCAGTTGCGACCAGCTCGATGTGGTGATCCTCAGCGCGCTGGAGATCGACACGGAGTTTAACGTCAATGTTATTACCGGCTCAGACGGTGTGATGCGCGGCGCATCAGGTGGTCACTGCGATGTGGCGGCTGCGGCAAACCTGACTATTGTTGTGGCGCCGTTACTGCGCAGCCGTATTCCGACGGTGGTGAAACGTGTTACCACGCTGTTGACACCCGGGGAAAGCATCGACGTGCTGGTGACTGACCACGGGATTGCGGTGAATCCGGCGCGTCCGGAGATCCGCGAACGCCTGCTGGCAGCGGGGCTGAAAATTGTTGATATCGAAACACTCTATCAACGGGCCATCTCGCTGACTGGTGAACCGAAACTGATCGCCTTTACCGACCGTATTGTCGGGGTGATCCGCTACCGTGATGGCACCGTCATTGACGTTGTCCGTCAGGTTAAAGAGGAAAATGCATGACGACACTGACGCCCATAAGATCGGGCGTCAGCCTTGAAGCGCTGTTGGCGGCGAAAGACAGCCGTGCAGCGCGTCAGGCTGACTGGCTCGCTCACTACCAACAACCGGTCATTTCACTGACGCTGGTGACCCCCGGCGCGGTAAAAGACAGCATTCGCTATCGCAATACCATGGGAGTGGCGTTACAGACCTGCGACCAACTGCTGTGGCAGAACCGCTGGCAGGTGCTGGACCGACAGGTGTTGTGGTTGCCGACCGGCGCAGAAGCCCTGTGGTGTGTTGCGCACCCGGCGGTGGAAATCAAGGCGCAGTGCGTTGAGATGGAACAGACGCATCCATTAGGGCGTCTGTGGGACTTTGACGTGTTGTGCCCGCAGGCGGGGCAGGTCGGACGGCATTCACTGGATCTGAATACCCGTCGTTGCCTGGTGTGCGATGAGCCAGCACACGGCTGCGCGCGTTCGCGTCGCCACCCGGTTGATGAAGTGGTTGCCCGCGTGGAGAAACTGATTGATGGCTGGTTTGCTCGCGACTGAATCTGCTGTTATCAGCATACCGGCGATGGCTGCCCGGGCACTGCGGTTGGAACTGGATCTTACGCCGAAACCGGGGCTAGTAGACCGGGCGAACAACGGCTCGCACCAGGATATGGATCATGCGTTGTTTTTACGCAGTATTGCGGCCATCACGCCATGGTTTTCTGTCTTTGAACTGGCCGGGCGCGAACATGCCCACAAGGAGGCAAGTGTCCAGTTGCGCCTGCTGCGTCCGGCTGGCATTGCCTGCGAACAGGCGATGTTTGCAGCTACCGGCGGGGTGAATACGCACAAAGGCGGGGTTTTTTCGCTGGGGCTGCTCTGTTTTGCCGCCGGGCGATTGCAGGGGCAATGCCAGCCGCTGCATGCTGAAACGTTGTGTCGACAGGTCAGTGAAATCTGTCGCGGGCTGGTGGCGCGTGAACTGGCCGCCCGGCCGCAGGCTGTGACGGCAGGTGAGAAACAGTTTCTGGAGTATGGTCTTACTGGCGCTCGCGGCGAGGCCGAACAAGGTTTTGCCACCGTGCGCCGCGCGGTGCTGCCGTACTGGCATCAGGAGCAGGGCGAACGGCGGCTGCAACATGCGTTATTGCGCCTGATGGCAGCAAACCCGGACAGCAATCTGGTGTCGCGCGGCGGTATTGCCGGGCTGCGCTACGTGCAGGATTATGCGGCAACTTTACTGGCGGGCGGCTGGGATAACGATGCATTGTCTGAAATGGACAGGGCGCTGATGGCACGGCGCTTAAGCCCCGGCGGCAGCGCCGATTTGCTGGCAGTCGCATACGTGTTGGCGCAACTTCCATAATGCAACATCGGGTGGCGTTATGTATCCTGGCCTTTCCTGAGCGGATAAGTCGGTTGCGATAGCGTCCACAATTATTGCCGGATAGCACTGGATTATCCGGTCTATGGATTTACCCGGCCGGAACAGCCTGAAGGCGTGGAAAATTCATGGAAAAGGCATAAATAACCCGGCGCTCAGGCCGGGTCGTTGTCTTACGCTTTCTGCGTGACTGCCGCAGGTTCGCGCACATGTTTGTATTTAAACAGTGTCACAAAGGCAAAAGCCAGCACCAGTGAATAACTGGCAAAAATCAGCCATACGGTTTTCCAGTCGGTAACGCCAGCAGTGGTGTAGATCTCTACCACTTTGCCGCTGGCCATACCGCCGAGGATACAACCGAAGCCGTTGGTCATCATCAGCAGCATACCCTGAGCACTGGCGCGGATCGCCGGGTTAACCTCTTTCTCAACGAACACCGAACCGGAGATGTTGAAGAAGTCGAACGCACAGCCGTAGACAATCATTGACAGTACCAGCAGTACGGTACCGAACGGTGTCGGGTCGCCATAGGCGAACAGACCAAAACGCAGCACCCAGGCGAAGATACTGATCATCATTACGTTCTTGATGCCGTAGCGGCTCATAAAGAACGGAATCGCGAGGATAAAGGCAGTTTCGGAAATCTGTGAAATAGACATCATCACTGACGCATGGGTCACGATGAAGCTATTAGCAAACAGCGGGTTGGCATCGAAGCTGTGCAGGAAGGTGTTACCGAACATGTTAGTGATCTGCAACTCTGCGCCCAGCATCATCGAGAAGATGAAGAAAATCGCCATGCGCTTGTTTTTAAACAGCGCAAAAGCATTCAGACCCAGCATTTCCACCCAAGTCTGTTTCTCGGTGCTTTTCGCAACCGGCATATATGGCAGCGTCAGAGAGTACAGGCTCAGTACCAGCGACAGCGCGGCACCGATATAAAGCTGCATATGGCTCAGTTCGAAGCCGGAGAAGCTCACTCCCCACATCGCCAGGATAAAGCCAATGGTGCCCCAGATGCGAATTGGCGGAAAATCGGTAACGATATCGTGCCCGGCGGATTTCAGGCGGAAGTAAGAGATAGTATTTACCAGACTCAGCGTTGGCATATAGGCCAGCGAGTTAAGCAGAATAATGGCAAACATCGCGCCCGGTGTGGTAACGCCTGCGGCAATAAACAGGGTGATCGCACCGACCAGATGGCACAGAGCGTAAACCCATTTCGCGCTCAGCCATTTATCGGCAATGATACCCAGCAGCGGCGGCATCAGCAGCGAGGCAATGCCCAGCGAACTATACACTGCACCAATAGATGCACCATCAAATTTCAGCGTGACGAACATATACGAGCCAAGCGTCGTCAGCCAGCTTCCCCACAGGCAGAACTGCAGAAAGATAATGACTTTCAGCTGCAGCTTAAGATTCATGTTAATTTCCTCACAAAGGAGACGGACAGGTGTTGGAATGGGCACAATTAATATTGTTATGTGTCAGGATTCTATCATCGCCTGGGCGACGAATTTGTTATGCCCGACATAAAAATGCAAACTTCCTCTGATTGCATTTGTATATGGTGATGGATATCACATTTTAACGCAACCGTTTGCATCACATAGAAGAAGACCTTATGCCTCTTGCGTACAAATGTACGAAAGAGGCACGAGATCAGTTGCGACGCCAGGTCTTCTGCGCCGAATTGACTTTATAGAGGTAACGACGGGATTCCGCCGACGGATGGCGGGTAGCCAGGGTCTGGTAAACATCCCCTGGAGTCATAGTATTGATGATATTGGCGGCCTGCATCTTATCGCTGGAAAAGACGCGAAGTACGCTACCCGCGCCGCCGTTATAGGCGGTGATCACCGCATAACGCCGGGATGTCGGGTTGCTGATACCGGAGAGATAAACATTATTCAGCATCGCCAGATACGCAGTGCCGATATCAATATTGCTCTGCGGATCGAACAGATAGCTGCGATCCGGCGTACCGGATCTGCCCTGCGCGCGGAAGACATCTTTCCCGGCGCTGTGCTGTACCACCTGCATCAGACCCAGCGCATCGGAGCGGCTAACCGCGTACGGGTTAAACGACGACTCAGTCTGCATAATCGCCAGAATCAGCGACTCATCGACGCCATATTTCCGCGAGGCCTGGCGCACCATACCGATATATTTATGCGCACGTTTGTCCAGATGGTTCGACACCAGATTGAGCGTCACGCTATAGATAACGCGTAAGCCGTTGCTGCGGTTTTTCAAGCGGGTTTGCAGCAGGTAATCCGCAAAGCGCGCTGCGCGCCACTCCCAGCGGATCGCTTCACCGTTGTTATCCAGAACCTGGCCATAAAGGAAAGGTTCTTTGGAGATCGGGATATCATCGGTATCAGAATAGAGGTCGATAGATCCCGGATCGTCACCCATCATAAGGGTTTTGATTATCGCCTGGCGCAGATGCGCAGCCGGATCGGTACCGGAAATCGTTTCGATGGTGATGGTACCCTTATCAAAGTTGATGTGGCTACGAGTCTGGTATTGGTCAGTGTATTTGACGTAATCCTTCGGCCCGGCGATCAGGACTTCGTTAAATCCCCAAAGATTCTCAATGTTGTGGGCGAACTGCCCCATCAAAATATCAAAACCGTTAGTGTCTTTAATCCAGGCTTCGTTATAGGCTTCGCCCGATTTGTTAGAGCTGGAACAAGAAATCAGTAACGGCGCGATCATCACTAGCGCTAAAAATTTTTTCATCATTCCGGATGCAGTTGTGTTTGGGGAAAACGCGCCTGTGACGCCCAGGCGCTGGCAATATCTTCCCGTTTCGCGACATTGCCAGCCGTGCAGATATTCAGGCGCTTATTTTTTCTCTTGCGGCGTATAGCCTTCGATATGCACATCTTTACCTTCAAACAGGAAATTCACCATCTCCTGTTCCAGCAGCTTGCGGTGCTCGGTATTCATCATGTTGAGTTTTTTCTCGTTAATCAGCATGGTTTGCTTCTGCTGCCACTGCTTCCAGGCCTCTTTCGAGATCTCGTTATAAATGCGTTTACCCAGATCGCCCGGATAGAGCTGGAAGTCTTGCCCCTCAGCTTCGCATTGCAGGAAGGTACAAAAAATGGTTCTGCTCATAAAAAATCCTCTCTACTTGCGCACCGCGCTACTTCGCTTCGGCGCGTAATTGCTGTATCAGGCGTTCCACTGGGGCCGCCAGACCGACGGATGGCGGTTGCGCCAAGTTATACCAGAGACCCGCGCCATCATCCATGCAGGATGAGAACGAGGACACGCCAAGCCACATAGGCACAATATCCAGGTGGAAATGGCTGAAGGTATGGCGGAATGCCACAAGCTGGCTGAGATTATCGGCGCTAATGTTCCTCTGCGCCAGCCAGTCGCGCAGCCCCGCTTCATCATTGAACTGTGGGAAACAGAACAAACCGCCCCACAGCCCACTAGGCGGGCGCTGCTCGAGATAAACCTCGCCTTCATGCTGCATCAACAGGAAATAGCCGGTACGTTCAGGCAGTGTCTGTTTGGGTTTTTTACCGGGATAATATGCCCACGACTGCGCCGCTTTTGCTTCGCAGCCGGTTTGCAATGGGCACAATTCGCACTTCGGTCTGGAACGGGTGCAGACGATAGCACCAAGATCCATCATCGCCTGGTTAAAGCGTTCCACCCCTTTCGCTGGTGTGACTTCACTGCTGATATCCCACAGCCGTTTTTCCACCTCTTTTTTACCCGGCCAACCCGCAACCGCGTAGCAGCGTGCCAGCACGCGTTTAACGTTACCATCAAGGATAGGAAAATGTTTACCCAGCGACAGAGATAGGATCGCGCCTGCGGTGGAGCGGCCAACGCCAGGAAGCGCAGCCACTTCTTCAAAGGTTTCCGGGAAATGGCCGCCGTGCAGGTTCGCCACCTGTTGCGCAGCTTTATGCAGATTGCGGGCGCGAGCGTAATAGCCCAGCCCGGTCCACAGATGTAGCACTTCATCCAGCGGAGCGTTTGCCAGATCGGTCACAGTCGGGAAATGGGCCATAAAACGCTGGAAATAAGGAATAACGGTTGTAACCTGCGTCTGTTGCAACATCACTTCCGACAGCCATACTTTGTAAGGCGTTTTTTCAATTTGCCAGGGCAGAGTTTTTCGCCCGTATTTATCGTACCAGTCCAGAACCTGGGCTGAAAATTGAGACGCTTGCATGGTCACCAGAATCACGTTGTCAGGGGCAAAGATTGCAGCACAGAGGCGTTGGCCTGTAAACCGGAACTTTCCGGTGCTTGCATCATGCGATTAACTTTGGATAATGCCCGTTTCCTGAACACTCTCACGAGCAGATCACTTTATGAATAACGACGTCATTTCACCGGAATTTGATGAAAATGGCCGTCCATTGCGCCGGATCCGTAGCTTTGTCCGTCGCCAGGGCCGCCTGACTAAAGGACAGCAGCACGCGCTGGAAAATTACTGGCCGGTGATGGGCGTTGAGTTCAGCGAACAGCCACTGGATCTCGTCGCGCTGTTTGGCCGCTCGGCGCCGGTTACGCTGGAAATTGGCTTCGGTATGGGTGCTTCGCTGGTGGAGATGGCGAAAATGCGTCCGGAGCAGAACTTCCTCGGTATCGAAGTTCACTCGCCGGGCGTCGGCGCTTGCCTCTCTTCTGCACATGAAGAGGGCGTTGAGAACCTGCGCGTGATGTGCCACGACGCAGTCGAAGTGCTGCATAAAATGATCCCTGACAATTCTTTAAATATGGTGCAACTGTTTTTCCCTGACCCGTGGCATAAAGCACGTCATAATAAACGCCGCATCGTTCAGGTACCGTTTGCTGAACTGGTGAAAAGCAAGCTCAAGCTGGGCGGCGTGTTCCATATGGCGACTGACTGGGAAGCCTATGCGCAACATATGCTTGAAGTGATGTCCTCTATTGACGGTTATAAAAACCTGTCGGCGACGAATGACTTTGTGCCGCGTCCGGATTCGCGTCCAGTGACTAAATTTGAACAGCGTGGCCACCGTCTTGGCCACGGCGTATGGGACTTAATGTTCGAGAGGGTGAGATAATGGCAACAAACCGCAGCCGTCGCTTGCGTAAAAAAATGCATATCGACGAATTCCAGGAACTGGGTTTTTCCGTTGCATGGCGTTTTCCGGAAGGCACTAGTGAAGAACAGATCGATAAAACCGTTGATGACTTTATTCAGGAAGTGATCGAGCCGAACAAGCTGGCGTTTGACGGCAGTGGTTATCTGGCCTGGGATGGTCTGATCTGTTTGCAGGAAATCGGTAAATGTACCGAAGAACATCAGACCATTGTGCGTAAGTGGCTGGGAGACCGTAAACTGAGCGAGGTACGCGTCAGCGAACTTTTTGACGTTTGGTGGGACTAATAAAGCATAAGGGGCCAGCATTAGCTGGCCCGTTTTGTCTCTACAGGAGTTTTTTATGATGCGCAAAACGCTGTTAGCGGCGGCTCTTACGGTTACCGCTTTTGCGGCTCAGGCTGATTATCAATGTGGCGTGACGCCGCGTGACGATGTAATCATCAGCCCGCAAACCGTGCAGGTGAAAGGTGAGAACGGTAACCTGGTGATCACCCCGGACGGTAATGTCATGTTTAACGGCAAGCAACCTTCACTAACTGCTTCGCAGCGCGAGCAGGCGAAGGATTACCAGGCCGAATTGCGCAGCGCTCTGCCATGGATTGACGATGGCGCGCGCCGTCGCGTGGAGAAAAGCCGCGTGGCGCTGGATTCGATCATTGTCAAACAGGTGGGGGAGGACAGCAGCATGCGCAACCGTCTGACCAAACTGGATGCACAGCTGAAAGAGCAGATGAACCGCATTATTGAACATCGCAACGATGGTCTGACATTCCACTACAAAGCGATTGATGAAGTGCGCGCTAATGGTCAGCAACTGGTGAACCAGACAATGGGCGGCATTTTGCAGGACAGCATCAACGAAATGGGTACTAAAGCCGTGCTGAAGAGCGGAGGTAATCCGTTACAGAGTGTTCTGGGGAGCCTCGGCGGTTTACAGACGGCTATTCAGGATGAGTGGAAAAACCAGGAAGCGGATTTCCAACAGTTTGGCAAAGACGTTTGCAAGCGTGTCGTCTCGTTGGAAGATAACCGCAAAGCGTTAACCGCCGAATTGAAGTGATTTCCTGTCACAGGCTTTTTTATTTTCGCATGGTCAAATAAAGCCCGGCTATATATTAGCCGGGCTTTATTATTTCATTCGTATACATTACACATCTGAAATATTTTCAAACCGATTTGATATGTTAATTAAGGTAGGTTGACATGGTTATGCCTTAATGTTATCTGGAATTCGGTAAGCTTAATTCACTTTAAGAAATATCTCATTGATGATAATATCGCATTTCAAATCATGGGATCGATGCTTGCCTATATGACATCACAACATATTCAATCGAAAAATGACGCCTCCATCTATGATGGGGTTCCTGAACGCTACAAAAATACTGAGATTGATCTGCTCGGTTTAATTAGCACTTTGTGGGAAAGTAAACGAATCATCATTTCGGCTATTCTGCTATTTTCTGTGGTCGGATTCTTTATTAGTGCGTTATTAACGCCAAAATGGACCAGCCAGGCAGAAATCACGCCAGCAGAAAAACCGCAATGGAGCCAATTGCAAAAGACGCTTTCTACTTTGCAGGTTCTCGACGTTAAACCTTCCCTTGATAAGGTAGAAGTATTTAACCTGTTCCTGAAAAAGTTTAATTCTGAGTCGCTGCGCGAAGAGTTCCTGACATCCTCACCGCTGGTGGCTGGTAAGCTGATGGCCTCTAATCCTGATGCCGAAGAGCTGCGTCGTGGCATTGTACTGCTGTCCGAGAAGATCAAGGCGGTCAATAACACAACGGTGAAAAGTGCCGATACCGTGCCTTACCAGTCCTGGTCGTTAAGCTTCACCGCCCCGGTAGCTGGCGAGGCTAAAGAAATTCTTAGCGGCTACATCAATTATATTTCTGCGTTGGTTGTTAAAGAAACGTTAGATTATCTGCGCGAAGAAGTGGATTTAAAAAAGAATACGGAGAGGGAGTCTCTGGCGATGGAGCGTGAGCGGATGAATACGCTGCATGACACCAAATTGAAGCGACTAAATTACTCGCTGGAAGTGGCTAACGCTGCCGGTATTAAACGTCCTGTTTACAGTAATGGGCAAACCGTGCAGGATGACCCGGATTATTCTATTGCTTTGGGTGCTGATGGCATTGCTGAAAAGCTTAAAATCGAACAATCGATTGCCGATGTTACCAGGCTTAATGCGGATTTCCGTTATCGTGAACATCGCCTGGCGGAACTGGACAAACTGGATATTAAAGATATCACCTTCATCCCATTTAAATATCAGCTTTCTCCGTCTTTACCTACCAAAAAAGAGGGGCCGGGACGGGTTTTATTTATTATTCTGGCGGCGCTGTGTGGTGGGGTTATTGCCAGTGTTGTGGTACTAGTGCGACACGCTTTGCAGCAACAGCATCATTAATATTTCTGTGGTACTTTCGGCTCTCTGCATTCCGTGCAGAGGGCCAACGTCTTTATTCAGCCAGAAACAATTCAAGCAGCGAATTGAGAAACAGCTTACCGTGTTCGGTTATTTGCCAGTACGAGTCGCATTCACTCAAATAATTTAATGCCAGCGCCTGCTCGATCTGCGTGCGTATCGTGCTTTCATCCAGCCCAGTGTAGCGGGTGAATTCAGCGCGCGGCGCAGGCTCCAGCAGGCGAAAGCGATTCATAAAGAATTCGAACGGTTTATCCTGCGCTTCAACATCGTGCTGCTTATCAAGGTATTTTCCCTGCATATACCCACGCGGATGGCGCGTTTTCGCCGTACGCAGAATGCGCCCATCCGCAAAAGTGACTTTACCGTGCGCGCCGCAGCCAATACCCAGGTAATCACCAAAGCGCCAGTAATTGAGGTTGTGCTGACACTGATAACCCGGTTTTGCATAGGCTGAAGTTTCATACTGTTGATAACCAGCCGCAGTAAGGATCTGGTGTCCCTGCTCGAAAATATCCCACAGCGCATCATCGTCCGGCAGCACCGGCGGGCGCGAGCCAAACAGCGTATTGGGTTCGATAGTTAGTTGATACCACGACAGATGTGGGGGGTTAAGCTCGATGGCCTGGTGCAGATCGTCCAGCGCTTCTTCCAGCGACTGATCCGGCAGACCATGCATCAAATCAAGGTTAAAGCTGCGCAGCCCCAACCCGCTTGCCAGCTTCGCCGCACGTTTCGCTTCCTCCGGGCCGTGAATTCGCCCGAGCCGCTGAAGCTTGGTTTCACTGAAGCTTTGCACACCGATGGAAATACGGTTCACGCCCGCACGCTGGTAATCGACAAAACGAGCTGCTTCCACGGTGCCTGGGTTGGCCTCCATGGTTATTTCCGCATCGGCCGCAAGCGGTAGCCGGACGCGCACGCCATCCAGCAGCGTTTGCATCGCCGGGCCGGACAGCAGGCTCGGTGTGCCGCCACCAATAAAGATGGTCTTTATTTCACGTCCCTGCGCCCATGGCGCGTCAGCATCAAGATCGTTCAGCAGATGCTGAACGTAATTGTCGTGCGGCACTTCGCCCTTCAGCGCGTGCGAGTTGAAGTCGCAGTACGGGCATTTCTGCACGCACCAGGGGATATGGATATACAGGCTCAGAGGTGGCAAATCAGCCATTACGCAATGCTTCCAGTAATAGTTTCAACGCCTGGCCGCGATGGGAAATAGCGCTTTTCTCTTCGCGGGTAAGTTCCGCAGCAGTCTTACCCCTGGAAGGAACAAAGAAAATTGGATCGTAGCCAAAACCGCCGCTACCAGCCGACTGTCGCGCGATTACGCCGGGCCAGCTACCGTGACACACCAGCGGAGTCGGATCGTCCGCATGGCGCATATAGACCAGCACACAGTGGAACTGTGCGGTACGCTGTCCATCCGGGACAGATTTCAGCGCATCAAGCAGCTTTTCCAGGTTCTGCTGATCAGTCGCATCCATGCCGGAATAGCGCGCCGAATAGATCCCCGGTGCGCCCTGTAATGCATCAACCGCCAGGCCGGAATCGTCAGCAATGGCGGGCAAACCGGTAACCTGCGCCGCGTGGCGCGCTTTGAGGATTGCGTTCTCAATAAACGTCAACCCGGTCTCTTCTGCGGACTCAACGCCCAGCTCAGTTTGTGCGACCACGTCGAGGCCAAAATCATTCAATAGCGAGGCGAGCTCGCGCACTTTACCGGCATTACCGGTCGCGAGGACAACTTTTTGCATAGTGGATCCTAATCGATTAGCGCCGCGACTTCCGTCGGGATCTGTTGCGGATGAGTAATTTTAATCTGCTTATGGCGGCCAAGTTCGCCTTTTTCAATCACAACCTGGTTTTTTGCCACACGAAACTGCTTTGCGAGGTATTTGACCAGGTGTGCATTTGCCTGGCCGTCGACAGGTGGAGCGGTGATGGCGACTTTCAGTTCGTCGCCATGCAAGCCGATAATGCTGTCGCGGCTGGCTTTCGGCTGAATGTACAGCCGCAAAACCAACCCCTCTTCACAGGTAGAAACAGCACTCATAGTGCCATCCACAGCCCCGGCAGAAGAATATCGCCGGTGGATTGCAGCAGCTCTGCAACGCCCATATTGATGACGTACAGCAACAGCACCAGAATCATCGGCGAGAAGTCGATGCCGCCCATCGCTGGCAGCAGATTACGTATTGGACGCAGTAGCGGCTCCGTCAACTGTATTAAAACGTATTCGACCGGGCTACGGCCCTGGCTAACCCAACTCATGATCGCCATGACCAGCAGCACCCAAAAAATCATCAGGCCGATGGTTTTCAGTAAAATCAGCAGCGCGGAAATCCAGATGATTGGCTGGAAGGTGATCACCATAAATAGCACGATCGCTTTGATTAGACTGAGCACAAAAGCGACCAGCAGCGAGGCGCTATCCAGCGGCCCCAGCGGCGGAATGACACGGCGCAATGGCCCGACAATCGGCTGTGTAGATTTCACTACAAATTGCGAAAACGGGTTGTAAAAATCGCAGCGTGCCCACTGCATCCAGACGCGCAACAGCAGAACCATCGTATAGAGTTCAAGCACTGTCGAGAGCAGGAAAGTCAACGTCTTCATGGCGTTCCTCAATATTCCTTAATTTTTCGTGTAATCGCGCGCACCAAAAATAGCTGTGCCGATGCGCACCATCGTGCTGCCAGCCGCAATGGCGGCGATCATGTCGTCCGTCATGCCCAGCGACAGGGTATCCACGGTTGAATAACGTGTTTTGAGCGCTTCAAATGCTACAGCCATTTGCCGTGCTACGGCAAACTGCCGCGCGTAATCCGTTTCAGGCGCGGGGATCGCCATCAAACCTCGCAGGCAAATACCTGGTAATTCAACGATCTGTGCCGCCAGCGCATCCAACTCACTGAGGGCAACGCCTGATTTACTCTGCTCATCGCTGATGTTGACCTGAATCAGCACATTCAGCGGCGGCAGGCCAGCAGGGCGCTGTTCGCTTAAGCGGCTGGCGATGCGCAAACGATCGATAGTGTGGCACCAGTCGAAATGTTCGGCTACCAGACGGCTTTTATTGGACTGCAACGGCCCGATAAAGTGCCATTGCAGATCTTTCACGCCTGCTTCGCGGAAGTGAAGGATCTTATCAACCCCTTCCTGAACATAGTTTTCCCCAAACGCGCGCTGTTCGGCGTCAATGGCTTCTGCGACAGCGCTCGCAGGCTTAGTTTTGCTCACTGCAAGTAAAGTAACTTCTGCTGGAGCACGGCCGCATTGCGTTGCGGCAGCGGAGATTTTGTCCCGGACCTGTGCCAGGTTATGCGCGATATCGTTCATGTTTCCAGGATAGCGTTATGGATATAGATGAAATAGTGGAGCTTAGTGTAAAGCATAATGTCTCGGATCTACACCTGTGCAGTCATTGTCCACCGCGCTGGCGACAACAGGGACGTCTGGTGCCGGCACCTTTTCCCATGTCTGACGTCAGTGGGTTTATCAATGCGCATCTTAGTAGCGCGTTGCAGCAGCAATGGCGAGAACAGGGACAGGTTGATTTCGCTCTTACCACTGCGGGCGGACAACGCTTGCGTGCTGGTGCATTCAGCCATCATCAGGGAGTCTCGCTGGCGTTGCGACTGCTGGCGCAAAGCAGCCCATTGCTCGCAGAGCTGGATGCGCCCGCTGCGCTGAACACTCTGCTGGAGCGGGATAACGGGCTTATTCTGGTTACTGGCGCTACCGGTAGCGGCAAATCCACGACTCTTGCGGCGATGGTTGATTATCTCAATCAACATCATGACGGGCATATTTTGACGCTGGAAGATCCGATCGAATTTGTCCATACCAGCAAGCGTTGCTTGATCCAGCAGCGGGAGATCGGCCAGCACTGTAACTCATTCGCTGCGGGTTTGCGTGCAGCGCTGCGTGAAGATCCGGATGTGATCCTGCTGGGCGAGTTGCGCGACAGCGAAACCATCCGTCTGGCTTTGACTGCCGCAGAGACCGGTCATCTGGTTCTGGCCACGCTGCATACGCGGGGAGCAGCGCAGGCGGTTGAACGTCTGGTGGATACGTTTCCGGCACAGGAGAAAGATCCGGTACGCAGCCAACTGGCCGGAAGTCTGCAAGCGGTGCTGGCGCAGAGGCTGGAAGCAGACACGCGGGGAGGGCGGATCGCGCTGTTTGAACTGCTGATTAATTCTCCGGCGGTCGCTAATCTGATCCGCGAAGGCAAAACACACCAGTTACCCGGCGTGATGCAGACCGGGCAGCAGGCGGGCATGCAGACCTTTGCGCAGAGCCATCAGCAGCGCGTCCAGCAGGGCTGGCTTTAACGCACGTTTAGCGAATATACCGCAGGCAGAGCACCCGCAGTTGCCAGGATCTCCAGCCGAACGCTCAATGCTGTCAGTGGTTCGGCGAACCGGTGCTGGCAGACGGAATGGTGATTATCCCGTACTTCAGCCAGGAGTTTATCGCCCGCCCACAGGCGGTAGTGCGTAATACAGTGTGGCGTCACAGCGTAGTAATGGCCCATTTGTACCGACTCCATGGCGTTATCAAAGTCGTTGTCCTGCACCAGCGTCAGATGATGGATCTGGCGTGGTGTGGCCCAACGCCAGACGATCTCCGGGGTCGGATCGTTAGCATCCGGCGTCCAGCCGTTGATCTGCTGCTCCGGGCGCAGACGTCCGTTAAGCACATTCTGTACGCTCCACGCAGTTAATGGCTGGCTGAGACGCAGGGCAGGCATAATTTGTTGCGGATGACGGCGCGGCAGCCAGAAGTCGAACTCATCGACGCCATAATCGCCATCGACAACCTGACGAGTGTGTTTCGCCACGCGTGCATTCAGGCTGTTAAATACCGTCATCATGCCGGGCAGATGAGTATCCGTCAGAGCGATCTCTATACCATCCTGCGCGTTGAAGGCGATAAACAGATACTGGTCGCGCTCGCTCTGCCAGCGGAATGACAAGGTGTGCCAGGTTTCGCCGGAAACCTGTAATACACACTCGTCGTATTGATAATCAGGGGTGAAATTTCCGGCACGCGCGCTGCCGAGCAGGGATACTGCCAGAGTTTGCGGCGTTTTGGCCCGCAGAAACAATGAGATATCCGGCAATGGTGCGCCTGCCTGTGCTGGCAGCAGCAGTGCCATCCGGCCTGTTAATGCGTGCCAGCGACCACTGGCAGGAAGTTCAGTTAATTGGTATTCGCTACTGGCGCTGACCTCTGCCCCGCACGCTGGATCGTTCAGCCAGTGCCGCGGAATATAGCAGCCGTTAACCTGTAGCTGCCGTTGCAGTAAGCCGATGTGTGTAGGCTCCGCC
Organism: Kosakonia oryziphila; assembly: GCF_900094795.1. GTDB lineage: Bacteria > Pseudomonadota > Gammaproteobacteria > Enterobacterales > Enterobacteriaceae > Kosakonia > Kosakonia oryziphila. Next base: position 45,270 of record NZ_FMBC01000036.1, read on the forward strand.
AGTTCGCGTGGGGTAAGGTGCTCTGTTTTACAAAGTGCGGCGGCGCGTCCCACCACTTCACCCAGCAGGCCGCAGGTGCACATCACGCGGGCGCTGCCAAATGCGACATGGGAGGCGGAAATCAGCCTGCCGGTGAGGAACAGATTGTCCAGCGAGCGGCTATAAAGGCTGCGAAATGGAATGGTGTAGGTGCCTTTGCTGTGAAACTGGCGGCAGCCGTCGTGAGTGCTGTAAACGCCATCAGCCGGATGCAGGTCGATCGACCAGCCACCGTATGCCACGGCATCGTAGTGATCGCGTTGTTCGATAATATCCTGCTGGCACAGTAAATGATCGCCAAGGAATCGGCGGCTCTCGCGCTTGCCAGGAATTGCGCCTACCCATTCGATGGTCATATTGGCGGCTTCCGGGAAGTTGCCGGAGTTTTTAATGTAAGCCCAGACGCCCCAGACGATTTTCCACAGTTCCCATTTAATCTCTTCGCTTTCATGTACGGTATCAAGGCGGCCTCCCCACTCCAGCCACCACAAATCACAACCGTTGAGTGTTGATGTCAGCCGCTTGTAGCGCGGGATCTCGGTTATATCTTGCAGCGCAAAAGAGGGCGACACAAAGTTGACCGGTCCATCGGTTTGTTTGGTATAGAAATAGATCGAATGGCCCAGCTTATGCCCGAAATGATCCCCCGGCGCCATCTTCTCACCCAGCTCTTGTGCGTCTTCTGCGCCCTCGCGATATTCAGCGCCCGCCAGAAAACCCAACACACCATCGCCAGTGGCGTCGCAAAACTGTGCCGCATTTACGCTGTAAAAGGTTTCGTTGATCGGATTGAAGGCTTTAATGCGGGTAATGTGCCGCTGCTCTTTTTCCACTTCATAAACGGCAGTATTCAGCAAAAGCGTTAACCCCGGCTGGCTTTTTGCCAAATCCAGCAGGACCAGATCGAACATCACCGGGTTGCCTTCTTTGTTGCGCCAGAGGTTCTCTTCCATGATTTGGCCCATGATACCGCCTTCGCGCGCCCAGCGGTTATTGTTCCCCATATGCGATGTGGCACCATTCGCCCACAGCCTTACTTCGCTGGACGCATTCCCACCAGGCACTGGCCTGTCCTGAATCATTACCACTTGTAAGCCGTCGCGGGCAGCCGCAAGAGCGGCGCAAAGACCGGCAAGGCCACCGCCTGCGACTAACAGATCGCAGTACAGATGCAGCGTCGGAAAGGTTCTCGCCTCGCTATGGGGAAAGATCTTCATAATCTTGTATCCTTCTTTACTGGCGGTAAAATCGAATTCTGAGCAATCCAGGAAGCGAATCCTTAATGTCCTCACAACCTAACCAAAGTCTGATTGACGGTATCCGCTGCCTCCAGTATCTGGTTTCCAGTGGTCGCGCCATTGGTTGCCGCGAGCTGGCTCGCCTGATGGGCATTAACACCACGCGCGTTAACCGGTTGCTGATGACCATGGCGTCGATCGGCCTGACCATGCAGGATGCTCAGCGACGTTATTTGCCAGGGCCTGGTATCCATGCGCTGGCGGCGCAGGCGATTCGCGGGTCGGCACTTTTCTCCCAGGCACTCCCTCTGCTTGAACGCTATGCGCCGAAAGACATCGTGGTGGCGATGGGCGTGCTGTGGGAGGATCAGGTCATTTATATCTATCACTCCAAACCTGGTAGCCAGGTCAGCCAGGCGCTGGCCGGTTTTCACATGCTGCCCGCCTGGCAATCCGTCATCGGCATGTCGCTGCTGGCGGCGGAAAGCGATGATGAACTGCAAAAACGCTTTACTGACGAGCAGTGGCAGCAACTTGGCCCACATGTGGCTCTGCAGCGTCAGCATGGTCATGTGGTCTGGCATCATGACGATGGCGAAGTGTCGATGGCCAAACCCCTCGGCGCACACTCTGCGGCGCTGGCCTTTGCCGGGATGTGGAACATTGAAGACGCTGAAGTCGAAATCCGCTTGCAGGCGCTTCATACACTGGCCAGTCATCTGACGGAAAAGGCCTGACAGATTTATTGCCCTTGTGTTTCTTTTATAGAAACAATAAGCGAAATGCAAAAAGGGTGGTCAGAAACTGTGAAAAGGATCGGCAAAAAGCCGCGGGCTGAGCGCGGCGTTATTCAGGTGAGGTTGCTACAAAACCTAACTGAAGAGGGGATCAGGCGTGCTGCTCGAAATAGCTTTCGAGGATGATCACGGCGGAGGCGGAATCAACGCTGCCTTTGTCGAGCGCGCGAAAACCTCCGCGTTCGAACAAACCGGCACGCGCTTCTACGGTACTTAACCGCTCATCATGCAGCGTAACTTTCACGCCAAAACGACCGTGCACTTTGTTGGCAAAATTGCGTGCGCGCGCCGTCAGCAGTTGTTCGGTATCATCCATATTGAGTGGTAAGCCGACGATAACTGTTTCCGGCTGCCACTCTTTCAGTAATTTTTCGATAAGTTTCCAGTCTGGCGTGCCATCCTGCGCTTTCAGCGCGGTGAGTGGACGCGCCGTTCCGGTAATGCGTTGCCCAATGGCGACGCCAATGCTTTTGGTGCCAAAGTCAAAGGCCAGCAAGGTTCCGCTCATCAGGCGTGCCCCGCTACGCCAGGCATAGTGGAGATATCGATACCGATAAGTTTTGCCGCTTCGCGCCAGCGGTCGGCGATTGGCGTTTTGAACAGAATGTTGAGATCGGCCGGGGCGGTGAGCCAGGCGTTATCCATGATCTCTTGCTCCAGTTGCCCTTTTTCCCACGAGGCGTATCCCAGTGCGACCAGCACCTCGCTCGGCTGTTCTGCCGTTCCAAGGGTTTCCAGTACATCGCGTGAGGTGGTGACCACGGTATTATCCGAAACGCGAATGCTGGAAGCGAATGTGGCGGGCGGCGTATGCAGGATAAAACCACGATCTTCCGCCAATGGGCCGCCCAGCAGCACCGGCTTGTCCAGGCGGATGGCCGGATCACGCTGTTCTGGCTGGATTTTGAGTTTTTCCAGGACACCGTCAACTTTCAGGTTTTCCAGAGGCTTATTAATAATCAGCCCCATTGCACCTTCGTCGTTGTACTCGCAGATATACACTACCGAGCGCCGAAAGAGAGGATCCCGAAGAGCAGGCATGGCAATAAGAAAGTGATGCTGTAAATTCATTGTCAGAGGTTCTGTTTCCTGGTTCAAAAAAGCGACAGCCTAGTATGGGGGGAAAGCGCAGATCTGTCACCTGGCAATGCTGTCATGGCGGGATCCTTCCCGCCCTGTTGCGCTGAGATTATTTACCCAGACGTTTTTCGATGGCATCCATCAGCATACCCGTGATGGAGATCGGGAATTCAGCCTCAATTTCACGCACGCAGGTCGGGCTGGTAACGTTAATTTCGGTTAGACGGTCGCCGATAATATCCAGGCCAACAAAAATCAGCCCTTTGGCTTTCAACACCGGCGCGACTTTGCGCGCAATCGCCCAGTCGCTTTCGCTTAACGGACGCGGTTCACCGCGGCCGCCCGCTGCCAGGTTGCCGCGGGTTTCGCCACCCTGCGGAATACGCGCCAGGCAGTAAGGAACCGGTTCACCGTCAACCACCAGCACGCGCTTGTCGCCGTCTTTGATCGCTGGCAGATAGTTTTGTGCCATGCAGTAACGGCTACCCAGTTCGGTCAGCGTTTCAGTAATCACTGACAGGTTCGGATCGCCCTCTTTGACGCGGAAAATTGACGTGCCGCCCATGCCGTCCAGCGGTTTAAGGATGATGTCGGTATGCTTTTGCCAGAATGCTTTCAGCTGTGCTTTATTGCGCGTAACCAGCGTTTCCGGCGTCAGATCCGGGAACCAGGCGGTGAACAGTTTTTCATTACAGTCGCGCAGGCTCTGCGGCTTATTAACGATCAGCGTACCTTTCTCTTCTGCACGCTCAAGAATGTAGGTCGCATAGATATACTCGGTGTCAAACGGCGGATCTTTACGCATCAGGATGGTGTCCAGATTGGCCAGCGCTATATCCTGTTCACTACCGAATTCGTACCATTTGTCGTAGTTCTGTTCGACGGAAAGCGTGCGGGTGCGGGCGCGGGCTTCACCATTGATCAGGTAAAGATCCGCCATCTCCATATAGTGCAGCTCATAGCCACGGCGCTGTGCTTCCAGCAGCATGGCAAAGCTGGTGTCTTTTTTGATGTTAATGTCCGCGATGGGATCCATCACGATGCCAAGCTTGATCATTCTGCTTCTCCTTTCAACCCAGGTCGCCAAAGCGGACCTGAAGCGCGGTGATGGCGGTAAGTGCCGTAGTTTCTGTACGCAATACGCGTGGCCCCAACAAAATATCCGTAAACTGATAGCGAGCGGTCATCGCGATCTCATCGGCAGAGAGGCCACCTTCCGGGCCTATCAGCAATCTGATGCGCTCAACTGGCAGCGGAAGCGTGTTAATGCTCTGGCTGGCGCGCGGATGCAGGTTCAGTTTCAGACCGACATCTTCTTCGGCACACCACTCTTCCAGATCCATCACCGGGCGAATTTCCGGCACACGGTTACGACCACACTGTTCACAAGCGGCAATGGCGATTTTCTGCCACTGCTGGAGCTTTTTGTTCAGGCGCTCGGCGTCAAGTTTAACCCCGCAGCGCTCAGAAAAAAGTGGCGTAATGAGGCTTACGCCCAGCTCGATTGACTTCTGAATAGTGAATTCCATCTTTTCGCCGCGCGACATCACCTGGCCCAGATGGATATGCAGCGGGGATTCACGATCATCCACTTCGCTACGCAAAATTTTGACTATCACGCTTTTCTTATCCGCGCGAACAATCTCGGCGTCGAATACCTGATTGGAGCCATCGAACAGTTGAATAGCCTGGCCCGACCCCATACGTAGCACGCGGCCAACGTGGTTTGCGGCATCTTCGCTCAGCGCGATTTCATGGCCCGGCTGAAGAGGTTCAGGGTGATGGATGCGGGGAATACGCATGTTTTGAAGTTCCGTCTGTCAGTCGATGCAGCGGCCCATGGGTGGAAAGTGCGCCGCTGCACCTATCAATAATCAGTTGTCGCCAGGCTGTGTCCCGTAATTGTACCCAGCGTCGCCACCACGACCAATTACGGGACACAGCCTAGTGTAGGTTAGCTCTTTCGCGCCATGCAAGCGCGCTGCACATAAGGGTTGTGGTTACCCTGCACCTCGGCAATGCGCGCATCGCGCGTACACTCCCAGTCGGTTACTGGATACTGCTTATCCCACGCCGTAAACAGTTGCGTTTGCTGGCGTGAAAGGCTGAGCTGATATTGATCGCGCATATAGAAGTAGGTCCGGGCAATCGCCCCACGGGCGCGGGCTGGCGGCTCAGCGAGCTTTGCTTTGAAATCAATCTTCATGTCGCACTGGCCATACTGCCCGTCGCCGCCATTCCACTGGCTATACATAAAGTTGCCGCGATCGCCATTCACTTCACCGACGGCAGGTTGCAGGTTGTGCATATCGCTTTCAATCTTGCGATAGACCGGATCTTTGGTGCAGTTTTTCCGTCCGCCATCCTGCCAGCACTGGCGCAGATGGCCGAACTGCCATGCAGGCATCACATGTTCCCATTCAATGCGGCTGGCGCGGTTTTCGTTTTTTCGCACCTTATAACCGCAGGATGCGAGGTCAACCACTCCTTTTTTACCCTGCCAGTTAATTTTGCAACCGCAGTAGAAGTCGCCCGGAGCGTCGGCGTTAACTTTTACTCCAGCCGCTTTTGCCTGGGCAAAGCTGTTTATGCCATCCGCCGCGAAAGCGGGAATGGCGACCAGTGTGATGAAAAGTGAGAAAAGACGAAACATAGCGAACTCCCTGGGAAACGAGTTCGCAACGTAGCGGAAGGTGTTGTCTGATGCAATCAGTAAGCGCAGAAAATTTCTTAATGGATTCAGTTAGTCGTGTCGGCAATAAGCGGTTCGCCACAGCGTACACAGCGATAAACGGCCTCGCCACGCAGCACACGGTTGTGTCGGCGCACCGTAAGCTGGTGCTGCTGGCATTGACAATGGTATGGGAAAGTATTGAATCGTACCGATTCCAGTTCGAACTGGTGCGTGCGGCGAGCAGGGACGCCAAGTACGCTTTCCATCATCCATTTCCACTCCTTGCCATGCGGGGCAACGCGGCCGAAACGTTTCCACACCAGCAGATGCGCCAGCTCATGCGGAACCACTTCTTCAACAAACGCCTGCTGGTTTTCCAGCAGCAGCACGGGGTTGAGACGGATTTCGTAATCTGCAAGCCAGGCGGTACCTGCCGCTGTGCCACGCTGTTGATACACCACTTTAGGTTCGGGATAGCTGCGCCCCAGTTTCTGGTTCGCAAGGGCAAGTTTATCCCGCAGGCTCTGCATAACGGCTTGCTGGATGGCGATGGGGAGACGGGGTGTTTTCATAGTTGCAGAGAATAGGACTGACGAAGCGCGAGTGCAACAGGCAAAACAGAGGCTTCCTCCGCAGAGGAAGCCTGAAGGGTTAATTGTGGGAACCGATCTCGCGCAGCGGACGACCACGCATCAGGTTACGCTCGATGTGCTCCAGCGAAACGTGTTTGGTTTCCGGTACCAGCCACAGAGTCAGCACTATGAACAGCAGGTTCAGCGCGCCATAAACCCAGAAGGTATTGGCATTGCCCAGCGAGTTCAGCATCGTCAGGAAGGTTGCGCCGACGATCATATTGGCAATCCAGTTAGTGGCAGTTGAGCAGGTAATACCGAAGTCGCGGCCTTTCAGCGGCTGGATTTCGGAGCACAGCACCCAGATCAGCGGACCGGCGCTCATGGCAAAACCCACAATGAACATCAGCAACATGGCGACTGCAAAGTACTGCGTTGAAGGTGAGTGGATGCCGAGGTGCAGCATCGTACCGAGGATCCCCATCCCGGCGGCCATGACCAGGAAGCCCAGCACCAGCGTCGGTTTACGTCCCCAGCGGTCTACCAGACCGATAGCGATAAAGGTTGCCAACACGTTGGTCAGACCAACGATAACGGTGCCCCACATCTGTTCGTTGGTGTTGCTGTAACCCGCCAGTTCAAAGATTTTCGGCGCGTAGTACATGATGACGTTCATGCCGGTGAACTGCTGCATGATTTGCAACAGCACGCCGAGGAATACTGCGCGGCGGAAATGGGTGTTCTCTTTAAACAGCGCCCAGCCGGTCTGTTTCACTTTCAGACTTTCACGGATCTCTTCCAGCTCGTTTTTCGCTTCTGCGCTGGTGTCACGCAGGCGCAACAGCACGCGCTCAGCATCGTGGAAGCGGCGTTTAGCGGCAAACCAGCGCGGGCTGTCTGGCAGGAAGAAGACGCCAATCAGTAGCAAAATAGCCGGAATGATGATCACGCCCAGCATCCAGCGCCATTCGCCGCTGTAGCTGAAAGCCGTATCCGAGAGATACGCGCCGAGAATACCGATGGTGATCATCAACTGATACATGGAGATCATGCTGCCGCGAATTTTTTCCGGTGCGATCTCGGAAAGGTAGAGCGGCGCAGTATAAGAGGCGACCCCAACGGCCAGGCCAAGCAGCACGCGGGAAATAATCAACACTTCCACATTTGGCGCGGCGGCAGAACACAGCGACCCTGCGACAAACAGTACGGCACCAATCATCAAACTTTTTTTACGTCCCAGGCGCCAGGAGAGCCAGCCGCTGCCGACAGCACCGACAGCGGCGCCAAACATCATTGAACTGACCACCCACTCCTGTGTATGTGAGCTAATTTGAAAGTCTTTGGTGATAAAGGGCAGAGCACCAGCAATAACCCCAATATCCAGACCAAAAAGTAATCCTGCCAGTGCAGCGAGGAAACAAACAAAAAAGGTCATCGCCTTGTTTGAATGCCTCTGTTTTTTATTGTCAGGCATGATGCCCTCCATTGTTGTATTGGTTGTTCCGGTGACAAAAATAGGTCAGTCACCGGCAAAATTAAGTGACTTACATCACATGAGTGTAATCGATTACATTCCGACAAGACCGGCAATGTAAATAAAAGTGTTAAATATTATAGGATTGTTTACGTTAAAAGGTGAATGTAATGGGGAAGTTTCAGACTAAACCGAAACGTAATGTAACACACCTGCTTTGCTCCTTTTTCAAAAAGAAAAATCTGAAAAAAATCAGCGAGGCGGCGGGGTGTAATCGCTTTCAGAAAAATACCAGGAGGGTATTAACAAGTATAGACAGCGAAAATAACTGTGCTGCAAGGACGAGAAATGTAAAAGGCCAGCACGAGGCTGTAATGCCGATCAGTTAAGGATCAGTTGACCGATCCAGTGGCTGTGTAAGAATCCGGAAACGCTCACTCGTTTCCGGATTTTTTTATGTACATTGGACAGGCCCTTGATTTGGTATCCCGTTACGATTCTCTGCGTAACCCACTGACTTCTCTGGGGGATTACCTCGACCCCGAACTCATCTCTCGTTGCCTTGCCGAATCAGGTACAGTAACGCTACGCAAGCGCCGTCTTCCCCTCGAAATGATGGTCTGGTGTATTGTTGGCATGGCGCTTGAGCGTAAAGAACCTCTTCACCAGATTGTGAATCGCCTGGACATCATGCTGCCGGGCAATCGCC
>NZ_FMBC01000032.1 GCF_900094795.1 Kosakonia oryziphila
AACGAAGGGGCGATTGCCCGGCAGCATGATGTCCAGGCGATTCACAATCTGGTGAAGAGGTTCTTTACGCTCAAGCGCCATGCCAACAATACACCAGACCATCATTTCGAGGGGAAGACGGCGCTTGCGTAGCGTTACTGTACCTGATTCGGCAAGGCAACGAGAGATGAGTTCGGGGTCGAGGTAATCCCCCAGAGAAGTCAGTGGGTTACGCAGAGAATCGTAACGGGATACCAAATCAAGGGCCTGTCCAATGTACATAAAAAAATCCGGAAACGAGTGAGCGTTTCCGGATTCTTACACAGCCACTGGATCGGTCAACTGATCCTTAACTGATCGGCATTACACCGGATGTTGAGATTGATATTACTCTGACCGATCGGGTTATCGATCTGGTTGATGAAGGGATAGACATTGCTTTCAGGATTGGAGAACTGAATGACAGCAGTATGATTGGCAGACCATTAATGCCATACCGTATGGCAGTCTGTGCATCACCGGATTACCTGAATAAATATGGAACACCAGCACATCCTTCTGAACTTATCGAACATCAACTGCTTTCTCTCTCGACATCGTCCCGTTCTCCATGGCGGATGAGCAGAGGTGAGGAAAAAATTGAAATTCCTGTACAGAGTAAACTGACCATTAACAATGGGCAGGCGCTGCGGATGGCGGCCCGGTCAGGGCTTGGGATTGTTATGCAGCCAGAAATACTTCTGTCGGAGGACATGGTCTCGGGGAGACTGGTACGCCTGTTCCAGGATTGGCACATAAGAGAAAGGCAGGTATGGCTGTTATATTTCAGGGATAAAAGAATGACACCCAAAATTCGTGCTTTTATCAATTTTTCACTTGAGAAATTCTCTCCCGGTAAAGTTTGAGTAAATACCGGCCTGTCAGTAATTTGGTGTAACTATCATCGTATTAAGGTGATCGCTCATGCGGTCAGCGAACTCGCTAATAAAACGACGCATTGCCAGCCGCCTGTTCGGGATCGGCATATTCCATTTTTTTGACGCATCTTTGATCGCCCGATAAACAACCTTTCGTACCGAGTCATCCGTCGGGAACACCTTGCGTTTCCTGATGGCCGTACGGATCACCACTCTGTCAGTGCAGAAAACGCGCAGACAGCCTGTCGCCAAACAGCATAATGGCGAGTCCGCCCAGCATGATCAGCATGCCTCCCAGCCTGAGTAACGAAACATGTCCGTTTTACGCCCTGATTCATTCGACAGTGGAAGGGAAGAATGACGCTACTGAAGCCACATGCTATTTATACGGCAGGGATGCCAGGCAGTGTTAACCACAGCCTGGCATCATGCACCGGCGATAAATTAAAAAATCTGCGTCCAGCGGATATCGTTGGCGGGCGGTACCGGGCCGGAAACCGGATCGCTATGACCAAAAATACGCGTGTTATGCCAAATCTGATTATTCTGCGCCGCTATCCGTACATTCGCAGCAAACTCTGCGATGCCCGGGCCGCAAGAGGAAATATAAATTCTTGCCGGAACGGCGTTGTTTGCCATATTTCCCTGGACCAGCGCAAGAAAGGTTTCGGCATTAATATCGACAACGCCCGGGGCTGCGTTACCAATTTCCGTACCATTACCATGGGCAATAACCACAATGGTCGCGCCGTTGATAATATTTAAATTCATGGGATTGACCTGTGCCCACGTATATCTATTCGTGACGGGGTTCCAGGCGGCATTCAGTTGTGTGTTAACAATATCGGCATCGGTAGACATGAGCATTACAATGGTCATACTGTATCTCCTCTTTGTGAAATAGTAACCTCTTGATTTAAAGGTATTTCTATGCTTATCACGAAAACAGACATATAACGGATAAAACAATCCGACAATGCGTTACTGCGTCGTCAATATTAACCAACTTATTTTTCCCCACCAGTTAGCCAGATAGCCGATGCTCTATTCCTGGCGTTGACCGTCGCGATTCGTAGGTCTCATCATAAGTGTCAATATGGCATTGATTTATCGTCTCATTCTTAAATACGCATTTAGTACGTAAATTCTGTTGGCGTTCAGTTGATAAGAAAGGAAAAATTATTATCGACAAACGACCATCAGGGCAGGGGATTGTTTTTACAATCAATGAGTAACGCACTACACTTAGTGGTTGTTTCTCCATTGGACGGCCCGGATGTCAACACTTAAAAGTAATCAATTCTTTTTTATCATTTTATTATTGCTGGTCAGTGTGGCGTTTTTCGTCCTGATCCAGCCCTATTATTCCGCCATTATCTGGGCGATCATTCTGGCGCTGATTTTCTATCCGTTGCGCATGCGGCTCTCGGTGTGGCTGCGTGGGCGTAACGGCACTGCCTCGCTGATCACCGTGTTGCTGATATGCGTGATTGTGTTTATCCCGATGATGATGGTGCTCTCTTCACTGGCCGTGGAGATCAACAGCCTGTACCAGCGTCTGCAAAATAACGCGACCGATCTGCCGCAGCTATTAAGTAACGGTATTGCTCATTTGCCGGAGTGGGCGAAGGGCTATCTGCACGACAACAATTTTGATTCGGTGAATGCGATCCGGGAAAAACTCTCCGGCGTGGCGCTGAGTATCGGGCGTTACCTGGCTGGCAGCGCGGTGATCATCGGTAAAGGCACGTTAGGCATTACCGTTAGCTTCTGTTTGATGGTCTATTTTTTGTTCTTTCTGCTGAAAGATGGTGCCGCACTGGTGCGTCGGATCTACGAAGTCATACCGCTGACGGCAACCATTAAGCGTCGTCTGTTTTTGAAATTCGCCGGTGTGGCGCGCGCCACAGTAAAAGGGACGCTGGTGGTCGCCATCGTACAGGGCACGTTGGGCGGCATCGGGTTCTGGTTTGCCGGTTTCAACGGTAGCTTGCTGTGGGCGGCGCTGATGGCATTCCTGTCGTTAATCCCGGCTGTGGGGACAGCGATTGTCTGGATCCCGGCGGTGATTTTTCTCTATTCAACCGACGAGTTTGCCACGGCAACGATGCTGACGCTCTACTTCGTGATCGTTGTTGGCCTGGCCGACAATCTTTTGCGCCCGCTGCTGGTAGGGAAAGATACCCGCATGCCGGATTATTTGATCCTGCTGACCACGCTGGGCGGCCTGCAATTCTTCGGCATTAATGGGTTTGTCCTTGGGCCAACAATTGCCGCGCTGTTTATCACCTCATGGAATTTGCTGGCGGAAGCGCGGGCCAGCACCGTAAAAAATAACCCACCAGCGCCTCCTCAATAAAGGCGTTGCACGGTAAAGATGCCGTATGGCAAACCGTAACCACGGACCGGGTTGTTTAGCCAGGGCATCTGTCAAGGGAGCGAGGGTCTCTGCGGCGCCGTGCGATTAACAACGATCACTAACCGTGATATATATTTCCTCGTCATGAGCTGTTATCGGCTGATGAGGATTATTTACCGCCTAATATAAAGGCGGCATAAAAATAATATAAACCCCGCAGCAGAGTAAAGAATGGAAAAACTTTTGAGTAAAGTCCTGACCTGTGATAGAAATAAGCCGTGTTTAACGACTGAGGACAATATTCATCCGCACGATGAGAAGCAATTCGCGGATAATTGTAATGATATGGACATTCTGTTCAGCATTGTAAATTCTGTTTTTTCCCGTCATCACTCCTCCTGCTGCCCATTTGCGGGTGAACAATGCTGGCGCTCGGCGCTGTAGTCTCCTCCTGCCTGTTCGGGCGTGCTGCGCCAGGCTGATATCGCTTTTCTGGTTTTCCGCACTGCGGTAAGCCGCGCAAGGATATTTATTCTCAAGCAGGAGAAAAAATGATTTATTGGATGTTACTGGCCTTCGCCATTGTTGCCGAAATAACAGGCACCTTGTCAATGAAATGGGCTAGCGTGAATGATAACCAGTTCGGTTTTATTTTAATGCTGGCAATGATTGCGCTGTCGTATCTTTTTCTGTCATTTGCGGTAAAAAAAATTGCCCTCGGTGTGGCGTATGCATTATGGGAAGGCATTGGCATATTATTCATTACCCTGTTCAGCGTATTTCTTTTTGACGAACAACTCTCAGTATTAAAAGTGACCGGGCTGGCAACGTTAGTGGCGGGCATTGTGCTGATTAAATCCGGGACGCGTAAACCGCGTCAGGAGCGAAATCATGCCGCAGTTTGAGTGGATCCACGGTCTCTGGCTGGCGATAGCTATTGGGTTGGAGATCGTGGCGAATATCTTGCTGAAATTCTCTGACGGTTTTCGTCGCAAACTGTACGGTTGCGGATCGCTGTTGGCGGTGCTGGTGGCGTTTAGTGCGCTGTCACAAGCGGTGAAAGGGATAGATCTTTCCGTGGCCTATGCGCTGTGGGGCGGATTTGGTATTGTCGCTACGCTGGCGGCGGGCTGGATCCTCTTCGGCCAGCGCCTGAATCGTAAAGGCTGGTTCGGTCTGCTGCTATTAATTATGGGTATGCTGCTGATTAAACTCGCATGATGTGAAGCTGTCCGCGTTTGCGGGCAGCGAATTTTGCAGTCTGTATTACGCTTTACTCAATGACTAACGCAACGTGACTTTTTCAGGCCACCTGCGAGGAGCGGTAAATGTTCAATCCGTTTAGCTGGCGCAATATTCCCAGCGCAAGGACGCTATTTGTAATGACCTTCATGGCTGGGATTGGCTTAATCGTCTCGGTTGTGGCACTGCTTTACCTCTCGTTGCATTTAATCAGCAGCAAAGCTAATGAAATTGATGAACACCGCACTGCGCTCTCGGTGCAGGGCGCGATTCAGACTTCAGTTAACCGAACCCGCTCACTGGTGATTGATAACGCGGTCTGGAACGATGCGGTGCGGGAAGTTTATCGACCGCAACTGGATACTCAGTGGTTGTACAACACCTGGGGGGCTGGTTATAAAATAAACAATCTGTATGATGGCACCTTTGTGCTGGATGAGCGATTCAACGTGCTGTGGGGCGCGTTTCGAAGCAAACTTTTTACGCAGCGCGATCTCAATTTTTTTGGCAGCGGCTTACAGGCGCTGATCCGCAGTCATATCCAACGGCTTCAGTCCGGGAAAGAGGCCTACGCCGGGATTACGCAGACCCGGGACGGCGTGGCGTTTATCAGCATCGGACTGATACGCCCAATGGTTGGCCGCCTTGAGGTTTACGACGGTACTCGCCGCTATCTGGTGATTACCCGCCATATGGATACACAGATCCTCAGCGACCTTGGCAAAACCTTCCAGATTACAGACTTACGCCTGTCGCCACAGAAAAACGCCGTAAACAGCGTTCCTCTGCGCGACTCGGCGGGCCATGTGCTCGGTTATCTGAGCTGGACGCCGCGTCTGCCAGGTGCAGAAGCCGCGCGGGCGTCGGCGTCGAATATTCGTCAGATAGCATTGCTGGCGTCCGGATTGATTCTGCTATTTATTGTGCTGAGCAGCGCCGGACTGTACAAGCTGGCGCGCGGGGAAAGGCTGGCGCGTAAAATCGCCCTGACGGACTGGCTCAGTCGGTTACCCAACCGCCGGGCGCTCATCGAAGACATTGAAAAACTGGGTGCGATGGGCGATCCGGACACGATAAGTGTGGTGTTTATCGACCTGGATGGTTTTAAAGATGTGAATGATATTTACGGGCACGATGTTGGTGACCGACTTATTGTCACCATTGCTCAGACCCTGCGCGAGAAAGTACCAACCGATGGCATGCTGGCGAGGATGGGGGGCGACGAATTTGCCATGACCCTGAGCGGGCCGTGGTCGGTGGAGAAGGCCACTGAGTTTGCCAATAACGTCCTGCAATATCTGAATCATCCCGTGCGCATTGGTAAACGCACCATCCATATTGGCGCCAGCATCGGCATCGCCAGTGGCACATTGCTGGAGTGCTCCAGTTCCGAGTTGTTCCGACGTGCCGATATTGCGATGTATCACTCAAAAATTACCGGCAAAGGCAGATTAACGCATTATGATGCGGAGCTGAACAGCGCCCGCGAGCGGCAACTGCTCATTGAAAGTGATATCCGCGACGGGCTGGAGCGCGAGGAATTTGATGTCTGGTATCAACCGATTGTTGATTCCCGAAGTCAGATGATGGTAGGGATTGAAGCACTGGCGCGCTGGCCGCGTCGTCCTGCTGGAGAGTTAAAACCAGATGTATTTATTCCGATTGCGGAGACCAGCGGTTTGATTTACTCGCTGGGACAGTTTGTCTTGCGCCGTGCTTGCAGCGATCTCCAGCCGTTAGAGGATCTGAAATTATCGGTCAATATCTCGCCAGCTCAGTTTCGCGATCCTGAGTTTGAAAACAAAGTCTCCGGCGTGCTGGAGACCTGCCGCTTTCCGGCGCACCGCCTGCAACTGGAAGTGACGGAAACCTACATGCTGGAAAATCCCGAGCGCGCCCGGTCGGCCATTGCCAACTTAAAAGCGCTGGGCACGGCGGTGGCGCTGGATGATTTTGGTACGGGTTACTCCAGCATTGGCTATCTGCGGCGTTTTTATTTCGATACCATTAAAATTGATAAATCACTGGCCGGGATGGTGGATGACGATAAGCAGGCATCGGCGCTGGTAAGCGGGACTATCCGCATCGCTGGCGCGCTGGGTATGCTGGTGGTGGCGGAAGGTGTGGAGAATAAAAAGCAGATGAAACTGTTAACGCAGGCCGGTTGCGACCAACTACAGGGATATTACTTCAGTGAACCGATGCCGCTGCACCATATCCTGCAACTCCGTTTGCAGCGGCTGGGCTGAATCACTCGCTCTCTTTTGCCAGCGCTTCCAGCTTGTCACGAAAACCGGTTACAGAGATGGCGCGGTTATCGGCGCGCCAGCGATCTTTTGCCGCTGGCGCTGAGCTTTGTACGGCAATCAACTGCCAGCCTGCGTCAGTTTTCAGCATCAGCGGTGAACCGCTGTCGCCGGGCAGGGTATCGCACTGGTGCGATAACACGCTACTTTGCGCCCATCCGGTGACTGTACAATCCTGGTGGCTGTAGAGCGTATCCAGATGATCTACCGGGTAGCCTGCCTGCGTCACTTTCCGGTTTGCCGTTTTCAACGCCGCAGTCAGTTCGTCTTTATCGCCAACAAAGATCGGTAGCGGTGTAATGCCGGATGGCGGATAACGCAAGACGATCAGGCCGAAATCCCACGATGCGGCGGCAGAGGGAACGATCCAGCCATCGCCATCGGGTTTCAGCCGATGGCCGAGCGATGCGTCGACACGTCCTTCAATACCGTGAATTTCATAGCGCCAGGTCCCTTTTTGAGAAACAAAGCGCAGCGCGACGGCTTTGTCTGCTTTCCCGTTCGGCGGCGTCAGCAGGCAATGTCCGGCGGTCAGCGCCAGGTGCGGAGAGATAAGGGTGGCAGTACACAGATTACCGCTGGCGGTTTCCAGTTGGCCAATAGCATCCCACGGTGATTTAGTTGGTGTGGGGACCGGGACGCGATCATCGTGACCAAAAAAAAGTGTTTTTACATCGCGAGCGTTAAGCACGTTATCCTCGCCATCGTCAGCATGACCAGCAGCGGGAAACACAAACAGCGATCCCAGCATCAGCACAACAGTTTTTCGCATATCACACTCTGGTGGGTAATTATGATTATTAACGTAAGCCCAGATAAATATAGACGGGACGCGAGGAAAGCGGGAGTAAAATCAGCGTGCTACATCAATAAAGATAAAAACGGAAGGCAATGAGCGCACAAATAATAAGCATTAACAGAATCAGTTCAAAACGATAACGTCGCAGCATATGCCCTCCAGAGAAAAACGGCGCCTCACCCGAAGGGCTCAGCGCCGACTTGTCACAGCGTACCGTTAAGGACGCCGGAATCAGACACGTTTACTTATGCAGCTGGTTGTGCAGCCGGTTTAGTTGCAGTGTGTTTAACGTGTTTTTTGTGTTTTTTAGCAGCCTGAGCTTTCTGCTCTACTGCTGGTTTAGCTGCTTTTTTGTGATGTTTTTTCGCTTTTGCAGCCTGAGCTTTCTGCTCTACTGCCGGTTTAGTTGCTTTTTTGTGATGTTTTTTTACTTTTTTAGCCGGAGCTTTAGTTGCAGTAGCGGCCGGTGCAGTGGCAGCCGGTGCAGCGGTAGTAGTAGTCGGAGCGGCAGCCGGAGCCTGAGTGGTGGCAGCGGTGTCAGCAGCGAATGCAACGGAAGACAGACCCATAGCAGCGGCAACGACCAGAGCTAATACTTTTTTCATTCTGATATCCTCGAATTGGTTTCATCATTCAACCCCACTGCGGGGCCGTTGAAAGAACTATATCCCTGTAAATGCGAGGTTTCCGTGAGTGATTGGTATCGGCATGTAACGGAATGTACAAATGTGATGTACCGCGCCGAAACGGGGGTTACGGCGCGATGCTGTCAGAGATAACGGCGGGTCAAATGCTGGCGGAAATAATCGGCGTTCAACGCTTCTCCTGTTGCATTTTCAATGAGTTGCGAGGTGCTGAAGCGGCTGCCGTGCTGCCAGATATTTTGCCGCAGCCAGTCGAACAGGGCGCTAAAATCACCTTGTGCAATGGCCTCATCAAGTGTTGGCAGGGCCACGCGCGCCGCATGGAAGAGCTGTGCGGCGTACATCGCGCCCAGCGTGTATGAGGGAAAGTAACCAAATCCGCCGTCGGTCCAGTGAATATCCTGCATACAACCATTGCGGTAATTGCCTTCGGTGGAAAGCCCCAGCCAGGCTTGCATTTTTTCATTCCACAGCGCCGGAATATCCTCCACTTCAATATCGCCATCGATCAGCGCGCGTTCGATTTCGTAACGCAGGATCACGTGCGCCGGATAGCTGACTTCATCGGCATCAACGCGGATATAGCCCGGTTTTACCCGCTGGTTCCAGGCAATGAAGTTGCCTTCTTCAAAGGCCGGTTGCATACCAAAGCGCTCGATAATCGCTGGTTGCAGGCGGCGCAGGAACGCGTCGCTGCGCCCTAGCTGCATTTCAAAGAACAGACTTTGCGATTCATGAATCGCCGTGGATCGCGCTTGCGCGATTGGCTGACCAGCCCAGGCGCGCGGCAGGTTTTGTTCGTAGCGGGCGTGACCGGTTTCATGCACCACCCCGAATAGCGCGCTCAGCAGTTCATTTTCGTCGTAGCGCGTGGTAATTCGCACATCTTCCGGCACACCACCGCAGAAGGGATGCGCGCTTACATCAAGACGCCCGCCATTAAAGTCGAAGCCCAGCACCTGCATTGCCTGCAATCCCAGTTCGCGCTGCACAGCCTGCGGAAACGGCCCCTGTGGCGCAATCAGCGTTTGCTGCGCCTGTTTCGCCACCGCGCGGTTCAGCAGGTCTGGCAGCCAGCTTTTCACCTCGCCAAACAGTTCATCCAGACGGGCACTGGTCATGTCTGGTTCGAACTTATCGAGCAGTGCATCATATGGTGAACTGCCTTTGGCCGCCGCGCGTAAGCCGGCCTCTTCGCGGGCAAGCTTGACCACCTCTTTCAGGTTGACGCTGAAACCCGCCCAGTCATTCGCCGGACGCTGCGTGCGCCAGGCGTGCTCGCATTTGCTGCCTGCCAGCGACTGCGCTTCGACCAGCGCTTCCGGGAGCAGTGCCGCCTGTTGGTAGTGACGCGTCATTTCGCGCAGGTTTGCCTGTTCAATATCGTCCAGCGTCTCCTGCTTTGCCGCCTGTAACCACTGCCCGACACGCTTATCCGTCAGAATCTGGTGTTGCAGTACGTTGAGTTCAGCCAGCGCTTCACCGCGTGCGGCACTACCGCCTGGCGGCATCATGGTGAACATGTCCCAGCTGGCGATGGCGGAGAGGTGGGAGAAGCGCGACAGGCGCTGGAAAGTGCGGGTGAGTTGCTGGTAGTTCTGCTTGTCCATAATGCCTCTGCTTTCGTTAGCGTTTTTCTGTAACTACCTGAAACAGTAGCCTGGCTCTCATTTTGCCAGTTTGTACCATAATAGAAGTATAGGGTTTTTACACCCACAGAAGAGACAGCAAAATGACAACCATAAATCCTTTTGTTTGGATCATTTTTGCTCTGATGACGCTGGATGCAGTGCGTGAACTGGTTGGCGCCAGTTCGATTTTTAGCCTCTTTTAACGCACATCTGCATGGAGCAAAAAAGTCCCGCATACGCGAGACTCTTCTTCAGTCGTTGCATTAATGCAAACGAGAGTGGATCCTGCTACCCACCAGAATGGCAATCAGCAGCATCAACGCAATAAAGCCGCCCACGCCATTCCAGCCAAAACTGTGCCAGAAAACCCCGCCCAGCGTCCCGGCCACGCTGGAGCCCAGATAGTAGCAGAATAAATAGAGTGACGAGGCCTGGCCTTTGGCGCGTCGCGCGCGCGGGCCGATCCAGCTACTGGCGACTGAGTGTGCGGCAAAGAAACCGGTGGTGAATAACAGCATGCCCGGAAAAATCAGCCACAGCGAAGAAAAAAGGGTCAGCAGCAGCCCGAACAGCATGATGGCGGAAGAACCGATCATCACTGGGCCTCGACCATATTTGCTGGTCATCGCCCCCGCGCGCGGCGAGCTCCAGGTGCCGGTCAGATAGGCCAGTGACAGCAAGCCGACGACCGTCTGGCTCAGCGACCACGGCGATAGCATCAAGCGATAGCCAATGTAGTTAAACAGCGTAACGAACGATCCCATCAGCAAAAAGCCTTCAAGGAACAGCAGCGGCAGCCCTTTATCTCGCAAGTGCAAATGGAGGTTGATCAGCAAGTTTTTCGGTCGCAGCGACGTGGGGCGAAAATGGCGCGATTCCGGCAGGATTTTCCAGAACATCAGCGCTGACGCCAGCGCAAAGCAGCCAATCACCGCTACTGCAATTCGCCAGTTAAAGAGGTCGGTAAACACGCCGCTAATCAGACGGCCGCTCATGCCGCCAATCGAGTTGCCGCTAATGTACAGCCCCATTGAGAAGGCGACAAAGCTCGGATGGATCTCCTCGCTTAAATAGGTCATCCCGACTGCCGCCACACCGCTCAGCGACAGGCCAAGCAACGCGCGCATCACCAGAATACCGTGCCAGCTTGTCATCATTGTTGACAACAAGGTACAGCAGGAAGCGAGCATCAAGGCGGCAACCATCACCTTTTTGCGCCCGATGGCGTCCGACAGCGGGCCGGTAAACAGCAGGCCAATTGCCAGCATGGCGGTGGAAATCGACAGCGAAATACTGCTGCTGGCAGGAGAGACACCAAATTCATGGGACAGCACCGGCAAAATCGGCTGCACACAATAGAGCAGGGCAAAGGTTGCCAGCCCGGCGGAGAAGAGCGCCAGCGTGACGCGCATGAATTGGGGAGTACCACGTTTAATAAATTGTCCCGGCAACGCGACAGGAATTTCGTTGACAACGCTTGCCGGCTCGGTGTCAACGGTTATTGTGCGACTCACTAGAGATCCTTACATTCCATACCCGTGATTCTGGCGACGGGCTTACCACAGACATAAGGGTATGAAAGGTGTAATATTCTGTCTAATATATTAATAATCTCAAATAATACTTTTAAAATATGAATATTGAACTGCGTCATCTGCGTTACTTTATCGCCGTTGCCGAGGAACTGCATTTTGGTCACGCGGCAGCGCGGCTTAATATCTCCCAACCACCGCTGAGCCAGCAGATCCAGTTGCTTGAACAGCAGGTTGGCGCGCGCCTGCTGGCACGCACCAACCGTAGCGTCGCGCTGACGCCTGCTGGCAAACAGTTTCTTGCCGACAGCCGACAGATTTTAAGCCAGGTCGATGATGCCGCCGCCCGTGCCGCCCGTTTGCATCAGGGGGAGACCGGTGAATTGCGCATCGGCTTCACCTCTTCTGCGCCGTTTATTAAGGCGGTTTCCGATACGCTCTCATCGTTTCGCCAGCGCTACCCGGATGTGCATATTCAGACGCGGGAGATCAATACCCGCGAGCAGATTGCTCCTTTGAATGAAGGCTCGCTGGATTTAGGGCTGATGCGCAATACGCCGCTGCCAGAAACGCTGACATGGGAGGTGATCTTGCGTGAACCGTTGCTGGCGATGATCCACCGCGACCACCCGCTGGCGGCGCATAAGGCGGTGTCGCTGAAGGAACTGGCGCAGGAGCCGTTTGTCTTTTTCGATCCGCACGTCGGTACTGGCCTGTATGACGAGATCCTCGGGCTGATGCGACGCTATCAGCTAATACCCACCATAACCCAGGAAGTGGGCGAAGCGATGACGATCATCGGGTTGGTGGCGGCCGGACTGGGTGTCTCGATCCTCCCGGCTTCGTTTCATCGGTTGCAACTTAATGAAATGCGCTGGGTGCCGATTATTGAAGCGGATGCGGTTTCCGAAATGTGGTTGGTGTGGGCAAAACACCATGAACAAGGGACGGCGGCTGCGCGTTTCAGGCAGCAACTTCTGCGTGCCGCAATCGGCTGATTTTTACGCATAAGTCATTGCAAAATGTGCTGTAACTCACAAGCCGTGGTAAAAATTTGACGGCGCCTGGTGAAGTGCTTCACCATAGCTGAACGTTTATTTCGAAGCGCGAAAATAAGGGAGTCAGAGGTGGTTGCTGATAGTCAGCCTGGGCATATTGATCAGATTAAGCAGACCAACGCAGGGGCGGTTTATCGCCTTATTGATCAGCTTGGCCCGGTTTCGCGCATCGATTTATCGCGTCTGGCGCAACTCGCGCCGGCGAGCATTACCAAAATTGTGCGTGAAATGCTGGAAGCGCATCTGGTGCAGGAAACGGAGATTCAGGAGCCGGGCAGCCGTGGGCGTCCGGCGGTCGGCCTGGTGGTAGAGACCGAAGCCTGGCACTATCTCTCGCTGCGTATTAGCCGCGGGGAGATCTTTCTCTCGCTGCGCGATCTGAGCAGTAAGCTGGTGGTGGAAGACAGGCTTGAACTGTCACTGGTCGATGATATGTCGCTGCTGGATCGCATTATTCACCTTATCGACAGTTTTTTTACCCGCCACCAGAGCCGTCTGGAGCGTCTGACCTCGATTGCCATCACGCTGCCGGGAATCATTGATACCGAGAATGGTATTGTTCATACCATGCCGTTTTATACCGAAGTGAAAGATATGCCGCTGGGTGAAACGCTGGAGAAGCACACCGGCGTGCCGGTTTACGTGCAGCACGACATTAGCGCGTGGACCATGGCTGAAGCGTTATTCGGCGCTTCACGCGGCGCGCGGGATGTGATTCAGGTGGTGATCGACCACAACGTTGGTGCCGGGGTTATCACCGACGGACGTTTACTGCACGCAGGCAGCAGCAGCCTGGTGGAGATTGGACACACGCAGGTGGATCCTTACGGTAAGCGCTGCTATTGCGGCAACCACGGCTGCCTTGAAACCATTGCCAGCGTTGAAAGCGTGCTGGAACTGGCGCAGTTACGTATGAGCCAGTCGATGAGTTCAATGCTGCATCAGAAGCCGTTAACCGTTGAGTGGTTATGTCAGGCGGCACAGCAGGGCGATCTGCTGGCAAAAGATATCATCAGCGGCGTCGGGGCCAATATTGGTCGTATCCTTGCCATTATGGTGAATTTGTTCAATCCGCAAAAAATATTGATTGGCTCGCCGCTGAGCAAAGCGGCAGACATTCTTTTTCCCGCTATTGCCGATTGCATCCGTCAGCAGGCGTTACCGGCATACAGCAAGCATATTTCCGTTGAGAGTACCCAGTTCACCAATCAGGGCACTATGGCCGGTGCCGCGCTGGTAAAAGACGCGATGTATAACGGATCTTTACTTATCCGTTTGTTGCAGGGGTAACATTTTTACATTGTTATCGCAAAAATTGCGCTACCTCAAGCTGGGCCGGTGATACTTATCTTAGACTTTCCCCACTGAATTATTCTCCAGGTTTATATTTTCGTAGAACAACGGTGGAAATCGAGATGCTTAAGCGTTTCTTTGTAACGGGTACAGATACTTCTGTCGGGAAGACAGTAGCAGCCCGCGCGCTTCTTCAGGCGCTGGCTGCCAGCGGCAAAACAGTGGCAGGTTACAAACCTGTTGCTAAAGGAAGCAAAGAAACGCCGGAAGGGTTACGCAATAAAGATGCGCTGGTACTGCAAAGCGTTTCCTCGCTGGATTTACCTTACCAGGCGATAAACCCCATTGCCCTGAGCGAAGAGGAAAGTAGTGTTGCGCACAGTTGTCCCATCAATTACAGCCTGCTTTCCAGCGGCCTGGCCAACCTGTGCGAAAAGGTCGATCACGTGGTAGTCGAGGGAACCGGCGGCTGGCGCAGCCTGATGAATGATTTGCGTCCGCTTTCCGAGTGGGTAGTACAGGAACAGATGGCGGTAGTGATGGTGGTGGGTATCCAGGAAGGTTGCATTAACCATGCCTTGTTGACCGCACAGGCGATTGCCAGCGACGGCCTGCCGCTGATTGGCTGGGTGGCGAACCGCATCAACCCAGGTCTGGCGCATTACGCTGAAATTATCGATGTGCTGAGCAAGAAACTGCCCGCACCGCTGGTGGGTGAGTTACCCTATCTGCCGCGCGCCGAGCAGCGTGATTTGGCACAATATATCAATTTGCAGATGGCGACCGGCATGTTAGTCGCCGACCGCATCCTGGCTTGAAAAAAGCCTCTCATCTGAGAGGCGTTTGCTACGCATCGCTGTAAAGATTCAGTACCGCCACGTTCTGCCCGAACTTAAATACTCTGCGATATATCTTCCTTATTGCGTGCGTTATGGCAACGGGCGTTACGTGCTGTTATGCCGTATTCGGCAGGGGGAATTGACCTGTAGCAAGTATCCAAAAGCATCCCAGTCAGGGCGGGTAAGTGACGTTGTCACGTATAAATGAAAAGAAAATGTGAAAATCCCGGTGGTTGCACCGGGAAAGGATTAACGAAACAGTGGTTTTTGCGCGACCGGGATCAGTAAGTTAGATTGCCACTGCGCGAGCGTCAATTGCGCCAGTTTTCCGGCAGCGCACCAGAATGGATGCTGCGCTTCATCGATAAATACCGTAAGGAAACGCCCGGCCCACGGCAGCAGATGCCAGGCCAGCAGCCGATCGCAGGCGACGCTATTTCCCTCTTCTGCCAGCCACGCCGCCAGTAGTAACAGCGCACCGAAGTGGTCTTCCGGCTCGTTTTGTCGGCTATCAAATGCAATATTGTTTTCCCGCATCCACTGGCGCAGTGCCAGCGTGGAATCGCCAAACAACACCGACTCTTTATCCAGCCATACGGAACCCCACGGCGGAGCAGGAAGCGCCCACGGACCAATAAACAGGCGCTGCCAGGCTGCAAACAGCGATTCATCGCAGGGCGCGGCGAACCCGGCCACCAACGGGGCAAGGTCGGTTTGCGGGAGCGGCCACTGTTCCGCCCAGTCGCCCTGGGTGAACGCAGCAATCAGCGGCTGGCACTGCTCGCTCTGCGGCGGATAGTAAAATAGCGCACCCAGAACACGGGCGGTCACGATAAAATTTTCACAGGTTAAGTCAGTCATATTTGATCCTGAAAAACTGCCGGATGGCGCTGTGTTTCGCCTCATGCGGCACACGCAGGCTGAATGAAGCACGGCCATCCGGCGAATATCGTCAACCGGAAACGGCGACGCCCCCGGTCATATGCAGCCCATAAAACAGACCGCGTCCGATCACTTCCCCGGCGGTGACCAGCACAATGCCAGGCAGCAGGCTGAGCACACGCGGCTGTTTACGCATCACCAGCGGGCAGATCCAGCATCCCAGACCGAGCGCAACCAGCAGCAAGCGAGCCACCTGCAGCGTAGCGTAATACGGTATCAGTGCGACCGCTTGCTGGATGGAGCTGTGGATCTCGCCCAGTTGTTGGCTTTGCAACATCACCACGGCAATGCTGGCGATAAACGCCGCAACGCTTAATGCGGCGAAGCGCGAGGCGCGAAAACGGATACCCGCCAGACGCAGCAGCAGCGCGGCCAGCAACGGGCCGCACACCAGCATGGTCAGGAAAAATGCCGCCGTTGTGTAGCCGTTATGCCAGGTCGGCACGGTGTCGATTTGATAGACCTGCGTCATTGTCCAGACAAACAGCACGCCAAGCAACATGCTGATCGCCAGCCAGATGCGGCTTAAGGCAGCCGGCATTTTCCCCAGCCAGCTTACCAGCCACCAGAAACCGCCTACAGCGAAGAAGAGAGAGCCGGCAGCGATTTCATTACTGAGCGCCGACGCACCAACGCGATTCAGCGAGTTAAATGCGCGCAGCGGCGAACCGAGGTGCATCATCGAAGCGATAAAACCAATACCCATCAGCACCCAAAGGAGAAACTGGCTACGTACAATGCGCACTTGTCCGCTGCGATCGTCGTTGGCGTTCATCCAGACAATACCGCTTACTATCAGGCCGCCAACCACGCACTGGCCCAGTACGGTGAACAGTACCAGTGGCCACTCATGCCATCCGTTTCCCATCTCATACCTCCTGCGGATTAGCCAGATAGCCGGTGGTATCACCCGTCGGGCGGCTATTGGCGTTAGGTTTGATCACGATATTCGGCCGGGTAAAGTGCGCTGCCGGGAAGGGGGCTACGGCAGCAAGCGAACCATGCTGTTTACGCAGTTCTTCGATTGGACCGAAATCCAGTGCGCGCAGCGGGCAGGATTCAACACAGATGGGCTTTTGCCCTTCAGCGACACGATCGTGGCAGCCGTCACATTTGGTCATGTGTCCCTTCGCAGCGTTGTATTGCGGCGCGCCATAGGGGCAGGCCATATGGCAGTAGCGGCAGCCGATGCAGACATCTTCATCCACCACCACAAAACCATCTTCACGCTTATGCATCGCGCCGCTTGGGCACACTTTGGTGCAGGCTGGATCTTCGCAGTGGTTGCAGGAGATCGAAAGATAATAGGCAAAGACATTTTGCTGCCAGATGCCATTATCTTCCTGCCAGTTGCCGCCGGCGTATTCATACACGCGGCGGAAGCTGACATCCGGGGATAAGTCTTTGTAATCTTTACAGGCCAGCTCGCAGGTTTTGCAACCGGTACAACGGCTGGAATCGATAAAAAATCCATACTGAGTTGTCATCGGTTACTCCTCAAACCTTCTGAATGTCGACCAGATTGGTGTGCTGCGGATTGCCTTTCGCCAGTGGCGATGGGCGATGAGTGGTCAGGGTATTCATGCAGCCACCGTGATCGACACGGTCACCTTCCATGTTGGCCTGGTGCCAGGCTCCCTGGCCCATTGCGCTGACGCCCGGCATGATACGCGGCGTCACTTTCGCGGCAATACGCACTTCGCCGCGCTCGTTAAAGACGCGCACCATATCGCCATGCTTGATACCGCGATGCTCGGCATCAATGGGGTTGATCCACACTTCCTGACGACAGGCCTCTTGCAGTACATCAATGTTGCCGTAGCTGGAGTGCGTACGGGCTTTGTAGTGGAACCCGAACAGTTGCAACGGGAATTTTTCCCGCAGCGGATCGTCCCAGCCTTCAAAGGTTGAGGCATAAATCGGCAGCGGACTGATAACTTCGTCTTTTTCCAGCTCCCAGTCGTTGGCGATTTTAGCCAATTGGCTGGAGTAGATTTCAATTTTGCCAGAAGGTGTTTTCAGCGGGTTAGCGATCGGGTCATCGCGGAATTTTTTGTAGGCGACAAAGTGTCCGTTCGGATCTTTGCGCTTATAAATCCCCATCGCTTTGAGCGCTTCATAGGAGGGCAGTTGCGGATCTTTGGCGATCATTTTGGCGTACAGATACTTCAGCCACTCTTGTTGAGTGCGGCCTTCGGTAAACTTCTGGTAGATATCCGGCCCCAGACGACGGGCGATTTCGCTGGTAATCCAGTAGATCGGTTTGCGCTCGAATTTCGGCGCGGTAACCGGCTGTAGGAAGATCAGATAACCCATATTCCCTGCGTAGTCGTTCGGAATAATGTCTTCCTGTTCAACGGTCATCAGATCCGGCAGCAAAATGTCGGCATACATTGCCGAAGAGGTCATAAAGTTCTCAATGACCACAATCATTTCGCATTTGCTTTCATCCTGCAGAATATCATGGGTTCGGTTGATATCGCCGTGCTGGTTAGTAAGGGTATTACCAGCGTAGTTCCAGATGAATTTGATCGGCACATCAAGTTTATCTTTGCCACGCACACCGTCGCGTTTAGCCGTCATTTCCGGGCCGCGGGCAATAGCATCTGTCCAGGAGAAACAGGAGATCGACGTTTTCACCGGGTTTTCCGGCATCGGCATACGTTCGATAGTAATGGTGTAAGTAGATTCTCGCGCGCCGCTGTTACCGCCGTTAATGCCCACGTTACCGGTGAGGATCGGCAGCATAGCGATGGCCCGTGAAGTCAACTCGCCGTTGGCCTGACGCTGCGGCCCCCAACCCTGACAAATATAAGCCGGTTTGGCACTGCCAATTTCCCGCGCCAGTTTAATAATCTTATCGGCCGGGATACCGGTAATGCGCGACGCCCATTGCGGCGTTTTGGCGATACCATCATCGCTCTGACCGAGAATATACGCTTTGTAGTGGCTGTTGGCAGGCGCATCGGCTGGCAGGGTTTTCTCATCATAACCGACGCAATATTTATCGAGGAACGGCTGGTCGACGAGGTTTTCGCTGATCAATACCCAGGCCATGCCCGCAACCAGTGCGGCATCGGTACCCGGACGAATCGGTACCCACTCATCTTCACGCCCGGCTGCCGTGTCGGTATAGCGCGGATCGATAACAATCATCCGTGCATTAGAGCGTTCGCGCGCCTGTTCAAGAAAGTAAGTGATACCGCCGCCGCTCATGCGGGTTTCTGCCGGGTTGTTACCGAACATCACCACCAGTTTAGTGTTTTCGATATCCGAGGTGCTGTTGCCGTCGTTGGAGCCGTAGGTATAAGGCATCGCGCAGGAGATTTGCGCGGTGCTGTAAGTACCGTACTGGTTAAGGAAACCGCCGTATATTGCCATCAGCCGGGCAATGATCGAGGCGGATGGCGAAGAACGGGTAATATTACCGCCGACGATGCCGGAAGAGTAGTTAATGTAAACTGCTTCATTACCGTATTTCTGCACCACGCTTTCCAGGCTGTTGGCAATCGTATCGAGGGCTTCGTCCCAGCTAATGCGCACAAACTTGCCTTCACCGCGTTTGCCCACACGCTTCATCGGGTAGTTAAGACGATCCGGATGGTTGATACGGCGGCGAATTGACCGACCGCGCAGGCAGGCGCGGACCTGATGGTTACCGTAAATATCATCACCAGTATTATCGGTTTCCACCCAGTACACTTCGTCATCGCGCACATGTAAGCGCAGGGCGCATCGGCTACCACAGTTTACTGAGCAGGCGCCCCAGACGACTTTATCGGGCGCGGGTTGCATGGCTTGTTGTACGGCGGCAGCGGCGGAGCGCATGCCGAAAGGAAGGGAGATTGCACCGGCTGCGAGTGCAAGCGATCCTAATGCAGTGGATTTCACCAACGTTCGTCGACTTATTCCGCCCTGATGTTCAGTGTCGGACATAGCTCACTCCATTATTAGTTATAATAAAAAGATATTATCCGCTTAAATTAAAAGCAGGCTAATGAAGTGGTTATGGTAACCATTTGGGGGGAGACAAATTTTAACCATGATCAACTACGGGATAATCCCCCTAATATTCAGGGGGATTATGTTTTATTGCGTGCCGGCGCCCTGATCGTTTTGCTGGGTAGCGCCGCTGTTGCGGGTGTAGAGAATTTTGTAAGTATCATTCGCACAGTGGCCCACCACTTGCGAACCGGCCTGATCTGCCTGGTCATTTGGCACAATCGTCAGGCTGAATCCCGATTCCGGGACGCCGTTATTAATGATGCGCTGCTGGATGTCAGCCTTGACCCGCTCGCATGAATCGGGCGCAGCAAAGGCAGGAACCGCACCTGCCAGTAGTAATGCACATAACCAACGTAAATACTGCATTTTCATCTCCTTTAGTTTTGCCCGTAGTAAGCTTAGCAGTTTCTGCGCCCTGGGACCTGGTAAATATCTGAATTATCAGACGATGTGATCACTGATGCGGTCGTAACGTTATCTGCGGCGGCACATATAAGGGAATAAACAGCCGCAGTAGCGAGCTGACAGTGGCCGGGCACAGGGGCTGGTACTGAAAACGATGAGATGGGTGTTATCACAGCGTTGTTGCCAGGCGGGCATATTGTGTTGTCGTGGTTTTATGGTCATTCCGGCTATTAAATTTGGTGGGCAGTGTGTATTCGCAGGCGGGGTTTGGGTCGTAAGACAAATAAGTGCTTGCCCGAGTATGTAAAGATTTTGCTAAGATAGGCGCAATCCAGAAGAAAAATGTGGTGAACCCATTGAAAAAACAGCTATTGCTCATCGCTGTGGCGGCGTTGCTCGCCGGATGCGATGACGCGAAGGGACCGGTATCGTTTACGCCAGAGATGGCGAGCTTCTCCAATGAATTCGATTTTGATCCGCTGCGTGGCCCGGTGAAAGAATTTAGCCAGACGCTGTTAAATGAGAAGGGCGAAGTAACAAAACGCGTCACAGGAACAATGTCGAAAGAGGGCTGTTTCGATACGCTGGAACTACACGATCTGGAGAACAACAGCGGCGTCGCGCTGGTGCTGGATGCCAATTATTATCTCGATGCGCAAACGAAAGAGAAGCGGCTACGCTTGCAGGGTAAATGCCAGTTAGCTGAGTTTCCGGCTGCGGGCGTGACGTGGGACACCGATGACAATGGTTTTGTCGTGCTGGCGACCGGGAAAGAGATGGAAGTAAAATACCGTTACGATGAGGAAGGTTACCCACTGGGCAAATCCACGACTTCGAAGGACGAGCATCTGACGGTGGTCTCGACGCCCTCCAAAGATAAACGGAAAAAACTCGATTACACATCGCTTAGCACGCTGAATGATAAACCGCTCGGCAGTGTGAAACAGACCTGTGACTACGACAGGCACGACAATCCGTTGAGCTGCACGCTGGAGGTTGTCGATCTGAGCGCTTCCCCGCAGGTCACCCACAAATACAGCATTAAAAATACCATCTCCTATTATTGACGCAGGCACCCGCCGCGCTTACTGCGCGGTGGGTTTTAACAGCGTGACGCCGCCGGATTTATGGTTTTCCAGGTACTGCTGCTGGAAAATACACATGCGGATAGTGTTGCGGTACTCGCCATTAATAAAGAATTCATGAATTAACTCGCCCTCCACCTGGAACCCCAACTTACGGTAGATGTGAATGGCTTTTTCATTCTCTTTATCGACGATCAGATAAAGCTTATACAGATTCAGCACGGTAAAACCGTAATCCATCGCCAGCCTGGCCGCTTTGGTTGCCAGCCCTTTCCCCTGATATTCCGGGGAGATGATTATCTGAAACTCCGCGCGGCGGTGCACATGGTTGATTTCCACAAGCTCGACCAGCCCGGCCTTTTCATCATTACACTCAATGACAAAGCGGCGCTCACTCTGGTCGTGAATATGTTTATCGTACAGATCCGACAGCTCAACAAACGCCTCGTACGGCTCTTCAAACCAGTAGCGCATCACGCTGGCATTGTTATCAAGCTGGTGGACGAAGCGCAGATCCTCGCGCTCAAGGGGACGAAGGCGAACGTTGTGCGCGTCACTCATAAGAGTTCCTTTCTGAAAGTGAAAAGCGGGCGCAGTACGCGCCCGGGAGGATTACTGAACTTGACGACCGGTACGACGATCGAGGCAGCGCTGAGTATTGGCTTCCCAGTACGCGTTAACGTTGCTACTTTTCTGGCAATTATCTTTTGCGTCAAACGCTGCGTCGGTCTTGTCCCACTCTTTTTCAACGCGTTTATTCACTTTTTGACGCAGGGAACGGGTGTCATTCCATTGCTCTTTTTCCATCGCCGCAGATTGACGGGTTTGTGCGTTGTCGCCCGATTCAATAATCAGACGGTTGGTTTCTGCCATTGCGGAGGTGGTGTACACGATGGCACCCAGCGTCAGCATTGCGGTCAGGCACAGGCGTTTGCTAAGTGTAGTTGTCATTGCGATATCCTTAAATTGAGGGAGAAACGGGTAGCCCACATCTCTCTATTTTATGCGATCTCAGCTTGCCGGTATACCGGGGCGGCGTCCAATCTCAGAACATTATCGGGTATGATGGTTCAACCAACCCTTAATAATTGTGCCAGAAATGCTCAAAACGACGCTGCTTTTTTTTGCTACCGCGCTGTGTGAAATCGTTGGTTGCTTCTTGCCCTGGCTGTGGTTAAAACGCGGTGCAACGCCGCTTCTGCTGGTGCCTGCTGCGCTGGCGTTGGCGTTGTTTGTCTGGTTGTTAACGCTGCATCCGGCGGCCAGCGGGCGAGTTTATGCGGCTTACGGCGGCGTATATGTCTGTACGGCGCTTATCTGGCTGCGCGTGGTGGATGGTGTGAAACTGAGTTTTTACGACTGGCTGGGCGCTGTTGTGGCAATGTGCGGTATGTTAATCATTGTAGCAGGATGGGGGCGTGCTTAACTAATCGTTAATATTTTGTGATCAGTAGCGTATTTCCTGATCGTCATACTTGTATGGTAGTTGCTTGATTGCGTAAGTTTTCCGCATTACCTTATGTCAATGCAAGGAAACCCGCATGAAAATCACTGGCGCCGATGTCTTTGTTACCTGCCCGGGGCGCAACTTTGTCACATTAAAAATTACCACCGAAGAGGGGATCGTCGGCCTTGGCGACGCCACGCTGAATGGTCGCGAACTCTCCGTTGCTTCCTACCTGAAAGATCATTTGTGCCCGCAACTTCTTGGCCGCGACGCGCAGCGCATTGAAGATCTCTGGCAATTTTTCTACAAAGGCGCTTATTGGCGGCGTGGTCCGGTGACCATGTCGGCTATCTCTGCTATCGATATGGCGCTGTGGGATATTAAAGCCAAAGCCGCCAATATGCCGCTCTACCAGTTGCTTGGTGGCGCTTCCCGTGAAGGCGTTATGGTTTATTGCCACACCACCGGCCACAGCATTGATGAGGTACTGGAAGATTACTCGCGGCACAAAGAGATGGGGTTTAAAGCCATCCGCGTTCAGTGCGGCGTGCCGGGAATGAAAACCACCTACGGCATGGCAAAAGGCAAAGGTCTGGCGTATGAACCTGCCACCAAAGGCCAGTGGCCGGAAGAACAGCTCTGGTCGACGGAAAAATACCTCGATTTCACGCCGAAACTGTTTGACGCTGTGCGCAGTAAATTTGGTTTCAACGAACATCTGCTGCATGACATGCATCACCGTCTGACACCAATTGAAGCAGCTCGTTTCGGCAAAAGCAGCGAACCTTTTCGCCTGTTCTGGATGGAGGATCCCACCCCGGCTGAAAACCAGGCTTGCTTCCGATTGATCCGCCAACACACCGTTACCCCCATCGCCGTCGGCGAAGTGTTCAACAGCATCTGGGATTGCAAGCAGCTGATTGAAGAACAGTTGATCGACTACATCCGCACCACTATCACCCATGCTGGTGGCATTACCGGTATGCGCCGCATTGCAGATTTCGCCTCGCTCTATCAGGTACGCACTGGCTCGCATGGCCCGTCAGATCTTTCGCCTATTTGTCATGCAGCGGCCCTCCATTTTGATTTGTGGGTGCCCAACTTTGGTGTGCAGGAATATATGGGTTATTCCGAACAGATGCTGGAGGTTTTCCCGCACAGTTGGCGCTTTGATCAAGGTTATATGCACCCTGGCGATCAACCCGGTCTGGGCATCGGTTTTGATGAAAAACTGGCGGCGAAATATCCCTACGATCCCGCATATCTACCGGTCGCGCGGCTGGAAGATGGCACGTTGTGGAACTGGTAACAGAGGAAAACAAAATGAAAAGTGTGGTAATTGAGCAACCCAACCAATTGACGCTCGCTGAACGCCCTTTGCCGCAACCCGCCGCTGGTGAGGTGCGCGTCAAGGTCAAACTCGCCGGGATCTGCGGCTCCGATAGCCACATTTATCGCGGGCACAACCCGTTCGCCAAATACCCGCGCGTTATCGGCCATGAATTCTACGGTCTGATCGATGCCGTTGGTGAGGGCATATCGGCAGAAAGGGTGGGCGAACGCGTGGTTGTCGACCCGGTGATCAGCTGCGGTCATTGTTATCCGTGCTCCGTTGGCAAACCGAACGTCTGTACTGAACTGGTTGTGTTGGGTGTACATCGTGACGGCGGTTTTAGCGAATACGTCACTGTTCCGGCACGTAATGCCTGGGCCGTTCCGGCGGCAATCCCGGATGAGCATGCGGTAATGATCGAGCCGTTTACCATCGCGGCTAACGTCACAGGTCAGGTGAACCCAACGGAGAATGATATTGCGCTGATCTATGGTGCAGGGCCGATGGGATTAACCACGCTGCAAGCACTGAAAAATGTCTACAACGTGCAGCAAGTGATTGTTGCCGATCGTATCGAAGATCGTCTGGCAATGGCGCAGCGTAATGGCGCGGACTGGGTGATTAACAACAGCCAGCAGCCGTTGGCGGAAGCGCTGGCAGAGAAGGGCATTAAACCGACACTGATTATTGATGCGGCATGTCATCCATCGATTCTACAGGAGGCAATTGCGCTGGCCTCGCTGGCCGCGCGTATTGTGATCATGGGCTTTTCCAGCGAACCCTGCCAGATAATCCAGCAGGGCATCACGGGTAAAGAACTGTCTATTTTCTCTTCGCGTCTTAATGCGGGCAAATTCCCGGTGGTGATCGACTGGCTGGCTCGCGCCTTGATCGATCCGACAAAGTTAGTGACGCATAAATTTGATTATCAACATGTCACCGATGCGATTGAACTGTTTGAAAAAGATCAGCGGCACTGCTGTAAGGTCTTATTAACGTTCAATTAATTACAACGAAAAATGCGGTTGAGCGGTACGCATACTTCTTTTTCGAGATAGCCATTATGACGCAAGTTAACGCTGAAAGAACGACCTCTGATCTGGTGAAAGCCGCCGTTTCCGGCTGGCTGGGTACCGCGCTGGAATTTATGGATTTCCAGCTTTATTCGCTGGGTGCGGCGCTGGTTTTTCATGAGATCTTCTTCCCGGAGCAATCAGCGGCGATGGCGCTGATTCTCGCGATGGGAACCTACGGAGCGGGTTATGTGGCGCGCATTATCGGCGCGTTTATCTTCGGTAAAATGGGCGATCGAATAGGCCGCAAAAAAGTGTTGTTTATCACCATCACGATGATGGGCATCTGTACCACCTTGATTGGCGTATTACCGACTTATGCGCAGATCGGCATTTTTGCGCCGGTATTACTGGTCACACTGCGCATTATTCAGGGCCTCGGCGCTGGTGCGGAAATATCCGGTGCCGGAACGATGCTGGCGGAATATGCGCCGAAAGGGAAACGCGGCATCATCTCTTCGCTGGTAGCGATGGGTACTAACTGCGGTACGCTGAGCGCAACGGCGATCTGGGCGGTGATGTTCTTTGCACTGGATCGCGAAGCGCTGCTGTCCTGGGGCTGGCGGGTGCCGTTTATCGCCAGCGTGGTGGTGATGATTTTTGCCATCTGGCTGCGTTTGAACCTGAAAGAGAGCCCGGTTTTTGAGAAGGCGCATGAAGGCGAGCATGCGGCGAAGAGCCAAAGTGCGGAAATGGGGCTGAGCGCAATGTTCAGCAGCAAAACTTTCTGGCTGGCGATCGGCCTGCGCTTTGGTCAGGCCGGTAACTCGGGGTTAATCCAGACCTTTCTCGCGGGTTATCTGGTACAAACCCTGCTGTTCGAAAAACGCATCCCGACCGATGCCCTGATGATCAGTTCAATTATCGGCTTTCTTACCATTCCGTTTCTGGGCTGGTTGTCCGACAAAGTAGGTCGCCGTTTGCCCTATATCTGCTTGTGTATCTCGGCGATCATTCTCGCGTACCCGATGATGGCGATCATCGTCGACAAAAGTTACAACCCCGGCGTGATTATGCTGTCGATCATCGTCATACATAACGTTGCCGTGCTCGGGTTATTCGCACTGGAAAACATCACCATGGCGGAGATGTTCGGCTCTCGTAATCGCTTCACGCGGATGGCTATTTCGAAAGAAGCGGGTGGGCTGGTGGCTGTCGGATTCGGGCCAGTACTGGCAGGGATCTTCTGCAATATGACCGGCTCCTGGTGGCCTATAGTCGTCATGCTGGTGGCCTACTCGCTGATTGGTTTGCTCTCTGCCGTGCTGATGCCAGAAGTGCGCGACCGCGATTTGAATATTCTGCAAGACGCTGCTGAACCACGTGATGCGGCACAGCCAGTGGGAAACCGTAACTATATCTGAAACTCCTTATTAATTACCGGAAGTACTCTCTAAGCCAGGGTTAAATTAAAGGGATTTTGACACATTTGGTTACCATTCTAGTTGGTGTAGTCCGCAAATGCTGTCGTAAATCATAGTCTGATTTGCGACAGCCCGTAATCTATTGAACCACTGTTTCACTTAATAAGATGAGTCCCACCATGGAAAACAGGCTATTAAAGGCGAAAGCCACGTTACCTGATTACGATCGTAACAAACTGGTTCCACGCATTGTGCATTTGGGGTTTGGTGCTTTTCACCGAGCTCACCAGTCAGTGTATGCGGATATTCTGGCCGCAGAGCACGGCAGCGACTGGGGTTACTGTGAGGTTAATCTGATCGGCGGTGAGCAGCAAATTGCCGATCTTAAACAGCAGGGGAATCTATACACTGTGGCAGAAATGTCCGCCGATGCGTGGACAGCGCGGGTGGTCGGCGTGGTGAAACGCGCGCTGCACGCGCAGGTTGATGGTATGGAAACCGTGCTGGCGGCCATGTGCGAGCCCCAGGTGGCGATTGTCTCGCTGACTATCACCGAAAAAGGGTATTGTCACTCACCGGCGACCGGAAAACTGATGCTCGATCATCCGTTAATCGTTGGCGACCTGCAAAACCCACAGCAGCCGAAATCTGCGGTTGGCGTGGTGGTGGAAGCGCTGGCGCGTCGCAAAGCGGCAGGGCTGGCGGCATTCAGCGTGATGTCCTGCGATAACATGCCGGAAAACGGCCATGTTACCCGCAATGTGGTGTGCGCTTATGCCCGTGCGGTGAATGCGGAACTGGCAGACTGGATTGACGCTAACGTGACGTTCCCGTCGACCATGGTGGATCGTATTGTTCCGGCAGTAACGGCTGAAACGCTGGATAAAATCGAACAGCTTACTGGCGTGCGCGATCCGGCAGGTGTGGCCTGCGAACCGTTCCGCCAGTGGGTGATTGAAGATAACTTTGTCGCGGGTCGTCCGGCATGGGAAAAAGCGGGCGCTGAACTGGTCGTCGATGTCGTGCCGTTTGAAGAGATGAAACTGCGTATGCTGAACGGCAGCCACTCCTTCCTCGCTTATCTGGGCTACCTGGCTGGTTATCAGCATATCAATGAATGTATGGACGACGACAACTATCGCCGCGCAGCACACGCGCTGATGCTGAAAGAGCAGGCACCGACGCTGAAAGTGAAAGGCGTTGACCTTGCGCGTTACGCCGATCTGTTGATTGCGCGTTACAGCAACACCGCGCTGCGTCACCGTACCTGGCAGATCGCGATGGACGGTAGCCAGAAATTACCACAACGTATGCTCGATTCTGTACGCTGGCATTTAGCGCATCAGGATCCCTTTGCGCTGCTGGCACTGGGTGTGGCGGGCTGGATGCGCTACGTCGGCGGTATTGATGAGCAAGGCCAGGCAATCGAAGTGTGCGATCCGCTGCTGACGGTGATTCAGGGAGCCGTTAACTCAAGCCAGGAAGGTGAATCGCGCGTGCAGGCACTGCTGGGTATTGAAGCGATTTTTGGCAACGAACTGCCGAAAGAAGCGGCCTTTGTGGCGCAGGTACAGAAAGCGTATCGTTCACTGTTGGAGAAAGGGGCGAAAGCGACCGTGGCAGAATACGCCGCAGCGCTGTAAATCGTCTTAAGAATGCCGCCAGGCGGCATTCTTTTTTGCCTTTATACAGGCATTTTCACCCTTAGTGCAGACCAAGCCGA
This sequence comes from Kosakonia oryziphila, assembly GCF_900094795.1. GTDB lineage: Bacteria > Pseudomonadota > Gammaproteobacteria > Enterobacterales > Enterobacteriaceae > Kosakonia > Kosakonia oryziphila. Next base: position 27,977 of record NZ_FMBC01000032.1, read on the forward strand.
ATCAGTTCAACCGGTTCGAATTTACCTTCACAACCTTCCACTTCTACCGTTTTACTGCGGCGTAGTTGCGCGGCGTTCAGTCCGTCAGCGTGAATGGCAATGATTTTGCCGGTGCGGCCTGTACCGTTAATCATTACGCGGCTGCCGGTGGTAATCGCGTTACGATTACGATCATAAGTCATCATGGTGGTTTCTCCTTGTCGATATCCAAAAAACGAAACGGGGCAGAAGATGTCCCCACTTCGGACGCCTTATAAATACGCTCCTGAGATAACGAGTTTTTGTTTTTGATCAACATCACACTTTTTTGCTGAAAAAAATTTCATATCACGCGATGACAACCGTCTTAAATCAACCTTATAGAGGTATAAACTCCGCGTTTATTTTCCTGAGCTCATTTTTATTTATTAATGAAAATGGATTTTAAGATTTTCCTGATTACTAAATGCCGCGCGATAGCGCGTACACTATGTAACGATATGTTAGTGACTATTTCGGTTTTTTAGCGCGGTACAATTCTGCGCCGGATTTCTTTTGGATAAAAATAGGGTGATTTTTTAATAGAAGCGAAGCAACGAAAGCGGAAAGTAAGCCTGGCTTTTGTTGGCAAGTAATGAAGGAGATAGATTAATTTACGCTGGCTATTCTGCGCAGAGTTCGCCGAGAGTAATAACATAATAAATATATATTTTTGAATTATTACCTGTTGAAATTATTTCGTTAATATCATCTGTTTATTAACAAACAGACGGAGGCTATGAACGCCTTTTATAATGCATGATTATTTTAACTAATTGATAAGCAAGTAAATTTAACTAATAAGATGTTTTATCTCTTCATTTTAATGGTGTTATAACGATACTGATTGGGTGGTGACATAATGAAAAGTGAAGCTATCAAGCAACAGGTGAGAAATCATCTTAAGTCGCTTAAACGTACAATTACGCATCTGAGGAAGAAATGGAAATATCGTCATAGCGGTGATGTGGACGTGTACTGGATTTCTTTGGGAGAGAATTGCCTGGCTGATGATATTCTTCGGCGACACAACAGGAAATCGTTCAGCTCTATTTTTTCCTCCGGGCGATCTAATATAGAATATATTCTTGCGATGGAAAAAGATAATTACCAGAATTTACTGAACAAAACATATCTGCAGCATTTTCCCGATGGCGACCATTCAGTTGTACGCTCCACCTATTATAAGCATTGCGTTGGTCAATACAGCGAAAGACATATGCTGGGATTTGAATTCACGCATCATGATCCCCTCGGCATTTCCGCCGATAAGCAGACATTCAAACGGCGCATCAAGCGTCAACTCGCCTGGCGAGGGAATAAAAATTTTGTCTTTCTTTACCATCATCGCGTCACGGCGAATTCCGATCTTGCGCTGTTAAGAGAACATCTGAATGAGTTGTTGTCGTTGTACAACACGAAAGGCTGCGAGTGTGAAGTTGTGCTTTTCTATCAAAATATCGTCCCGCAGGAGACACAGAAGCATATCGATTTTACGCCGCATCATTCCGGCTTACTGGAGTTCGCCTGTCATACCCATGAGATTTGGGGAGGAGAGGACCAGGATACGTTCTGGGCGCGAAAAGATGACGCTCTTTTTACTGAGATGTTTGACACCGTTGATCGATACAACCGGAGTAAAGGCGGATCCCGTCGTGAACTGGTACCGGTTGCTACAAACACAGGAATGCCAGTTTAACTACTGACGCGAGATGTACTTCAAGTGCGGCGAACGGCCTGTGAGGGTGGCTCACCGCCAGATATCTGTGGACGGCGAGGAGATTAATCCTCGCTGAACCAGTCGCGATTTTCCTGGCGAATGGTTTTTACTGATTCGCTGATCTCCTGCAAGTGCAGGCTCATGGCGTGATCGACTGCGTCAGGGTCACGTTTTTCTAGCGCGGTAAAGATATCCATGTGCTGGCGTAGCAGCATTTCCGGCGGCGAAACGTGGTCAAGGCTCATATAGCGTACGCGGTCGATGGTGGCTTTGATGTTTTCGATGGTGTCCCACGCTAGTTGACAATCGGCGATCAGCGCCAGCTTCTGGTGGAAATTATCATCCAGCTCGAAGAAATCATTCAGTTGCTTGCGCTCGATGGCGGTGCGCTGTTGATTGAGGTTTTGCTCAAGCAGGTAGCAGGCGCTGTCATCAATCAGCGTGGCGGCACGGCGGGCGACGGCACATTCGATCGCCTGACGCACGAAGCAGCCATTACGCACCTGCGTCATGGAAATCTTGTTAACGTAGCTGCCGCGCTGCGGGCGGATCTGAATCAGACCGTTTTCTGCCAGCTTAATAAAGGCTTCACGCACTGGCTGACGCGAAACGTCGAAACGCACCGACACCTCTTTTTCCGACAACGGCGTACCCGGTGGGATCAGGCAATGCACAATATCACGCCGTAGAATACGGTAGATTTGTTGATTTACGGGCTGTACAGGGTTGAGTTGCGTTTCAGCGGCCATTTGCTCTTACTTTTTAAAGGGATAACCCGGCTACCATACCATTTATTAACGATACATCCCATACCCGGCCCGCAGACCGGGTGGGAAATTTAACCCGGACGGTGAACGCTTAAGCCCGCATACGTCTGGCTTACCGGCATCATCTCAAGAGTATTGATGTTGACATGCTTTGGCAGCGTTGCCACCCACCAGACCGCTTCGGTTACATCTTCCGGCGTCAGCGCAGTGGTATTTTCGTAGGTTTTTCCCGCTTTGACGTCATCGCCTTTAAAGCGCACGTTCGAAAACTCCGTACCGCCGACCAGACCAGGCTCGATATTAGTCACGCGAACCGCCGTACCGCTCAGATCGGTACGCAGGTTAAGGCTGAACTGGCGCACAAACGCTTTGCTCGCACCATAGACGTTGCCGCCCGCATATGGCCAGCTCCCCGCCGTTGAACCGATATTGATGATATGGCCGCGATTACGTTCCACCATGCCCGGCAATACCGCGCGTGTCATGTAAACCAAGCCTTTGTTATTGGTATCGATCATCGTTTCCCAGTCATCAACGCTGGCTTTATGAGCAGGCTCAAGCCCCAGCGCCAGACCGGCATTGTTGACCAGCACATCAATGTCGCGCCACTGTGCTGGCAAGGAAGCCATCAACTCATCAATGGCCGCGCGGTTGCGAACATCCAACTGCGCGATGTAAAGGTTATCCCCCAGCTCGTCTTTCAGCTCCTGTAAACGTTCCTGACGACGGCCTGTGGCGATTACTTTGTGACCGTTTTGAATAAAACGGCGCGTGATACCTTCGCCAAAGCCTGCCGTTGCCCCGGTAACCAGAATAATCATCTCACTGTTCCTCAACGCTTTTTGTGGTGTTGAACCCTAGCATGACCGCATGCTTGCAGTAACACAAGTCTTCCCGCCTTACAGTGTGGCAAAAAACGCACGCTTGTGCGGCAGCAGAGAGAGAAAGATTGCGATGCGCGCAGCGGATGCCTACTCTGAGAAGATTCACCATGTTCAGGAGCGAAACATGTCGGTTACCAATCCTTTTTTCTCTGCAAGCCCGCTGCCGTACCAGGCCCCGCCGTTTGATGCGATTACTGATGAACACTACCGCCCGGCGTTTGACGAAGGTGTGCGGCAAAAGCGCGTGGATATCGTCGCCATTACGGCGAACCCGGCTGCCGCCGATTTTGACAATACGCTGCTGGCGCTGGAGCAAAGCGGTCACCTGCTGAACCAGGTAACCAGCGTCTTTTTCGCCATGACTTCTGCGCATACCAATGATTTTTTACAGCAGCTCGATGAGGCGTTTTCCACCGAGCTGGCGGAACTGGCGAACGATATTTACCTTGATGATGCGTTGTTTGCTCGTGTGGAAAGCGTATGGCGCCAGCGTGACGCGCTGGGGCTGGATGCTGAATCGCTGCGACTTGTCGACACGACGTATCAGAAGTTTGTTCTCGCAGGTGCGACGCTGAGCGCAGAAGACAAAACAACGCTGAAAGCGCTGAATACCGAAGCGGCGGCACTGACCAGCCAGTTTAACCAGCGTTTGCTGGCTGCGGATAAAACGGGCGGGCTGGTGGTGGATTATGTTCATCAGCTCGATGGTTTAAGTGCTGAAGAGATCACCTCGGCCGCTGAAGCGGCGAAGGCGAAAGGACTGGAAAACCGCTGGCTACTCACGCTGCTCAATACCACCCAGCAACCAGCGCTGGCTGCGTTGTGTGATCGCCAGACCCGTGAAAATCTGTTTACCGCCGGCTGGCTGCGCACACAGCGAGGGGATGCCAATGATACCCGCGCAATTGTGCTACGTCTGGTGCAGCTTCGTGCGCAGCAGGCGAAACTGCTTGGCTTTAACGATTTCGCTAGCTGGAAAATCGCCGATCAGATGGCCGGTACTCCGCAGGCCGCACTAAGATTTATGCGCGATATCGCACCAGCCGCCCGCGCACGTGCCGAGCGTGAACTGGCTGACATTCAGCAGATGATTGACACCCGGCAGGGTGGCTTTACCGCCCAAGCCTGGGACTGGGCATTCTATGCTGAGCAGGTTCGCCTGGAGAAATATGCGCTGGATGAATCGCAAATCAAACCCTATTTCGCGCTGAACTCTGTGCTCACGGACGGGGTGTTCTGGGCGGCAAGTGAGCTGTTTGGCATTCGGTTCACCGAGCGCTTTGATATTCCTGTCTATCATCCCGATGTGCGCGTGTGGGAGATCTTCGATACTGACGGCCGAGGTCTGGCGCTGTTTTACGGCGATTTCTACGCCCGCGACTCAAAAAGTGGCGGTGCGTGGATGGGTAATTTTGTTGAACAATCGACGCTGAATGGCACGCAGCCGGTGATTTATAACGTCTGTAACTACCAGAAGCCAGCGGCCGGGCAGGCGGCGTTGCTGTCGTGGGATGACGTGATCACGCTGTTTCATGAGTTTGGCCACACACTGCATGGGCTGTTTGCACGCCAGCGTTACGCCACGCTTTCCGGCACCAATACGCCGCGCGATTTCGTTGAGTTCCCTTCGCAAATCAATGAGCACTGGGCCAGCCAGCCGCAGGTTTTTGCTCACTACGCCCGCCATCATCAGAGTGGTGAGCCGATGCCAGAGGCGCTGCGCGAGAAAATGCTGCAAGCCACTCAGTTCAATAAAGGCTACGACATGACGGAATTGCTGAGCGCGGCGCTGCTCGATATGAACTGGCATGCGCTGGCCGATGGCGCCGGGGTGAATGATGTCGATGAATTTGAGCGTGAAGCGATCCGCAAGGAGCAGCTCGATTTGGCGGCAGTACCACCGCGTTATCGCAGCAGCTATTTCGCGCATATTTTTGGTGGCGGTTATGCCGCTGGCTATTATGCCTATTTATGGACGCAGATGCTGGCCGATGACGGCTATCAGTGGTTTGTGGAACAGGGCGGTTTAACCCGTGAAAATGGACAACGCTTCCGTGAAGCCATTTTGTCGCGCGGCAACAGCAGCGATCTCCAGCAACTTTATCGGCAATGGCGCGGCCACGATCCGCAGATCGAGCCGATGCTGAAAAACCGAGGGTTAAGTGATTAATTACGGGTGGAAATGCTTTAAAAAGTTACATAACCAGCAGGGTTATTGACCTGTTTGCGCGAGAGAAATAACGTAACAGATGGTGATGAATCCCCCTGCGCGGAGGGGCAACCAGAAAAACCTTTTTGGGATATCGCGGGTTTCGTGGTCTGGAGCGAACTCACCGGGAGGCACCCGGCATCACCGTAAACTCCTCTGCCAGAGGCCTGCATCATCGGGCCTCGGGCCTTTTACTTTCCCCTCGCTTTACGGCGTTTACTCCCGCTTTTAGCCTACTCAGTTGTTAAAGTGTGCACTATCTCACATTTACTACCGTGGTGTTATGCCGTTCATTAAGCCAAATTAAAGGACCTGATTTGAACGTTAACATTCTGTGGCATAACCCGGGCATTCAGACAATGACTGTGCTAATGTCGAATTAAATTTGAGCAACTGAGGTAACCGACATGACCAAAAATGTAGTGGTAATACGCGCCGGTGGTAAGGTTGAAAATGTGACCGTGGAAGACAATGCTAAATCGGTCTCGTTCAAAAATGAGCAGAGTTCGTTTCTCGAAATTCCGATTGAACCCTGGGAGCTGGATGGCGAAACCTTCCTGGTTGCCCGTTTCTCCGATCTGGTGAGCCAACAGGAAACCGAACAGGCCATCCGGAAATTTTACTGATTGATGACCGCCTGAGGGCGGTTTTTTTACGCCATGTCGCTGCCAGAATTGAACGTTAGCGTTTCGTGCAAATCGCGGGAATAAAATGCGGGTTTGTGCAGTCACCTGAGTTATCACGCAGTATTCAAAAACATAAAAATCAAAAGGCCTCAACGAGGCCCTTTTACATTACCGGTTTTGGCCAGCGTCGGCGGCGTGGCATGGATATACAGGATCTGGCCGTCAGTCTTGTCCCACATACTGAGCAAATTGCACCATGTGGCTGTTGCCGCTCCTGGCAGAATGTGGTGAATAAAAACTTGTGGTTGCTGCAAACCGGGCACTGAAATTTGAGATTGGGGATAACCCCTCCGGTCTGTGGAATGGAGATTCGACGGTAACACACTCTGTTTGCGCTGAAAGATATATCCTCAATAATTTCAATAATAAAACGTTTCGCTGGTGCATTTTTATCGCCAGTTCAGCTTTGTTTAACCTTCATTGAGGCATTAACTGCTAACTTAAACAGTACAGCGTTTACCCAACCCCGTTGAGTGAACGTACAGAACAAAACCAAAATATCCATGCAAGCATTGGCCGCCATTATGGCGGTTTTTTTTGCATGAAGAAAAAGGCCCCTCACGCATTTACGCAAGGGGCCTTCCCGGTGGGGGAGTATCGCTATTCATCAATCGTCCCATTTGTGACTAAAATAAGCAGCAAGGAAACCGGAGAAAAGAATTACTCCCAGTACTGCCATAAAGACGTGCATATTTGCCATCATTTTAAACCTCCATCTAATTAACCAACTTGCCTCTCTTACCTTAATTATTTAGCCGCGATGGAGAGATAGTAACATGGTGAACCTAAATAAAGGTTGAATGGCTCGTTATTTCGCCGTTTTGGTAAAGCTCTTCCGGTACATCACCGGGGGCATGCCGTACTGCTGATGAAAATGGTGGCGCAACGACGCAGCATTACCAAATCCTGACTGCCCGGCGACCAAATCAATACGCAGGCGGGTTTGTTCGAGCAATGTCTGGGCGTACTGTAACCGTGCCTGCAAAATCCAGCGTGCCGGCGTGGTGCCTGTCGATTCCTGAAAGCGGCGTAAGAAGGTGCGCGGACTCATGCCAACCCGCAGCGCCAGTGACTCCACGGTATGATTCTCCGCAAGTTGCAGATGGAGGAAATCAAACAGTTGCCCCAGTAGGCGGCTTTCGCGCGTGCGGGCTACCGGGCGGATAAGCTGCTGCGTCTGCGAACCATCGCGGTGTGGCTGAACCACCAGCCGCCGGGCGACCATGTTCGCCGCGTCAAGGCCAAAATCCTCACGTACCACGTGCAGACAGAGATCGATCCCCGCCGCGCTGCCAGCGGATGTCATCACATTCCCTTCGTCGTAATAGAGCGCATCCTCCAGCACCATAATGGCCGGATAGCGCTCGCGCAGCCCGTCGATATAACGCCAGTGGGTGGTGGCTTTGCGCCCGTTTAACAGGCCTGCCGCTGCCAGCACAAACACCCCGGAACAGATGGAGATAATGCGGCAACCCCGCCGCCAGGCTTGCTGGAGCGCAGCGCACAAATCAGCCGGAACAGGCGACTCTGCGCCACGCCAGCCGGGCACGACAATGGTTTGCGCGTCGGCCAAAAGCTCCAGTCCGCCTTCGGCCGTCACGCGAATACCACCGGTCGCCCGCAGTTCTCCGGCATCCACTGCCGCAACGGCGAAGTGGTACCAGTTATCGCCCATTTCCGGGCGCGGCAGACCGAATATCTCCACCGCGACGCCGAACTCAAAGGTGCAAAGCCCATCATAGGCGAGGGCAACGACACGGTGCGGTGCGGAGGAATGTCGTAATGTTGTCATTATCCTGGTGTTATCTGGCATAGAACGGTGCAGTGAAGTTGTCCTGTTTTGGTTAGATTACTGTTAACACAAACAAGGAGAAAGCACGATGAGCTACGTTACTGATTTTCCCGTCGCATCCCCTGAACAAGCCGCCAGCCATTTTCTACGCCGCCTGAGCGTTGAAACAGATTGCGCCGATGTGCATGACGCTATCACCCATAACGACAAAGATTTTGTCCTGTTGCATGTGGTTGGTAGCCCGGAGGCATTCGCTCGTCGTCACGTTCCCGGTGCATTGCATCTGCCGCATAGCATGATAACTGCCGAGCGCATGGCTGCCTGGCCGTCGGAGACACTATTTGTGGTGTACTGCGCCGGGCCACACTGCAACGGTGCCGATCGCGCGGCGCTGAAACTGGCGCGGCTGGGGCTGCCGGTCAAAATCATGATTGGTGGGCTCACTGGCTGGGAAGATGAAGGTTATACCTTCGCCAGCGGCCAGAGCGAAGCGGATTTCTAGTCCTTTTTTATCCTTACTGCGCCATCGTGAAACTTCCTCATATATGGTGAAATTTTCTCTGTTGCTGCACTCTGCCCGGCATGAGATTTTATTTAGATATTTAGCCATCCAGAAGGCTGTAAATTCAAATAATGAATTATCACGCCGGGTAATCATCTGCTCCGGCGTTCGAGGAGAATAATCATGCAACGACATCAGCCCCCTTTCCGCGCAGACGTAGTCGGTAGTTTCTTACGACCGGATGCCATCAAAAATGCCCGCCAGCAGTTTGCACAGGGCGAGATCACCGCACAGCAGCTCCGTAATGTCGAAGATGACGCTATCAGTTATGTGGTTGAAGAGCAGTGCGCCTGCGGCCTGCATGTGGTAACGGATGGGGAGTTTCGTCGCGCCTGGTGGCACTTTGATTTCTTCGACGGTCTGGAAGGGGTTGAGCGTTACGATGCGGAGAAAGGTATTCAGTTTAACGGTGTGCAAACCAAAGCCCACGGCGTTCGCGTCACTGGCAAATTGCGTTTTGGCGATCATCCGATGCTGAACGATTTCCGCTATCTGAAGAGCATCAGTGGCAGCGCGCAGCCAAAGATGACCATCCCCAGCCCGAGCGTGCTGCACTTCCGTGGCGGGCGTAAAGATATTGATGCGACCGTTTATCCGCAACTGGATGCCTATTTTGATGATCTGGCGACCACCTGGCGCGATGCCATCCACTCCTTCTATGCTGCCGGTTGCCGCTACCTGCAACTGGATGATACCGTCTGGGCCTATCTGTGCTCTGACGATCAACGCCGTCAGATCCGCGAACGCGGTGACGATCCGGATGAACTGGCGCGCATTTATGCCCGCGTACTCAATAAAGCGCTGGAAGGTAAGCCGGAGGATCTGACCGTCGGGCTACATGTCTGTCGTGGCAATTTCCGTTCGACCTGGATTTCCGAAGGTGGCTACGAGCCGGTGGCAGAAGTGTTGTTCGGCAGCGTCAATGTTGATGCCTTCTTCCTCGAATATGACAACGATCGTTCCGGTGACTTCTCACCGCTGCGTTTTGTTCGTCCTGGTAAACAGCAGGTGGTGCTGGGACTTATTACTACCAAAAACGGCGAGCTGGAAAACCCGGAAGGGGTGAAAGCGCGTATCGCGGAAGCGGCAAAATACGTGGATATCAACCAGATTTGCCTTAGCCCGCAGTGCGGTTTTGCTTCCACTGAAGAGGGCAACTCGCTAACACCAGAACAGCAGTGGGACAAAGTGCGTCTGGTGACGAATATCGCCGAACAGGTGTGGTGAGTGCGCAAACCGTTATAGGCCTGATAAGGCGAAGCCGCCATCAGGCACTATAAAGAAGTACTATAAAGAAGGTGCTGACATTTATTGCGCTGGCACCGCGCCCCATTGCCGTACCTGCATCCCTTTTACCAACATCAGCCATGCTATGCCAATGGTGACGATCAGGATCACGAACAGCGACCAGGCAGGCAGTGTGGTGAGTATGATGCCGGTCAGCAGCGGGTTCATTGCCGCACCCAGCCAGCCCAGCGCCTGAGCGGAAAAATAAGTGGCCTTCATCCCCGGCGGCGCGATGTTATCAATCAGTAAATATTCTCCTGGGGCATAAATCACTTCGCCCAGCGTAAATACTGCGGCGGAAAGCCCCCACAACCATAAATTGTTGCCGGAGAGCATAAAACCAACCAGTCCCACGACGAAACAAAGTGTGCCGACCCCCATTAACGGACGCAGGTTGGTGGCGGTCAGTTTGCGCCCGACAGCGTATTGCAGCGAAACCACGATAGCGGCGTTGACCGGCAGCACGACGGCCACCACTTTTTCAGCAAAACCGCTGTCCGCTACGGTCATCACGTACTGGGAAAGGCAGGAGGCGAAAGAGCCACAAACGAAGGAAGCAAGCAGGTTTGACAGGGTAAACCAGCCGAGCGCTTTATCTTTCAGCAGCACCGATGGCGACCAGGGAACGGCAGGCTCCATGCCACTACCCACGGCCACGCGGCGGACAAAAAACTGGATAAAGACCAGCGGGAATGCCGCGCAGACAGCCGCCAGCCAGAACGGCAGATTAATGCTTTGCATCACCAGCAGCGTGCCCAGCGGCGGGCCGACGGTCCAGCCGATGTTAAGAAAGGTGTAGTTAAGTGAAAAGACTTTCGCTTTCGCCGTTGGCGTGAGCGTATCGGCAAAATAGGCTTTCAGCACCGTGGAGAAGACCGAATAAGCGCAGTTGATCAGGGCAAAAAAGAGTACCACCAGCCCGGCGTGATGCGTCAGCGGGATCGCAGCAAAACCGGTAATAAAGGCGACGATCGCCAGCAACATATAGCGTTTTTTATCGAACTTATCCGCCAGCATGCCGAAACCAAGGCTGAAGACAACACCAATAGTCAGCGCGACGGACATAGCATAACCGACCTGATCGACGGCCATATCATACTGGCGATTAAGGTAGATGGTCATAAACGGCAGCGTTGCGCCGCGACCAATGGTTAATAACAGAGAGGATGCCAGTAGTGCGACGGTGGAGCGTGTTTGTGGTGTGGTCATGTTTTGCCCGACATGCTGGTTGTTATAGTTTTTTGTGATGTATACAGCAATAACATGCATAAACTGCTATGTACAACGGTTGATGTGGCTACAAATGCCAAAACTGACCTACCGAATTTAATGATCTGTTGCGGTACTATTTTTTGCGTTACCGTAAATTTTTTACAAAAGTTGAAATAACAGGGGCGGAGAATGACGCGTAAAGATGTACTGCTGGCAATGCTGGTGGTCGTAGCGTGGGGACTGAATTTTGTGGTGATCAAAGTTGGTCTGCACAGTATGCCGCCGTTGATGCTGGCAGGTTTACGCTTTGTGTTCGTGGCATTCCCCGCTATTTTGTTCGTCGCGCGGCCCAGCATTCCGCTGCGTCTGTTGCTGGGTTACGGGCTGACGATCAGTTTCGGTCAGTTCGCCTTTCTGTTTTGCGCGATCAAATTCGGCATGCCTGCCGGGCTGGCATCGCTGGTATTACAGGCGCAGGCCTTTTTCACCATTATTCTCGGCGCAGGCGTATTTGGCGAGCGGCTGCAATCAAAACAGTTGATCGGCATTTCACTGGCAGTACTGGGAGTGTTGGTGTTGATCGAATCGAGCCTTAATGGGCAGCACATTCCGCTGGTGGGTTTTGTGCTGACGCTGGCGGCTGCATTCAGTTGGGCCTGTGGCAATATCTTCAACAAAAAAATCATGCAGCACGGTTCGCGACCGGCAGTCATGTCGCTGGTGGTGTGGAGCGCCTTAATCCCGATTGTGCCCTTTATGGTTGCTTCGCTGGTGTTAGATGGCCCGGCGCTGATGCTGCGAAGTCTGGTAAATATTGATACCACCACGCTGCTGTCGCTGGCCTATCTGGCGTTTGTCGCGACCATTATCGGCTACGGTATCTGGGGTTCACTGCTGGGGCGTTATGAAACCTGGCGCGTCGCGCCGCTGTCGCTGCTGGTGCCGGTCGTCGGCATGGCAAGCGCGGCGATTCTGTTGGAAGAAACCTTATCGACGTTGCAACTGGCAGGTGCGGTGCTGGTGATGGGCGGTCTGTATATCAATGTCTTTGGTTTGCGTCTGCGCCGTGCGGTGCGGGCTGGATAACAAGGAAAAGCGCTATTCAGGACGGGGCAAACAAATAAAAAAAGCCCCACATTGTGTGGGGCAAAACGATTAGCCGTGCTGATTATAATAGGGCACGCCTAATGCGTCGGATTTATCACTGCCCACACCCATATGGTTAAAATCATACGGCGATGTTTGTTGGGTGGTGGGTAAAATCATCGCGTCGCGGGGATCCTGCGGCGCCGGATGATTGAATTGCTCCGCATAACTCTGGCCGGAAAAGAGAACCATCAGCGTGATGGCGGCACAGGCAATACGTTTCATACATTCCTCGATACGTCTTTAAAACAGGCGATAATTAACAAGCTTGGTTTAGCGGATAGAGATACCTTGATTCAGCAGGCATATCTGTTACGCGGAATTTATGCGGCGGCACGTCAAAATAGTTTTTGAACGTGCGGGTCAGGGTTTGTTGTGATTCAAACCCATAACGTTCCGCCAGATACAGGATCGGTTCGTTGCTCTCCTTGAGCTTTTGCGCAATTTCCGTCAGCTTGCGGCTGCGAATGTATTGGCCCAGCGAATGACCGGTCTCTTTTTTAAACATCCGTTGCAGGTGCCACTTGGAGTAACCTGAACGTTCTGACACTTTTTCCAGTGACAGCGGCGATTCCAGGTTATCCTCGATCCAGTCCAAAATGCTGTGAATGGTGATAGCGTCAGTATTGCGTCTGGACATCGTCATACCTCTTTGTTTTTACGGCAATATTTTCCTGAGCAAATACTCAAGGGTTGCCACTTCTTCTGCCGTTAAGTTTTTCGTTAATTCCTGGTGCAGATCTTTCCCTACTAATTGATGACATTGCTCACAAAGCGCCGCGCCGTCGGGCGTTAATTGCACCAACACGCCGCGTTTGTCATGCGGATTCGGGTTACGTACGATCCAGCCTTTGCATACCAGTCTGTCCAGCATGCGGGTCAGGGCGCCGAGATCGACGGAGAGAATTTTTTTTAGCTCTACCGGAGTAATACAAGTCTGGCAGCGGATAGAACACAGCACCTTAAACTGGGTGGCGGTGATATCCAGCGGCGACAAATAGTCGTTGAGTGAACGATCTTTTTTCTGGTTAACCAAATGGATTAAGCGGCCTAACGGAATGATATCGTTAAACAGATCATTCGTGCTTTTCACAATGGTTGCCCCGGCAAGTAGATTAATCACGGCAGATATTATTGCTCAGGCAAATATAAGTCAACAAAATGGATTCCCGGATGCCACTATTTGCTAAAACGTTTCATATTGGTAAAATTTTACACCACATAAGTAACTGAATCAGTTGGTGTTAAGGTGCGGTTACCGACCCTCAAACCTCCCATTGCCGCTGTGTTAACGCTATACTGCCTGAGCTTCGACCACACAGGAGTGTCGCGCATCATGCTTGAATTGTTTAAAGCTATCGGTCTGGGGCTGGTGGTGTTACTGCCGCTGGCGAACCCGTTAACCACCGTCGCGCTCTTTTTAGGGCTGGCGGGCAACATGAACAGCGCCCAGCGTAATCAGCAAGCGCTGATGGCGTCTGTGTATGTCTTCATCATTATGATGGTGGCGTATTATGCCGGGCAGTTGGTGATGAACACTTTCGGCATCTCGATCCCGGGTTTACGGATTGCTGGTGGATTGATTGTCGCCTTTATTGGTTTTCGTATGCTGTTCCCGCAGCAAAAATCACACGAATCGCCGGAAGCAAAAACCAAATCTGAAGAGTTGGAGGAGGAGCCCGGCACCAATATAGCCTTCGTACCGTTGGCGATGCCCAGTACCGCCGGGCCGGGAACTATCGCTATGATCATCAGTTCGGCGTCCACGATCCGCCACAGCTCGCCGTTTCCCGATTGGGTGGTTTTGTTTGCGCCGCCGCTCGTCTTTGCCGTCGTGTCAGTGATTTTATGGGGGAGTTTGCGCAGCTCCGGCGCGATCATGCGGCTGGTCGGCAAGGGCGGAATAGAAGCGATCTCCCGGTTGATGGGCTTTTTGCTGGTCTGCATGGGTGTGCAATTTATCATCAACGGCGTGCTGGAAATCATTACCACTTTCCACGGAGCCGCCTGATGGGCAGAGGGAGGCGCTGGAGGTCATGATGTTGATGCTGGCAGATTGTCAGCATCAGCACCGCTGTGATCCGGCGAGCCGCTTATCTGGCCACGCTTCAGGATGCATCATTCCCATAGGCCGGATACGGCGGCAAAGCGTGCCCAAAGACCGGGTCTAATGGCTGTGGCTTACCTGTTCTTCCAGTTTTACCGGCCAGCGGCGGAAAATCACCACCGCCCACACCAGCGCGGCGAGCGCTGGGATCGCACCTGCATAGCCGATGATATCCATCGACCAGCGCAGGCTGATCTGGTTGCCTACCAACGCACCGGCACCAATACCGATATTAAAAATGCCGGAAAACAGCGACATCGCCACGTCAGTGGCATCGGGTGCCAGCGCCAGGACTTTCACCTGCATGCCGAGGCCGATAATCATGATCGCGATGCCCCAGAACACGCTCAGCACCGCCAAATGTGTCTCGCTGCCGGAAGCGGGCAGCATTAACACCAGCGATAGCACCAGCAGGCCAATCGCGCTGCACACCAGACCGGAGGCGTGCTGATTGCCCAACTTACCGAACAAGATACTGCCGAGAATGCCCGCGCCGCCCAGGATAAGCAGCAGCACGGTGGCGAAACCGGCGCTAAAGCCCGCCACATTCTGCACGAAAGGCTCAATGTAGCTGTACGCAGTGTAATGGGCGGTCACCACCACTACGGTCAGCAGGTAGATAGACATCAGGGCCGGACGACGGAACAGCAGCGGTAGGCTTTTCAGCGAGCCGGAGTGTTCGCTCGGCAGGGACGGCAGCAGTTTTATCAGACAAACCAGCGTGATGAGCGCGCCGAGACCGATGGCAAAGAAGGTGGTGCGCCAGCCAAAAAATTGCCCGACAATGCGGCCAATTGGCAGACCCAGCACCATTGCCAGCGCAGTACCGGTGGCGATCAGGCTCAGTGCCTGCGCGCGTTTACCGGCGGGGGCCAGGCGGATTGCCAGCGAGGCGGTGATCGACCAGAAAATCGCATGGGCGAAAGCAATACCGACACGGCTTATCACCAGCACCTTAAAGTTCCACGCCAGGAACGACAGCACGTGGCTGGCAATAAACAATACAAACAAACCAATCAATAGCTTACGACGCTCGATCTGGCTGGTCAGCAGCATAAAGGGCAGTGACATCAGCGCTACAACCCAGGCGTAGATGGTCAGCATAATCCCCACCTGCGCGGTCTCCATGCCGAAGCTCTTGGCGATATCCGAAAGTAGCCCCACAGGCACGAACTCGGTGGTATTAAAAATGAAAGCAGCGACGGCGAGCGTAACGACCCGAAGCCACGCGACTTTTCGAGAAACCGTATTCGTAGTCATAACGTGTTCTGGTTCGGTTAGAAAAAGGAAGAGGAGAGCGATCTTAAAGCTATTGTTGGCGAAAATACAAACATTTTGTGATGTAGATCTCATTTCTAATTCAGCAAATAAATACCGATTGCATCGGTTGACAATAGCGTTCAGAAACAGAAAACAATAAAGAGGAAATGGCTATGCAAACAATTGACTTTTATATGGTGGACGCATTTAGCGACCAAACTTTTGGCGGCAATGCTGCTGCCGTATGCCCGCTTACCGAATGGCTTCCTGACGATCTGTTGCTGAAAATGGCGCAGCAGCATAATCAATCCGAGACAGCGTTTTTTGTCCGCAATGACACCGGGTTTGAGTTGCGCTGGTTTACCACGCAGGTGGAAATTAACCTCTGCGGGCATGCCACCCTTGCCGCCGCGCACGTGATTTTTGAGTATCTGAATTACCCGGAAACGGAAATTCTCTTCGCTACCCGTTTTGTCGGCCCACTGACAGTAACACGCAAAGGCGACTGGCTGACGCTCGATTTTCCGGCCTGGGAGACGCAAGAAATAAGTACGCCGCCGGAACTGTTGTTGCAAACGCTGGGCATCAGCACGGCGAAAGAGGTACGTGTGGCGCGGGATTATCTGGTTGTGCTGGAGAACCAGGCGCAGGTGGAAGCTTTGCGGCCGGATATTGCCGCCATGAAGCCGCTGGAAAAAATGGTCTGCGTGACCGCGCCTGGGGATGATTACGATTTTGTCAGCCGTTTTTTCTGTCCGGGCGAGTCGGTGGCGGAAGACCCAGTGACCGGCTCGGCACACAGCATGTTGATCCCGTACTGGGGCGATAAGCTGAATAAAACGGTGATGCAGGCACGGCAAGTCTCTGCACGCGGCGGCGATTTACGCTGTGAATGGCGCGGCGACCGCGTACTCATCGGGGGCCAGGCGACGCTCTATCTACTGGGGAAAGTCTTTCTGCGCTAAGTTCAGCCCCGAGATCCGCCAGTAGCTTGCGGTGTTGCCTGTGCGGTTAACCATTGCTGGTTAACCGCACAGGCTTCAGGGCAGGCGGGCAATATTGGCTTTAATGACTGCGACGGAGTGATTGAATTTCGCCACTTCGTCACCTGCCAGTTGTAACTCAATAATCTGCTGAACACCGCTTTGCGTCAGCACGGCTGGCACGCCAATTGCCACATCTTGTACGCCGTATTCTCCGTCGAGAATGCAGGAGATCGCCAGTGCACGGTGGCTGCCAGTAAAGATATTACGGCAGATCTCGGCGATAGTCCCTGCAATGCCGTACTCGGTGCAACCTTTGCGGTTGTAGATCTCAAAGCCGTGGCGGCGTACTTTGTCTGCCAGTGCGTCGAAATCTAAGGGTTGCCCGGTTTTGCGCAGGTAGACATCGGCAATCGGCGAACCGTACACCGACGAGTGCGACCACACCGGAAATTGTGTATCGCCATGTTCGCCGAGAATAAACGCATCAATACTTTGTGCACCAATATCCAGCGCTTGCGCCAGCGTACGACGCAGGCGTGTGGTATCCAGCCAGACGCCGGTACCGATCACCTGGCTGCGCGGCAGACCGGAGAGCTGCCACACCTGCCAGGTAATGATGTCGCACGGGTTAGTGGCGACGAGGAAAATACCGTTAAAACCGTTGGCCATCATGGACGGGACGATGTTTTTGACGATCCGCGCAGTACTGGTCAACTCATCCAGCCGCGTCTGGCCCGGCTGTAATGGGCCGCCAGAGACAGTAATGACCGCAATGTCGATATCGGCACACTCTTCCACCGGGCGTGTGGAGATGGTCATCATGCCGGGCATATACGCGGCGGCATCCGCCAGATCCTGAACGTGGCCTTCCACGCGCTGCTGGTTGAGATCGACAAGGATCAACTCCTCGCAAATGTTTTGGTTCAGCAAGGCATATGCAGCGGACGCGCCCACATTTCCTGTGCCGATAATCATCACCTTACGGGCTTTGGTATTCATCAAGTTCCACTCTCAGAGTTAGATATGGGCGTAAATTACCGTTACTTCTCCCCGTAATGCAATGCTGCGCCAGAGATATAAATTATCCCTATGAAAGAGTCCGGGCTTTGCGCTGTATCAGCCGGATCCGCTGAGCATTTTTATGGAGAAAGCGCTGAGCTGAATGCCTTGCCGCGCAGGCGGTCAGGCCTCAGGAAGCCCGGTTTGTGGCGTTGTTGTCATTAACGCCAATCTATTAATATCGCGTAGGTGGCACGCCGAACATGGCGCGAAAAGCAAAGGTAAATGCGGCCGGGCTTGAATAGCCAAGATCAAGCGCGACCTGCGTGACGCTACGGTTGTTTTTTAACATCACCACTGACTCAAGCAAGCGCACGCGTTTTTTCCATTCGCTGAACGCCACACCGGTCTCCTTTTTGAAACGGCGCGAAAACGTGCGCACCGACATCCCGCTACAGGAGGCCCACTGCTCAATGCTGTGCGCTTCACCCGGCGTTTTTTGGATCTGGCTACATACCTTTATCAGCAACGGCGATCCTGGCCATGATATCGACAGACCGGCATCCGGCAACTGCCGAAGTAACGAAATCAGTACCTGTACAAGCTGTGAATCTTCGCCTTCACTATCATATAGTTCCGGCACATTTTGCGTCGCGTAATGGATATACTCACGCACGAAATCGCTGACCACCACGACTTTGCTGCCGCTGAAGTCTATGGTCGCGAAATCGGCTTCCACATAGAGGCTTTCCAGCAACACGTCGCTACTGGCAAGAATACGGTGCGGTACATGGGCTGGTATCCAGACGCCAAAAAGAACGGGAACCACCAGCGTCTTGCCTTCAATTTCCACGCGCATATTTCCTTTCCGCGCATAAAGAAACTCCGCGAACGGATGCTCATGTCTGTCCACTCCCGTATCGCCCGTCAAGGGATAACTTCGAAAGTAAACCGGGCGAGGCAAGGTCAATAGTACCGGCGCGGGTTGGCCACAAATGGGCTGACGCGGTGGGAACACTAACTTAGAGCACATAATAACCTGACCTCTATTCGATGAAGTTTGTCTTGATAGCACAGCGCAGCCAGGGCGGGTTTACTGAATAATGAAGGGGTCATAAAAATGTTTCACCCGTCATGCATAATTTACCAGCCATCTGCATGAGCGATAAGCCTTTTCTCACGTATTGACTGGATTGACGGGGATATTTACGGCTGGCAACATGCTATGTTGAAGGAAAGATGATGGCTAACGAATGTACCGTCGATGCGATCGGCAAACCAGATCATTGGCTGCGGATCGTGCAGGAATTGCTATCGCAGGCAGGCATTGTGATTAATGGGGCTGAACCCTGGGATATCCGGGTACACGATACGCGCTTTTTTAAGCGCGTATTACAGCAGGGATCTCTCGGCCTGGGAGAAAGCTATATGGATGGCTGGTGGGATTGCAAACAGCTCGATGTGTTTTTTGACAAGCTGCTCCGCGCACAGCTCGACGAACAGCGGCCTGCCAGTTTTGCCGATCTTCTTCGCATCGCATTTGCGCGGCTCGCGAATCCTCAGTCACGCAAGCGCGCCTGGCAAGTTGGCGAAGCGCACTATGATCTGGGTAATGATCTGTTTAGCCGTATGCTCGATCCCCATATGCAATATTCCTGCGGCTACTGGAAGGACGCCGATGAGCTGTGTACGGCCCAGGAGGATAAGCTGGCGCTAATCTGTGAAAAACTGCACTTAAAGCCGGGTATGACACTACTGGATATTGGCTGCGGATGGGGTGGTTTGGCTGAATATGCGGCACGGCATTATGGCGTAAGCGTGGAAGGTATTACGATTTCGGCAGAACAAAAAGCCTACGCCGAAAGCCGCAGCGCCGGGCTGGATATTCGCATCTTGCTCCAGGATTACCGCGATCTGGATAGGCAATATGATCGTATCGTCTCGGTCGGCATGTTTGAACATGTTGGTCCGAAAAACTACGCCACCTACTTTCAGACTGCGGATCGCTGTCTGAAACCTGAAGGCCTTTTTTTACTGCACTCCATCGGATCAAATAAAACTCAACATAACGTTGATGCCTGGATCAATAAGTATATATTTCCTAACGGCTGTCTGCCCTCGGTGAAACAAATCGCTGAAGCCAGCGAGCCTTATTTTGTCATCGAAGATTTACATAATTTCGGTGCCGATTACGATAAAACCCTAATGGCATGGCATCGCCGCTTTAATCAGGCCTGGCCACAATTATCAGGCAATTACTCAACGAAATTTCACCGTATGTTCAACTACTATCTCACCGCCTGTGCGGGAGCATTTCGCGCCAGAAATATCCAACTCTGGCAACTGGTGTTAAGCCGTGGCGTCACCGGCGGGCTGCGTGTGGCTCGCTAAATACAATATTTAGAAGGCGAGTAAAAACGCCATCACCGTCTGTTTGAATTAAAAAAAGAGACTCTGTCGTTATATTCATTGGAAGATAAATAATATGAACATTAATTTCTTTGTTACCTGCATTGGCGACGCGCTCAAATCGCGCATGGCCCGCAACAGTGTATTGCTGCTCGAACAGTTAGGTTGTCATGTCCAGTTTCCGGAAAAGCAGGGGTGTTGTGGTCAACCGGCAATTAATAGCGGCTACATTACCGATGCGTTGCCGGGCATGAAAGCGCAAATTGCTGCGCTTGAGATCAACGAAGATCCCATTATTTCTCCCGCCGGATCCTGTATGAACGCGATTCGCCACTATCAGGACTGGCTGAGCGATGAACCTGAATGGGCAATGCGTGCGGCAAAAGTTGCCAGTCGGATGGTCGATCTGACCTCATTTATCGTTAACCAGCTTGGTGTGACGGATGTCGGCGCGCGCCTGCCGGGACGGGCTGTTTACCATCCTTCATGCAGTCTGTTTCGTAAGTTGGGCGTACGCGATGAACCACTGGCGTTGTTACGTGAAGTGCGTGAGCTGGAAATTATCCCCTTTAGCGCTCAGGAAACCTGTTGTGGTTTTGGCGGCACTTTTTCGGTCAAAATGGCCGAGATTTCCGGTGAGATGGTGAAGGAGAAGGTTGCGCATCTCATGGAAGCGAAACCGGATTATGTGATCGGCGCAGATGCCAGTTGCCTTATCAATATTGGTGGACGCTTGCAGCGCGAAGGCTACAACGTTCGTGTGCTCCACATTGCTGACGTGCTGATGAGCCGCTAAGGAAGCAACATGTATCTTAAAACCAGTAACCTCCCTTTTTATGATCGGGTTCAGCAGCAAATTGACGATCCGGTGATGCGCCATGCCGTCGCTAACGCGCAGGATCGCATTGGCATCAATCGACAAAAAATGGTCGATGAACTTGAAAACTGGCCTGACTGGCGTTCACGCGCTGCTGAGATCCGCGCCCATGTGCTCGATAATCTGGATGCTTATCTCTACCAATTGAGTGAAAAGGTTAGTGCGAATGGCGGTCATGTATTTTTTGCCGACACTCGTGAGGATGCTACCCGTTATATTTTGCAGATTGCGCAGCAAAAGCATGCCCGCAAAATCGTCAAATCAAAGTCGATGGTGACCGAAGAGATCGGGATGAATGTCGCGCTGGAGAACGCAGGTATAGAGGTCGTGGAAACCGATCTGGGCGAGTATATCCTGCAACTGGCCAAAGATGCCCCCTCGCATGTGGTTGTCCCTGCCATACATAAAGACCGCCATCAAATTCAGCGCATTTTACGGGAAAAACTGGGCTACGAGGGCCCCGAAACGCCGGAAGCGATGACACGCTTTATTCGCCAGAAAATCCGCGCTGATTTCCTCAACGCCGATATCGGCATCACCGGATGCAACTTTGCAGTAGCAGAGACCGGGACGATCAGTCTGGTGAGTAACGAAGGCAATGCACGGCTCTGTACCACTGTGCCACGGACACATATTGCCGTGATGGGCATGGAGCGCGTGGTTCCCACCTTTGCTGAGCTGGATATCATTCTGACCATGCTGGCCCGCAACGCGGTGGGCGCCCGGCTTACGGGTTACAACACTTGGCTTACCGGGCCTAAAAAGAGCGCGGAAAGTGATGGACCTGAAGAGTTCCATCTGGTGATCGTTGACAATGGTCGCTCGCGGGTGCTGGGTTCTCCTTTTCAGGATATCCTGCGCTGTATACGCTGCGGCGCCTGCATGAATACCTGCCCGGCCTACCGTCATATTGGCGGGCACGGCTACGGCTCGATTTATCCAGGCCCTGTTGGCGCGGTGCTCTCGCCGTTGCTCGGCGGCTATGACGACTTCAAAAACCTGCCTTATGCCTGCTCGTTATGCACAGCCTGTGATGACGTCTGTCCGGTTCGTATTCCGTTGTCTTCACTGATCCTTCAGCATCGCCGCACGCTGGCTGAAAGTGGAATGACGCCCGCGATGGAGAGACATACTGTACATCTGTTCAATTACGTTAACCGCCATCACTCGCTGTGGAAGGTCGGTATGGTAGCGGGCGCACGCGCAGCGCAACTGATGATTCACAACGGGAAGACGCCTTTTAGCATCGCGGCTATCCGCAAATGGACGGAAGCCCGTGATCTGCCTGAAGCGGATGGCGCAAGTTTTCGTAGCTGGTTTAAAACACATCAAAAGCAGCATAAAAACGGGGAGGAAGCATAATGGAAAACCGCGATGCCTTCATGCAAAAGCTTGCTCAACGGCTCGGCCGCGAACCGCGTCAAATCCCTCAACCATTGCCCACGGCGCACTCTGCACCGCTGAAAAGCCGCTATGCCGGGCTGATTCAGCAGCAGCCTTGCGACAGCTTCATCGAATATGCGACACAGGTGATGCAGGCTCACTGCGAAGTGGCCCCGCTGGCTACACTTCCTCAGGTTGCTGAACGGCTCTGTAAACATTACGGTGGCGGCCCGGTATTGATGAGCGGCGACGCCAGGCTGGCAAATGCGGGCATTACGGCGCATTTGCAGAACATTTTCCCGACAACATGCTGGGCCTCGCCAGATAGTGAAGAAAACCTGCACAAAGCCGCCGCAGCCAATATTGGTGTGGTCTTCGCCGAATATGGCCTTTGCGAAACCGGCGGCGTAGTCCTGTTTTCTGCTCCTTTACAGGGACGAGCCATTAGCCTGCTTCCTCCAACCACATTATTTATTCTTTATAAGAGCCGCTTGCTGCCTGGCGTTACACAACTGGCTCAGGTTCTGCATCAGCGGGTACAATCAGGTGAATCTCTCCCTTCCTGTATCAATCTTATCGCCGGGCCAAGCTCGACGGCGGATATTGAGCTTATTAAAGTTGTGGGCGTTCATGGGCCATTGAATGCGGTCTATTTGATTATTGAGGATTGCTAAGGCCATTAACAGGGTGGCTGAGATTTTATATCAGCCACCATAATAAGGTGATAATGATTTGTTAGAACCTATCTCATTAGGCTATTTTATTTGCTGGTTTGGCCCTGGGCAGTACTCAAAATCCTCACGTACTACCTGTACGCTCCGGTTTTTCCGCGCTGTCCGTGTCCAAACCACCAGTAACAATTACGCCTACTGGGATAGGCTCTTAGTCAGGGATATCTATTGTATGACAATGATTTCCCTGACACTGCCAATAAAGAAGGTCTAAAAATGGGAAAAGAAAGCTCATTATATCTGATGAGTTTAACCATCCAGGATATTCTCCAGTGGATAGAGTGCAATATTGCAGAGCCATTGTCGCTGGGCGTGTTAGCGCAAAAATCAGGATATTCTGCGTGGCATTTTCGGGGGCGATTGTCACTTTCCGTTTTCTACTCTAACTTTTCTTTAGTTGATTCCTTTTGATTATGCCTCCCCGATAGTCATGCTCCCCCTTAACTCATTTAAAGGGGGTTGAGGCAGGCGGTAAAGCGTTGCCGCTTTTCTCTCCATCGAGATAGCCTCCTGAGCATTTTGATACTTATGCATGGCTGGTGCAAGCCGGGCAGGGGATGATTTTATTGCTGTCTCTACGCGAGAGTGAGCGGTTCTATTCATCTTTAAGTTTTATTATTTTCCCATCTTTTCCTGTGCGATATTCGCCGTCATCTATTGTAAATATAATTCCTCTATTTTTGCTATAACTCACCCAAAAAACTCGCTCCTTTTCTATGCAATTAATCGGTGATCGCATATCTTTAAAACAGAGCCTGTCATATTTTCCTTCCTCTTTATAACCCTCACCAAACAACCAGAAGCTTACAGTGTAATTACCATAGGGGGCCGGTTTGGGAATGTCATAACGTTGTTTCAGTATTTCCTTGTTCTTTAGCCACCAGTCAATTTTGCCTCTGATAGTGAGCGGAAAATGATTCACTAAAACATCGCTAAAATTATCTTCCTGATGGACGGCGGTGATTTCTATCGGGCGTGAGGTTAACCACAAAAAATAGCCCATCAACACACCGCCAGCGACAATAAGAATCAGCAGAGTTTTTTTGAGGTTAACTTTCATTACGGCCCCCGGTAATCTCTACAGTGGCTTCCATATTGGTCATGAATGGCTTGAAGCCAAATTGATTGCACCGCTGGAGAACAAACCAGATGCGAAAGAAATGAAACTGGCTGAATTTTGTTTTCAGTATATCGTCGCTGTCGAGGCCAAAGTGATCCTGTACCTTGTAATGCACCACTGCCCGATAACGATCATTATCAATTTGTAGCGATTTTAAGGTGATATGTGTTGCCCAAGTATCATGGACGGTAATCCCCATGCCATTAAAATTATCCTGAAACCTGTCAAATTTAGGTAGTTTTCCCCTGAGAATAGCTTTTCGTAATTCTTCATTTACATTGGCAAAGTAAATACTATTTTCCCAGTCTATATTATCTTTAAGTGATTTTCTCAATAATAAACGAGTGCTGTTTTCAGTTTTGTCGCTAAGAATCTGCTCTTTCAATGCCCGGCTCAGCGACATATCTTGAAACGGCGTACCGTTGCCGTTCTGCATGTGAGTGATCATCTTTTCGATCAGGTGGCTGTACGGGCCATAAATAGAAAACTTGCTGGATAATGAACGGAACTCGTCAAACAGCATTGCGGTACACTGCTGGCGGGTAATCTTTTCACCCTTGCCACGTAGATTACAGCAGAACATGGACTGGGGACGATCCATCGAGGAACGCCGGGTAAGCGTCCAGGGATCAACGCGGCCAGAAATATAGTCCAGCCGGTACTGGGATTTTAACTGTGCTTCGGTCAGATCGCCGCAGCGCATATCACTGGCGCTGTAGTCGTCCATCCATTTTTGAGTTTTGAATATGGTGCAGGGAAACTGTAAGGCGGTCATCTTGATACATTCCTTGTGTAATCGTCCGTTGAAGTCTTCACAGGGAATAATACGCGGTGAAAGTTCAGAGTGTAAACATTGTACAGCCCCTGCCTGTAATTTTTTGCCACGTTCCGGGCAGGTGATCCTACCCACGTAATGTGGACACAGCCCTAAGCGAGGTTTTTGTTTTCAAACTGTTCCGGGCTGAGACCGCCACAGGCACTGTGACGACGCCACCGATTGTAATCACACTCAACATAATTAAATACAGTCATCCGCATTATTTCCCGGCTGATAAAGTGTTCCCCGTGGATACATTCCACTTTCAGTGAGTGGAAGAAGCTTTCCGCACACGCATTATCGTAGCAACAACCTTTTGCGCTCATGCTTCCGTGCAGGTTGTGCCGCTTCAGCAATGCCTGATAATCCGCTGAACAGTACTGCCCGCCGCGATCCGTGTGAACGATAACGTTTTTCGGGCGTTTACGCCGCCAGAGTGCCATCTGTAACGCATCGCAGGCCAGTTTTGCTGTCATTCGTGAGGACATCGACCAGCCAATAACGGCACGAGACCACAGGTCAATCACCACCGCCAGATACAGCCAGCCCTCATCCGTGCGAAGTAGAGTAAGAGGCAGGGCGTAGTCGGACTATTTACCTGCCTCTCCTCCCCGAACCGGACGTGCACCTTTCAGCGCATCCGGCTCTCCGTTTAAACGCTGGCGAACGCCATTGCCACTTCAGTAAAACGTGATGTATACGTGTTTCTGGCTTCCATCCTCAGGTAAGGGTTACTTTCAGGCAGACACCAGCGGAACAGCTTCTTGCCTTGCCCGACCAACCGGTACAGCACTTCACCGCTGAGCTTGCCGTGATTGGTTTTACCAAATAAACCCCACGTTTTGCTCTGACCCTGTTTTGGTGATTTACACCACCACCTCATCAGGGTAGCGATGCCTGTACGGTATTTTCGGGCCATCCAGTGAGCCATTTTCCAGAACACCACTCGGTCAATATAACTGAAGACTTTAGCCTTAAAATCAACGAACTGGTAGAACGCGGCCCAGCCTTTCAGTTTTCGGTTGAGTTGTTCAGCCATATCGACTTTACTTTCACTGTAATTGCCTGATAACAGTGCTGTCAGCGATGCGGCGAAGTTTCTGGCCCTATCGTGTGGGATTGTCGATGCTACCCGCATATCGCCGTAACGACTGCGTTTGCGGATGATCCTGTGACCCAGAAAGATAAAACCGTCGTTTACATGGATGATTTTAGTCTTGTCCATGTTCAGCCTGAGCTTCAGACTGTCTTCGAGCACGCCCCGGCACTCCTCCCTGATGGCTTCCGCCTGCGCTTTGGTGCCTTTGACGATAAGCACGAAGTCATCGGCATACCTGCTGCTCATTACTGTAGATCCGCAACTCATCATCCAGCGATATTCGTATCGAGACCGGCTGGCCACACAGCGTTTCGGGAACGCTGTAACGATTGCCGCCAACTTCTATATAGCTCGCATTGACTCAGCATTTTTGTTACCGAACGCGCACTGTTGCCTCATCAAAATTGTTACTTTGGCTGAGTGATAAACAATCAGCCAGAGGTGCACCTATGAGCAATGCATTGTTGCCTATGGATACCCGTCGCCAGCTGCTGCGGGCGCTGAAAACACGCTATCAGGCAGCCAGTAAGGCAGAGAAAACCCGGATCCTCGAAGAGTTCATACTGATCAGTGGGTACCATCGTAAATCAGCAATCCGGTTACTGAACGGGGCCGTCACTAACGGTAACCAACAGAGTCGCTCAGCCACGGCTCGTTCGATTTATGGCGCAGCCGTTCAACAAGCTCTGATTGTTCTCTGGGAAGCTTCAGATCGCTTGTGCGGCAAGCGTCTCAGAGCGTTACTGCCCCAGCTTATTCCAGCTATGGAGAAACATGGGCATCTCAGTCTGAATCCGACACTCCGCGAACAACTTATGAAAATCAGTGCGTCCTCTATCGATCGCCTGCTGAAAGAAGCACATACCACCGCCGGTAAAAAACGTAACCGGGTGGTTAATCGCGTCAGTAAAAATATCCCGGTCAGGATGTTTACTGAGCATGAGCGACATTCACCAGGGTTTATGGAGATGGACCTCGTGGCACATTGTGGCCGGCATCTCTCTGGTACCTTTTTGTGGACGTTGTCGCTGACCGATATCGCCAGCGGGTGGACAGAATGTGTGGCGCTGCCGGCACGCAACGCAGAATTGATCATCCGGGCAGTTGATAAGGTTCAAAAGATCCTGCCATTCCCGCTTCTCGGCCTTGATGTTGATAACGGCGCTGAATTTATCAACGAAGCTTTATTTGAATACTGTTCTGCCAGATGTATAGCACTAACGCGTTCCCGACCATACCGGAAAAACGATCAGGCCTGGATAGAACAAAAAAATGGCTCAGTGGTCAGAAAGCTGGCGGGATATGGTCGTCTTGACGGTGAGCACGCAGTAAAAGCGATGAACCAGATGTACATGGCTAATCGATTGTTTATTAACTTCTTTCAGCCATCGTTCAAGCTTCTGGAGACGCAACGTATTGGTGGGAAAACGGTTCGCAGGCATGACGCTCCCAAAACGCCCTATAACCGTCTGATAGAACTACATACCCTGCGTGCTGAGCTTCGGGGCCATTTTGGCGATATCATCCACGCACTTGACCCTTTGAAATTGCTGGAAACCATTCGACTCTATCAGCACCAGTTGGCACGAATAGCCGTCGGGGATCCCGTCGGAGACAAAAACAGCGATTTAACCGCATTTTTGCAGAGTCTCTCCGTAGCCTGGCAGGAGGGTGCGGTGAATCCTTTACATCATCCCGCACCATCAAAACCCCGTCACTGGCGAACCCGGGCAGATCCCTTTGCGGAAGTCTGGAACGAAATAGAATTCTGGCTGAAAGCGGAGCCGCAGCTGGGCAGTACCGAATTACTTCTTAAGCTTGAAGACGCCCATCCGGGTAAATTCACCGAAGGCCATCGCAGAACACTGCAGCGCCGGTTACAGGAATGGCGGGTCAGAGTGGTAAGAGAGCTGGTTTACGGAACTCGTGCCGATGGTAACATTTTAGTTGAAGCAAGAAAGTAACATTAACTGGTGAGGCAACACGTCGGCAAAACTAGTTGACGTCTAATAACCACCTGCGGCTGGCAGTTTCAGATTGAGTCTCACGACTCGCTCTTACGGATAACCCGTGGCTACGTTGTCCCCGACGCTTTGCACCCTGAAATTACTCTCAACGCACAGCCGCCCAGGGAACTGCTGGTGAGACAGCAGGTTTCTTCACACTTATTACTACATACTGGCTGAAACAATCACAGGAACAGCCTCGTGTCACACCACAGAATTTCTAACACTCCCTCGAAAAATGGTTATCGCCCGCGAGTTACTTACTGAAACCAATCGCTCAATTACC
This sequence comes from Kosakonia oryziphila, assembly GCF_900094795.1. Lineage (GTDB taxonomy): Bacteria > Pseudomonadota > Gammaproteobacteria > Enterobacterales > Enterobacteriaceae > Kosakonia > Kosakonia oryziphila. The sequence goes on from NZ_FMBC01000032.1 coordinate 56,340, forward strand.
GAAATTGCCATGCATCTCGGTTACCAGCAGCAGTCGACATTCTGCCGGGTGTTCCGGGAACATTATCAGCGAACGCCAAGGCAGTATCGCCTTCAGGTTCAGAGCGGGATCGTCAAAGGTAAAGCGGTTTTTTCCCCACGGTGAAGTTTTCATTCTCAAATCTCCTGCACTGCGGAGATTTGAGTAGGGTGGTCTCATTTGAGCGCGGTTTGAATCGCCACGGATAATCTAGACACTTCTGAGCCGTTGATAATACTGGTTTTCATATTCTGTCGGTGACATCTGATTGCTCGAACCATGCCGACGCTTACTGTTATAAAACATTTCGATGTAATCGAAAATATCGCTGCGGGCTTCTTCCCGTGTTCCGTAGATCTTTTTCTTTATCCGTTCGCGTTTCAGCAACTGGAAAAAGCTTTCTGCAACCGCATTATCGTGACAGTTACCGCGACGGCTCATGCTGCCCTCCAGGCCGTGTGATTTCAGGAATGACTGCCACTCATGACTTGTGTACTGACTG
>NZ_FMBC01000120.1 GCF_900094795.1 Kosakonia oryziphila
TCGGCATGGTTCGAGCAATCAGATGTCACCGACAGAATATGAAAACCAGTATTATCAACGGCTCAGAAGTGTCTAGATTATCCGTGGCGATTCAGAATGGTCACGATCACCAAAACCTACGAGAAGATAGCCCCGAAACTTGATGACATGGTGCGCCGTGGGTTCAGCGACATTGAGTTAAGGTATGGAAGCCAAAATAAGATCTACGCTTACGGTGAAAGGAAACTCTCAGCAGAGGATTTCCGCATTCTCTATCCTGAGAAGGTGAATGACATTCCGAAAGACTTCCCGCCAGATGCTACCGTGATCGTGGAAGACATGGTATTACTATACAAACCCCGTAACGGTCAACTCACCAGAACGGCTTCAGAGACACAGCTAAAACATCACCAGGCTTTCAACGATTGGTGTCATGCTAATGTTGGCAGGGGAAAGGGCTACACCCAGACAACAAAGAAAGCAGTAAACGCGATTAACATTATCAGTGCTCTCTTATTGGCTGGGCTGGTTATTTGGGGACTATCTCACATCCGCTAAAACATAATGTTAGCTGCCCTGGCTAATTTGCTCTCTGCATCTTCTTCCTGCTTCTTCGCAAGCCAGGCTTTCCCCTCTGGTGTTGCCAGGAATTTACGGGCATGGATTTTACGGTTGTTGCGCTTCGTGGCTGCTGCATTGTTGGCTTTTGACATAGTATCCCCTCCGCTGAATATGCCAGCGCTCAACGTACAGCAGAGAGACATTACAATGAAAGTTACAATGGTGCAGATAATAGATGACCATTACGTGCCGTGTTGGGCACATAAGAAAAGGCGGCGCGTAGCGCTTCCGCAGTGTGAAATCCCTTCGCAGGGAGGATAAAGCCTTAGCACGTTCTCTTATCAGGTGATCGTTATAGTCCGGTGATCGAAACCGTGGCAGAGCCGGATTCTTTCCCGATCCGGTTAGTCTTCCCAACATTACGCCTGTTTATTCTCTGCGACCTTTCACAAGGTGTAGCATCATTGAGCGCCGCACGAAGCGCGGAACGTATCGCTAAGGGTTCAAGTGATGTGTTTAGAGAGTCCGGCAACTCTTTCAGCTTCAAGGGATGGCATAATTTCTAATGCCGTTCGGGCTTGAGCCTGGTAACTACCCGCCAGTACGTTGTACAATACTTGAGCCGATACAACGCAAAGGCGTTTACCAAGTGTTATCAAGGATGAGAATTGAAGATACAATCCGTTAGATTTTTTTACGCTAAGTGATTGATTTTCTTAGATGGTGCCGATAATAGGAGTCGAACCTACGACCTTCGCATTACGAATTAGTAGAATCACATTTAACTAGCTGTTTTATATGCACATTGCCGCATTC
>NZ_FMBC01000071.1 GCF_900094795.1 Kosakonia oryziphila
GATAATTTCGGGGGGATTTTTACTAGCAGATGAACATGATCTAACTGAACATTCAGCTCCACTACTTCTATTCCGAGCTGTTCACTTGAAATCCTTATCTGTTTGTAAACTTCTTTGCCAACATTGTTCCGTAGGATGCGAAATCGGCATTTGGGTGTCCAGACTATATGATATTGACAACACCAAAGCACATGAGATGCTTTTGTGAACCTACTCATGGTTAAATCCTTATCAGTTATGGGGATAACGGATTCGGATTTTCCCATGGGTAGCATTACTGGCAGAGCCAACTTTTTGCTGACCACCTCCACAGGAGGTGGCATTCAGATGAGCGTAAAAAGGGCTGACAAATGTCAGCCCTTTTTAGCATCACTTATAACGGGTCGACTTTCAGGCAAGAGACCGCATGGCGGAAACTGCCCTCCAGTACCGGCCGCGTCTGAGCGCATTCCGGCCCGGCAATCGGGCAGCGGGTACGGAAGACACAACCTGACGGCGGGTTAATTGGCGACGGTAAATCCCCTTCCAGCAACTGGATAGTTTTATTCTTTTCCAAATCCGGATCGGGAACCGGCACGGCCGACATCAGCGCTTTGGTGTACGGATGTAGCGGGTTCTGATACACCTCATCGTAAGTGCCTAACTCAACGGCGTGCCCGAGGTACATCACCAGTACGCGATCAGAGATGTGCTTCACAACAGCCAGGTCATGGGCGATAAAGATCAGTGACAACCCCATTTCACGTTGCAGTTGTTGCAGCAGGTTTACCACCTGCGCCTGAATCGACACATCCAGTGCGGATACCGGCTCGTCGCAGATAATCAGCTTAGGTTCGAGGATCAGCGCGCGAGCAATACCAATACGCTGACACTGACCGCCGGAAAACTCGTGCGGGTAGCGGTTGATCAGGTTTGGCAACAAACCGACCTTCATCATCATCGTCTTCACGCGATCGCGTACTTCCTGACGCGGCATTTTCGGGTGATAAGTACGCAACGGCTCGGCAATGATCTCCCCGATAGTCATACGTGGGTTCAGCGACGCCAGCGGATCCTGGAAAATCATCTGGATATCGCTACGTACATCGCGCCACTCTTCCGGTTTCATGCCCAGCAGATCTTTACCCAGCCAGGCAACTTTACCGTCGGTGGCTTTTACCAGCCCGATAATCGCACGGGCAAAGGTCGATTTACCGCAGCCGGACTCACCCACTACACCGAGGGTTTCCCCTTCGTACAGACGCAGAGTGACGCCATCGACCGCTTTCAGGGTTTTTGCTGGTTGCCAGAACCACTGTTTGCCATCTTTGATATCGAAATGCACCTTCAGATCGGCGATTTCCAGCAGCACTTTTCTCTCTTCGGTCATCGCGTTCATGCAAGCTCCTCCACCGACTTAAAGCAGGCGCGCAGACGGCCTGGGGCAAACTGCTCCAGCGGTGGAGCACTGTTACAGATTTCCATCGCGTGCGGGCAGCGCGGCTGGAACGGACAGCCTTTCGGCAGACGCAGTAAGTTCGGCGGGTTGCCCGGAATGGTCAACAACGCTTCACCTTCCGCATCCAGACGCGGCACAGCGCTTAGCAAGCCGATGGAGTAAGGATGAGACGGCTGGTAGAACACATCACGCGCGTTGCCATATTCCATGGTACGCCCGGCATACATCACCAGCACTTTGTCGCAAATCCCGGCAACCACGCCGAGGTCATGGGTGATCATAATAATCGCGGTGTTGAATTCACGTTTCAGTTCATTCAGCAAGGTCATGATCTGCGCCTGCACAGTCACATCCAGTGCGGTGGTCGGCTCGTCAGCAATCAGTAATTTCGGCCGACACAGCAGAGCCATCGCGATCATTACACGCTGACGCATGCCACCGGAAAACTCATGCGGATACATACGCATGCGCTTACGCGCTTCCGGCATTTTCACCGCATTGAGCATTTTAACGGATTCTTCAAACGCTTCCGCTTTGCCCATGCCTTTATGCAACATCAGGACTTCCATTAACTGCTCGCCAACTCGCATATACGGGTTCAACGAGGTCATTGGATCCTGGAAAATCATGGAGATCTGCTCGGCACGCAGTTTGTTCAACGCCTGTTCCGGCAAATTGAGGATCTCTTTACCGTTAAACGTCGCAGAACCACCAATGCGACCGTTAGCCGCCAGCAGCCCCATCAATGCAAATGCGGTCTGTGACTTTCCGGAACCTGACTCACCAACGATACCCAGTGTTTCACCCGCGCGCAGCGAGAAATTGAGATCGTTAACCGCCGTAACATCGCCATCCGGCGTCTGGAAAGTGACCCGTAAATCTTTGACATCCAGCAGAAGGTCCGATTGCTGTCGCGTCGTGGACGCTAATGAGGTTTCAGTAATGCTCATGACAGCACTCCTTAACGATCTTTCGGGTCGAGGGCATCACGCAGGCCATCGCCGATAAAGTTAAAACAGAACAGGGTAACAACGAGGAAACCCGCCGGGAACAGCAGCAACCATGGAGACACTTCCATCGAGTTGGCGCCATCGCTTAACAACGCCCCCCAACTGCTCAGCGGCTCCTGCGTACCCAGCCCCAGAAAGCTAAGGAAGGACTCGAACAGGATCATGCTAGGTACCAGCAGCGACGCGTACACCACCACTACACCCAGTACATTCGGTACAATGTGGCGCACCACGATATTCGCCGTGGAAACACCGCCAACCTGCGCCGCTTCGATAAACTCTTTACGCTTCAGGCTTAGGGTCTGGCCACGAACGATACGCGCCATATCCAGCCAGGAGACCATGCCGATCGCCACAAAAATGAGCAGAATATTTTGCCCAAAAAAGGTCACCAGCAGGATAACGAAGAACATAAACGGGAAGGAGTTGAGGATTTCCAGCAGACGCATCATGACAGAATCTGTCTTGCCACCGAGATAACCGGAAAGCGATCCGTACAGCGTACCAACCACGACTGCCACCAGCGCCGCTGCAATACCGACCATCAGCGAGATACGTCCGCCGATAGCCACGCGCACCAGCAGATCGCGCCCGGAGGAGTCGGTACCAAAATAGTGGCCAGTCTCCATATCCGGCTGGCTCGACATCATGCCCCAGTCGGTATCGAAGTAGGTGAATTGTGAAACCATTGGCGCCAGTATCACAAACAGTGCGATCAACAACAACACAACCAGACTGGCGACTGCCGCCCGGTTATGCATAAAGCGACGACGAGCATCCTGCCACAGGCTACGTCCTTCGACTTCGAGTTTCTCACTGAAGTTTTCCAGCGCCTCGCTGTTTTTCTTACTTAACATCATGGCGAACTCCAGTGTTAATAACGGATCTTCGGATCGATAACGGCATACAGCACATCGACGATCGCATTAAAGATAATGGTCAGTGTCCCGACAAGAATGGTCAGGCTCAGCACCAGTGAATAGTCACGGTTCAGTGCGCCGTTTACAAACAGCTGGCCAATACCCGGCAGGCCATAAATGGTCTCGATGACCATTGAACCGGTAATAATGCCGACAAACGCAGGCCCCATATAAGAGAGTACCGGCAGCAACGCGGGTTTTAGCGCGTGACGGAAGATAATGCGACGCATCGGCAGGCCTTTCGCTCGCGCGGTACGAATAAAGTTTGAGTGTAATACCTCAATCATTGAACCGCGCGTAATACGCGCGATGCTGGCGATATAGGCCAGAGAGAGGGCAACCATCGGCAGGATCATAAATTTCAGTGCACCGCCATTCCAGCCACCGGCGGGCAGCCATTTCAATATGATGGCGAAGATCATCACTAATAATGGCGCGACAACAAAACTCGGGATCACCACCCCGGTCATTGCCAGTCCCATTACCGTATAGTCCCATTTTGTGTTCTGGTTTAACGCAGCAACAACGCCTGCGGTAACGCCAAAAACAATGGCAAGAATAAAGGCTGCTGCCCCTAATTTCGCTGAAACCGGGAAGCTGGCCGCAACCAGATCGTTCACGGTGTAATCTTTGTATTTAAATGACGGTCCGAAATCAAAATGTGCTAACTGTTTCAGATAGCTGAAGTATTGCGTAGTGATCGGATCGTTTAAATGGTATTTCGCTTCAATATTCGCCATCACTTCCGGCGCAAGCGCACGTTCACCGGTAAAAGGACTACCCGGCGCAAGACGCATCATAAAGAACGAAATCGTGATAAGGATGAAAAGCGTTGGAATCGCTTCAAGACAGCGACGTAGGATAAATTTCAACATTGCCCGTACCTTCTGGCCTGTGCCTTTTACACATTCGCTTCCAGATGGCAATTCAGCCATCTGCGCATGATGTGTATTCTGTTGCGTAAAAAATAAGACACTGTGAGGCAGGTCACCCTGCCTCACTCATTGCCATTAATGCTTGATAATATACAAGTTTTTAACGTAGATATTATCCATCGGGTCTTTACCGGTATAGCCGCCAACCCAGGTTTTCACCAGACGGGCGTTTACGTAGTAATACACCGGAACGATCGCCGAGTCTTTGTCCAGTTGCTGTTCAGCTTTGGAATAAAGCTCAGTGCGTTGCGCTTCGTCAGTGACTTTCAGCGTGTCGCTAATCAGCTTGTCAAACGCCGGACTCTTATAGTGTGCGGTATTGTTAGAGCTGTCGGACAGCATGGTATTCAGGAAGGAGGTCGGCTCGTTGTAATCCGCACACCAGCCCGCACGTGCCACATCAAAGGTGCCCTGATGACGCGTGTCGAGGAAGGTTTTCCACTCCTGGTTTTCCAGCGTTACGTTAGCACCAAGGTTTTTCTTCCAGATGGAAGCCACAGCGATCGCCAGTTTTTTATGCAGATCAGACGTGTTGTACAGCAGGCTGAAGGAGAGCGGCTTGTCCGCAGTATAACCCGCTTCGGCAAGCAGTTTTTTCGCTTCGGCATTACGCTGTTCCTGGGTCATTTTGAACCAGGCCGGTTCAGTCAGTTTTGCACCATCGGTATACGGCGGCGTGTAGCTGTATGCTGGCAGATCACCCTGGTTTTTCACTTTATTGACGATGATGTCGCGATCCAGCGCCAGTTTCAGTGCGGTACGAACACGAACGTCAGTGAATGGCGCTTTTTGGTTGTTGATTTCGTAATAATAAGTGCACAGGTACGGATCGACATGTACTTCTTTAGGAATCTCTTTTTTCAGCTTCTGGAACAGTTCAATCGGCATATTGTTGTAAGTCATGTCGATTTCGCCGCTGCGATAGCGGTTAACGTCCGTCACCTCAGAAGAGATCGGCAGATAGGTGACCTGGTTAATAACCGTTTTAGCGTTATCCCAATAGTTGGTGTTACGCTCAAGAACGATACGTTCGTTGACCACCCAGTCTTTCAGTTTGTAAGCACCGTTGGTGACGATATTGGCTGGCTGAGTCCACTTTTCACCGAATTTCTCAATAGCGGCTTTAGGCACAGCAGAAACTGAAGGGTGAACCAGCAGTTTGTAGAAATAAGGAACCGGCTCGCTAAGCGTCACTTCAAACGTGTTGTCATCGATAGCTTTTACGCCGAGATCGGTGACCGGTTTTTTACCGGCGATAACATCGTCGATATTAGCGATATGGCCGTATTGCAGGTAGCTCGCATACGGAGAAGCCGTTTTCGGATCCGCCAGGCGCTGCCAGCTGTAGACGAAATCTTGCGCCGTTACCGGCGTACCGTCTGACCATTTTGCGTTTTTGCGCAGATGGAAGGTCCAGACTTTAAAATCTTTGTTTTCCCACTTCTCTGCAACACCGGCTGTTGGGTGGCCTTCAACATCAGAAATCAGCAGACCTTCGAACAGATCGCGGTTGATGTTGGATTCAGGAACCCCTTCAATTTTATGGGGGTCGAGAGATTGCACTTCAGAACCGTTATTACGGACCAGCGTCTGATTATCCGCCAGTTGAACACCTGCCGGAACGTCGGCAGCCATTGCCGCGTTGCCGGTAATTAGCGCAGCCAGAATTCCAGCTGCTACCAGACTTTTCTTTGTGATGATGGACATTGTGTTGATACTCCACTCATTATAATTACTGACGTTAACATCAGCGTGTTTCATCCCCTGTGGGGGCCTGAAGAGCGCAGGAGCTTTTGGCGCTATCAGACATCTTTTTTTACTGCTGCTATCACCGACTTTTTTTATTACGGATCGCTCAAACGGCAATCTTACGTCGATTCGGTACACTGCCTCCCCTGTCGAGGCAGCTCTGAACGTGGCGATGGTCGTTATATGAAAACGATTCTCATCTATATTGTTTATCTTGCAAATTATAAGGCGATAGATATAAGGGCGGAAAATATCAAATGCCTCACACTGCCGCCAATACAATTTGCAAATTTGTTAACCATTTCTCTTTTGCGACGCGACACCGACTATGAAGCGCTGCATGCACAGCCTCCTTTTATTTTTTATCTTTTTAAATCAAGAAGATAAGGAAGCATTACCACCATGTAATGCTTTTTAGCAGATGCCGCGTTATTTTGAGCAAATAATCAACAACTGACTGCTTTTTAGCACATTCATCTGCAGGAATGTCTGAAAGTACTAATATCATTTCGATTATGTCACGGCAAGCCCAATAGTATGGTGTGAAAGAAATAACAGCCTCAATTGCACGAAATACGCGCAAGATAGATTCACGTTACTTATAATTCACTGATTGGGAACAGATTTTCTGATGAGTGTAAATTATTATATTTCGCGCCGCTTTGCGCATTCTTCATATCTTTTACTAATTTTTCACTTTTCCAGGCGGGTTTGTAGCGGCTGAATTTACTGCTATATAAAGGAAGAGATAACAAGCTCAGCCGTACTTAGTACAAAGGTGAATCAGTTCAGCAGGCCGGGGAACAAGGATCTTATGCCGCCAACAATAAACTCAATGCCCAGCGCCATCAATAATAACCCCATAATACGTGTGATAACGTTGATGCCGGTTTGACCCAGTAAACGCACTAACCATGGCGCGATGCGAAACAATCCCCACGAACAGAAAGCAAACAAGGCAATTGCCACAGTAAAACCGATTAAATGCACAAGGTTATGATAACGCGTTCCCCACACAATCGTGGAACTGATGGCACCTGGCCCCGCCATCAAAGGTAATGCCAGCGGCACCACGCCGATACTTTCGCGAATCGCGGTTTCTGACTTCTCTTGTTTATTCTGTTTATCTTCACCGAGTTTGCCGCTGATCATCGACATGGCAATGGTGACAACCAGAATGCCGCCAGCAATGCGGAACGAATCAATCGAGATGCCGAATAGCTGCAAAATTCCATTACCGAGAAATAAAGAAATCCACAGGATAATTGCCACTGAGACGTTTGCTGTAAGGTTGGTTTTATTCCTTGTCCCAGCCATCTGGTAACTGGTCATGCTGATAAAAACCGGAATGATGCCAACTGGGTTCACCAGCGCAAAAAGGCCAATAAAAAATTTAAAATAAAGAGGTATATCTATCATTGTTTGCACCGCTGTAAGCTCCGTAATGACGCCCTAATATCAACTATATCGGCCTGGCAGGAAAATCCATGCTGAAGATACGCGTTTTCCTGCCGCTATTCATCAAGATTTGCAGAAAAACCATGCAATACAGCGCGTTACATAGTTGTTGTAATTGTGATAACCTTACAGCGCGCCAGGCCAAATGCCATTAACATTTGATACAACCCCCAAAAATGGCCTGCTGAAAGGTGTCAGCCTCTCTGAAAGTTGACACAGATCACGCATTACTTACTCAGAAGTAGGTAATCTTGAAGCCACGAAAAGAGAGCAAGATCGTCAATAAATGCGACTTTTCTGTTTAGGCTCTTTCAGTAAACCAGTAGTATTGGGTTGGCGTTAAATCTTTGTTTTTCTGAGCTTTATGCAACCTGTAGCCGACCTGTCTATAATTTCGCCATGGGCAGACGGTTTACTAAAAGAGTTTAACATTATCAGGAGAGCATTATGGCTGTTACTAATGTCGCTGAACTTAACGCACTCGTCGAACGTGTGAAGAAAGCCCAGCGTGAATATGCCAACTTTACTCAAGAGCAAGTAGACAAAATCTTCCGTGCCGCCGCACTGGCAGCCGCAGATGCTCGAATCCCTCTCGCGAAAATGGCCGTTGCCGAATCCGGTATGGGTATCATTGAAGATAAAGTGATTAAAAACCACTTCGCTTCTGAGTATATCTACAACGCCTATAAAGATGAGAAAACCTGTGGTGTACTGTCTGAAGATGATACCTTCGGCACCATCACCATCGCGGAACCTATTGGCATCATCTGTGGTATCGTTCCGACCACTAACCCAACATCTACTGCTATCTTCAAATCGCTGATTAGCCTGAAGACACGTAACGCAATCATCTTCTCTCCCCATCCGCGCGCTAAAGATGCTACTAACAAAGCCGCAGACATCGTTCTGCAAGCTGCGATTGCCGCTGGCGCGCCGAAAGATTTGATCGGCTGGATCGACCAACCGTCCGTTGAATTATCCAACGCACTGATGCACCACCCGGACATTAACCTGATTCTGGCCACCGGTGGTCCGGGTATGGTTAAAGCGGCGTACAGTTCCGGTAAACCAGCAATTGGCGTAGGCGCAGGTAACACCCCGGTTGTTATCGACGAAACTGCCGATATCAAACGTGCCGTCGCATCCGTATTGATGTCCAAAACCTTCGATAACGGCGTGATCTGCGCATCTGAACAATCTGTCGTTGTTGTCGATTCTGCGTATGACGCCGTTCGCGAACGTTTCGCCAGCCATGGCGGCTACCTGTTGCAGGGTAAAGAACTGAAAGCAGTTCAGGACATTATCCTGAAAAATGGCGCGCTGAATGCCGCTATCGTTGGTCAGCCAGCCTATAAAATTGCTGAGCTTGCCGGATTCACCGTTCCTGCCACGACCAAAATCCTGATTGGTGAAGTGAAAGTGGTTGATGAAAGTGAACCCTTTGCACATGAAAAACTCTCCCCGACGCTGGCAATGTACCGTGCGAAAGACTTCGAAGACGCGGTAGAAAAAGCTGAGAAACTGGTCGCCATGGGCGGTATCGGCCATACCTCCTGCCTGTACACCGACCAGGATAACCAGCCGGAACGTGTTGCCTTCTTCGGTCAGAAGATGAAAACCGCACGTATCCTGATCAACACCCCGGCATCACAGGGTGGTATCGGTGACCTGTATAACTTTAAACTCGCGCCTTCCCTGACTCTGGGTTGTGGTTCCTGGGGTGGTAACTCCATCTCCGAAAACGTTGGTCCAAAACACCTGATCAACAAGAAAACCGTTGCTAAGCGAGCTGAAAACATGTTGTGGCATAAACTTCCGAAATCTATCTACTTCCGCCGTGGCTCCCTGCCAATCGCGCTGGATGAAGTGATTACTGATGGTCACAAACGCGCGCTTATCGTGACCGACCGTTTCCTGTTCAACAATGGCTACGCAGACCAGATCACCTCTGTGCTGAAAGCTGCTGGCGTGGAAACTGAAGTGTTCTTCGAAGTTGAAGCTGACCCGACACTGACCATCGTGCGTAAAGGTGCTGAACTGGCTAACTCCTTCAAACCGGACATTATCATCGCGCTTGGCGGTGGTTCCCCGATGGACGCCGCGAAAATCATGTGGGTTATGTATGAACACCCGGAAACCCATTTTGAAGAGCTGGCGCTGCGCTTTATGGACATCCGTAAACGTATCTACAAGTTCCCGAAAATGGGCGTGAAAGCGAAAATGGTTGCTATCACCACCACTTCCGGTACCGGTTCTGAAGTGACGCCGTTTGCTGTGGTGACCGATGATGCAACCGGTCAGAAATACCCGCTGGCGGATTATGCTCTGACTCCGGATATGGCGATTGTCGACGCCAACCTCGTTATGGAAATGCCGAAATCGTTGTGTGCTTTCGGTGGCCTGGACGCGGTGACTCACGCACTGGAAGCTTATGTTTCTGTACTGGCATCTGAATTCTCTGATGGTCAGGCGTTGCAAGCGCTGAAACTGTTGAAAGAAAACCTGCCAGCGTCTTACAACGAAGGTTCCAAAAACCCGGTAGCGCGTGAACGTGTTCACAGTGCAGCGACCATCGCCGGTATCGCGTTTGCGAACGCCTTCCTCGGTGTGTGTCACTCAATGGCGCATAAACTGGGCTCACAGTTCCATATTCCGCACGGTCTGGCTAACGCCCTGCTGATCTGTAACGTTATCCGCTACAACGCGAATGACAACCCGACCAAGCAAACGGCTTTCAGCCAGTACGATCGTCCGCAGGCGCGTCGCCGCTATGCTGAGATCGCCGATCACCTGGGCCTGAGCGCTCCTGGCGACCGTACTGCAGCGAAAATTGAAAAACTGCTGGCGTGGCTGGAAAGCATGAAAGCTGAACTGGGTATTCCGAAATCTATCCGTGAAGCTGGCGTGCAGGAAGCAGATTTCCTTGCGAACGTGGATAAACTGTCTGAAGACGCATTTGATGACCAGTGCACCGGCGCAAACCCGCGTTATCCGCTGATCTCCGAATTGAAACAAATCCTTCTGGATACCTTCTATGGTCGTGAGTACAAAGAAGGTCATGCGGCAGCAGCGAAAGTTGAAGCGGTAGTAGCACCGGCTGTAAAAGCAGATAAAAAAGCGAAGAAAACCGCTTAAAATCAGCACCTATAAACCAACACCGTATTCTGGTAGGTTTTGGCGAGGTGATTAAGAACAGTGCTCAGCACTGTTCGTTTTAAAATTAGCGGAGAGTGTCGCAAGACATTCTCCGCTAACGTCAGATACAATATAACCCGCTGTGATTTTATGCTGTTGTCCTGACACCTCAGATATAATCCTTTTTTCAGTACCATAGCCTATAGCTACAGTACTGTTGTGCTCAGTATCCGCATTTTTCCCACTGTACAATTTCCATTCGACGGCTGTATAACTTCATGATTTTCATGGACTGAAGTCATCCGTGCTGCTGAACATTAGCCACGCTTCTGTTGCGGCTTAACGGGTATCTTCTGTTTGCTATACCACGACAGGAATGCAATAAGTCTTCTGAAAATCAGTGGAATATCACCAGGAAGAGATTTATTACCGAGCAGACAATCAATACTTTTAATTTTCTTTTTGACCTAAGCCATGCCAACTAACACCCAACACTGGTCAGCGTCAGTGATATCATTGAATAAGTGCAATGGTAGGGTGGCATCCAGCAAAGCATTTTGTCGGTATTAGTGTCATGGCGCTAACGCATCACGGGGAAAAAATCTGGCATACCTGACGAGCAGGTATAGAGGTGATCTCATTAAATGGTTACACAAATCGGTAGATCACAAAACTCAATACCTGCCTTTTTACCTGCCCATTACCGGGGAACTCTCAGCGCTGCGGCGGTTTTTTATATAAACTCAACAATTGGATGTTGTCCCGCGAACGCGTTGCTGTATCGCCGCTAACGAACCTTCTACAAGGGCTTCTTTGTAGTGTTTACGACAGACAGAGACATAGCGCTCATTACCGCCTATCACCACCTGCTCCCCTTCATTGTAGGGACGTCCGGCCTGATCCAGGCGCAGTACCATGCTGGCTTTACGTCCGCAGAAACAGATGGTTTTCAGTTCGACCAGTTTATCTGACCATGCGAGTAAATATTGGCTTCCCACAAACAGCTCGCCGCGAAAATCAGTACGCAGCCCATAGCACAGCACCGGAATATCCAGTTGGTCAACAACTTCAGACAATGCATAGACCTGTTCACGTGTTAAAAACTGGCTCTCATCCACCAGCACGCAATGCACCGCTTCACGCGCATGTTCAGCTTTTATTTCTTCGAATAATGCAGTGTGTTGATTGAACAAACGTGCGGGTGAGGATAATCCAATACGTGAACTTACCTTCCCTGCTCCGAAGCGATCGTCAATTTCAGCGGTGTAGACTACCGAACGCATACCGCGTTCCTGATAATTGTACGAAGACTGTAGTAACGCTGTAGATTTCCCTGCATTCATTGCTGAATAGTAGAAATAAAGCTGTGCCATTGCGTGCAAAACCCCAATCAAAGTGTGTTATTCCGGCAGCAATTGTACCATATTTTATCCGGCTAACCCTGAGCCAGCGCTAACCCTGAGTAAATCGAGCCCGATGATGGACTCATAGATATAAGGCAACTTTACGCAATGGTTTGTTACTGCCAAAGAGACAGCAATTAGAAACCGCGCCGCATACATGCTCTTTTTAATCAGAGCATTCTGAGCTTATGGTTCAGAACTTATTAATAAGTTAGAAGAAAACAACCATCTGATGTCGCAATACAAAAAGCCGTTATTTATCCATTGCGCCTATAACCCTTTCCGGATTAATCGAAGCAGCTATGATCATGATGGTGGAGTTTGCCGTCGGTATAAGCGCTGTTTTGTGCGATTCTTCAAGCCAAATTTAAGTTAGTGATATTTAAAAATCATCGAAATAAATGGGTATTTTGAATTCCTTACATTCTCAGCTATTGCACTGGTCAAATTAACGCTCTATTATTAGCCCAACAAACCACCCCAATATAAGTTTGAGATTACAACAATGAGTGAAGCACTTAAAATTCTGAACAACATCCGTACTCTTCGTGCGCAGGCAAGAGAATGCACCCTGGAAACGCTCGAAGAAATGCTGGAAAAATTAGAAGTTGTGGTAACTGAGCGTCGCGAGGAAGAAAGTGCCGCCGCCGCTGAAGTTGAAGAACGTACGCGTAAACTTCAACAATATCGTGACATGCTGATGGCTGACGGTATTGACCCGAATGAATTGTTGAATAGCCTTTCAGCTGCTAAATCCGGTACAAAAGCTAAACGCGCAGTACGTCCGGCTAAATATAGCTACGTTGATGAAAACGGTGAAACTAAAACCTGGACTGGCCAGGGTCGTACTCCTGCCGTTATCAAAAAAGCGATGGACGAACAAGGCAAGCAGCTCGAAGATTTCCTGATCAACGAGTAATCCCGCCTGTATCAGAAAAATCCCGCCAGTGGCGGGATTTTTTTTGATGAAACACACAATATCTTCACAAAGATAGTGTATTGCCATCCCCGTTCATACTTATCGCTTGCCTTCGTTTAAATTCTCAGCATCATTTTATTCTTTTTGTGCGCTTTGTTTTTAAGAGAAGAAGTTAACAGATGTTTCACTCGGAAACATAAAAATAAAAAGGCCGGAGATGATCAGTGCATTGCACTATTGTCTCCAGCCTTATTTGGGGCGACAGGTAGAAAATTATGCTTTTCTGACGCCTACAGTATCTTCCAGCCAGGTTTTAAATTCTGCGCCCAGAGAATTGTGACGGAGACCGTATTCTACGAACGCCTGCATATATCCCAGCTTATTACCACAATCATGGCTTTTGCCTTTCATATGATAAGCTTCAACCGTTTCTTTTTCGATTAACATATCAATCGCATCGGTAAGCTGAATCTCATCACCCGCTCCCGGAGGCGTTTTCGCCAACAGCGGCCAAATCTGTTCGCTCAGCACGTAACGGCCTACCACGGCCAGATTAGATGGTGCAACGTCTGCTTTTGGTTTTTCCACCACACCCACCATCGGCACGCTGTCGCCTGGATTTAACGTTGCACCTTTGCAGTCAACGACACCATAGGCTGTCACATCGGCAACCGGCTCAACCATAATCTGGCTGGCACCCGTTTCGTCAAAACGTTTAATCATTTCAGCCAGGTTATCCTGGGAAAGATCGGATTCAAACTCATCCAGAATTACGTCCGGAAGAATTACCGCAACAGGCTCATTGCCAACCACAGGATGTGCGCACAGCACCGCGTGTCCCAGCCCTTTCGCCAGCCCCTGACGAACCTGCATAATAGTTACATGCGGCGGGCAGATGGACTGAACCTCTTCCAGCAGCTGACGCTTAACACGTTTTTCCAGCATTGCTTCCAGCTCGAAACTGGTATCGAAATGGTTTTCAATCGAGTTTTTGGATGAATGTGTGACCAGAACGATTTCCGTAATACCTGCAGCGATACATTCATTAACGACATACTGAATTAATGGCTTATCAACCAGCGGCAACATTTCTTTAGGAATTGCCTTGGTCGCTGGTAACATCCTGGTTCCCAATCCCGCTACCGGGATTACTGCTTTAGTCACTTTCGAATTTATTGCAGCCATTGAAATCTCCTGGACTGTTCAATTTTTGAACATGTTCATGAATTAACTCGCGCCTGAGTATATCAGCACCCACCTATCAACCAGGTCTGAAAAGGACGCGCTTACATCTAATTAGGAAAAATACGCATATTCTGGCGGCGATAGTACCACCCGTTTAATCCGACAGGTAAATGTATCTGCAATGGATGATGCGATCGCTCATTCTGCACTCAACATTAAGCGCAGCCTTCCACCTGCGCCCCACACCTGGCATTGCCAGGAGTCGCAGCGTTGGCTCAACTGATTAAGATAAGCATTACCCAATGTACCAAGCGGAACACCACTGCTAATTTGAATGTGGTGATCGCCGGTATTTAACGATGCATTAAGTCCGGCTGAAACTAATATCAGGTTTTTGAGCTCGCTGTGGTAATAGCCCACCAGCAGCGGAAATTGCCCCGGCAAATTCGCCTGGCGCAAAAGCTGATTCACCTGTTTAAGTAACGCCCCCATTTCAGGCAAACGCTGACGCTGATGCGACAGTTGCTCCTGCAACAGGCCGTTAAATAACGCCCGCAATAATAGCGCCGCCAGTACGCCGTTATTCCCCGCGCGGGTAACATCCAGGCAGTAAAAGGCGAGATCCTGTGAAGAAATAGGCGCAATATCCAGTACCAAACCTGGATTTTCCACGGAAACTAATTGGCGATAATGTACCCGACACCCGGAAAGTACCTGCTGTACCGGTGGCTGAAGTTCTTGCAACAGATTGGCGGCAGCCTGCGGATTGCCTACCAGCGCATCCCAGTCCTGGAACAGGCGTTCCTCTTCTTCGACGCGCGAGTTAAACATGTTGGGATAAATGCAGGCAAAGATAGTTTCTTTAAGGCGGTTGAAATCTTTCACCGGTTTTAGCATCACGTCCTGCACACCAAGACGCAGTGCTTTAGCGATGTCAGCCATATTTTCTGTTGCGGAGATCACCAGCACCGGTGTCTGATTGCCCTGATTACGTAACGATTCGATCAACGTCAGACCATTCATGCGCGGCATAGCCAGATCGCAAATCATCAAATCAGGCTTACTTGTCGTCATCAACTCCAGCGCGTCCACGCCATCACCAGCAAGCAGCGTCATCGCACCTAATGACAGGAGCCATGAATCCAGCAGCGAGCGGAAAACGGGCTCGTCTTCAACGATCAGTATTTGTTTTCCGGTTAACGGCTGCGTCATCTTTCCTCCCCTGCCTGACGATAGACTAATAGTGGCATGCTTAGCCAGGAATCGCCTGTCAGAATTTGCTGAACTCTTGTAAAAATAGTCACACGGATGTCCGCACCAGAGGAATCAATTCATCGATTTGCTTTTCAACAGCCAACTGACCGGCAGCAATGGCAGCGTCCGCACGGTGAAAGTCTAGCGTTGATATTTGTGGGCAAACAGGCTGTAGCAAAATATCAGGGGGATCGCCTGCCATACGGTTGCGCTTAAGCCGGTTCTCCAACACCTGAATCGAGGTAGTCATGATCTCCATCGCGCTTGGCGCTACCGGACGTTTGGACGAAATGCGGCCCAGTCGTGCCCGCAGACGCACATGCCACGCTAACGTATCTCCGACGGCGCCTTCTGCTTCGTTTTGCGTGAGATTTAATGACATGAGATCCTGTTGCATCAAATGCGCATCATGCTGTAAATCAACAGCAATCACCACATCCGCACCTAACGCACGGGTCAATGAAATGGGGACCGGGTTAACGACCGCACCATCAACCAGCCAGTATCCATTGTGCGCAACCGGCGACATAAGACCAGGCATACTACAGGAAGCGCGTACTGCATGGTGCAGATTGCCACTGGTGAACCAGAGTTCACGCCCGGTACTCAGGTTAGTCGCCACTGCGCCAAATCGCTTTTCACACTGGCTAAATTCAGTAAACGGTAAAATCTGGCGATATTGGTTGAACACGCGTTCCCCACGAAGCAAACCACCGCGCTGCCAGGAGACATCCATCAACCGCAGTACATCCCAGTAGCTAAAGGCGCGCACCCACGATTCAAGCGCCGGCAATCGCCCGCAAGAATACGCCGCACCCACCAGAGATCCGATGGAACACCCTGCCACAATATCGATCTCAATACCGGCACGCTCAAGGGCATTAATTACACCAATATGCGACCAGCCCCGGGCTGCGCCTGAACCGAGCGCCAGACCTATTTTTACCTTTCTCATTACGCTTGTTCTACTTCCCCCGGCTTACTGTAGCCACAACGCTACGGCTCAGTTAACATATTGCTACCCTGGCGCAAAAGCGCCGCTTTTATTGTTCCTGGAATGATATTTTGTCTCAATCTTGCCCATGCGGTAGCGCTCTCGATTATAGCCTATGTTGTCAGCCTTATCTGTCTGGTACGCAGGTTGCGCCGGATCCGTCACGCCTGATGCGCTCGCGTTACACCGCTTTTGTTTTCCATCAGACCGACTACCTGATCAAAACCTGGCATCCCTCGTGCGAAGCAAATACATTCCGCCAGCAAATTGAAGCCGGTTTTGCCGGTACACACTGGTTGGGCCTGACGGTATTTGAGCATGCTGAAGGCGTTAATGACAACGAAGGGTATGTCAGTTTTGCGGCACGCTTTCAGGAAAAGGGTAAGAACGGAGCGATAATCGAACGTTCGCGATTCTTAAAGGAGAACGGCCAGTGGTATTATATCGATGGTACACGTCCTCAGTTTGGCCGTAACGATCCCTGCCCTTGCGGGTCAGGTAAAAAATTTAAAAAGTGCTGCGGGCAATAAGCCGGGCATCACCTCATAGCAAACATTATCAACAGGATTTACCCGGCAATGCATTCATTACAACGTAAAATTTTGCGCACCATTTGCCCTGACCAGAAAGGCCTTATCGCGCGAATCACCAACATTTGTTACAAACACGAACTGAACATTGTGCAGAACAATGAGTTCGTTGATCACCGCACCGGACGCTTTTTTATGCGTACCGAGCTGGAAGGTATTTTTAACGATGCTACGCTGTTGGCCGATCTTGATAGCGCACTGCCGGAAGGCTCCATTCGCGAGCTGAACCCTGCTGGTCGCCGCCGCGTGGTAATTCTGGTGACAAAAGAGGCGCATTGCCTCGGCGATCTGCTTATGAAAGCCAACTATGGTGGGCTGGATGTGGAGATTGCCGCCGTTATTGGTAACCATGATACGCTGCGTTCCCTGGTAGAACGCTTCGATATTCCGTTCGAACTGGTAAGCCATGAAGGGCTGACCCGTGAAGCGCACGACACACTGATGGTACAGGCGATTGAAGCCCACCAACCCGATTACGTGGTGCTGGCGAAATACATGCGTGTGTTGACTCCAGAGTTTGTTTCCCACTTCCCGAATAAGATCATTAATATTCACCACTCGTTCCTGCCAGCCTTTATCGGTGCCCGTCCTTATCATCAGGCTTATGAGCGTGGCGTAAAGATCATCGGGGCAACTGCGCACTATGTGAACGACAATCTGGATGAAGGCCCAATCATTATGCAGGACGTCATTCATGTGGATCACACCTATGCAGCAGAAGATATGATGCGCGCTGGTCGTGATGTCGAGAAAAATGTCCTGAGCCGTGCGCTGTATCAAGTGCTGGCACAACGAGTATTTGTATACGGTAACCGGACGATTATTCTTTAATCATTAATAAAATGAATTGCCTGCGTTTAGACCATTACGTGCAAAAAGCAGGCAACCGATTCATTTTTGGTATTTCAACGCTTTACAGCGGCGCGTCATTTGATATGATGCGCCGCGCTTCCCGAGACGGAAGTGGGCCAGTACCAAACTAGCTTTACCCCGTGGTGGGGTTCCCGAGCGGCCAAAGGGAGCAGACTGTAAATCTGCCGTCATCGACTTCGAAGGTTCGAATCCTTCCCCCACCACCATCTTCTGCACATGTGTCAACAATGAGTATTAACTCGTGGTGGGATTCCCGAGCGTTCATAAGGGAGCTGACTGCAAATCTGCCGTC
>NZ_FMBC01000031.1 GCF_900094795.1 Kosakonia oryziphila
AGCCGGAGCTTGTGGAGCAAGAGCTGTGGGGTGTCTTACTGGCTTATAATCTGGTGAGATATCAGATGATTAAAATGGCGGAACATCTGAAAGGTTACTGGCCGAATCAACTGAGTTTCTCAGAATCATGCGGAATGGTGATGAGAATGCTGATGACATTGCAGGGCGCATCACCGGGACGTATACCGGAGCTGATGCGCGATCTTGCAAGTATGGGACAACTTGTGAAATTACCGACAAGAAGGGAAAGGGCCTTCCCGAGAGTGGTAAAGGAGAGGCCCTGGAAATACCCCACAGCCCCGAAAAAGAGCCAGTCAGTTGCTTAACTGACTGGCATTACTACCGGCGGAGGCGTTTATTTAATAACCTTCATGATAAAGCACTCTGCTACTGTTAAAAGGGTTTTAACAACGCGGAGGAAGCACAATGAAAAAGCAATCCTGGCCGCTGCACGATGTCCGGCACTGGCTGGAGCCTGGCCCGGTGGTACTGCTGAGTAGCCACTGGCAAGGGCGGAATAATATTATGACCTTAGGCTGGCACACGATTCTGGAGTTTTCCCCTTCGCTGGTCGGCTGCATGATTTCCGGTGGCAATGCCAGCTTCGAACGCATCCGGCAAAGTGGAGAGTGTGTAATTAATCTGCCTGAGGCCAGTATGATCGACACCGTTTCCCGCATTGGTAACTGTACGGGCGATGAAGTCGATAAGTTTGCTCAATTTGGCCTGACGGCAGAAAAAAGCGAGCACGTGGCCGCGCCATCTATTAAAGAGTGCTACGGCCAGTTCGAATGCCGCCTTTATGACGATGCGATGGTGGATACCTATAACTTCTTTATTTTTGAAGTTGTTGCTGCGCGGGTAAACCGTGAACCAACGTGGCCACAGACGCTGCATTACACCGGCGACGGCGTGTTCCGAACCGATGGCGATGTGCTTGAGCGTAAAGCACTCTTCACCAAAGTCTCCTGAGTTTCGCATTACTCATCGAGCACAGGCACAAAGCCGCCGTATATCATGCGTTTACCATCAAAAGGCATCGCATTGCCCAGTTCGCGCATACGGGGATCAACCATCATTTTTTGATTCGCAGCATCGCGCACTTCTTTGGACGGGTATTCAATCCAGCTGAAGACGACCGCTTCGTGGTCTTCAGCTTTTACCGCCATGCGAAAATCGGTAAGTTTGCCATCCGGTACGTCGTCAGCCCAACATTCGACAATGCGCGTTGCGCCGAACTCTTTAAAGATTGGTGCCGCTTTCGCCGCAAGCTGGCAATACGCCTCTTTTTCACTCTCTGGCACTGCGACCACAAAACCATCGACATATTTCATGCATCAATCCCCGCATGACTGCGCAGCGGGACAGCCCCGCTGCATCAGATCCGATAAGTTTAGTTCTGCCGCCAGCAAAAGGCGTAATGCACCGTCTCATCTTGCAGGATAAACTCCGGCGACACGCTCGGGCTCCAGGAATCATCACCGCCAACCCCCATGTGGAAAGCATCAAGATGCAGCCAGCAACCGGCTTCTTCACGCAATAAATGGTGGTGTGTGGTTTCCCGTAGTTGGTCATCGCTGTAGCAACCGAGGGAAAAATGGAAATCCCCCTGCCACTGGTGCGCGCCGTACCATACCGCGCGCGTGTTGCAGCGCAAGCCATTTTCGCCGGGGAAAATATAGGGCGTATGCAACGCCGACAGCGGCTGCGTCCACCGCCCCTGACGTGCTGCCTGGCGGCGATCCGGGTAGTTTTCATGCGGCCCCAGTCCCAGCCAGCTTACCTGCGGATGCCGTTCTGCCAGTTGACAGACCAGCCCCACCCGCGCAGGAGGCGGAATATCACGCGCTACCTGAACCGTGACATCACCATGCAGTGCGCCGTCACCATCAATTCGCCAGTATTTATGGCTGACAAATGCGGTTTTCCCTGCGCCCAGCCAGCGCTGACCGGTGCTCACCACAATCCCGGAACTGCGCTCTTCAACATCACAATAAAGCAACTCAGCAGACAGATCGTACATGCCTGCCGCCTTCCAGCGCTCCACCCACGCGTTGGGATCGATGCGCGTCACCTCGCTGATACCAATGTCGTTATCCAGCGGCGCGCGGGTAAAACAGTCGCTCAGCGGTGTCAGCAGCGTCGGTTGCTCATCGCGCCACCACTGTTGCAGGTTGCCGCTGCGACGACAGAAGTGCCAGCGCTGTGACTGATGCGTGATGATGAATTCCTGCTCGCTGGCCTGCAATGTCGGGCACGAGTTTTGCGCCACGCGTGGAGTAATATACAACGGTGCGGGCAGACGCCATTGATCCCAGGCGCAGTGATGATCCGCCGCCGACCAGCACGTCGCCGCGCGCTGGAAAACATCCACATTCAGCCAGACTTCGCCGGGTGCGGCCTCCAGCTTTGGTATGTTCAGTTCAATACATTGTTTGCCTTGTGGGGCAATATCCAGAGGGATTTCTCCTTGCGCCAGCACTTCGCCATCGCGGGCAACAGACCAACGCAGATATTCATTATCCGTGGCGCGGAACAGATATTCGCTCTCAATCTCCAGTACCAGCGGTGTAGTACTAAGCAGGCTGAACTGGAAAAATTGCTGCGCGCGCTGCGCTTCATACAGCGCCGGATGCGGTGTGCGATCGGGAAATACCAGCCCATTTATACAGAATTGGCGGTCATTCGGTGTATCACCAAAATCGCCGCCGTAGGCCCAGAATGGCTGCCCGTCGTCACCGGTTTTAGTTAATGCCTGGTCAACCCAATCCCAGACAAAACCGCCCTGCAAACGCGGGAAAGCGCGGAATGCTTCCCAGTATTTGGCAAAACCGCCAAAACTGTTGCCCATTGCATGCGCGTATTCGCAGAGAATGAGCGGCCGATTTTCGCCGGGCAAACCGATCCATTTTTTAATCGACCACTTTGGCACAGCCGGGAAGGGCTGATCCTGGTCGACGCGGGCATACATCGGGCAGACAATATCGGTGGCTGCCGTGTTCGCGCCGCCGCCTTCATACTGCACTGGACGCGTCGGATCGGTCGTTTTCAGCCAGCGATACAGCGCATCGTGGTTTGCGCCGTGACCGGATTCGTTGCCCAGCGACCAGATAATGATCGATGGATGGTTACGATCGCGCAGCACCATGCGCGTCACGCGTTCGCTCATAGCCGGTAGCCAAACCGGATCATCCGCCAGGCGGCTCATAGGCACCATGCCGTGGGTTTCAATGTTGGCTTCATCCACCACGTATAAACCGTACCGATCGCACAGGCGATACCACAGTGGATGGTTCGGATAGTGAGAACAACGCACGGCATTGAAGTTGTGCTGTTTCATTAGCTCAATGTCACGACGCATGGTGGCTTCATCAATGGCTTGTCCGTTTTGCGGATGATGCTCGTGACGGTTTACGCCACGAATCAGCAGTGGTTTGCCGTTAAGCAGCAACAAACCATTACGGATTTCCACCTTGCGAAAGCCAATATCGCAGGCTTCCGCTTCCAGTACGTTTCCTTGTGCATCAAGCAGAGTTACTGTCAGGCGGTAGAGGTTCGGTGTTTCCGCGCTCCACAGCGCGGGTGTGGCAACCGGCAGCGTCACGCGCAGGCGTTCTGCCCACGCGCCGCGCTCATCCACCACAACGCTGCCCGGCGATTGCTGCGCGCTGGCAACGTTTTCTCCGTCGCGCCACAGGGCAACAGCAACGCGACACTCTGCAAACGCCCCGCCCAGTTGCACGTTAACCTGCAATTGCGCGTGAGTTAGCTCCGCATTCAGTTCGCTGACATAGTGGAAATCGGCAATATGCGTCTGCGGTTTATGTTGCAGGGAGACATCACGAAAAATCCCGCTCATCCGCCACATATCCTGGTCTTCCAGGTAGCTGCCATCACACCAGCGCAGCACCATCACCGCCAGCCGATTTTTCCCCGCTTTTAGCGCCTTACTGAGATCAAACTCAGCGGGCAGGCGGCTGTCCTGCGAGTAGCCGATCCATTTGCCGTTACACCAAAGATAAAACGCCGCATTGACGCCATCAAAAACAATCCGCGTCTGCCCCTGCGCCAGTTCGCCTTTTTCCAATGTAAATGTGAGCGAGTAACAACCTGTCGGGTTTTGCTGCGGAACAAACGGAGGCGTCACCGGAATCGGATAGGTAACATTGGTATAAATGGGCGTATCAAATCCCTGCATCTGCCAGTTCGATGGCACCGGCATGGCCACCGCATCGGCACAATCCTCTGTTATCCAGCGTTCCGGTACAGCTTCCGGCGAATCAAACAGACTGAAACGCCATTCACCATTCAGCAAGCGCCGCGCAGATGAAGCGGCCTCATCGCGCGCCGCATTTTCATCGCGCCAGCTACGCATGGGCGCATGAGCCGGTAAACGGTGCCAGTGGGTGATCGCCGGGTTTTCCCAGTCGCGACGGGAAACCAGTGAACTTAATGCGGCAGCAGACATAAAACCTCTTTTTGCGAAGCGCTCACAATTCAGGAAACAATGACGCATTTTTAATTGTGGGTAAAGCCCGGGATCGGCTGAAAGCGAAAAGGATCACAAAAGCATTAGCGACGATCCAGCATAGCAACCTGCTGCGCCAGCTCATTCAGTTGCCGGGCAAGAACTTCACCGCAGCAGATCTTCCGTTCGCGCGCCGGAGCAGTTGACAGGCGTTCGATCAACGTGACAGGCAACCGAATCTGGCTAAGGGCCAACTCCCTGTCAGTCGAGTTAAGCAGCCAGTCCACGCTACGTTCGCCAGCGTCTTTGAACGCCTGGCGCACTGTGGTCAGCGGCGGAGAAAACCAGGCGCTGTCCGCTGTGTCGTCATACCCCACCACTGAAATCTGGCCTGGCACATCAATGCCCTTCTCGGCACAGGCGCGCATCACGCCGAGCGCCATCTGATCGTTGGCTACCAAAATCGCCTGTGGCAGCCGGGGGCCTGCCAGCAGCAGATGGGCTTTTTCATATCCCGAAGCAGCACTCCAGTCTCCATGTTCGCTGGCACAGGGGGCCAGTTTCGCCTGTTCTAACGCCGCCAGCCAGCCGCTAAAACGGGCACGGGCTGAAACCGAACTCTGCGGCCCACCCAGCAGGGCAATACGCTGGTGGCCTTGCGACAGCACATGCTCCACACCCAGGCGCGCGCCCATCTCCGCATCAAATACCAGGCTGTTAACGGCCGCCTTATCGCTGACATCCAGAAATAACACCGGCGTCGGCTGCACCTGCGCTGCCAACTGCTCGGCCTGCGCATCCTCCAGTGGAACATTAATAAGCACGCCTTCCACACGCTGTGCCAACAACTCCTGCAATGCCGCGCTACAGCTAGCAGCGTCATGCTGTCCAAGCATCGAAATAATGACGCTCGCGGAGGCAAGACCGGCGCGGGATTTCACCGCCGAGGCAATTTGTGACGGCGCATGGAGCGCCAGATCGGTAGTCAGTAACCCCAGCGTTCTGTTGCGTTTGCCCGCAAGTTGCTGGGCGCCGCGATTGGGAACATAGTGCAGCGTGGCCATGGCGGCGAGCACCTTTTCACGGGTACGAGTTGAAACATGGGCCGCATCATTGATCACCCGGGATACGGTCTGGTAAGAGACGCCTGCATGGCTGGCAACGTCGTAAAGTGTGATAGTTTTCATGGCGTTCCTGACAGCAAAGGGATCATTAGTATACCCGTTTTGCCCGGATCTGCTTGTGAGCGCTTCGTGAAAAATACCACCGATGAAGACAATCGATATGAAATATATTCTGCGGGATAAAAAGAAATATCGGCGAACCACACAGGCTCGCCGGAAACATCATCCGTAATGTGGTTTGAGATGGTTCTGTAGAGTTATTATGAAACAATCATCACAGTTTTTAATGCAATTTAAATGACGGTTTCATGACAACAAGGTTACTGCTGGCGAGGAATAGGAAATCCTTTTATTGAAATAATAAAGCTGTTCCCTTCTTTTTTGATTTTCGCGCCAGCGTCACACCAGTCCGATGCGATCCGAAAAAACTCATCACTTCCGATATTCCAGTCCAGTCGTACCTGTTTTACAAAGCCTGAGCGCAACATCGCACAGGCTTCGCCGTAGTTACTGGCGGTTGATAGCAGTTGTTGGTTCATTTTTTCTTCTTCAGGATTTTACGTAGTGCTTTGATCTCTTTAGGAGTTAACGGAGCTGCACTCTCTTCTTCCGTGTGCTGGTTGTCAATATCATCTTCCGAGACTCCCGCCTCTTCTGCTGCTTCGAACGCCAGCAGCAGCAGTTTTTCTGTCGCCGTGCTTAAATTTTCACTATTTACTTCTGCGTAATGACGCAGCTTCTCTTTTAGCGCTTCATCAATTTTGACGTTTAATACTGCACTGGCCATGATTATCCCTTCTTGTGTGAATAAACATGCTAATTAATACACGAACTTACGAAATCGATCCACATTTATATTTCAATATTATAACAGGGCGAAAAATCCCCAGAAATAATTTGCACTATATTTATGACAGAAAAATGAAAGTAATATGTCAATTAAATGACATTATAATTTAAAACGAATAAATATAAGGCTAACCTCGGGAATAAAACCCGCCAGCGAGCATGCTGGCAGGTTTCAGTGGTGCAGTTGGTTCCATTTTTCGCGGGTTATCTCCCACAACTCCGTCTCCAGCTCCCCGGAAACGTATTCACCTTTTTGCAGGCGAACTAAATGCATACCGCTGCGTTGAGAAAGTCTCTTCGAACGATCATTGGCGACAGCTTTGGGCGCGCGCAGTACGTCACGCTCAAGCGCGTTAAACCAAAAATCCGTTACCGCATGGCAGGCTTCCGTCATATATCCCTGCCCTTGCCACTCCGGAACCAGCCAGAATCCCCGGTTATTGTCCGGCGTATCCATCAGGCAGATCACGCCGATGAGTTCATCGGGATTTTCCTTACGCCGCAACGTCCAGTACCAGCCTTTCCCTGCGCGCGTTGCTGCCAGCGCAACATTATCAACATAGTTCTGCGCCGCATTATCCGGGTAGGGCCAGGGAACGCTGGCGACCAGATAACGAACAATCTCCTGGCGAGGGAAAATGCGCTGAATTTGCGTGGCATCTTCCGATGCCAGCGGTTTGAGAACCAGACGTGCCGTTTGAAGCTCAGGTGTCGCCACAGATGATGCTCCTTTTCTTCCTGAGAGAATCAAGTATTGCAGACGCTCCGCCAGAACAGGAGATTTTTCGCTATATAAACGAAAAAATCAGGCTACTGGTTCGGTTTGCGGCGTCACACTTAGTGCCGGTTTCTGACGAAACCACGGCAGACAAAGCTGAATCAGCGGGCCAATAGTGAACGCATAAAATACCGTGCCGACGCCAAATGTGCCGCCCAACAGACAACCTGCCAGCAGGACTGAAATCTCAATCGCCGTACGGATATTGCGCACGGACCAACCCGTGCGGGCATGGATCCCGGTCATCAGACCATCACGCGGGCCTGCGCCAAACCCTGCGCCAATATACATTCCGGTCGCCAGTGCATTGACAATCACTGCCGCCACCAGCATTACGCTGCGCGCCAGGAGTGTCTCCAGCGGCGGCATCAACGCCAGTGCAGCATCGGCGGCAAGCCCAAGCACGATCACATTGCTGATGGTTCCCAGACCCGGACGCTGGCGCAGCGGGATCCAGAACAACAACACCAGCACGCCGGTAGCGATCATCACCGCACCAATATTTATCGACAACAGCTTCGCCACACCCAGGTGGAAAACGTTCCACGGATCGGCCCCCAAATCCGCGCGAACAAACATCGCAGTAGAAACACCGTACAGGACCAAACCAATATAAAGTTGCAGTAATCGACGTAGCATTTTTGTTCTCCTGTTGTTCATGCTTTCATCTTCACCGCAAATGGCATTATGATTAATGTCCAGTTTTCATATAGTGGACTGCATATGTCATCCCGTCGCTTTGGTAGCCAATCTTTACAGCGCCTGTTAGGACACTGGCAGCAACCCGAATCCCGTATGCCGCTATGGCGTCAGCTTGCCGATGCCCTGCGGTTGCTGATTCTTGATGGCAGACTGGCATTAGACACTCGTCTACCCGGCGAGCGCGAACTGGCCTCGACGCTGGAAATCAGTCGCACTACCGTTGCCAGTGCACTGGCGCACTTGCGCGATGAGGGCTATCTTGAGAGCCGTCACGGCAGCGGATCGCGGGTGATTCTGCCTGATAGCCGTAGCGTTCCAACGCTCGCAACAGCCGGTACGGCACTGGATCTCTCTACGGCGGCGCTGAGCGCCGGGCCGGAAATCCACCAGGCCTATATCCACGCGCTGAGCATGATCCCGCACTACCTGACACGAAACGGCTACGACCAGCTCGGTTTACTGCCGCTGCGTGAAGCCATTGCCGCACGTTATACCGCGCGCGGGCTAACAACTCACGCCG
The DNA here is from genome assembly GCF_900094795.1 of Kosakonia oryziphila. Classification (GTDB taxonomy): domain Bacteria; phylum Pseudomonadota; class Gammaproteobacteria; order Enterobacterales; family Enterobacteriaceae; genus Kosakonia; species Kosakonia oryziphila. The sequence goes on from NZ_FMBC01000031.1 coordinate 8,442, forward strand.
ATGAAGTGATGGTGGTGAATGGTGCCGTCAGCGGACTGGCGCTGATACTGCGTATGCTGACCGGTCCGGGAGATCGCGTGGTGGTCGATCACCCAACCTACCCGCTGGCTATTGCCGCGATCCAGGGCGCGTCATGCAGGCCCGTTGGCGTATCGCTGCCACAAACTGGCTGGGACAGCGACGGTTTTGCCGCCACGCTGGCGCAGACCGCGCCACGTCTTGCCTGGCTGATGCCCGATTTTCACAATCCAACCGGGCGCTGTATGGATATCGCCACCCGCGAAGCCATCGCGGCTATCGCAGCGCGCACGCGCACAACGCTGGTGGTCGATGAAACAATGGTGGATTTGTGGTACGACGCGCCGCCACCTCCGCCACTGGCAGCCTTCGATCCTGCTGGAAACGTGCTCACGCTCGGTTCGGCGGGGAAAAGCTTCTGGGGTGGATTACGCCTGGGATGGATCCGCGCCTCAACACGCACGATTGCCGCCCTCGCCCAGACCCGTGACACACTGGATCTGGGTTCCCCGTTACTGGAACAATTGGCAACACTGTGGCTAATGCAAAACGCAGAGGCATTTTTGCCCGGTCGTCGACAGATGCTCACCAGGCGTCGTGATAATTGCGCTGCGTTAATGCATGAGCATTTTCCGGAATGGCGCTTTCAGATACCGCAGGGCGGCCTCTCCTATTGGGTAGAGCTGCCCGATATGCTGGCAACCCAATTCGCCGCCCGTGCGGAAACTATCGGCATCCACCTCGGTGCGGGAACACGTTTTGGTCTTTCCGGCGCCTTTGACCGCTATTTACGTATGCCCTTTTCACTGGAATTAGCCGAGCTGGAAAACGCATTACTGCGTATCAAACCGCTATGGCTAGCGCTCAACCATTCGCAACGCCCGTTAAAACGCAGCATGGTGTAACGCCGGAAATTATTCGCCCGCATCCGCACAGACTTCACGTTAGCCGAGTCGCATAAGAATAATGGAGTAAGGGTATATATACCCTAAATAATTCGAGTTGCAGGAAGGCGGCAACGCAGCGACAAATTCGTCGGGAACGAATTTGCCCAACCGAAGGTTGGCCTCCGGTGAGAGACAGGATATCTCTCAGTAATCCCCTGGAGCTTACATAAGTCCGTGACTGGGGTAAGCGACAAATCTGCCGGGAGCAGATTTGAACGCTGTAAGCAGCGGTCCCGAAGGGGTAAGGCTCAGGGATGAGCCGAATAAAAAAGCCAACACACCTGCAACTTGAAGTATGACGGGTATAACAAGCGCGGTAAGCATTTTCAAATAAACCGCTGGTGTGCTGAAGATGTAAAGGGATAAACGGGAAACGGGGCTTCACAAGCAGATAATGGGTGGGGGCCCTGCCAGCTACATCCCGGCACACACGTCGTCTGCCCTGGCTGCTTCCTTCCGGACCTGACCTGGTGAACAGAGTAGCGTTGCGGGAGAACCAACAGAGCCCCCATTGAGAGCGTTGCTAATCAACGCGCTGGCGCATTATCCCTGTCCCGGATGGCAATTGCAAGCCGCGCCGGGGCGGATGCTGGTTTATTGCGCAACTGCCCCTTCACAGCACGCTTTATGCTGTTTATGCTGCAAAGTCTTCCCTCAGGATATCAGCATGGATATAGAAGATTCTTTCCCACAGCGGGTCTGGCAAATCGTTGCCGCAATACCGGAAGGTTACGTCACGACTTATGGCGACGTGGCGAAACTGGCTGGCTCTCCGCGTGCCGCGCGACAGGTCGGTGGCGTACTGAAACGTTTACCGGAAGGAAGTACGTTGCCATGGCATCGGGTGGTGAATCGTCATGGCTGCATTTCATTAACCGGGCCGGATTTACAGCGCCAGCGCCAGGCATTACTGGCTGAAGGCGTGGTAGTGTCGGGCAACGGCCAAATCGATTTACAACATTACCGCTGGAATTATTAAAACGCTCCTCCCCCGCAGGAGAGGAGCTGTTATCAGTACTGTGTCGGCGCCGGAGTGGCTTCAGAGGGGTTCACTTGCGTGGGGGAAGTGGAAGGCACGGTCGTGGCGGCACCACTGTTTTGCTGCAACGGCACAGCCGTTTGTTGCACCGGCACCAGTGTCAGATCCTCCTTAGTTCCACCCTGGTTGATAACCGGTTTAACCGTATCGGTAATAAAGACAATTTTACCGTCGATGGTAATGGCCGCACTCAGCAGGATACGTGCATTCGGCTGGATATCAGCCGGGTTAAACGGCAACACGAAGCTGAACGGAGGCTGTTTACCTTCGGTACGCACTGCTTTCTGCGCCAGCACTTTCGACGGCGCATCCGCCTGGGACGCATCAGAAACTGTCACGGTTAATACCGCATTTGGCGGCAGCGCCACTTTCTGGCGGATCCAGACCGTACCGGAAACGTTGGGTTGCGCAATCGCAGCTTTATTGGTTGCCGCAGGTGCGCCAGGATTAGGTGCTGGTGTCGGAATGTTAGCGCCTTTTTGAGCGCAGGCAGAGAGCGCAACTGCAACTGCCAAACCACTTAACATGTGCACGATTTTCATAGATGTCTCCTTATCTTCAATGCACCGGCAGAACGCTTGCCTGCCAGGATGGGTGGCTAAACCATCGTAACGAGAACAAGTCTGGCACATAAACGCGATATATTCCTGCAAAGACCCATTTATTCAGATTATTGAACCCATCGGACCACTCACTTTCCCAGGTTATACTTAGCGGATTATTCGCTCAGTCAGCCGTTATTTATTTGAGGAAATTTATGAGTCAGGCACTCTCTAACCTGCTGTTATTGTTGAATCTGGAAAAAATCGAAGAAGGCCTGTTTCGCGGCCAGAGCGAAGATTTAGGGTTACGTCAGGTCTTTGGCGGCCAGGTTGTCGGCCAGGCGCTGTACGCCGCTAAAGAAACCGTCCCCGCTGAGCGTCTGGTACACTCCTTCCACAGCTACTTCTTGCGTCCTGGCGATAGCCTGAAACCGATTGTCTATGACGTGGAAGTTCTGCGCGATGGTAACAGCTTCAGCGCCCGCCGCGTGGCAGCGATCCAGAACGGGAAACCGATTTTCTACATGACCGCCTCGTTCCAGGCACCGGAAACGGGTTACGAACATCAAAAACCGATGCCGGATGCGCCCGCACCGGATTCACTGAAATCCGAAACCGATATTGCTCATGCACTCTCCCATTTTTTGCCGCCGCTGGTGAAAGAGAAATTTCTCAGCGATAAGCCGCTGGAGTTCCGACCTGTGGAATTTCACAACCCGCTGAAAGGGCATGTTGCCGAACCTGCACGCCAGGTATGGATCCGCGCGAACGGCGTGGTGCCGGAAGACTTTCGCGTCCATCAATACCTGCTGGGCTATGCCTCAGACTTCAACTTCCTGCCAGTGGCGCTCCAGCCACACGGCGTAGGTTTCCTTGAACACGGTATGCAGGTTGCCACCATCGACCACTCGATGTGGTTCCATCGCCCATTTAATATGAATGAATGGCTGCTTTATAGCGTGGAAAGTACGTCCGCCTCCGGAGCGCGCGGCTTCGTACGCGGGGAGTTCTACACACAACAAGGTGTGCTGGTAGCGTCGACCGTGCAGGAAGGGGTAATGCGCAACCGCAATTGAGCTTCTACAAAAGGAAAAGCCTCCGAGGAGGCTTTTTTATGCTCAGGAGATAACTCAATTCAATCAGGCGTTGTAGGCATTTTCGCCGTGGCTGTTAACATCCAGACCTTCGCGCTCTTGATCTTCCGGTACACGCAGGCCCACAGTCATGTCAGCCAGTTTGTAGCCGATAAAGGCCACGACGCCAGACCATACGATGGTGACTGCGATACTTTCCAACTGAACCAGTACCTGTTGACTCATAGTCACGCCTTGTGCATAACCGACGCCGCCCAGAGAAGTTGCGGCAAAAATACCGGTCAGGATACAACCGACGATACCGCACACGCCGTGTACACCAAACACATCACACGGATCGTCAACACGCAGCATACGTTTCAGAGCAGTAACACCCCACAGACCTGCCACACCTGAAATCAGACCCACAATCAGCGCGCCGCCGACACCAACATAACCACACGCAGGGGTGATGCCTACCAGACCTGCAATCGCGCCGGAACATGCACCCAGCAGGGATGGTTTGCCACGCAGCGCCCACTCGCCGAACACCCACGCAAGGATTGCACCAGCAGTCGCCACAACGGTATTCACGAAGGCCAGCCCGGCAATTTCGTTAGCAGCGCTTGCAGAACCCGCGTTGAAACCGAACCAACCCACATAGAGGATAGCGGTACCGGTAAAGACCATTGGCAGGTTATGCGGTTTGAACGCTTCTTTGCCAAAGCCCACACGTTTGCCAATCAGGTAAGCACCGACCAGGCCTGCAACAGCAGCGTTGATATGCACCACGGTACCGCCAGCAAAGTCCAGAGCGCCATGCGTTGCCAGCAAACCGCCACCCCAGACCATATGCGCAATTGGCACATAGGAGAGCGTCAGCCATACCACTACGAAAATCAGCACCGCAGAGAAGCGAATACGTTCCGCCAGCGCCCCAACAATCAGGCCCACGGTGATACAGGCGAAAGAACCCTGGAAAGCAACGTGGATATATTGGTAGATACTACCCATGACCGCAGTCAGTTGGATATTCTTCAGCATTACCCAGTTGAAGCTGCCGAAGAAGCTGTTGCCCTCGCCAAAAGCCAGAGAGTAGCCATAAACCACCCACAGAACGCATACCAGCGCGAAGGTGACAGCCACCTGCGTCAGCATGGAGAGCACGTTTTTACCGCGGATCAGGCCGCCGTAAAACAGCGCGATGCCCGGGATGCTCATAAACAGCACCAGCGCAGTAGAAATCATCATAAAGCCGTTATCTGCTTTATCTGCTACAGCGGGAGCCGCCATCGCCAGACCTGGCAGCAATGCCAGTGAAGCAAGACTTGTTTTTAATGTTGTGTTTTTCATTGTTCCAATCCCTATCACTGTGTGGCCAGCTATTACAGTGCCGCTTCGTCGGCTTCGCCGGTACGAATACGAATGACGCGTTGCAACTCAGCAACGAAAATTTTGCCGTCGCCAATTTTTCCGGTGTAGGCCGCTTTGCTGATCACATCGATCACTTCATCGAGCTGATCATCAGCAATTGCCACATCAATTTTCACTTTAGGCAGGAAATTGACGCTATATTCCGCACCGCGGTACAGCTCGGCATGACCTTTCTGACGCCCGAAACCTTTAACTTCAGTCACGGTCAGTCCTTGAATACCAATAGAAGACAGTGCTTCACGAACGTCTTCAAGTTTGAATGGTTTAATCACCACGGTAACCAGCTTCATAGATCCCCCTCCAGTCGAAATTCGATAATGGCCGCAGCTAACACGTAACAGATATTGCAAGCGGTGTGCCAACAATGAAAACGAGGAGAATTTCAGATTGTTAGTTCAGACAGGCCGGGAAAAGCGGAAAGGGAAAAATGCTGGCTCGCGATTCAGGCTGGCGCCAGAAAAGAAAAACGCACCATAGCAGTGCGTTTCGCGTTACTTTTTTGCACCAACAGAGAACTCTGTCGGTCGCATGCCTAATTTTGGTGCATCAGGCGATAAGCGACTCTTCGCGCGCGCTGGCCGCCAGTTCTTCCCCGGCCAGTTGCAGTTGATACATCTGCCAATAGCGCCCTTTCGCGGCCAACAATTGCTGGTGCGTCCCGTGCTCCACCGCATGCCCGCGATGTAACACAAGGATGGTTTCGGCCTCAACAATGGTCGATAAGCGGTGGGCGATCACCACCAATGTGGTCTGCTTACGCACCGCCGCCAGCGCATGCTGGATTGCCTGCTCGGTACCAGAGTCGATATTTGCCGTTGCCTCATCGAGGATCAGGATCGGCGGCGTATCAACCAGCACGCGCGCCAGCGCCAGCAGCTGTTTTTGCCCAACTGAGAGATTATTCCCCTGCTCGCCGAGCCGGGTATGAATACCCGCACTCATACCGCGCGCCAGTTCCGCCAGTTGTACTGTCTCCAGCGCCTGCCACACCTGCGCTTCGCTGATATCGCGCCCCAGCGTCACATTGGCGAAAAAGCTGTCCGCCAGTACCACCGGGTCCTGTTGCACCATCGCCACGCCTTTACGCAGCGCCGTATGGCTGAGTGCAGAGAGTGGCCTTCCGTCGAGGCGGATCTCGCCCTGTGTAAGCGGGTAGTAACCCATCAACAGGCTGGCAAGTGTGCTTTTTCCGCTGCCAGTATGCCCCACTAAAGCCACAAAGCTGCGTGGAGCAACCGACAGCGAAATATTCTGTAGCACCAGTTGATCGTCGCGATAGGCAAACGAAACATTCTCAATATCAATGGCGCCACTATGTAGCGGCGTATCATCGTAACCATAAGACTGGCGCGGACGATCCATCAGTTCGAACACTCGCTCGCCAGCGACAACAGCCTGCTGCAACATCGATTGCTGCGTCGTCAGCTCAATCAGAGGTTCATTCAGACGGCCAAGATAACTGATAAACGCATACAGCACGCCGACTTCTACCGTGCCTACGGAGGAGAAACCAAACAGCATCAGCAGCCCGCACAATACCAGCGCCGAGAAAAGACTTAGCAGCGGGCGCAACAGAAAACCGTCCAGCCGTAAAGTTTGCATGCGCGCAAGATAGTGGGAACGGCTGGCATCGCCCATACGTTCACCAAAGCGAGCCTGCTGGCGGAACTGCTGAATCACACTCATGCCGTTAATGATTTCGTTAAAGCCATCGTTAATGTCAGCAAGGTAAGCACGCATCCGGCGCACAATCGGCGTACTGAAGCGCTGATAGATCAGCATGACGATCAGCACCGCCGGGAAAATCGTCATCGCCACCAGCGCCATCCGCCAGTCCAGGCTGAACATGGCGAGCAGCATCGCGCCAATCAACGCAGCGCTGCGCAACACCGTCGCCACCACCGTGACATAAAGATCGCGGATCACTTCGGTGTCATTGGTCACGCGAGAGATAATCTGCCCGACTGGCTGAGTATCAAATTCGCTCAGCGGCTGGCGCAGCGCGGCGTCCATCACATCAGTACGCAGTTGTTGTACTACGCCGACCGCCGTCTGGTTAAACAGCAGCGACTGACGGTAGTGCAGTAACGCCGCCAGCAGTTGCAGGCCGACATAAACCGTAGCCAGGCCGGCAACCAGCGCAAGTGGCAGATAGCTTTTCGCCACCATGTTATCGATAAAGTAGCTGATCAGCGCCGGACCGGAGACTTCCGCAATCGCCGCAACCCATAGCATCAGCACCGCTTTGATTAACTGCTTGCGCCACGGTTTGCCATATACCAGCAGCCGTTTCAGCGTCGGCCACTGTCGTGAGAAATTACGCATCGTCTGCCTCCTGCGGTACGTCATTCAGGGCGGCTTCCAGTTGCTGGTAGCGATACATATCGCGATACCAACCCGGTTGGCGCGCAAGCTGTTCATGCTGGCCGCGCTGGGCAATATGTCCATGCTGCATAACTAAAATCTCACTGGCTTCCGTCAGCGCCGACAGGCGATGCGCGCTGATAATGACCGTGCGTCCTTCGCCCCACTGGCGCAGGTTATGCAAAATTTGATGTTCGGTACGGCCATCAACGGCCGACAACGCATCATCCAGGATCAGGATCTCGGCATTGAGCAGCAGTGCACGTGCAATAGAAATGCGCTGTTTTTGGCCACCGGAAAGCATCACGCCGCGCTCGCCTACTTCCGTATCATAGCCCTGCGGCAGACGCAGTATGTCGTCATGCACGCTGGCAAGCTTCGCTACATGTTCAATCTCTTCCTGTGTAGCGCCGGGTTTGCCTAAGGCAATATTATTGCCCACCGTATTGGAGAAGAGGAACGGCGTCTGATTCACTACCGCCAGACGGCTGCGCCAGGCATCCAGCTTCAATTGCTGAAGGGGAATATTGTGGAAACGAATATCTCCCTGCCCAACGTCAAAATGGCGCTGAATTAACGCCAGCAAGGTGGTTTTCCCGGCGCCGGTCGGCCCGCAGATACCCAGCATCTGGCCCGGCGTCAGCAGCGCGTTAACATTATTCAGCACTGCGGTTTCCGTTTGCGGATAGCGAAATTCACGGATAGCAATAGTCAGATTGCCGCGCCCTTCCGGCAACGGCTCACTGCCGTCATTCACTACCGGCGCTTCTGCCAGCATGTCGCGGATTCGGCTATAAGCGGCACTTCCGCGTTCCACGATATTAAACATCCACGCCAGCGCCAGCATTGGCCAAATCATCAACCCCAGATACATGGCAAAACTGGTGAGCTGGCCGAGCGTCAGCGTACCGTGGACAATCATCCAGCTACCGCCGCCAATCGCCAGCATGTTCGCCAGACCAATGGCAATGTAAATGGTTGGATCAAAACGCGCATCAACGCGGGCGACGCGCATATTTTTCTCCCCGGTGTCGGCGGCTTCCGTTGCAAACAGCGCCGACTGGCGATCCTCGAGGCCGAAAGCTTTGATCATGCGGATGCTGGTCATACTCTCCTGCGTACGATCATTAAGCGCGGAGAATGCGGCCTGCGCTAACTTAAAACGCTGGTGCAACTGATCGCCGTAACGCTTGATAACCAGCGCCATAATCGGCATCGGCAGTAGCGAGAGCAGCGTTAGTTGCCAACTGATTTGCGTCGACATCACCACCAGTACCACGCAGCCCATCACCAGCGAATCCACTAACGTCAACACACCTTCACCGGCAGCAAACACAACGCGATCAACGTCATTCGTTGCGCGCGCCATTAAATCACCGGTACGGTGACGCAGATAAAACTCCGGATGCTGGCGACTCAGCTGACGATAGAAATCTTCACGCAGCTCCACGGCCAGTTGATAAGAAGCGCCAAACAACCAGACGCGCCAGACATAACGCAGCAGATAGGTGACAATGGCAACCGCAACCAGTACGCCAATCCACATCCACACCTGTGATGTAGTGTAATGCTGTTCGGTTACGCCATCGACAATCACCCCCACCACTTTGGGCGGAATGAGTTGTAAGATAGCAATAATGATAAGTAAGGCCACTGCGCCAAGGTAGCGTTGCCACTCCCGGCGAAAGTACCAGCCTAACTGGGCAAATAATCGCACGCGGTTATATCCTGAAGGTGATTTTCCGGCTGTTGGTTTAGCCTAAGCGTTATTCAATGGGTAAAGCCGTGGTGTATTTTATCTGTTCCATGGCGAAGCTAGAAGTGACATCTGACAGCCCCGGCACGCTGTTCACTAGCTTCTTATAAAAGTCGTCATAGCGTTTCATATCTGCCACTTGCACACGTAGCAAATAATCATACTCCCCCGCCATGCGCCAGAAACCGAGCACTTCCGGCATTTGCGTCACTTCGCTGACAAAGCGGCAATACCAGTCGCTACTGTGGTGTTGTGTTTTAATCAGTACGAAGGCAGTCAAATTCAGCCCCAGTTTTTCTGCATCCAGCACGGCGACACGGCCGAGCAAAATCCCGTCGTCTTCCAGCCGCTTCAGACGTTTCCAGCAGGGAGTGGTGGTCAGATTAACGGCATCTGCCAGCGCCTGCAAAGAGAGTGAACAATCCTGTTGCAGTAGGGAGAGCAGCCTACGGTCAATTTTATCTAACATTTTAGAATCCAGGAGAATATTTTTCTCCTGATAGTCTAACACAAAGGCCAAATGGCAACCTTTTTTTCTTTTACTTTCGCTAGACTGGGCACAAAGTGACAAACGGATAACCGCCATGAATTGCAGTTGGGTAAAATACGCTATCAATGAAATTAACGCCGATGCACAGCGTTCTGCAGATACGCACCTTATTCGCCTGATGCTGTCGGCTTTTCCGGGGATCAATCTCTATCTGAAAGATGAAAGCACGCACCCTACCGGTAGCCTGAAACACCGGCTGGCGCGTTCATTGTTCCTGTATGGTTTGTGCAACGGTTGGATCAAAGAAAGCACGACCATTATTGAGGCCTCTTCCGGTTCAACCGCTGTCTCCGAAGCCTGGTTCGCGCGGTTGCTGGGGCTCCCCTTTATCGCGGTCATGCCTTACTGCACCGCTAAACGCAAAATCGAGCAGATAGAGTTTTATGGCGGTCGCTGCCACTTTGTTGACAGCGCGTGCGAGATCTATGCGGAATCGGAACGGCTGGCAAAAGAGCTGAACGGACATTACATGGATCAGTTTACGTTTGCTGAACGCGCGACCGACTGGCGCGGCAACAACAATATTGCCGACAGCATCTTCCGTCAGATGAAAAATGAACCGCATCCGGAGCCGGATTACATTGTGATGAGCGCAGGCACCGGCGGCACCTCAGCGACCATTGGCCGCTATATACGCTGTCAGGGTTATGGCACCCAATTGATGGTGGTGGACCCGGAAAACTCGGTGTTCCTTGATTACTGGCAGCAACGCGACGCCAGCCTGCGCAGTACGACAGGCAGCAAAATCGAAGGGATTGGCCGTCCGCGGGTGGAACCTTCTTTTATTGCCGACGTGGTGGACGAGCTGCTGCGGGTTCCCGATGCCGCCAGTGTGGCAACGGCGCAGTGGCTGGAAACGCAAATCGGCCGCAAAGTGGGCGCCTCCACCGGTACCAATATGTGGGGTGCGCTACAGCTCGCCGCACGGATGCGCGACGAAGGACGCAGCGGTTCTATCGTGACGCTACTGTGCGACAGCGGCGAGCGGTATCTGGAAACCTACTACAACCCGCAATGGGTGGCGACAAACATCGGCGATATCGATCCCTGCCGCGCGGAAATTGCCCGTCTGACAGCATAATAACCGGCTTAAAGCCGAAAGCTTTACGCAACCCTCAGCCTGGCTGGGGGTTTTCTATAGACAAAAAAAGCCGGGTGAAAACCCGGCTTGCTGGAAAAATCTTTTTCATTCGGGGGAATAAGGAAGATTAGGAGTGTCCAGCCAGTGCATCAAAAAGTGTGATACTGCCTGATTCTGGCAGTGCCCAATAACCGGTAAATGCGGTAACGCTTCCCGTAGCTGCGGCATAGCGTTGCCCATGATCATGCCGTGCCCCACGCTTTCAAGCATCTCTCTGTCATTCATCGCGTCGCCAAACGCCATGCAATCCTGCAACGTCAGCCCCAGCGACAGGCTCAGCACCGCCAGCGCGGAACCTTTGTTACAGCCTGTCGGCAGGATTTCCAGACAATCAGTGGCAGAAAAGCACAAGTGCGCACGCGCTCCCAGCGTCTCATTCAGCTGAATACGCAGGCGGCAGAGATCGTCATGATCGCCGACGAAACAAATCTTGGTCACATCGTGCGCTGGTAAGCGCTTAAGATCGGCCAGTTGATAGGTAAAACCGCTGAGTAGATGAGCTTCCAGCAACTCTGGCTGCGCATTATCCGTCAACCAACCGGAATCATTGAATACATGAATGGTCGCGCGGGTATCCCATGTGCTGTGCAGCACGAGATCCGCCACTTCCGGGTTCAGATCCTGGCGGAACAGTAGCTCGCCTTCTTGGGAATGGATGCGTGTCCCGTTACCGGTGATCAAAAAAGCATCCAGCGCCAGACTACTGATAAGGCTACGCATCTCCAGCGCGTGCCGCCCGGTAGCAAAAGTCAGGGTGATATTCCGTTCGCGCAGACGCTGGAGCACGGTGACCGTTCGTTCACCTAAACGGTGGTCGGGCATTAACAGGGTGCCATCCATGTCAAAAGCAGCCAAACGCGCCATCATCTTTTCTCCGGTTATGTCTTCTTCACAGTTGCGTTCCAGTATTACGTGAGATATACGGAAGTAATAGTGAATAGATGACAAATATTGTTCCGGGTTTATGCGACTCCTCAATCGACTCAATCAGTACCAACGCCTGTGGCAAATCTCTGCCGGGGAAACACAATCCACCAGCGTAACAGAGCTGGCGGCACACTGTTTTTGCAGCGATCGGCATATGCGCACGCTGCTGCGCCAGATGCAGGACGCTGGCTGGTTGCGCTGGCAATCACAATCCGGACGGGGTAAACGCGGTGAGTTACAGTTGCTGATCGCGCCAGAATCGATACGCAGTGAGATGCTCGAACAGGCGCTCAATAGCGGTCAGCAGCAGAACGCCCTGGCGCTGGCGCAAATTGCGCCTGACGATCTGCGCACGTTGTTGAATCCATTTCTCGGCGGCTTGTGGCAAAACGAAACGCCAACACTGCGCATCCCCTACTATCGCCCGCTTGATCCCCTCGTTCCGGGTTTTCTTCCCGGACGCGCGGAACAGCATCTTGCCGGGCAGATCTTCAGCGGCCTGACCCGTTTTGTCAGTCACAGCATTCAACCACAGGGCGATTTGGCACATCACTGGGATGTGAGCGCAGACGGCCTGTGCTGGCGGTTCCATTTGCATGCCACGCTGCACTGGCATAACGGCGATACCGTCACGGCCGCGCAGTTGCAGGAGAGCCTGCAACTGCTGCTGCAATTGCCTGCGTTGCAAAAGTTATTTTCCAGCGTCGCGGATATTGAAATCACGCATCCCTGGTGTCTGACATTCAAACTGCACCGTCCTGATTTCTGGCTGCCGTACCGTCTTGCCAGCTACGGCAGCCGTCTGGCGCATCCGCAGCAGCCCAGGGTCGGTACCGGGCCGTTTCGCCTGGTAACGTACAGCCGCGAGCTGGTCCGGCTGGAAAGCCACGACCATTATCATCTTGGACACCCATTCCTGAAGGCGGTGGAGTTCTGGATCACGCCACAATTGTTTGAGCAGGATTTAGGCACCAGTTGTCGACATCCGGTACAAATTGCCATTGGCGAGCCGGATGAGCTTCATCACCTGCAACCCGTCAGCAACGGCATCAGCCTTGGGTTTTGTTACCTTGCCCAGAGGCCTGGCGCGCGCCTCAGCCCGGCGCAGTCTCGCCGTCTGGTACAGATTATCCATCACACCTCACTGGTGCAGACGCTACCGCTTGACGAGAATTTGATCACGCCCAGCAGTGAGCTTTTACCCGGCTGGCAAATGCCTGAATGGCCAGCCGAACAGGCTCCGCTGCCAGCAAAACTCACCCTGCTCTACCATTTACCGGTAGAACTGCACATCATGGCGGAGCAACTCAGGCTTTATCTCGCCACACTTGGTTGCGAACTGACGGTCATTTTCCACGACAGTAAAAACTGGGATGGCTGCACCCAACTTGCTACTGCCGACCTGATGATGGGAGACAGGCTGATTGGCGAAACGCCGGAATATACCCTTGAGCAGTGGTTACGTTGCGACCCGCTATGGCCCAACCTGCTTAGTGCACCGCAGTTCGCGCATTTGCAGGCGACGCTGGATGCCGTGCAGCGCCAGGCAAATGAGCAGGAGCGTTACCAGGCGCTGCGTGATGTATTCGATACCCTGATGGATAATGCCACGCTTACACCGCTGTTTAATTACCAGTACCGTATCAGCGCACCGCCTGGTGTGGAAGGGATCCATCTGAATACGCGCGGCTGGTTTGACTTTGCCGAAGCATGGCTTCCCGCCCCAGCGCGGTGAAGAAGCTGGTCGCTGTTAGCGGCACGCGCTACCATAGCGCTTTATTCGCGATTGTCAGGAAGAATTATGAAACGTGCCGTTGTCGTGTTCAGTGGCGGACAAGACTCCACAACTTGCCTGGTGCAGGCATTGCAGCAGTATGACGAAGTGCATTGCGTCACCTTTGATTACGGTCAGCGCCACCGCGCAGAGATCGATGTGGCCCGCGAACTGGCGTTAACGCTGGGCGCCCGAGCGCATAAAGTGCTGGACGTCACCCTGCTCAATGAACTGGCGGTCAGCAGCCTGACACGCGACAGCATTCCGGTTCCGGACTACGAGCCTGATGCCACCGGTATTCCAAATACTTTCGTGCCGGGACGTAATATTCTGTTTCTGACACTGGCGGCGGTATATGCATATCAAGTACAGGCAGAAGCCGTGATCACCGGCGTTTGTGAAACCGACTTTTCCGGTTACCCGGATTGCCGCGATGAGTTTGTTAAAGCACTTAACCATGCGGTCAATCTCGGTCTGGCGAAAGATATCCGCTTTGAAACCCCGCTGATGTGGATCGATAAAGCCGAAACCTGGGCGCTGGCAGATTACTGGGGCAAATTGGATCTGGTACGCAGCGAAACGCTGACCTGTTATAACGGCATTAAAGGCGATGGCTGTGGTCATTGCGCAGCCTGCAACCTGCGCGCCAACGGCCTGCAACATTATCTGGCGGATAAAAGCGCCGTGATGGCAGCCATGAAACAGAAAACCGGATTGAAATAAAAGACACGAACCTGGGATTGTACCGGATGGGCACTAACGCTCATCCGGCCTGCAATCTTGTAGTGTGCGGTTTTGCTTTTTCCGGTTTTCGCCAGTCCGTTTTTAAGATTAATCGCCTGCGCGGATCATCTTCTCCAGTTTTTCCCGCAGTTCCCCTTCTAATGCCAGCGCCTTCTGTTTTTTCAGATCGATGCAGACAAATGTCACCAGCGCATCAGCAACCACCTCTCCTTCCGGTTCCAGTGTGACGACCTGGCTTAAGACGCCGCTTTTACCGTTGATCTGCTGTACATGGCTGGTGACAGTAAGCAAATCACCGAGCATCGCCGGACGGCGATAATTGATATTGATATTCACCACCACGAAAGCAATGTTATTGGCTGTCATCCATTTAAAGTTGTCATTATTTTCAAGCCCGTCCCAGCGAGCCTCTTCGAGAAACTCCAGATAGCGAGCATTATTCACGTGCTGGTAAACATCGAGATGAAAACCACGAACTTTGATTTGTGTCTGCATAGCGCTTTAACCTTTACCGTTTATTGTTATAGAGACAGAGAGATCATAACTGGTATGACCTCTCTATTCTGGCAAAGATTAGCGACTCCGCAAGCGCCTTACAGTTTCAAGTGCGCCAGATTACGTTCCACCAGCGTACCGCCCATACCGGGCACCTGCTTGAGGTCGTCGAGGGTTTTAAACGGGCCGTACTCATCGCGATAACTGACTATCGCCTGGGCTTTCTTGATACCGATGCCGTTCATCGCCTTCGCGAGTTCTTCCGCACTGGCGCTGTTAATACTTACCCGCGTACCGCCCCCCTCATCAGCGTTGGTTGCCATGTCCTGTACTTTTGCTTTTCCTGAGGAAGCGTTTTCATTTTTGCTCGGCGAGAGCGGTGCTTTCTCTGCGGTTACCGGGGCAGCCAGCGCACTGTAGCTCAGCGACGAGCAGGCAACGCCCAATGTAATAATCAGTGCTTTAATTCCATGTTTCATGCTGTTTTCTCCTTGTTTTTCAATGCAAGGCAACAATAAACAGAAGTCGGAATGTGGGCAAAGGACAAAACGCAGAAATGGAAAAGGCCGCGAAAGCGGCCTTTGTGATTTGCAAAATTTTGCTTTTTTTTGGGAGACGCTTCGCGCCTTTACCTATTACTGCTGTTCAGCGATCGTGCCGAGTTTGATTTTGGCTTCTTTGCGCAGGCTGCTCATCAGCGCTTCAAAAGCGATCTGCGCATTGTTCTGCGTGATGCCTTTAATCATCGCTTCTTTCTGTGCAGAAGGCATGGTACCGGCTTTTACTTCGTCCAGCGCCAGAATCACAACGTTACCCTGCTGATCGGTCGTCGAGCCGAAAGAGGGTTTGTCTTTTTCCGGCAACGGCAGGTTAAACGCAGACTGGCTTACCGGATCCTGACCTGTACGCGCCAACGTTTTCGCCTCGCCAAAGCTCAGACCAGCGGCTTTCAGTGCATCGTTACCTTTGCCCGCTTTCAGCTCAGCTACCAGTTTTTCTGCATCCAGCTTCGCCTGCTGCTCAGCTTTGTTGTGCTTCACAATGTCGGTAACTTGCGCTTTCACTTCAGCCAACGATTTGATGGCTTCCGCTTTGTGATCGGTGATACGCAGTACAAACGCACGATCGCCATCAACGGTGATGATATCGGAGTTGCTACCTGGCGCGCCGTTCTGCCCCACCAGACCGCCATTGAAAATCGCGTCAATCACCGGTTTGAAGTTCAGCTCTTCCGGCAGAGTATCGCGACCGAACCAGCCCGTTTGCACCGCTTTCGCCCCTGCGGCCTGTTCTGCACCAGCCAGAGATTCATTATCGTTGCTCGCCGCCTCGCTCACTTTCTGTTGCAGTGCATACCAGGCGTCCAGAGCTTTTTCCTGTTTCACTTTTGCAGCCAGTTCATCGCGCACTTCGCTGAGCGGTTTCACCTTCGCAGGCTGGATATCATCAAGACGCGCAACCAGGAAACCCACAGAAGATTTGATAACGCCGGAAAGCTGGCCTTTCTCTTTCAGGCCGGCATTTTTCAGTTCATCCGGCGTGGTGCTCTCTTCCAGCCAACCCATATCGCCGCCGTTGCGGGCAGAGATAATATCGGTGGATTTCGCTTTCGCGACGGTAGCGAAATCAGCGCCTTTATTCAGCTCATCCAGCACGGCTTTAGCGTCGTCTTCCGTTTTCGTCTGGATGACGCTGTAACGGTTACGCTGCGGCTGGGTGAACTGATCCTGATGCTGATCGTAGTAAGCCTGAATCTCAGCATCGCTGACATTTTCCTGCATCGCAGTAGCATCAAGTTTGATGTAGCTTACACGGAACTGCTCCGGTGCGATGAAACGGCTCTTGTTTTGATCGTAGTAGCTGGTCACTTCGTCATCGCTGGCGGTCTGTTTCGCTGCCAGCGCGTTCACATTAATCACTGCCTGGCGGACAACGCGCTGCTGGGCAACCAGTGCCGCCAGTTCGTCAGCCTCGCCTTTAAGCATAAAATCAGTACCGGCAACAGCGTTTATAAGTTGCTGGGTGGTTAACTGGTTACGCAGCGCCTGCGCGTACTGATCGGCGCTCATGCCCATCTGATTGATGATGGCATTAAAGCGGTTGTTGTCGAATTTGCCGTTAGCCTGGAAAGCCTGAGTGGAAAAAATAGCTTTCTTTACCTGCTCGTCGCTAATGCCAAGATGCAGCTTTTTGGCATATTGGTCCAGCAGCGCTTCATCAATCATGCGATTGAGCACTTGCTGGCGCAGGGATTTCATATAGCTTTCGTTGGCAGCCAGTTCAGAGAACTGATCGCCCAACTGCTGCGACATACGATTGCGCTCACTGGTCACCGCATTTTCAAACTGCGAACGGCTAATGTCCTGACCGTTAACTTCTGCGGCATAATTATTGTTACCGCCAATCAGGTAGTTACCCACGCCAGTCAAAATGAATGACACGATAATCAAACCCAGAATGATCTTGAGCACGACGTGATTCGCCGCCGCGCGTAAATTGTCCATCATGGTGTAACAACACTCCGCTGTAGGTGACTTTAGATCTCAGGCAGCAAGAGTTGCCCGCTGCGTGTAAGTGCGTATTTTGACAAGAAACCGGCGCAATTGTTAGCCCACAACGTGCAGAAACTCGTACAAAGTAAGAATTCGCAAATAAAAAAGGCACATCTCACGATGCACCTTGTGTTTTCTTACTCTCCCCACACGGGGAAAATAATCAGTTTACTGCGTCTTTCAGCGCTTTACCTGCGCGGAACCCAGGTACTTTAGCTGCAGCGATAGTGATTTCTTTGCCGGTCTGCGGGTTACGGCCAGTACGTGCAGCACGTTCTTTAACCGCGAAGGTACCGAAACCTACCAGTGCTACGTCGTCCCCGGATTTCAAAGATTCAGTAACAGAAGCAATTAAAGCATCTAACGCACGTCCTGCAGCAGCTTTGGAAATATCAGCACCTGCGGCAATCTTGTCAATCAGCTGAGATTTGTTCACTCTTCTCTTCCTCTCTTTATAATTTATATCGCACCTGAATCCTTCACAGCGCGACCGCGCAGCAGTTATATCAGGCCTGTCATGCCCTTACAACAGCAGTTGATGATGGCATACCCAACCAGCAATCTAAATTAGCTATACAAAAAAAGGCTGGCAAGTAAGAAATCACTCACCAGCCTTGTTTTTATCAACGCACTTTGCGCGAGGTCACTATTTTGCCATCACGACTTGCATACCAAAGGGTTCGTTCTGCAATGCAAGGCTGAGAACTTCTTCGATACGCTTAACCGGATGGATATCTAAATCGGCCACAACATTGTCTGGGATCTCTTCCAGGTCACGTTTGTTTTCGTAAGGAATCAGAACAGTCTTAATGCCCCCGCGGTGTGCCGCCAACAGTTTTTCCTTCAGACCTCCAATCGGCAGCACCTGGCCACGCAGGGTAATTTCACCCGTCATTGCCACGTCTGCGCGAACCGGGTTACCGGTCAGGCAGGAAACCAGCGCGGTACACATTGCAATCCCCGCGCTCGGGCCGTCTTTCGGTGTTGCGCCTTCCGGTACGTGAACGTGGATATCGCGTTTTTCGTAGAAATCGCCGTTAATGCCGAGTTTCTCCGCGCGAGCGCGAACAACGGTCAACGCCGCCTGGATAGATTCCTGCATCACTTCGCCGAGCGAACCGGTATATGTCAGCTTACCTTTGCCCGGAACGCTGGCGGTTTCAATGGTCAGCAGATCGCCACCCACTTCCGTCCACGCAAGGCCTGTCACCTGACCGACACGGTTTTCATCATCTGCACGACCATAATCAAAGCGCTGAACCCCCAGGTAGTCATGCAGGTTATCGCCGTTGATCTCAATGTGTTTCAGCGACGGATCCAGCAACAACTGTTTCACCGCCTTGCGGCACAGTTTGGAAATTTCGCGCTCCAGACCACGCACGCCAGCTTCACGGGTGTAGTAACGGATGATGCCGACGATTGCGCTGTCATCAACGGTCAATTCGCTCTCTTTCAGCGCGTTACGCTCAATCTGTTTAGTTAACAGGTGACGTTTTGCAATGTTCAGTTTTTCGTCTTCGGTGTAACCGGAAAGACGGATCACTTCCATACGATCCAGCAACGGTGCCGGAATGTTCATGGAGTTAGAGGTCGCAACAAACATTACATCGCTGAGATCGTAATCCACTTCCAGATAGTGATCGCTGAAAGCTACGTTCTGTTCCGGATCCAGCACCTCCAGCAGCGCCGAAGCCGGATCGCCGCGCATATCGGAGGACATTTTGTCGATCTCATCGAGCAGGAACAGTGGGTTTTTGACCCCCACTTTCGCCATCTTCTGGATCAGTTTGCCCGGCATAGAACCGATGTAGGTACGGCGGTGACCGCGAATTTCCGCTTCGTCACGCACACCACCCAGCGCCATGCGGATATATTTACGCCCGGTGGCTTTAGCAATGGATTGACCCAGAGAGGTTTTACCCACCCCTGGAGGCCCAACCAGGCACAGAATCGGCCCTTTAAGCTTGTTCATACGGCTCTGCACCGCAAGATACTCAAGGATACGGTCTTTCACACGTTCAAGGCCGTAATGGTCGGTATCAAGGATCTCCTGCGCCTGGCGAAGGTCTTTTTTGACCTTGCTGCGCGCGTTCCACGGAACCTGAACCATCCATTCGATATAGCCGCGCACGACGGTCGCTTCTGCAGACATTGGCGACATCATTTTCAGCTTCTGCAGCTCGGATTCGGCTTTCTCTTTCGCCTCTTTCGGCATTTTTGCCGCATCGATTTTGCGTTTCAGCGCTTCGTTTTCATCTGGTGCATCATCCATTTCACCCAGCTCTTTCTGAATGGCTTTCATTTGCTCATTCAAGTAGTACTCACGCTGGGATTTTTCCATCTGCTTTTTAACGCGGTTGCGAATGCGTTTCTCAACCTGAAGCAGATCGATTTCGGATTCCATCATCGCCATCAGATATTCCAGACGTTCATTAACGTCGGACATTTCCAGAACAGACTGTTTATCCGCCAGTTTCAGCGGCATATGGGCAGCGATGGTATCAGCCAGACGTGCGGGATCGTCAATGCTGTTCAGCGAAGTCAGCACTTCTGGCGGGATTTTTTTATTCAGTTTGATATAGCCTTCAAACTGGCTGATTGCCGTACGTACCAGCACTTCCTGCTCACGCTCGTCGATAACCGGCGAGTCAAGATATTCCGCTTTGGCAGAGAAGTGCTCGCCATCATCGGCAAGCGTGGTAATGCGCGCGCGCTGTAGCCCCTCGACCAGCACTTTTACAGTGCCATCAGGCAGCTTCAACATCTGCAGAATAGACGCCACGGTCCCGACGGTGAAAAGATCGTTTACACCCGGCTCATCCGTTGATGCTTCTTTCTGCGCAACCAGCATGATTTTTTTATCATGGTCCATGGCCGCTTCCAGACAACGGATCGATTTTTCCCGTCCAACAAATAAGGGAATGACCATGTGCGGATAAACCACCACATCGCGCAACGGCAATACGGGGATTTCAATGCGTTCAGAACGCTCAGGATTCATAGAGCTCTCTCTTAGTTTAAAGTCCGCCAGGTAATCAGGTGACGTGACTGTGCAACACGCACCATTAACATGTAAAGCAGTATATGGGGATGTTTCCCACACATTCAACGGCGGGAATAGGGAAAAATAAAAGGGAGATAAAATCTCCCTTTTTTGGTTAACTGATTGTAAGAGTTGGTGAATTATTCACCAGATGCCTGCTGAGCTTCCGGCTTGCCGTAAATCAGCAGCGGTTTGCTTTGGCCTGCGATAACCGACTCGTCGATGACCACTTTCTCAACGTCTTCCAGCGACGGCAGATCGTACATGGTATCAAGCAGAGCAGCTTCTACAATTGAACGCAGACCACGCGCGCCGGTTTTGCGCACCATGGCCTTCCTGGCGATCGCATCCAGCGCTTCGTCGCGGAATTCAAGATCCACGCCTTCAAGATTAAACAGCGCCTGATACTGCTTGGTCAGCGCATTTTTCGGCTCTTTCAGGATTTGAATAAGCGCTTCTTCGCTCAGCTCGCTCAGCGTTGCCACCACTGGCAGACGACCGATGAATTCAGGAATCAGACCAAATTTGATCAAATCTTCCGGTTCAACCTGCGCCAGCAGTTCGCCTTCGTTAGCTTTTTCAGATTTGCCTTTCACCGTCGCGCCGAAGCCAATACCCGACCCGGTTTCAACGCGGTGAGAAATCACTTTGTCGAGACCCGCAAATGCACCGCCGCAAATGAACAGGATTTTCGAGGTATCCACCTGCAAAAATTCCTGCTGCGGATGCTTACGGCCACCCTGCGGCGGAACCGCAGCCACGGTACCTTCGATCAATTTCAGCAACGCCTGCTGCACGCCTTCACCGGAAACATCACGCGTAATTGACGGGTTATCGGATTTACGGGAGATCTTGTCGATCTCATCGATGTAAACAATCCCGCGCTGCGCTTTCTGCACATCGTAATCGCATTTTTGCAGCAGTTTCTGAATGATGTTTTCGACGTCTTCCCCCACGTAACCGGCTTCGGTCAGCGTAGTGGCATCCGCCATAGTGAATGGCACATCCAGCAAACGCGCCAACGTTTCAGCCAGCAGCGTCTTACCGGAACCGGTCGGCCCAATCAGCAGAATGTTACTTTTGCCCAGTTCAATGCCGTTGCTGGTATCGCCATTGCGCAGGCGTTTGTAGTGGTTATAGACCGCCACTGCCAGCACTTTTTTCGCCTGTTCCTGGCCAATAACATAATCATCAAGATGGTGGCGGATTTCATGCGGGGTCGGCAGCGCGCTGCGCTCACGATGCGGCGCAACTTCTTTAATCTCTTCGCGAATAATGTCGTTACACAGGTCCACACA
Source organism: Kosakonia oryziphila (assembly GCF_900094795.1). Classification (GTDB taxonomy): domain Bacteria; phylum Pseudomonadota; class Gammaproteobacteria; order Enterobacterales; family Enterobacteriaceae; genus Kosakonia; species Kosakonia oryziphila. The sequence goes on from NZ_FMBC01000031.1 coordinate 30,139, forward strand.
TTCGTCGCAGATATACACGGACGGCCCGGCGATCAGCTTACGCACTTCATGCTGGCTTTTGCCGCAAAAAGAGCAATACAACAGTTTGCCCGAACCATCTTTGCGTTTATCTGTCATGAGTCAAAACCTCTTAATCTGTTCTTTGTGCCGCACATGACGACGCAAATGCCATTCCAGGCGCAAAACGTTACTCAAGCATGATGCCGCTTGTGCATCATATAGTATAGCGGCACATGCAATCTGAGCATTAGTTACGATGGGTTAAAATTGAGTCAACCAGGCCGTAATCCACGGCTTCTTGTGCAGCAAGGAAGCGGTCACGCTCGGTATCACGTTCAATTTGCTCTAAAGATTGACCCGTGTGATACGCCATAAGTTCATTCATACGGCCTTTCACTTTCAGGATTTCACGGGCGTGAATTTCGATATCCGTCGCCTGCCCCTGATAGCCACCCAGCGGCTGGTGAATCATCACACGTGAATTTGGCAGGCAGAAACGCTTGCCTTTTGCGCCCGCCGTCAGCAGGAATGCGCCCATCGAGGCGGCCTGGCCCATACAAATGGTGCTGACGTCCGGCTTAATAAATTGCATGGTGTCGTAAATCGACATCCCGGCAGTAATCACGCCGCCCGGAGAGTTAATATACAGGTAAATGTCTTTTTCCGGATTTTCCGCTTCCAGAAAGAGCATTTGAGCCACAATCAGGTTTGCCATATGGTCTTCGACCTGGCCGGTGAGAAAAATCACGCGTTCCTTGAGAAGACGGGAGTAGATATCGAAAGAGCGCTCACCGCGTGAGGTCTGTTCAATAACCATTGGCACCAGAGCCATATGGGGTGCAAAGTTATCTCGTTCGCCACTGTATGACATTTCCGTCTCCTGGATAAAAAAATAAACTAACCTGCTGTACTGATTGTACTTGAGTGAGCGGGATCTGACTATGACCCCTCACGGACGGATTATCAGCCAGAGCCTGTACTGCCAATACCACCTTTAGTGGGGATGACCAAGCCTGTTTTCAAGCATAACAATCTTTTGCTGTTACGCTAACACTGAAACGCTCTTTTAGCACACATCTGTCAATGTCAATATGATAAAAAAAGCCCGCCACCAGCAGGTGACGGGCCTTTACATTTTGCTAACGCTGAAGCCGATTAAGCCTGTTGGTTCATCAGTTCGTTAAAGGAAGTGGCTTTCTCTGTCACTTTCGCTTTTTCCAGAACCGCTTCAACCGCTTGTTCTTCCAGCGCTACGTTACGCATGTTGTCCATCAGCTCTTTGTTTTTGCCGTAGAACTCGATCACTTCATTCGGATCTTCGTAAGCAGACGCCATCTCTTCGATCAGGCCTTTTACGCGTTCTTCGTCAGCTTTCAGCTCGTGGGTACGAATCACTTCGCCCAGCAGCAGACCAACGACAACACGGCGTTTTGCCTGCTCTTCGAACAGCTCACGCGGCAGTTCCAGAGCCTGTTTCTCGTTACCACCGAAACGCTGTGCAGCCTGACGACGCAGAACGTCGATTTCGCTGTCGATCAGTGCAGCAGGAACGTCAATCTCATTCGCTTTCACCAGGCCTTCAATCGCCTGAGATTTAACACGGTTACGCACTGCGCCTTTCAGCTCGCGTTCCATATTTTTACGCACTTCAGCGCGCAGGCCAGCAACAGAACCATCTTCAACGCCGAAACGCTTGATGAACTCTTCAGTCAGTTCCGGCAGCTCACGCTCTTCAACTTTCTTCAGGTTGATGACGAACTTCGCCGCTTTACCTTTCAGATTTTCTGCGTGGTATTCTTCCGGGAAAGTCACGTCAATGGTGAACTCTTCACCCGCTTTGTGACCTTTGATACCGTCTTCAAAGCCCGGAATCATACGCCCCTGGCCCATAGCCAGTACGAAATCAGTCGCTTTGCCGCCTTCGAACTCTTCGCCGTCAACAGAACCGGAGAAATCAACAGTTACGCGATCTTCTGCATCAGCAGCACCGTCTTTGTCTTTCCAGGTCGCCTGCTGCTTACGCAGGGTGTCCAGCATGGTATCGACATCCGCGTCGGTCACTTCAACAACCGGTTTTTCAACTTCAATGGTGTCCAGCGCTTTCAGTTCAACTTCCGGATACACTTCGAACTCTACAGCGTAGCTGAAGTCTTCGCCCAATTTGTATTCGCCCGGAACATAGTTCGGTGCGCCAGCCGGATTGATTTTTTCCTGAATGATCGCGTCGATAAAGTTGCGGCTCATCAGGTCGCCCAGCACATCCTGGCGAACAGAAGCGCCATAACGCTGAGCAACGACGTTCATCGGTACTTTACCCTTACGGAAGCCGTCAATACGCACTTTCTTCGCTACGTTGACCAGCTCGCTCTTCACAGCGGTCTCGATGCTGTCAGCAGCGATTGTAATCGTTACACGGCGCCCAAGGCCCTGAGTGGTTTCAACTGAAACTTGCATCTTGTTACCTCAAAAAATCACAGTGCTCGGTCAACTCTACTCTGCGAAGCAAACCCTTTCGCTTTGCAGAACCGGGATGTTCTCTTCAATCAGAAAACACATTCCCTGTCGTCAGAAGCATCCCGAAGACATTCCGAAAAATAAGACGCAGCATTATAGCGGCATCACAGATATGAGTCGAGAAGGGGAATGGCGCAATGATGCGTCATTTTTCACACTTCTGAAGCAATTTTGCTCAAAAAATTGCGTTTCCCGCTCAAAATTCAGGCAAAACAAAACGGCCCGCAGGCCGTTTTTACATAATCTGCATGCAACATACTGGAAAAGTTCAGACAGTTGCAACCTGGTTTTCTAAGCGATGCTTCCGGTGCCCCGACATGCAGGCGAGGTCAGGAGGGTGTCCTGCAAACCTTCCCACTCTTTGAGCGTGTAAGTATGCAGCGCAAGTGCATGAATTGTCGTTGCCAGTTCATCAGTCAACGTACCGTAAATCATGCGATGGCGATTAAGAAAACGTTCTCCAATAAAGCGGTCGCTTACCAGCACCACTTTGAAATGGCTTTCGGAACCCGCCGGAACGTTGTGACGGTAACTTTCATCTACGACTTCAAGTAATACAGGCTCGAATGCCGCTTTCAATTTTGCTTCTATCTGTTCACGCATCATCATGATGTTACGCCTCCGACAACGCTGAGATGCCAGCCATCTCTTTAAATGTTAGCCGCTTTTACCGTTTTAATAACAATAAAACAACAAAAATTAGCGTTCGTCTGATTTGCCCGCTCAACGCGATGAACTCTTCTAAAAGGCGGCTGATTTTTGCCATCCCGCTTCAACAACATGTTTTTTGATGCTGAAAAAAGACAAGGCGATGAATTTACATACGTTGAGGACTTCCCCTTAACAGCGGCGATGTTATGATGGCGAGAATTTTTCCCCAAACGCTTACGATCCCTTGAGAGCCTGAACATGTTTAAAAAACTACTCTTCCCGTTGGTCGCTTTATTTATGCTGGCTGGGTGCGCTACCTCGCCAACAACGCTTGAAGTTTCACCGAAAATCACCCTGCCGCAGCAGGATCCGAGCCTGATGGGCGTGACCGTAAGCATTACCGGTGCCGATCAACGTCAGGACCAGGCACTGGCGAAAGTAACGCGTGACAATCAACTGGTCACCTTAACCGCCTCCCGCGATCTGCGTTTCCTGCTACAGGAAGTGCTGGAGAAACAGATGACGGCGCGCGGCTATATGATCGGGCCGAACGGCGCGGTAAACCTGCAAATTATTGTTAACCAACTGTATGCCGATGTTTCTCAGGGCAACGTGCGTTACAACATCGCCACCAAAGCGGATATCGCCATCATTGCCACCGCAGCTAATGGCAACAAGATGACGAAAAACTACCGTGCCAGCTATAACGTTGAAGGCGCTTTCCAGGCGACTAACGACAAAATCACTACCGCAGTTAACAGCGTGCTGAGCGACACTATCGCGGATATGTCTCAGGACACCAGCATCCACGATTTCATTAAGCAAAACGCCCACTAATTGCAGCACTGGCCCAGCGTTACGGGCCAGTCTTGAACTTATGTCGAACCACTACTTACGCATCTTCACGCAGCCCAAATCCGCGATTCTGCTTATCCTGGGTTTTGCCTCCGGTTTACCACTTGCCCTGACCAGCGGTACGCTTCAGGCATGGATGACCGTAGAAAATGTCGATCTTAAAACCATCGGTTTCTTCTCACTGGTCGGCCAGGCCTATGTCTTTAAATTCCTCTGGTCGCCGCTTATGGATCGCTACACACCACCGCTATTGGGAAGGCGTCGCGGCTGGCTACTGCTGACACAACTGTTGCTGCTGGCGTCCATCGCCGGAATGGGCTTCCTTGATCCGGTCAACCACCTGCGCTGGATGGCGGCACTGGCTGTGCTAATCGCCTTCTGTTCCGCCTCGCAGGATATTGTGTTCGATGCCTGGAAAACGGATGTCCTGCCTTTTGAAGAGCGCGGCGCTGGCGCAGCCATTAGCGTACTCGGCTACCGCCTTGGCATGCTGGTTTCCGGTGGGCTGGCGCTGTGGCTCGCCGACCGCTGGCTCGGCTGGCAAGGGATGTACTGGCTGATGGCCGCACTGCTGATCCCTTGTATTATTGCCACTCTGGTGGCGCCGGAGCCAACAGACACCATTCCGGTGCCGAAAACGCTGGAGCAGGCCGTTGTCGAGCCGCTGCGTGATTTCTTCGGCCGCAATAATGCGTGGCTGATTTTGCTGCTGATCGTGCTGTATAAACTCGGCGATGCTTTCGCCATGAGCCTGACAACCACCTTTTTGATTCGCGGCGTCGGATTTGACGCGGGTGAAGTCGGCGTGGTCAACAAAACGCTGGGGCTGCTGGCAACGATCGTCGGCGCACTGTATGGCGGGGTATTAATGCAGCGCCTCTCCCTGTTTCGCGCATTAATGATTTTCGGATTTTTACAGGCGGTTTCCAATGCCGGTTACTGGCTGCTGTCCGTCACGCAGAAAGATATCGTCAACATGGGTGCTGCTGTGTTCTTCGAGAATCTGTGCGGCGGTATGGGAACAGCGGCGTTTGTCGCGTTATTAATGACACTGTGCAATAAATCCTTCTCCGCAACCCAGTTCGCTCTACTTTCGGCGCTGTCCGCTGTCGGGCGCGTGTACGTCGGCCCGCTGGCGGGTTGGTTTGTAGAAACCTACAGTTGGTCAACGTTTTATCTCTTCTCTATCATTGCAGCAGCGCCAGGTCTGCTGCTGCTGGCGATGTGTAAGCGAACGCTGGAATTTACCCAGCAGACCGGGCATTTTATGCCACGCAGCGAATATCCGACTGCCTACCGTTTGGCCTTGCACATACTGAGTGTCGGTTGCCTGCTGCTTAGTGGCTGGCTGGTGGTGCTTATTGTTACGGCCTGCGGAATGGCAAACTGGACCATTGGCACCAGGCTTCTCGAAGGCGGCGCACTGCTGGCGATTGTCGGTATTCTGTTCGGCGGGCTGCTGGATCTACTGGCTCTACGCAAAACGCGGCTGATGTGAACGCAGCGCTTACCTGATAAAAGGTAAGCGCTGGCACTGTTCGCTATTAATTAATAGAAGAAAAACAGCCCGCGAAGAACGTGCGTGAAGAACGCAGGCAGGATAATCACGCCGACGGCTGTGATAATTGGCGAAAATTGCTGCAAAAACGCGACAGGTAATAAAAACATAAACGCAGCCCCTTTGCAGGGCATCGCATACCACTGATGCCGGTTACGGCTAATGACCCACCAGGCGGGATAAGCCAGCACGGCGGTCAGCATCATGACGCGAGAAACACCTTTGTACACTGGCGGGTAGCTGAAGAGTGCTTCATATAAATGAAACAGTAGGATCGCCAGCATAATCCATCCCGGCGACCACAACAGCGGCAGCACTATTGGAGGTGCCTAAGAGGCATTTCCAGCCATCGGAATATCATCCTTTCATACTTAACAATTCCCCGGATTTTTTTGTTTTTAAATCAATCGCAAGGATAAAATCCCCACTAAATAATTCATAACCGTTATTGTTCCGTACAATTATTAATCATTATTTTAATCCAGGTCTACTCGGTTATTTATCGTTATATGTGTACATTTTCTTTAATTATTTTGTGCGCTATAAATTAAGGACTATTCTTTAACGATTCAGCACTGTTATTAATTATTGGGTTTCACATTAGTTCCAATAATGTACGGCAATTGCTGAGTATATGTTAATTATTTGTTTAATTAATTGATTGGTTATACCAGTTTATCCTCAGCGCTGATTGTAATGTAACATTTTCGTTATAATCTCAACTTCAGCTGTGCGAATGCCCGATTTTACAGTTTGTTGCATTCCGTGTGACATAAATGGCAGAACTCAGTAACACCTTACTGACACGGAGCCAAGTATGTTTACAGTAACGTAACCTTTCCGTAAAATGCCCGCACACTTTAAGCGCCACCAGATCCCGTGGAATTGAGGTCGTTAAATGAGACTCAGGAAATACAATAAAAGTTTGGGATGGTTGTCATTAATCGCCGGCACTGTTCTACTCAGTGGTTGCGATTCTGCACTTCTTGACCCCAAAGGACAGATTGGACTGGAGCAACGTTCGCTGATACTGACGGCTTTTGGCTTGATGTTGATTGTCGTTATTCCCGCCATCTTGATGGCCGTAGGTTTTGCCTGGAAGTATCGTGCAAGCAATAAAGATGCGAAGTATAGCCCGAACTGGTCACACTCCAATAAAGTGGAAGCTGTGGTCTGGACGGTGCCGATTCTGATCATTCTGTTCCTTGCTGTACTGACGTGGAAAACCACCCACTCGCTCGAACCGAGCAAACCGCTGGCACATGACGAACACCCAATCACCATTGAAGTGGTCGCCATGGACTGGAAATGGTTCTTCATCTACCCGGAACAGGGCATTGCTACCGTAAATGAAATCGCCTTCCCGGCGAACACACCGGTAGAGTTCAAAGTGACCTCCAACTCCGTGATGAACTCGTTCTTTATTCCGCGTCTGGGCAGCCAGATCTACGCAATGGCCGGTATGCAGACCAAACTGCATCTCATCGCCAACGAAGCAGGTACGTACGATGGCATTTCCGCCAGCTACAGCGGCCCGGGCTTCTCTGGCATGAAGTTTAAAGCCATTGCTACGCCGGACCGCACCGCATTCGACCAGTGGGTCGCAAAAGCGAAACAATCTTCAAGCACCCTGCCAGATATGGCGGCGTATGAGAAAGTTGCTGCGCCAAGCGAATACAACAAGGTTGAATACTTCTCCAGCGTGAAACCCGATTTGTTTAAAGACATTATCAACAAATTTATGGGCCACGGTAAGAGCATGGACATGACCCAACCAGAAGGCGAGCATAGCGCGCACGAAGGAATGGAAGGCATGGACATGAGTCACGCGGAAACCTCTCACTAAGGGGTCGAGGAAGAAAACGATGTTCGGAAAACTTACACTGGATGCAGTGCCGTATCATGAACCCATTATCATGGTTACGATTGCTGCGATTATCGTCGGTGGTCTGGCGGTAGTAGGCCTGATCTCTTACTTCGGTAAGTGGTCCTGGCTGTGGAAAGAATGGTTGACCTCTGTCGACCACAAACGCCTTGGTATCATGTACGTCCTCGTGGCCGTTGTGATGCTGCTGCGTGGCTTCGCAGATGCTGTCATGATGCGTAGCCAGCAGGCGCTGGCCTCTGCGGGTGAAGCGGGATTCCTGCCGCCTCACCACTACGATCAGATCTTCACTGCTCACGGCGTGATCATGATCTTCTTCGTGGCAATGCCATTCGTTATCGGTCTGATGAACCTGGTGATTCCGTTGCAGATCGGTGCGCGCGACGTTGCGTTCCCGTTCCTGAACAACCTGAGCTTCTGGTTCACGGTTGTGGGCGTGATTCTGGTTAACATCTCTCTGGGCGTCGGTGAGTTCGCTCAGACCGGTTGGCTGGCTTATCCGCCGCTTTCAGGAATCGAATATAGCCCTGGTGTCGGGGTCGATTACTGGATCTGGAGTCTCCAGCTATCGGGTATCGGTACGACGCTGACCGGTATCAACTTCCTGGTGACCATTCTGAAGATGCGTGCGCCGGGCATGACGATGTTCAAAATGCCAGTATTTACCTGGGCATCTTTGTGCGCCAACGTGCTGATTATCGCGTCGTTCCCAATTCTGACTGTTACCATTGCGCTGCTGACCCTGGATCGTTACCTGGGCACCCATTTCTTTACCAACGATATGGGTGGCAACATGATGATGTACATCAACCTGATTTGGGCCTGGGGTCACCCGGAAGTGTACATCCTGGTGTTGCCGGTCTTCGGGGTGTTCTCCGAAATCACCGCCACCTTCTCGCGTAAACGCCTGTTTGGTTACACCTCGCTGGTGTGGGCGACTGTATGTATTACCGTACTGTCGTTCATCGTTTGGCTGCACCACTTCTTCACCATGGGTGCTGGCGCGAACGTAAACGCCTTCTTTGGTATCACCACGATGATTATCGCCATCCCGACCGGGGTGAAGATCTTCAACTGGCTGTTCACCATGTACCAGGGCCGCATTGTGTTCCACTCCTCTATGCTGTGGACCATTGGCTTTATCGTGACCTTCTCCGTAGGTGGGATGACCGGCGTGCTGCTGGCAGTTCCGGGCGCAGACTTCGTACTGCACAACAGCCTGTTCCTGATTGCACACTTCCATAACGTTATCATCGGCGGCGTGGTCTTCGGTTGCTTCGCTGGTCTGACTTACTGGTGGCCGAAAGCCTTCGGTTACACCCTGAACGAAACCTGGGGTAAACGCGCGTTCTGGTTCTGGATCATCGGCTTCTTCATTGCATTTATGCCGCTGTACGTGCTGGGCTTTATGGGTATGACCCGTCGCCTGAGTCAGCAGATTGATCCACAGTTCCACACCATGCTGATTATCGCAGCTTGCGGTGCGGCGCTGATTGCTATCGGTATCCTGTGTCTGCTGATTCAGATCTACGTTTCTATTCGCGACCGCGATCAGAACCGTGACCTGACCGGTGACCCGTGGGGTGGCCGTACGCTGGAGTGGGCAACCTCCTCTCCTCCGCCGTTCTACAACTTTGCTCATGTCCCGCATATTCACGAACGTGACGCGTTCTGGGAAATGAAAGAGAAAGGCGAAGCGTACAAAAAACCTGCGCAATATGAAGAAATTCATATGCCGAAAAACAGCGGTGCCGGCATTGTTATCGCCGCGTTTGCAACCGTGTTTGGTTTCGCCATGATCTGGCATATCTGGTGGATGGCTATCGCTGGTTTCGCTGGCATCATCATCAGCTGGATTGTGAAGAGCTTCGACGAGGACGTGGATTACTACGTACCGGTTGCAGAAATCGAGAAACTGGAAAACCAGCATTTCGATGAAATCACTAAAGCAGGGCTGAAAAATGGCAACTGATACTCTGACCAACGCGCACGCCCACGCGCACGAACACGGGCACCACGATGCAGGGCCGAATAAAGTCTTCGGTTTCTGGATCTACCTGATGAGCGACTGCATTCTGTTCTGCTGTCTGTTCGCTACCTATGCCGTTCTGGTGAACGGCACTGCGGGCGGCCCGACAGGTAAGGACATTTTCGAGCTGCCGTTCGTACTGGTTGAAACCGCGCTGCTGTTGTTCAGCTCCATCACCTACGGCATGGCGGCTATCGCCATGTACAAAAACAACAAAAGCCAGGTGGTTTCCTGGCTGGCGTTGACCTGGTTGTTTGGCGCAGGCTTTATCGGGATGGAACTCTATGAGTTCCACCACCTGATTGCCGAAGGCATGGGCCCGGATCGCAGCGGCTTCCTGTCAGCGTTCTTCGCGCTGGTAGGCACCCACGGTCTGCACGTGACCTCAGGTCTGATCTGGATGGCGGTTCTGATGTTCCAGATCTCCCGTCGCGGGCTGACCAGCACTAACCGTACCCGTATCCTGTGCTTAAGCCTGTTCTGGCACTTCCTGGATGTGGTATGGATCTGCGTGTTCTCTGTTGTTTATCTGATGGGGGCGATGTAATGAGTCATTCTAACGATCATGGCGCTTCCCACGGTAGCGTAAAAACCTACATGACAGGTTTTATCCTGTCGATCATCCTGACGGTGATCCCGTTCTGGATGGTGATGAACGGTTCTGCTTCTAAGCCGGTGCTTCTGGGCGTTGTCCTGGTCACCGCCGTAGTTCAGATTCTGGTGCATCTGGTTTGCTTCCTGCACATGAACACCAAGTCTGATGAAGGCTGGAACTTTACCGCCTTTGTCTTTACCGTGATTATCATCGCTATCCTGGTAGTCGGTTCCATCTGGATTATGTGGAACCTCAACTACAACATGATGGTTCACTAAGAGCGGCGAGTATGTTTAAGCAATACCTGCAAGTTACGAAACCGGGCATTATTTTTGGCAATCTGATCTCCGTGATTGGGGGGTTCCTGCTGGCTTCCAAAGGCCACATCGACTATCCCCTGTTCCTCTACACGCTGATTGGCGTGTCGTTGGTGGTCGCCTCTGGTTGTGTATTTAACAACTACATCGATCGTGACATTGATAAAAAGATGGAACGAACGAAAAACCGGGTGCTGGTCAGAGGGCTGATCTCGCCAAAAGTCTCGCTGGTGTACGCCGCCTTGTTGGGTATTGCTGGCTTTATGCTGCTGTGGTTTGGCGCCAATCCGCTGGCCTGCTGGCTGGGGGTGATGGGGTTTGTGGTTTACGTTGGCGTTTATAGCCTCTACATGAAGCGTAACTCCGTTTACGGCACACTGATTGGTTCTCTCTCCGGCGCTGCGCCGCCGGTGATTGGCTACTGCGCGGTCACCAATGAGTTCGATAGCGGCGCGGCAATTCTGCTGGCGATTTTCAGCCTGTGGCAAATGCCTCACTCCTATGCCATCGCGATTTTCCGCTTTAAGGATTATCAGGCAGCGAACATTCCGGTACTGCCGGTGGTGAAAGGTATTTCTGTAGCCAAAAACCATATCACGCTGTACATCCTGGCGTTTGCCATTGCCACGCTGATGTTGTCGCTGGGCGGCTATGCCGGGTATAAATACCTGGTCGTTGCCGCTGCGGTAAGCCTCTGGTGGCTGGGCATGGCGCTGCGCGGATACAAAGTGGAAGATGACAAAGTGTGGGCGCGCAAACTGTTTGTGTTCTCCATTGTTGCCATCACTTCCCTTTCGGTGATGATGTCCGTGGACTTTATGGTGCCGGATTCACACAGCCTGCTGACATACGTCTGGTAAGCGCAAGCTTGCTGCACCAGACTGGAAAAACCGGGGAAACCCGGTTTTTTTTCGTCCGGAATAAACCCTACTGACCTTGTTACGAAGAAGCCAATAACAACATGAAATATATGGTTATGTAATATTTGTTAAATAACCGCATGTTTACCCTACCCTGCCGCCGCACTACACTGTGTCCGGTTTTTAAATTGAGGTGGTAATGAACGATTATAAAATGACGCCAGGCGAGTTGCGCGCCACCTGGGGTTTAGGGACTGTATTCTCACTGCGCATGCTCGGCATGTTTATGGTCCTGCCCGTTCTGACCACATACGGTATGGCGTTGCAGGGCGCATCGGAAGCCCTGATTGGGCTGGCGATCGGCATCTACGGCCTGGCCCAGGCGATATTTCAGATCCCCTTTGGACTGCTTTCGGATCGCATCGGCCGCAAGCCGCTGATTGTCGGCGGGCTGATGATTTTTGTGCTGGGCAGCGTGATTGCCGCGCTCACCGACTCTATCTGGGGCATTATTCTTGGCCGTGCGCTACAAGGCTCTGGCGCTATTGCCGCCGCCGTGATGGCGCTACTGTCGGATCTCACGCGCGAGCAAAATCGCACCAAGGCGATGGCGTTTATCGGCGTCAGCTTCGGCATCACGTTCGCCATAGCCATGGTTTTAGGGCCGGTCATCACACATCTTTTAGGCCTGCATGCATTGTTCTGGATGATTGCTGTGCTGGCAACGATCGGCATCATCCTGACGCTGTGGGTAGTGCCGGACAGCAAACACCATGTACGCAATCGCGAATCGGGAATGGTCAAAGATTGCTTTAGCATGGTGATCACCAATCCAAAGCTGCTGAAGCTGAACTTTGGCATTATGTGCCTGCATATCCTGCTGATGTCGACGTTTGTGGCGCTGCCCGGTCAGCTTGAATCTGCCGGTTTCCCGGCTTCAGAGCACTGGAAAATCTATCTTGTCACCATGCTTATCTCTTTTGCTTCGGTGGTGCCTTTTATTATCTACGCCGAAGTGAAACGTCGGATGAAACGCGTTTTTGTACTCTGCGTTGCGCTACTGCTGATTGCCGAAATCGTGCTATGGGGCGTTGGCGCTCACTTCTGGGAAATTGTGATTGGCGTACAAATCTTCTTCCTCGCCTTTAACCTGATGGAAGCGCTGCTGCCGTCATTAATCAGTAAAGAAGCGCCAGCCGGTTATAAAGGGACGGCAATGGGCATTTACTCCACCAGTCAGTTTCTCGGCGTCGCTATTGGCGGTGCGGTCGGCGGTTGGGTGGATGGTTTATTTGACTCGCAAATGGTGTTCATGTTTGGCGCATTGCTGGCCGCGCTCTGGCTGCTGGTTGCCAGCAGTATGCAGGAACCGCCCTATGTCAGCAGCCTGCGCATCGCCATTCCTGATAATGTGGCTATTGATGACGCGCTACAGCAGCGTCTGCACGCAACGGCGGGAGTCAGTGAAGTATTGGTCGTGGCGGAAGAACGTAGCGCTTACGTGAAGATAGACAGCAAAGTGACAAACCGCTTTGAAGTCGAACAGGCCGTTGCAGGTTAGGCAGGCTCTTTTCCCCTCCGTCAGCAGGAGGGGAAAACAGATTAATCACGGAAGTTTTTGAACTGGAACGGCTGGCCCAGATTACCGCCGCGCACCAGCGCCATCACCGCTTGCAGGTCATCACGGGATTTCCCGGTCACGCGGATCTCTTCCCCCTGGATCTGCGCCTGTATTTTCAATTTGCTGTCTTTAATCAGTTTGATGATTTTCTTCGCCGTCGGCGCATCGATCCCCTGCTTCAGCTTTGCTTCCACAAACCAGTTTTTCCCACTGTGAACGAACTCTTCCGGTACATCCAGCGATGCCCCTTCAATGCCGCGTTTCAACAGCTTGGCACGCAAAATATCCAGTAACTGGTTAACCTGGAAATCAGATTCACTCAGCACCTTAATAGTCTGCTTTTCTTCATTCAGATCGAATGTGGCTTCAACATTGCGAAAATCGAAGCGTGTCGCGACTTCACGGGTCGCATTCTCAACGCCGTTTTGCACTTCGCGCATTTCAACTTCGGAAACGATATCGAAAGATGGCATATTTTCTTCTCCCTCTCTATTTGTTGCGATGCATAATACCCGCAACGAGGTATAACTCAACTTGTAATACTGAAGCATAGCCGACAGCACTATAATGGTTGGAGTAACACCTGGCGCAGTTGCAGGTGAGGAGGAACAATGAAAATTACCGTACTCGGTTGCGGTGCTTTAGGGCAATTGTGGTTAACAGCGCTGTGTAAACAGGGACATGAAGTACAGGGCTGGTTACGTGTGCCACAGCCTTTTTGCAGTGTAAATGTCGTGGAAGAAGATGGCACAATTTTTAATGAATCCCTGACGGCCAACGATCCTGAATTTTTGGCCCATAGCGATCTGCTGTTGGTGACGCTAAAAGCCTGGCAAGTTTCTGATGCGGTAAAAGGCCTTGCAACGGCACTTTCTCCCGCGACGCCGGTACTGCTGATTCACAACGGTATGGGCACTGTAGAAGAGCTGAAAGCGCTACCGAATCCCCTGCTGATTGGCACCACGACTCACGCGGCTCGCCGGGATGGTAACGTGGTTGTACATGTGGCCAGCGGCACGACACATATTGGCCCGGCGCGGCAGCAGGACGGTGAATTCAGCTCGCTGGCGGATACCCTGCAAGAAGCGCTGCCGGATGTGGCCTGGCATAACACCATTCGCCCGGCGCTGTGGCGCAAACTGGCGGTGAACTGCGTGATCAATCCGTTGACCGCCCTGTACGACTGTAAAAATGGCGATCTGCGCCAATTTCCCGATGAGGTGGCAAAAATCACCCACGAAGTGGCTGCCGTTATCGAACGTGAAGGCCACCATATTTCTGCGGATGATTTGCTGAGTTATGTGAACCAGATTATCGAAAATACAGCGGAAAATATTTCGTCGATGCTCCAGGATGTCCGCGCCTTGCGGCACACCGAGAGCGATTATATTACCGGCTACCTGCTCAGACGCGCCCGCGCGCACGGTATTGCGGTACCCAAAAACGCCCGTCTGTATGAAATGATTAAACGTAAGGAGAGTGAGTATGAGCGCATCAGCTCTGATATGCCTCGCCCCTGGTAGTGAAGAGACCGAAGCGGTCACTACTATCGATCTGCTGGTCCGTGGCGGCATTACTGTCACTACCGCCAGCGTAGCCAGCGACGGTAACCTGGTTATCACCTGCTCGCGCGGGGTTAAACTGCTGGCAGATGCGCCGCTGGTGGAAGTTGCGGATGGTAATTTCGATGCGATCGTGTTACCGGGTGGTCTGAAAGGCGCGGAGTGCTTTCGCGACAGCCCTCTGCTGGTCGAAACCGTTCGCCAGTTCCACCTTTCCGGGCGCATTGTTGCCGCTATTTGTGCCGCTGCCGGTACGGTGCTGGTGCCGCATCAGCTCTTCCCGTTGGGCAATATGACCGGTTTCCCGGGTCTGAAAGAGACGATTCCGCCTGAACAATGGCAGGATAAGCGCGTGGTGTGGGATCCGCGCGTGAACTTGTTGACCAGCCAGGGGCCAGGCACGGCTATTGATTTTGGTCTGAAGATTATTGATCTGCTGGTCGGGCGCGAAAAAGCCCATGAAGTGGCGTCACAGTTGGTGATGGCGGCGGGGATTTATAATTACTACGAAGCGTAGGCATTAACATGCCCGGTGGCGCTGACTGCCGGATAGCGAAGCGGCTATCCGGCATTATGTTTACGGGCGATAAACCTTCACATTCTGGAAGCCCTGCTCACGCAGATAGAGCGCCTGCAAACGGCTCATCACACCACGCTCACACCACAGCAACCAGGTTTTGCTCTGATCCAGATCGCCAAATTTCGTGCTCAGCTTGTAGAACGGCAGTGACACCACATCAACGCCCTCCAGCTTCAGTGGTTTATCATCCTGTTCGTCAATCGAACGGATATCCAGCACCACATCGTTCGGGCCAAAACCGTTAACCGTTTCAACTTCAACCACCTCTTGCTGGGCTTGCTGAGCGATTTCACGGATATCAATATTGCTGGCTTCCGCCACAACCTGGTCGAGAATAGCAAAATCAAAGTGTGCTTCTTCCGCTTCGATCTTCGCCTTCACCGCTTTCACCGTTGGGCTTTTGGAGATCACACCGCAATATTCCGGCATCGTGCGGGCAAAATCCTCGGTACCGATTTCACGCGCCAGGTCGATAATGTGCTCTTTATCGTAAGAGATAAGCGGGCGCAGGATCAGCGTATCGGAAACGTTATCAATCAAACGCAGGTTGGTCAGTGTCTGGCTGGAAACCTGCCCCAGTGCCTCACCGGTTACCAGCGCCTGCACGCCGTAACGTTCAGCGACTTTCGACGCGGCGCGCACCATCATGCGTTTCAGCACCACCCCCATCTGACCATCATCGACTTTTTCGAGGATCTCGCCGACCACCGGTTCAAAATTGATTGCCACAAAACGCACGCGGTGCGAACTACCAAAGCGGTTCCACAGATAATGCGCCACCTGGCGAACGCCAATTTCATGGGCTGCACCGCCGAGGTTAAAGAAGCAGTAGTGTACGCGGCAACCGCGGCGCATCAGCATATAGCTGGAAACACCAGAGTCGAAACCGCCTGAAATCAGTGACAGAACATCTTCCTGGGTACCAATCGGGAAGCCGCCAATCCCTTCATAACGGCCTTTTACCAGCAGCAGGCGGTCATCTTCGATTTCCAGATTCACCGTTACATCCGGGTGTGTCAGCTTAACGCGCGCAGACTCGACATGCTGGTTCAGCCCGCCGCCCACGTAACGTTCGACTTCAATAGAGCTAAATTCATGTTTACCGCGGCGTTTTACACGAACGCAGAAGGTTTTACCTTCAATCTGCTCGCGATACTGCACCAGCGCTTTCTCAAAAATATCGTGCAGAGAAGTGAAAGGCACATCTTCCACTTCCAGGATATGGTGGATCCCCGGAATGCGGGTCAGCGCGTCGCGAATAGCCAGGCGCTGGTTTTCATCTTTGGCGCGAACTTCGATATGGTCCCAGTGGCGCACAACGGCAAGGGTTTCGTCGTAGTGCTTCAGAACGTTACGAATGTTCCCGGTCAGAATTTTAATAAAGCGCAAGCGCACAGATTGGCTTTTGATGGTGATTTCCGGGAACAATTTAATGATAAACTTCATGGCGGCAATGGTTCGTTGGCAAGCCCGACAGGGACTGTAAGGGAAAATAATACAGCAGCCCATATCTGCGGCTGCATCCAGGCGCGGAAGTATACCACCATCGAATAGACCTTGCGCAATGCATTACCCTTGAGCGTAATTGGCTAAGTGCCACGACTCCGCTACCATAGCTAAATAGCTAAGTTGAGTCAGAATGAATAATAGAAGAGTCAGACATTCACTATGCCAAAGAAAAACGAAGCACCAGCCAGTTTCGAAACAGCGCTGAGCGAACTGGAACAGATTGTCACTCGTCTTGAAAGCGGCGATCTTCCACTTGAAGAGGCACTCAATGAATTCGAACGTGGCGTGCAACTGGCGCGCCAGGGGCAGGTAAAGTTACAGCAGGCAGAACAGCGCGTGCAGATCCTGCTCTCCGATTCCGAAGAGGCGCCGTTAACGCCTTTCGCACCGGACGCTGAATAACGATGGATTTTAATCAACAACTGCAAGCCTGCGTCGATCGGGCCAATGACGCGCTGCGCCGTTTTATCGCTCCACTGCCCTTTCAGAACACTCCTCTGGTTGATGCTATCCAGTATGGCTCACTATTGGGCGGTAAACGTCTACGCCCGTTTCTGGTTTACGCAACCGGTTCGATGTTCGGCGTCAGCCAGCAAACGCTGGATGCGCCCGCAGCCGCAGTGGAGTGCATCCATGCTTACTCGCTGATCCATGACGATCTGCCCGCGATGGACGACGATGATTTACGCCGTGGCCTGCCGACCTGTCATATTAAATTTGGCGAAGCCAATGCCATTCTTGCGGGAGATGCATTGCAGACGCTGGCCTTCTCGATCCTCGCCGATGCGCCGATGCTGGAAGTGACGGCACACGATCGGCTGGCGATGGTATCAACGCTTGCGATCTCCAGCGGCGTGGCTGGCATGTGCGGAGGCCAGGCGCTGGATCTGGCGGCGGAAGGTGAGCAAATTTCACTGGAAGCGCTGGAGCAGATCCACCGTCATAAAACCGGCGCGCTGATCCGTGCGGCAGTAAAAATGGGCGCACTGAGCGCGGGCGACAGAGGACGGGAAGCCTTGCCTCAGCTCGATCGCTATGCCCAGAGCATCGGTCTGGCGTTCCAGGTTCAGGATGACATTCTGGATGTGGTCGGCGATACTGCCACCCTGGGTAAACGCCAGGGCGCCGATCAGCACCTGGGGAAAAGTACCTATCCCGCACTACTGGGTCTTGAGCAAGCCCGGACAAAAGCCCACGACCTGATTGACGATGCCCGACAGGCGCTTAGCCTGCTGGCTGCACAGTCGCTTGATACGGCGGTACTGGAAGCACTGGCGAATTATATAATCCAGCGTGATAAATAAAACGACACACTAGATGAGTTGCTGATGAGTTTTGATATAGCCAAATACCCGACGCTGGCGCTGGTAGATACCACACAAGAGTTGCGTCTGCTGCCGAAAGAGAGTCTGCCGAAGCTGTGCGACGAACTGCGTCGCTATCTGCTTGACAGCGTAAGCCGCTCCAGCGGGCACTTCGCCTCCGGGCTTGGCACGGTCGAGCTGACCGTCGCGTTACATTACGTCTACAACACGCCGTTCGATCAGTTAATCTGGGACGTCGGCCACCAGGCCTACCCGCATAAAATTCTTACCGGGCGTCGTGACAAAATCGGCACCATCCGGCAGAAAAACGGTCTGCATCCGTTCCCATGGCGCGGCGAAAGCGAATACGATGTGCTCAGCGTTGGTCACTCCTCCACCTCTATCAGCGCGGGAATTGGCGTTGCCGTCGCCGCTGCCAAAGAGGGCAAACAGCGCCGTACCGTCTGCGTAATTGGCGATGGCGCGATCACCGCTGGCATGGCCTTCGAAGCGATGAACCACGCCGGTGATATCCGCCCGGATATGCTGGTGGTGCTGAATGACAACGAGATGTCGATTTCCGAGAACGTCGGCGCGCTGAACAACCACCTGGCGCAGTTGCTCTCCGGCAAACTCTACTCCACCCTGCGCGAAGGCGGCAAAAAAGTGCTTTCCGGCGTTCCGCCGATCAAAGAGTTGATCAAACGTACCGAAGAACATATCAAAGGCATGGTCGTGCCAGGTACCCTGTTTGAAGAGTTGGGCTTTAACTACATTGGCCCGGTGGACGGCCACGATGTGCTGGGGCTGGTGCAGACCTTGCGCAATATGCGCGATCTGAAAGGTCCGCAGTTCCTGCATATTATGACCAAAAAAGGGCGCGGCTATGAGCCAGCCGAAAAAGATCCAATCACCTTCCACGCGGTGCCGAAATTCGATCCGACCAGCGGTACACTGCCGAAAAGCAGTGGCGGTATGCCGAGTTATTCGAAGATTTTCGGCGACTGGCTGTGCGAAACTGCCGCCAAAGACGACAAGTTGATGGCTATTACGCCGGCAATGCGCGAAGGTTCCGGCATGGTCGAGTTTTCACGCAAATACCCGGATCAATATTTTGATGTTGCGATTGCCGAGCAGCATGCCGTGACTTTCGCGGCCGGGCTGGCGATTGGCGGCTATAAACCGGTGGTGGCGATCTACTCCACCTTCCTGCAACGCGCCTATGATCAGGTTATCCACGATGTGGCGATCCAGAAACTGCCGGTGCTGTTTGCCATTGATCGCGCCGGGATTGTCGGTGCCGATGGGCAAACGCACCAGGGTGCTTTTGATATCTCCTACCTGCGCTGTATCCCTGACATGGTCATCATGACGCCAAGCGATGAAAACGAGTGTCGCCAGATGCTGTTTACCGGTTATCACTATGCCGATGGCCCAAGCGCCGTGCGTTACCCGCGCGGCAATGCCGTTGGTGTAACGCTGGAGCCACTGGAGAAACTGCCGCTCGGTAAAGGCGTGGTGAAACGTCGTGGCGAGAAGCTGGCGATTCTGAATTTCGGTACATTATTGCCGGAAGCGCAAAAAGCCGCCGAAGCCCTGAACGCGACGCTTATCGACATGCGTTTTGCCAAACCGCTGGACGAAGCGCTGATTCTGGAAACCGCTGCGCATCATGACTCGCTGGTAACGCTGGAGGAGAATGCTATCGCAGGCGGCGCAGGTAGCGGCGTCAACGAAGTACTGATGGCACACCGTAAACCGGTGCCAGTGCTCAATCTCGGCCTGCCGGATTTCTTCATCCCGCAGGGTACGCAGGATGAAGCCCGCGCCGATCTGGGGCTGAACGCTACAGGCATCGAATCCCGCATCCGCAACTGGCTCGCCTGATCCCTTCAGCCGCTCCTGCTATGCTTAAACGTAAGTTTTTCATAGCAGGAGTGGAATCATGCAGTACAACACATTAGGAAAAACAGACCTTAAGGTTTCCCGCCTTTGCCTTGGCTGCATGACGTTTGGCGAACCTGACCGGGGCAAACACGCCTGGACGCTGCCGGAAGAGAGTAGCCGCCCTATCATTCAGCGCGCGCTGGAAGGCGGCATCAACTTCTTTGATACTGCCAACAGCTATTCCGATGGTAGCAGCGAAGAGATTGTCGGACGCGCGCTACGCGATTTCGCCCGCCGCGACGAGGTGGTCGTCGCCACTAAGGTCTATCACCAGGTGGGCGATCTGGCGGAAGGTCTCTCCCGCACGCAGATCCTGCGTTCCATCGACGATAGCCTGAAACGACTAGGTATGGAGTATGTCGATCTACTGCAAATCCATCGTTGGGATTACCATACGCCAATTGAAGAGACGCTCGAAGCCCTTGATGAAGTGGTGAAAGCGGGCAAAGCGCGCTATATCGGTGCGTCGTCGATGCACGCTCGCCAGTTCGCTCACGCGCTGGCCTTGCAGCAAAAAAATGGCTGGGCGCATTTTGTCACCATGCAGGATCACTACAATCTGATCTACCGCGAGGAAGAGCGCGAAATGCTGCCGCTATGTTACAAGGAAGGCGTGGCGATTATTCCATGGAGCCCGCTGGCGCGAGGACGTTTAACCCGCCCATGGGGAGAAACCACCGCGCGTCTGGTGTCGGACGAATTCGGCAAAACGCTGTACAGCGAAACCGATGAAAACGACAGCCAGATTGCCGAACGGCTGGCCGGTGTGGCAGAAGATGTCGGTGCTTCCCGTGCCCAGGTGGCGCTTGCCTGGCTGCTGAGTAAACCGGGCGTCGCTGCGCCGATTATCGGCACATCCCGCGAAGAACAGTTGGAAGAGTTGTTAGGCGCAGTGGATTTAACGCTGAAACCGGAACAGGTTGCCGAGCTGGAAACACCGTACAAACAGCACCCGGTGGTAGGATTTAAATAACCCGTAGCCCGGGAAGGTAAAATGTCCGGTGGCACTTACCGGGCCTACATAGCGTAATCAGATGTCAGAGCTGGGCTTGCAGGCCGGATAAGGCGCCATCCGGCGCATCACCCTCAGATCAAGCCAATCGGCCAGTGGTGGCCAATCAGATACAACAGTCCGGCAGCGATGATCCCGGCAATGATATCATCAACCATGATCCCCATACCGCCGTGAACATTGCGATCAAACCAGCGAATCGGCCACGGTTTCCACATATCCAGAATACGGAACAGCACAAAGCCGACGGCAACCCACTGCCAGTCACTGGTCGGGAGCGCCATCAGCGTGATCCACATTCCGATGAACTCATCCCAGACAATGCTGCCGTGATCGTGTACGCCCATATCTTTTGCCGTCTGATGGCACAGATAGACACCGAGGCAAATCCCCAGCATAACCACCAGCGAATAGAGCTGCCATGGCAGAAATGTCATTACCCACCAAAAGGGGATCGCTGCCAGCGATCCCATAGTGCCCGGAACAATCGGGCTTAAACCGCTACCAAACCCGGTTGCCAGCAAATGCCAGGGGTTTCGCAGGTTCAGACGGCTTTTGGCTATATCTTTAACTCTCGGCAAAATGGTCGTATCCTTTCCAGTCAAGGGCGACGGCCTTGCCGCTACGGGTAAAATGCAGCCCCGCCACATCGGCGCTGATCTGCCCGATACAGGTAAAAGGCACACCAAGTTGACCGATGGCGACATCCAGCGCGCCGCGGTTCAGTTCCGGCACGGTAAAACACAATTCATAATCTTCACCGCCGGAAAGCGCCCAGCGCAGCGCCTGCTCAGGCTCTACGTGACGAGTGAGCGCGTCGGAGAAAGGTAATGCATCCAGATCGATACGCGCGCCGCACTGGCTGGCTTTCAGTATGTGTGCCAAATCGGAGATCAGGCCGTCGGAGAGATCGATCGCCGAACTTGCCAGATTGCGCAGCGCCTGACCATGCAACACGCGCGGGGTTGGCCGCAAATGACGCTTGAGCAGATACTCCGCATCAGCTTTATCGCCGACGGCTAACCGTTGCTGCAAAATCGCTAATCCAGCAGCGCTGTCGCCTGGCGTTCCGGTAACATAAATCCAGTCGCCCGGTTTGGCGCCTGAGCGCTTCATTGCCCGTCCTGGCGGCACATAACCATGAATGCCGATGGTCATCGACAGCGGACCACGCGTGGTATCGCCGCCAATTAATTGCATATCGTAGTAGCTAAGCTGTTCAAACAGGCTGTCGCTGAATTTCTCCAGCCAGCTTTCATCTACCTCCGGCAACGTAAGCGCCAGCGTCATCCACGCCGGATCCGCGCCTACGGCAGCCAGATCGCTTAAATTCACCGCCAGTGCTTTGTAGGCCAAATCCGCAGGATCGATCTCCGGCAGAAAATGGTTGCCCGCCACCAGCGTATCGACACTGATAGCCAGCGTCTGTTTTTCAACAACGTTGAGCAGAGCACAATCGTCGCCAATGCCGGTTTCTACATCGCGACGGGAATTTCGTGCACGGTCAAAATAACGGGCAATCAGAGAAAATTCGCCGCATGCCATACGTTAATGCCTCGGTAGAAAAAAGAAAAAGCCGGGACAGGCGCGCAGAGCATCGCTTATCACCGGCTTACGGATCATTTTTTGCGGGGACGGATCGCAGGAGCGGCTTTATCCAGCACGCCGTTAACAAACTTGTGGCTGTCTTCAGCACCAAAGGTTTTTGCCAGTTCGATAGCTTCGTTGATCGCCACTTTGTAGGGCACATCATCACGTTTGGACAGTTCGAACAGAGCGATACGTAATACCGCTTTCTCGACCTGCCCCAACTCTTCCAGCTGACGGGACAGATACGGCTGCATTAAGCCATCGAGATATGCGCTATTAGTCGCCACCCCGGTCAACAGCTCACGGAAGTACAGAACGTCAACATCTTTTACGTCCTGTTCCGCCAGGAACTGGTATTCAACATCAGCGATGTCGTTCTGGGACAACTGCCAGGAGTAAAGCGCCTGAACGGCACACTCACGGGCGCGGCGACGAGCAGCAGGTTTCACGGAATTCCCCTTACTAAAATCAGGCCTTAATGGCTTTCAATACATTAATCATTTCAAGCGCGGTCAGTGCGGCTTCTGCACCTTTATTACCGGCTTTAGTGCCAGCGCGTTCGATAGCTTGCTCAATACTTTCAGTAGTCAGCACGCCGAAAGCGACCGGAATTTCGCTGTCCTGGGCAACATGCGCCAGGCCATTGCTTGCGCCGCCGGCAACATATTCGAAGTGCGCAGTACCGCCGCGAATCACCGTGCCAAGCGCGATCACCGCGTCGTATTTGCCGGTTTTCGCCAGTGCGCCAGCCGCCAGCGGCAGTTCGTAAGCGCCCGGTACCCACACGACAGTGATGTTTTTATCTTTCACCTGACCGATGCGTTTCAGTGCATCAATCGCACCTTCGAGCAGGCTGTCGTTGATAAAGTTGTTGAAACGCGCAATGGTGATGGCGACGCGAGCGTCCGGAGCAGCAACGTTGGCTTCAATAATGTTCATACACTTCCTTTACAGGTTCAGTTCGGACCCCGCAGGGGGGCGGATTTTAGCATAATATTTTATGCGCTGCTTCCCTTTTACAGCAGGCATCACGCTTGGGTAAGATGCAGGCAAACATCCGGGCCAACCTGCCTTATCTCATTGAATTTAAAGTGCGGCGCGTCGGCAAGCGCCGACAGCCCCGGCAACACGCACAGGCCGCGCGCGTCCGTACCTAACAGCTTCGGCGCAAGATAAACCACCAGTTCATCCACCAACCCGGCCTGCAATAATGCGCCAGCAAGCGTCGCGCCCGCTTCCACCCAAATGCTGTTAATTTGCTGTTTTCCCAGTAACATCATCAGCATCACCAGATCGACGTGGGCGTGATGTTCCGGCACGATAATGTCGCGCACGCTCACAGGCCAACTGCGCTCATCCGCTTTCGTACGGGCAAACCAAGTTTCACCCGGTAGCCCGATCAGTTTGTGCGCTGGCGTGACCCGATTATGGCTGTCGATCACAATGCGCACCGGCTGGCGCACATTTTCTTGCAGATAGAGCGCCTGACTGTCAGCATCCAACTCTTCCCAGCGTACCGTCAGCGAGGGATCGTCCGCCAGTACGGTAGCGCTGCTGGTGAGAATAGCATGGCTTTGCGCCCGTAGACGCTGTACGTCCCGGCGCGCCTGCACGGATGTGATCCACTGGCTCTCGCCGCTGGCCATCGCCGTTCGACCGTCCAGCGATGCGCCGAGCTTAAGCTGCACATACGGAAACCCGGTGCGCATCCGTTTGAGGAAACCTTTGTTCAGCGCTTCGGCTTCACTCATCATCAGCCCGTGGCTGACATCAATTCCTTGCTGTTGCAAGCGATAAAGGCCGCGTCCGGCCACCTGCGGATTGGGATCCTGCATCGCCGCGACAACGCGCGCGACACCAGCGGCAATCAGCGCTTCACAGCAGGGCGGCGTGCGACCGTGATGGCTGCACGGCTCCAGCGTCACATATGCCGTCGCGCCGCGGGCACGCTCACCCGCCATACGCAACGCATGCACTTCGGCATGCGGCTCGCCAGCGCGATAGTGAAAACCTTCGCCCACGATCTCGCCATTGTTGACGATCACACAGCCGACCCGTGGGTTCGGATGGGTGGTAAAACGCCCGCGCTGCGCCAGTTTCAGCGCCCGCGCCATGTACATTTCGTCCCGCATGATCAGTCCTGTAGGCGTGCGATCTCTTCGCCAAATTCGCGAATATCTTCAAAACTGCGGTAAACGGAGGCAAAACGGACATAAGCCACTTTATCGAGCTTTTTCAACTGCTCCATTACCAGATTACCGATCATTTTACTGGGAACTTCGCGTTCGCCTGTTGCGCGAAGTTGCGATTTAATGTGGTTGATCGCCATTTCCACGTCGTCCGCGCTTACCGGGCGTTTCTCCAGCGCTTTCAGCATACCGCTACGTAACTTGTCTTCATTGAAGGGTTCACGCACCTCATTGCTTTTCACCACGCGCGGCATCACCAGCTCAGCCACTTCAAAAGTGGTAAAACGCTCATTACAAACCAGACACTGCCGGCGGCGGCGGACAGAGGAGCCTTCCCCCACCAGACGAGAATCGATTACTTTGGTATCCACGGCGAAACAGAATGGGCAATGCATACGGCGTCCTGACGTGTGAGTTAACTGAAATCTATTTTACCCTGGACTGACATGACAACAAAGGCAGACCGTTTTTGAGATAATGGATCGATGGCAACGCAACCGTTGCGATCTACCATTACAACACTCTTTCTTTTCACGGAAACAGACATAATGACAAGACGTTACCTAAGAACACTCTTACTGGGAAGCCTTTTTGCCCTCAGTGCCTGCGCCCAGCAAAGTGAAGTCAGCCAGTTGCATCAAAGCGTCAGCACGCTGAATAGCGAGATGAGCAAACTGAACAAAGAGACGGTGAAAATTACCCAACAGAACGCGCTGAATGCAAAATCCGGCAGCGGTGTCTATCTGCTACCCGGTGCCAATACGCCAGCCCGTCTGAACAGCCAGATTGGTATGTTGCGTATGTCTCTGCAAAACGTCACGCCAAATGCTGCCGGAACCCGCGTTCTGCTGCGCATTCAGGGTGAATCGAACGATCCGTTACCGGCGTTTAGCGGTACAGTTGAGTGGGGACAAATTCAGGGCACCACGCAAAATCACCAGGAAGTTAACGTACAAAATCAGTTAATTAACGCACCTGCCAGCACGCTTGCGCCCAGCGACGTCGATATTCCGTTGCAACTGAACGGTATCACGCCGGAGCAATTAGGTTTCGTCCGTATCCACGATATTCAGCCCACCAGCGCGCAGTAATTCCCCAGGGCGACAGTGTCGCCCTTTATTGCGATTTGTAACGTTTTTTCTTCTTTTTCCACGTTTGGTCATCACATTCACGAATTTGCAATATTGGTAAATGCCAGTACAATCCCCTCGTTTATTGCACGCAAACGTGAGCGCAATCGATTACGTGCATGTCAATAATGTGAAACAACACGTATTTTTGTGAGCGTTGATACTTAATAATAGGCGCCCAGAAATATGAATCTTTAATTGCAATGCGTGCTTTCTTTCACTCCCTTCCGGGATATCAATCAGTGGCGAAATGATGAAAAAAACAATCCTCGCAGCCGGTGCTGCTCTGGCGCTTTCTGCGTCTTTTACTGCAAATGCAGCGGATAACGCTAAGCCTGAATACGTTTCTGACTGGTGGCACCAGAGCGTCAACGTGGTAGGCAGTTATCACACCCGTTTCGGACCACTGCTCCGTAACGATACCTATCTTGAGTATGAAGCGTTCGCCAAAAAAGACTGGTTTGACTTTTACGGTTATATGGATGCGCCGGTATTCTTCGGCGGTAATACAGATGCGAAAGGTATCTGGAACCACGGTTCTCCGCTGTTTATGGAAATCGAACCGCGTTTCTCCATCGATAAACTGACGGGTACCGATCTGAGTTTCGGTCCGTTCAAAGAGTGGTATTTCGCGAACAACTATATCTACGACATGGGCCGCAATGCCTCTGGTCGTCAGAGCACCTGGTACATGGGTCTCGGCACCGACATCGACACCGGTCTGCCAATGAGCCTCTCCCTGAACGTGTATGCGAAATACCAGTGGCAGAACTACGGCGCCGCTAACCAGAACGAATGGGACGGCTACCGCTTCAAAGTGAAATACTTTGTACCGATCACTACCCTGTGGGGCGGCCAGTTAAGCTACATCGGCTTTACCAACTTTGACTGGGGCTCCGATCTGGGTGATAAGAGCGGTTACGCCAATAACGGCATCAGAACCCGTACCAATGATTCCATCGCGTCCAGCCACATCCTCTCTCTGGGTTATGATCACTGGCACTACTCTGTTGTTGCCCGTTACTGGCACCACGGAGGCCAGTGGAACGACGACGCCAGCCTGAACTTTGGCAACGGCGACTTCAACGTACATTCTACTGGCTGGGGTGGTTACCTGGTTGTGGGTTACAACTTCTAATCCCGCGCATAATGACAAAAAAGCCGATCACATGATCGGCTTTTTTATCTATGGAAAACCGCAGCACCCACTGTAATGCCGATCAGTTAAGGATCAGTTGACCGATCCAGTGGCTGTGTAAGAATCCGGAAACGCTCACTCGTTTCCGGATTTTTTTATGTACATTGGACAGGCCCTTGATTTGGTATCCCGTTACGATTCTCTGCGTAACCCACTGACTTCTCTGGGGGATTACCTCGACCCCGAACTCATCTCTCGTTGCCTTGCCGAATCAGGTACAGTAACGCTACGCAAGCGCCGTCTTCCCCTCGAAATGATGGTCTGGTGTATTGTTGGCATGGCGCTTGAGCGTAAAGAACCTCTTCACCAGATTGTGAATCGCCTGGACATCATGCTGCCGGGCAATCGCCCCTTCGTTGC
>NZ_FMBC01000054.1 GCF_900094795.1 Kosakonia oryziphila
GCTCCGAATAATCCTTCCCTCCTGGACCATCACAGCAGTGTAGTAACCCCGTGGTGGGGTTCCCGAGCGGCCAAAGGGAGCAGACTGTAAATCTGCCGTCATCGACTTCAAGGTTCGACTCGAGCACCGCGAGAGCGCGTTGCCACAGGCAACGACCCGAAGGGTGAGGCGCTTTAGCGCCGAATAATCCTTCCCCCACCACCATTTCAAAGATTTTTTCCCAGCTTTTATCCAGCTCATTACCCATATATCCTACCGTTCGGGGAAGGACGAGAACCTTCGATTAAGGTTCGACTCGATCATCTCACCCCATGTCCCGGCTTTAGATTGGCGGCAACCGCCGTTTAACCGGTGAGCTCTTCACTATCGACGTATTGCATTGCGCATACTCGGAAATCGTGTCAAGCAACGCATCCAGTTGCTCGATGGAGCGCACAACCAGCCGCATAACGAAACAGTCTTCCCCGGTGACTTTGTCACTTTCTATACACTCAGGCAACGCCTGAATCAGTTTATCCACTTTCTGCAACATACCGGGCAACGGTCTGACACGTACCAGTGCCTGTAAGCGATAATCCAGCGCCGCGAGATTTACCCGCGCACCATATCCCTCTATTACGCCCCGTTCCTCCAGCCGTTTAACCCGTTCCGCCGTGCTGGGTGAAGTGAGCCCTACGCGTGCGCTAAGCACTTTTAACGACTGCCGCGCATCTTCTGCCAGAGAGGTGAGAATAGCGCGATCGATATCATCAATAACGTAATCCATACATTTCTCCTAATTTATAAAGGCATTAATCATATCTTACCTTACATCAACTCTGTAAAGCTGGCCGCTGATTTTCGACAATAAACGCATCAACATCAGGAGGTAACGATGAAAACTATTCCAGAGGGTGCCTGGCAAATGAGCCTGGCGATGCTGATTTCCGGTTCGATTGGTGCATTCGTCCTGCTCAGCGGGATGGCGGTAGTTGATGTGGTATTCTGGCGCTGTCTGATAGGCGCGCTTACTCTGTTTCTGTTTATCCGCTTCAGCAAACAACCACTGGGCCGCATCCCCCGCACAATCTTACTTCTCGCCATTGCCGGGGGAGTTGCGCTGGTCATTAACTGGTTGCTGCTGTTCGCCGCATACAGCCGTGTTTCAATGGGGCTGGCGACGGTGGTCTACAATACGCAACCCTTTATGCTGGTGCTGATGAGTATGTTGCTCGGCGAACGCGTCACGCTGACAAAATGGGGATGGTTGCTGCTGGCCTTTTCCGGCGTCGTGCTGTTGCTTCTTAGCGAACTGCGGCATCCGAATGCACAATGGCTTAGTGGAATGGCAATGGCGTTAGGCGCCGCGTTTTTCTATGCCCTGACAGCAATGATTGCCCGCCGTTTGCGTCAGTTACCGGCGCAACATATTGCTCTGATTCAGGTACTGACCGGCGTAGTGATGCTGCTGCCGCTGGCACATATTTCAGCCCCTACACAGCCTTTATCATGGATCATGGTATTGACGCTGGGGATCCTGCATACCGGTGTGATGTATCAGTTGTTTTACAGTGCGATACAGAAATTATCCACGCCGTTAATTGGTTCCCTGTCATTTATCTATCCGCTGGTTGCTGTTGTTATCGACAATCTGCTGTTTGGCCATTCGCTCAGCCTCGTGCAAATGGCGGGTGGCGTGCTAATTCTGCTGGCGGCTGCTGGCAATAATCTTGGCTGGGGTGAACGCCGAAATACCCCGGCGACGCTCACCTCACGGTAATAAAAAACCCCGCGTAGCACATAGCGGGGTTTTGTTATTAGCGGCGAGCGCGAACGATCTGGTATTTCCGCGTCAGATATTCCACAGGCGCGCTCCAGATATGCACCAGGCGGGAGAACGGGAACAGCACAAATAATGTCATTCCCAGCACCAAATGCATGCGGTAAATAAAGGCAACGCCGTCAAGATGCGCAGAGGCTCCGCCATGGAAAGTGACGACGGCCTGCGCCCAGCCGACCAGTTTCATCATTTCGCTGCCATCCATATGCTGAGCAGAAAACGGAATGGTCAATAAGCCCAGCGCACACTGTGTCATCAGCAGCGTCATGATCAAAATATCCGCCGTGGTCGACGTCGCGCGGATACGCGGATTGAACAGGCGGCGTTTCAGCAGCAACAAACCACCCACCAGGCACATCACGCCGCTGGCACCGCCGCCGATCATCGCCATTTTCTGTTTTACTTCGATCGGCAGGAATGATTCATACATCCAGTGCGGTGTCAGCATACCGAGGAAATGGCCCGCGAAGATACCCAGAATACCCAGATGGAACAGGTTCGAGGCAAGATTCATCCCTTTACGGTCCAGCATCTGGCTGGAACCTGCACGCCAGCTATATTGCCCATAGTCATAGCGCAGCCAGCTACCAATCAGGAAAATTGCACCGGCCATATAGGGATAGATGTCAAAGAAGAACATATTAAGGAAGTGCATTAGCGCTCTCCTCCTGTTGTGATATTCAGATATTGCGGTGCCACAGCCCCGGCAAATCGGCGCTGATGAGCAGTAATGTCAGAGCCGCCGCAGCCCTGTTCAGCAAAGAATTTCACCTGCTCCTCTTCCCACACGGCATCCAGCGCCTGCGGCGTATCGTCGCGCGCTTCAGCGGAAATTTTTTCCACCATTTGCTCGTTATCTACTGCGGTTTTGCTCAGCGAAAGCAGGGCATCAAACAGCGTGGTGTAATGGCTTTCACGCTGTTGCAAACGCGCCTGCAACAGCGCCAGGATCGGCGCAATATCCTGCAAACCGCCAATCGCTTCCGCCGCAGGAAGCTGCGCCAGATACTCCAGATAGAGCGGTAGATGATCCGGCAGTTCACGGCTGTCGAGCAGCAAACCATGGCGCTCATACTG
The DNA here is from genome assembly GCF_900094795.1 of Kosakonia oryziphila. GTDB lineage: Bacteria > Pseudomonadota > Gammaproteobacteria > Enterobacterales > Enterobacteriaceae > Kosakonia > Kosakonia oryziphila. The sequence goes on from NZ_FMBC01000054.1 coordinate 2,897, forward strand.
CGCCAGCAGATCGACCATCGCCTGGCCACGATCGCGGGATTCGCCGTGGACATGTTCAAACAGCAGCAACGACGTTGCGCGACCGCGATCAAACAGCTCGCTGTAAGTGGACTGCGCATCCAGCAGTTCCTGCGTCGTTAAATCGCGTAAAAAAATCCCGACCTGCTGCGCGTCAACTTTCGCCAGGTTTTCGCCAGCGGCCAGCGCATCGAACAGCTCTTGTTGATGCTGCCACAGGGCAGCATCCGGATACTCCAGCAAACGGGAAATAACCACCAATTCAATCATGGGTGTGGCTCCGTTTTGATTGTTACATCCACCGCATCAATGCGGCGACTGTTGAACAGGTTGAATTTGTTGTCTGAACCGTGACAACCATCGCCGAAGCTGAAGCCACAACCGCTTTTTTCAGGGAACGCTTCACGCGCCAACTCACGATGGCTGGACGGTACAACGAAACGGTCTTCGTAGTTAGCGATCGCCAGGTAACGATACATCTCCTGCGCCTGTTCTTTCGACAGCCCGACCTCTTCCAGCGCGCGGGTATCTTCGATCCCGTCAACGGTTTCCGCACGTTTAAAGTGGCGCATCGCCAGCATACGTTTCAGCGCCAACAGCACCGGCTCGGTGTCTCCGGCCGTCAACAAGTTCGCCAGGTATTGCACCGGAATACGCAGGCTCTCCACGTTCGGCAGAATGCCATTGCTGCCCAGTTCTCCGGCATCGGCTGCAGACTGGATCGGAGACAAAGGCGGTACGTACCACACCATCGGCAGCGTGCGATATTCCGGATGCAGCGGCAGTGCCAGTTTCCAGTCCATCGCCATTTTGTAGACTGGTGATTTCTGTGCCGCGTCAATCACGCTCTGCGGCACGCCATCGACCAGTGCCTGCGCAATCACCGCCGGATCGTGCGGATCGAGGAACACATCAAGCTGGCGCTGGTACAGGTCTTTTTCGCTTTCGGTGCTGGCGGCGTTTTCAATGGCGTCCGCGTCATACAGCAGCACGCCAAGGTAACGAATACGGCCCACGCAGGTTTCCGAACAAACGGTCGGCATACCCGCTTCGATACGCGGATAGCAGAAAATGCACTTCTCGGATTTACCGCTCTTCCAGTTGAAGTAGATTTTTTTGTACGGGCAACCGGTAACGCACATACGCCAGCCGCGACATTTGTCCTGATCGATCAGCACAATGCCATCTTCTTCACGTTTATAGATCGCGCCGCTCGGACAGGTTGCAACGCACGCCGGGTTCAGACAGTGCTCGCACAGACGCGGCAAATACATCATGAAGGTGTTTTCGAACTGGCCGTACATCGCTTTTTGCAGGTTAGCGAAGTTCTGGTCTTTACTCAGCTTGTCGAACTCACCGCCCAGATCGTCTTCCCAGTTCGGGCCAGCAGTGATTTTGTTCATCCGCTGACCGGTGATCAACGAGCGTGGACGCGCAATCGGCTGATGTTTGCTTTCCGGCGCGTTATGCAGACGCTGATAGTCAAAATCGAACGGTTCGTAGTAATCATCAATCTCTGGCAGATGCGGATTAGCGAAGATCTTACCGAGCAGCAGCGCACGGTTACCCATCCGTGGTTGCAGTTTGCCATTGATTTTGCGGATCCAGCCGCCCTTCCATTTTTCCTGATTTTCCCAGTCGGTCGGAAAGCCAGTGCCCGGCTTGGTTTCAACGTTGTTGAACCATGCGTATTCCACGCCTTCACGGCTGGTCCAGACATTTTTACAGGTCACAGAACAGGTATGACAGCCGATGCATTTATCGAGATTCAGCACCATGCCAACTTGTGAACGAATTTTCATTTTGCGCTCTCCTGTACCTGGTCATTACCTTCGCCATCCAACCAGTTGATATTTTTCATCTTACGCACCACCACAAACTCATCACGGTTGGAACCGACCGTCCCGTAATAGTTGAAACCATAAGCCAGTTGGGCATAGCCGCCGATCATATGCGTCGGTTTCGGGGTAATACGGGTGACCGAGTTATGGATACCGCCACGCTGCCCGGTAATCTCTGACCCCGGCAGGTTCACGATACGTTCCTGCGCGTGGTACATCATCGTCATACCGGATGGCACACGCTGGCTCACCACCGCACGCGCAGTCAGCGCGCCGTTGCTGTTGAATACTTCGATCCAGTCGTTATCCGCAATCCCCATCTCTTTGGCATCAACATCACTGAGCCAGACCACCGGACCACCGCGACCCAGCGTCAGCATCAGCAAGTTATCGCTGTATGTGGAGTGAATGCCCCATTTCTGGTGCGGTGTCAGGAAATTGAGCGCTTTTTCTTTATAACCGTTAGGTTTCACGCCCATCACCGCTTTCACCGAACAGGTGTCAATCGGCGGACGGTAAACCAGCAGGCTTTCACCAAAGTCGCGCATCCATTGATGATCCTGATACAACTGCTGGCGGCCGGAGAGCGTGCGCCATGGAATCAGCTCATGCACGTTGGTATAGCCCGCATTGTAAGAGACATGCTCATCTTCGAGGCCGGACCAGGTCGGGCTGGAAATAATTTTGCGCGGCTGCGCCTGAATATCGCGGAAACGAATCTTTTCGTCTTCTTTATTTAGCGCCAGATGCTTATGGTCGCGACCGGTAAATTCACTGAGCGCCGCCCATGCTTTCACCGCCACGTTGCCGTTAGTTTCCGGTGCCAGCGTCAGGATCATCTCTGCCGCATCAATTGCCGTATTCAACATTGGCTGACCTTTTGCCGGGCCATCCGCTTTGGTGTAGTTAAGCTTACGCAGCAGATCCATTTCGCTCTGGGTGTTCCAGGCGATACCTTTGCCGCCGTTGCCAATTTTCTCCATCAACGGGCCAATCGAGGTAAGGCGTTCATAGGTTGCCGGATAATCACGTTCGACCGGAATGATATGCGGCGCGGTTTTACCCGGGATCAGATCGCATTCGCCTTTTTTCCAGTCCTGTACGCCCAGCGGTTGCGCCAGCTCTGCGGCAGAGTCGTGCTGGATCGGCAACGTCACCACATCGGTCTCTTTACCCAGGTGGCCGACGCACAGCGCGGAGAAGGATTTAGCGATGCCTTTGTAAATCTCCCAATCGCTTTTGGATTCCCACGCCGGATCAACAGCCGCAGAAAGCGGATGAATAAACGGATGCATATCCGACGTATTCATGTCGTCTTTTTCATACCAGGTTGCCGTTGGCAGCACGATATCCGAATAGAGGCAGGTGCTCGACAAACGGAAATCCAGCGTCACCACCAGATCCAGTTTGCCGTCGAGACCGTTGCCACGCCACTCCACTTCTTCCGGCTTCACGCCCCCCTGCTTGCCGAGGTCTTTGCCCTGAATACCGTGCTCGGTACCCAGCAGATACTTGAGCATAAACTCATGGCCCTTACCGGAAGAACCGAGCAGGTTAGAGCGCCAGATAAACAGGTTACGCGGATGGTTTTTACCGTTTTCCGGCTGCTCAGCCGCAAAACGCAAAGTGCCCTCTTTCAGGGATTTTACCGTGTAATCAACTGCGTCCATCCCGGCTTTTTCCGCTTCGGTGGCGATGCGCAGCGGGTTGGTGCCTAACTGTGGTGCAGACGGCAGCCAACCCATACGTTCAGCACGCACGTTAAAGTCGATAAGATGGCCGGTATAGCGGGATTTATCCGCCAGCGGCGAAAGAAATTCCTGCGCCGTTACCGTTTCATAGCGCCACTGGCTGGAGTGGTTGTAGAAGTAAGAGGTGCTGTTCATATGGCGCGCCGGGCGCTGCCAGTCGAGAGCAAACGCCAGCGGTTGCCAGCCGGTTTGCGGACGCAGTTTTTCCTGGCCAACATAGTGTGCCCAGCCGCCACCGCTCTGCCCAACGCAGCCGCAGAAGATAAGCATATTGATAATGCCGCGATAGTTCATATCGAGGTGATACCAGTGGTTCATCCCGGCACCGATAATCACCATCGAACGACCATGGGTTTTGTCGGCGTTATCGGCGAACTCGCGGGCGATGCGGATAATCTGCGCCTGTGATACACCGGTGATTTTCTCTGCCCATGCCGGGGTATAGGCTTTAATTTCGTCGTAACGGGTAGCGCAGTTTTCATCATCCAGACCGCGATCCAGGCCGTAGTTGGCGAGCGTCAGATCGTAGACGGTTGCCACCCGCGCGATAGAACCGTCTGCCAGTTGGATGCGTTTTACCGGTAGTTTGTGCAGCAGGATATTCTCCAGCGAAACGCCGCTAACATGCTCGCTGCTTTCACCGCCGAAATAAGGGAAACCAACCTGCGCCACGTCGTCGTGTTTACCGAGCAGGCTCAGACTCAACTCCACATCAGCCCCATTGCCGCCGTCACGTTGTTCAAGGTTCCATTTCCCTTTCTCACCCCAACGGAAACCAATGGAGCCGTTCGGTGCGACCAGATTGCCATCGTTATCAAGGGCGACGGTTTTCCATTCCGGGTTATTTTGCTGGCCCAGCGCATCCACCAGATCGGCGGCACGTAACATACGACCTGCGGCGTAATAACCGTCGCGCTCCTCCAGCATTACCAGCATCGGCATGTCGGTATAGCGACGCACATAATCGGTGAAATACTGGCTCGGCTTGTCCAGATGGAATTCACGCAGCATGACATGGCCCATTGCCAGCGCCATCGCAGCATCGGTGCCCTGTTTCGGTGCCAGCCACAAATCGCACAGTTTAGCGATTTCCGCGTAATCCGGCGTCACAGCAACGGTTTTGGTGCCTTTATAACGAACTTCGGTAAAGAAGTGCGCATCCGGAGTACGGGTTTGCGGCACGTTTGAACCCCAGGCGATGATGTAACTGGAGTTGTACCAGTCAGCGGATTCCGGTACGTCAGTCTGTTCGCCCCAGGTTTGCGGCGAGGCTGGCGGTAAATCGCAATACCAGTCATAGAAGCTGAGGCAGGTGCCGCCGAGCAATGAAAGGTAACGCGCACCGGAAGCATAAGAGACCATCGACATCGCCGGAATCGGCGAAAAACCTGCCACGCGGTCCGGGCCGTAGGTTTTGACAGTATAAACGTTGGATGCCGCAATCAGCTCATTCACTTCCTGCCAGGAGGAACGCACAAAACCACCGCGACCGCGCGCTTGTTTAAAGCTTTTCGCTTTATCAGCATCTTCAATGATGGAAGCCCAGGCATTCACCGGATCGGCATGTTGCGCTTTCGCTTCGCGCCACAGTTTAATCAGGCGTTTACGCATCAGCGGGTATTTCAGGCGGTTAGCACTGTAGAGATACCAGGAGTAACTCGCGCCGCGTGGGCAACCACGCGGTTCATGGTTAGGCATATCCGGGCGGGTACGCGGGTAGTCTGTCTGTTGGGTTTCCCAGGTGACCAGACCATTTTTAACAAAGATCTGCCAGCTACAGGAACCAGTGCAGTTCACGCCGTGGGTGGAGCGAACGATTTTATCGTGCTGCCAGCGGCTACGGTATCCATCCTCCCAGTCCCGGTTGGTGTTTAAGAGCTGGCCGTGCCCGTCGGCAAAGGTTTCGCCCTTCTGTTTGAAGTAGCGAAACCGGTCCAGGAATTTACTCATCGGGGTTCTCCTGTTGGAGCCTGTATGGCTCTCTTGCTAAATCGACATTGCTGCATTTGCCGCGACGGTAAACCCCGCAAAGACAAAGAGAATTGATGGCGATCAAGCCCTCAGAACTTCACAACAGCCGCCAAAAAACGAATTACCCCCAAAGGGTTAGTGATTTTTATTTTATAATGCACTGATAAATAATGTTTTTTATGAAATAAGTGCAGAGTGGGCTCTACTTTTCCTGAGCGCCAGGTATTAAGGGGTAGATGTTCTGCCCGACACTTGGTGCATGAGAGCTTCCGAAGCAGGATGAAAATAAATTGAATAGGATGTTGTAACTACAAGCTGAATAAAAAAAGCGCGGCTTTCACCGCGCAACGATAATCAACAAGCTTTCATATTATTATTTTTTACGCCCGTATATCGCCCAGGTGATCACAACGCAGGCAATATAGAACACGAGAAATACTTTCATTGCACCAGCCGGAGAGCCGGTTAATACCAGTGAAGTGCCGAACGCCTTCGGGATGAAAAAACCGCCAATCGCGCCGATTGCTGAGATAAACCCAAGCGCCGCCGCTGTTTCTGTTGCTGCTTCGCGCATGGCTTCATTCTCGCTGCCGCCGCGTTTTTGTGCGCGTTCCATGGCCATTTTACGGAAAATAACAGAGATCATCTGGAACGTAGAGCCACTGCCCAGACCTGCCGTGAGGAACAACATCAGGAAGACGCAGAAGAAGGCAATAAAGCTACCGCCAGTACCTCCTGTAGGTAAGGTCAGGAACAGCGCAGCACTGAAAATAGCCATCATCACAAAGTTCACTAACGTGACACGTGTGCCGCCGAGTCGATCGGAGATCGCGCCACCAGCCGAACGAGCCAGGGCGCCAATCAGTGGACCGAAGAAAGCAAAATGCAGGATCTGTACCTCCGGAAACTGCGTTTTCGACAGCATGGCAAAACCGGCTGAAAAGCCGATAAACGAACCGAAGGTTGCCAGATAGAGGAAACTCATAATCCACAAGTGGCTGCGTTTCAGCACCGGCAATTGCGCACGTAGCGAGGCTTTCGAGGTCGCCAGTTCGTTCATGCCGAACCACGCCGCCAGTGTAAAGAGGGCCAGCAGCGGAACCCAGATCCAGGCCGCGTTTGCCAGATACAGCATTGTGCCGTCCGGCTGAACCGCGCCCGTACCACCAAAAGCGGCAAAAATAGAAAAAGAGACGGCCAGCGGGGCAATCAATTGCATCACGCTGACGCCCAGATTGCCCAACCCGCCATTGAGCCCCAGCGCGCCGCCCTGCTTCTGTTTCGGGAAGAAGAAGCTGATGTTCGCCATACTGGAAGCAAAGTTCGCCCCGGCGAAACCGCATAGCAGCGAGATAATAATAAACGCACTAAAAGGCGTGGTCGGATCCTGCACGGCAAAACCGAGCCATACGCAAGGAATAATCAAAATCCCGGTGCTGAAAGCTGTCCAGCGACGACCACCGAACACCGGCACCATAAAAGAGTACGGTACTCGGAGCAGCGCGCCGGAAACGGAGGGCAGCGCAGTCAACATAAAGAGCTGGTCAGTGGTAAACCTGAAACCCACTTTTGGCAGGTTAACAGCCACGGCGCTGAACAGCATCCAGACACAAAACGCCAGAAGCAGACAAGGAACGGAAATCCACAAATTACGGCTTGCAATCGCATGTCCCTGCTGTTGCCAGAAAGCCGGATCTTCAGGACGCCATTCGGTAATAACCCGTGATGACGAACCTTTTTCCGGGATGGATGAGTGCTGCATATACACCTCTGCTGATCGGTTTGATGCCTGTCACCATAGTTTTTGCAGCGCCAGGTAAGTTGATATAAATCAAAGGAAAAGCCGCGCTTTCTACGCCTGAAAAATCACCATGCTCATTAGTGAGTAGTCGTGATATACAAAAAAGGTGTGGTTTTTCACGGTCATCGCCGCTACCGCGCAGATTGTTCCCACGTTGGTCGACACGCTGGCAATAAAGAGGTAATCCTTTAGAGGTATGGGTATACCCCAGGCGATAGCTGACAATACCGTTACCCGCAGCGCATGCGGTCAAGGAGCTTTCATCACTTATGCTAAAACGCCTCTTTTCTCCTATTTCGCTGGTTAACCAACTGGCGCTGCTGATGTTGCTGTCCACCGTTATCGGCGTGGCAGGTATGGCTATCTCCGGCTGGCTGGTACAGGGCGTTCAGGGTAGCGCGCATGCTATCAATAAAGCCGGTTCTCTACGCATGCAGAGCTATCGCCTGTTGTCGGCGATCCCGCTGCATGAAGACAAGCAGTACCTGTTTGATGAAATGGAGCATACCGCATTCAGTCCGGAGCTGGCGCTGGCCGCGCAGCGTGATGGCCAGCAAGCGCAGCTTGCCGAGCTACAAAACTACTGGCATAGCCTTGTGATCCCCGCCATCCGCCAGGCGCAACAACCCAGTGAAGCAGCGAACATTATCGCTATCTTCGTTGGCAGAATAGATAAACTGGTGACGTCGTTCGATCGCAGCACCGAACAACGGATTGAACAGGTGGTCATCATGCAACGTCTGATGGCGCTGTTAATGGCTCTACTGCTACTGTTTGCCGTCGTCTGGCTACGTTCACGACTGCTGCGCCCATGGAAACAACTGCTGCAAATGGCGCGCGCCGTTAGCCAGCGCGATTTTACCCGACGCGCCTCGATTAGCGGACGCAATGAAATGGCAACGCTTGGTGAGGCGTTAAATAACATGTCTGCTGAGCTGGCGGAAAGTTATGCAGTACTTGAGCTGCGCGTTAAAGAGAAGACCGCCGGTCTTGAGCAGAAAAACCAGATCCTGTCGTTTTTATGGCAGGCTAACCACCGCCTGCACTCACGCATTCCGCTGTGCGAACGCCTTTCACCAGTGCTTAATGGCTTGCAGGATCTAACGCTGCTTCACGATATCGAACTGCGTGTCTACGACACAGAAGATGAGAAAAACCATCAGGAATTTACCTGCCAGTCGAATGCCAGTTGTGATGATAAAGGCTGCCACTTGTGTCCGCGTGGTGTTACAACGCCGCATCCGGGTTCCGGAACAACGTTAAAATGGCGGCTGGCGGATGCCCATATGCAGTACGGTTTGCTGCTGGCGCAATTGCCGCCGGGCCGGCATTTAAGCCATGACCAGCAACAACTTGTTGATACTCTGGTAGAGCAGTTAACCGCGACGCTGGCACTCGACAGGCATCAGGACAAACAGCAACAACTGCTGGTAATGGAAGAGCGCGCCACCATTGCCCGTGAGCTGCACGATTCAATCGCCCAGTCACTCTCCTGTATGAAAATGCAGGTTAGCTGCCTGCAAATGCAGGGCGATGCGTTACCACAAAATAGCCAGCAGTTACTGAGCCAGATCCGTAACGAGCTGAATACCTCATGGGCGCAGTTACGCGAACTGCTGACCACCTTCCGTTTACAATTAACCGAACCAGGGCTGCGCCCGGCGCTGGAAGCCAGTTGCCAGGAGTACAGCGATCGTTTCGGTTTCCAGGTGCGGCTCGACTATCAGCTTACGCCCCGACTGGTGCCGCCGCATCAGGCTATCCATCTGTTGCAAATTGCCCGCGAAGCACTGAGCAATGCACTGAAACACTCCGGCGCAACCGCGGTCAGCGTCGCCGTAGAACAGCAAGAAAACCGGGTGATACTGCGCGTTGCCGACAATGGGCGCGGTATTCAGGTCAATGCTGAAAGGACAAACCATTATGGAATGATCATTATGCGTGACCGCGCGCAAAGCCTGCGCGGCGATTGCCAGGTACGCCCCGTTGCCTCCGGCGGGACGGAGGTTATCGTTACGTTCATCCCTGAGACGTTTATCTCACCTATGCAAGGAGATACCCATGAGTAACCCGCAACCGGCCACTATTTTGCTGATCGACGACCATCCGATGCTGCGAACCGGTGTGAAGCAGTTGATTGGCATGGCGCCCGATATCACCGTGGTCGGCGAAGCCAGCAACGGCGAGCAAGGGATTGAACTGGCAGATGCGCTCGATCCAGACCTGATACTACTGGATCTCAATATGCCTGGCATGAATGGCCTGGAAACGCTCGATAAACTGCGCGAGAAGTCGCTCTCCGGCCGGGTGGTAGTATTCAGCGTTTCCAATCACGAAGAAGATGTAGTGACCGCACTGAAACGCGGCGCGGATGGCTACCTGTTGAAAGATATGGAGCCGGAAGATTTGCTGAAAGCGCTACAGCAAGCAGCAGCAGGAGAGATGGTGCTCAGCGAAGCGCTCACCCCGGTGCTGGCGGCAAGCCTGCGCGCCAATCGCTCGACCAGCGATCGCGACATCAGCCAGCTCACCCCGCGCGAGCGCGATATTCTCAAGCTGATTGCGCAGGGATTGCCGAATAAAATGATCGCCCGCCGTCTCGATATCACCGAGAGCACAGTCAAAGTCCACGTTAAACATATGCTGAAGAAAATGAAGCTGAAATCCCGCGTAGAAGCTGCTGTGTGGGTTCACCAGGAACGTATTTTTTGATCGTTACGGGGCTGGCAGCGACCAGCCCGCGTTAACGTTATTGTCCGTCATCGGTGGTACCACCGGTTCTGTCAGTTTCAGTTCAATGCTATTCGACGCCACACGCTGCCCTTTGTCATCTTCCACCAGTGCGGTAATCGTCCAGCGGTTGCTCGCCCCTTCAGCACTATCCCAGCGCGGCATAATCAGCGTCCAGCCATCGGCACTGCGCCCGTTCGCTGGCGGCGTCAGGCTAAGCGCCTGCGTATCGCCTTGCCAGCTAATCGAACGCACGCCATGCGTGCTGTTGATTTGCAACTTCAGCGCCACGGTTTCACCAGGCTGTAAATCCCACGGCGGCGTCGCGAGAAACACCGACAATGTTTTGCGCTGACGATATTCATACACCGGCGTACTGTTACGCGTTGGGCTGTCGTAACGGCTACCGCGCAGAGAACGACTGGCAGCCACTTCGCTGGCTGAAAGTTGCTTCCACAGCGGGACGCCAAAGCGGTAGTTGAGCTTCAAACCTAAGTCATTCTGGCTAAGACCGCTCTCACCCTGACGGTGTTCGGCAGTCAGCGTCACCAGCGGAACCGGTGTATAGTTGATGCCCACTTTCACCGCTACCGGGTTGTGATAGCCAGTACCGGTATCAAACAGATCCACATTATCGCCAAAGTATTGTTCAACGCTGAGGCTGGTATTCAGTTGCTGCCAGAACGGCAATCTCGCTTGCGCGGTCACGTCGTAACCTCGCGCCATCCGCTGTTGTTGCGTGGGGGTTTGATAATTCCAGTTGCTCACAGGCTGGTAGTAGTTGGCGGAGAAACGCAGATATTGCCCCCACGCCTCGGCGCCTAACCCGGCGCGGCTATAATTGTCATCCAGCAGCGTATCATAAAAAGTGTTGTAGCCGAGTAACCAGTCGCCAGCCATCCAGCGTTGGCCTAAGCCGACATTGCCCACCAGCCCCTCGTCCTGTTGTGTCACTCCGAGTTGCCCCCAACTGAGGTAGCGGTTATTATCCTGTAGAGGCACAAACCAGTCGCCGTGGCTGCCAGTAAAACTACCCTCACTATCGACCTTAAAATCGATATTGGCGCTGCCCCAGGGCGACAGCCATGACTCCACTTTCTGGTTCACCTCACCACTCACCACATCCCGCAATTGCCCGAATGCAAACTGGCGCGCCTGCTCTCCGGCGGTCAGCCCGTTATCCGTCATGCTGGCTTCACCGAAGGTTTTGGCCATCTCCGCGATGTGTTTTTCCTGCGAGCCATTTACGGGCGTCATGCCAAGATCCGGCAAACCATCACCGTTATTATCGAAGGGGTTTTCCGCTTGCTGAACGAAGCTATTTTGTGCGGCATCGACAACATCGCCCGCCAGCAGCAATATCAAAAGAGATGAGAGCTTATAATTCATAACACCGTACAGCAATTTGCTGATAATAATCCGCCCAGTTTATCGACATGAACCAACAAGTTTAACGGTTTTGCCCCTGCTTTGCAGGGAGCGGCAAAATACCAGGAAAATCCTTACCCACCCGCTGTGTTGCAACTACAGTTAATGCACCAATGCTGAAAGAGAATCGCCATGAATTGTAAACTACGTGGAGCGTTCTGTAGCGCGTTGCTGTTGTACGGCGTTCAGGCATACGCAAATGAACTGTTTAACCTGCAATCCCCGGCTTTCGCCGACAATGCCTTGATGGAGAAAAAATTCGCCGGTAACGCCAGCAGCAATCCCAATTGTACCGGTGAAAATCAGTCCCCCGCGCTGGTATGGAGTAACCCGCCAGCCAGTACAAAAAGTTTCGCCTTGCTGGTCCACGATCCGGAAGGCGCGAACGGACTGGGGGTGACACATCTGGTGGCTTACAATATTTCGCCGTCAATGACCGGTTTTGCGCCCAACGATCTGCGCGACGGCAAAAATTATACCGCCGGGAAAAACAGCCCCGGGAACCTGCGCTGGCATGGCCCCTGTCCACCGCCTGGCAGCGGTGCGCACCATTACACTTTCACGCTGATTGCCACCTCACTGCCGCCAACTTTGCCGGAAGGGCTAACACGCGATGCTCTGTTAGATAAACTCAAAGGGCATGCACTGGCCGCCAGCGGGTTAATAGGCCGTTTCGGACAATAATTTGTGGTAAGCCACTGATCCTGCATCGCCGTCCTTTCACCAAAGACAGCGGCGCAGTAGCATAAGCTCCGTCTGCACAATGTTATCGAAGGAGTGAAAATGCAAAAAATCGTCATTGTCGCCACCGGCGCGGCTTATGGTAGTGAATCGCTGTTCAGCAGTTTGCGGCTGGCAATCGCCCTGTGCGAAGAAGAGAGCGAGAAGCAACTGAAAGTGTTTTTAATGTCCGACGCAGTAACCGCCGGTCTGCGCGGGCAAAAGCCGGTGGAGGGTTATAACCTGCAACAGATGCTGGAAATTTTGACCGCCCAGGGCGTGGCGGTGAAATTATGCAAAACCTGCACTGATGGACGCGGTATTACCGCCCTGCCGCTAGTAGATGGCGTGGAAATCGGTACGCTGGTAGAACTGGCGCAGTGGACGGTGGCAGCGGATAAGGTATTAACTTTTTAATACCGCCGGGAGTTTAATATAATTTTCTTATAAATGACGTTCCGCCATCAAGTTTGCCTGTTGTGTTGCCGATAGCCACTTAAGACAACACAGCAGGTAATATAATTATGTTTAGAACGATTAAATCTCGCATTATTGCGGCCACGGCGGGATGTCTCGCTATCGCTTTGCTTCTTAACACCGTTATTAACTATCAGGTCACTCGCCAGCATAATCAACAAACTCAGCAAGATATCCTCTCCAGCACCAGCGCCAGTCACAGCATTGCCATTGCAGACTGGGTCGCCGGGAAAATGGAGATCATCAACTCGCTGCAAAGCGTCGCCTTAACTGACGATCCGGTGCCCATTTTCACACAGATGGCGCACGCCGGCGGCTTCACCAATGTGTATATCGGTTACGCCAGCAAAACGGCGAAATTCTCCGATCCGACCGGTGTACCCGCCGATTATGATCCGACGATCCGCCCGTGGTATCAGCAGGTGCTGAAAGCGGATGCGCCGGTGGTGACCGCACCCTATGTCGATGCGGGTAGCGGCAAACTGGTGGTCACGTTCGCCGTACCGGTGAAAGAGAACGGTACGCTGAAAGGCGTAGTCGCTGGTGATGTTTCGATGGATAGCGTGGTAGCTAACGTACGCGGCATCAATCCATCGCCTAACAGCAGCGGTTTGCTGCTGGACAACGACGGTACGGTGATTGCCGCTAACAACGATAATCTGACACTCAAACCCTTCGCAGACGCGCTCAGCGGAGTGAGTTTCGCCGAGTTGCGCGCCGGGAAGACCGTCGAAGGTCAGTACGCTGGCGTACAAAAGATACTGCAAGCTACCCCGGTCAAAGGCACCCACTGGCTGCTGACCGTAGCGCTGGACAGCGCAGATTCCACGGCCGGTTTGCAGGCACAGCTCAAAGCTTCCGCCCTGTCACTGATCGTACTGGTACTGATTGCCGGTACAGTCATGCACTGGATAGTGTCAGCCATGCTTAAAAGGCTGCTGACGATTCGCGATGCGATGAATGCTATCAGTAGCGGCACCGACGATCTTTCCCAGCGTTTACCAGTAGATGGCCATGATGAAGTGACGCAAATTGCCCATGCTTTTAACGCCTTCAGCGATAAATTGTCGGTGGTGATGGTTAAACTGCGTGATTCCAGCCAATCCGTGCAGCAAGCAGCTCAAGAGATTGCCGCAGGTAACCAGGATCTCTCAGGAAGGACTGAACAGGCGGCGTCCAGCCTGCGAGAAACGGCCAGCGCCGTTGAGCAGATCACCGCGTCGGTCGCCCAGTCTACCGACGCTGCCGCTCAGGCTAATCAGCAGGCGCATGCGGCATCCGAAGCGGCATCCCGCGGCGGTCAGGTGGTGACACAGGCGATAACCACCATGCAATCTATTGAAACCGCTTCAGCGAAAATCGGGGATATAACCAGCGTGATTGACGGTATCGCCTTTCAGACGAATATTCTGGCGCTGAATGCCTCCGTCGAAGCGGCGCGCGCGGGCGAACAGGGACGCGGATTTGCCGTGGTCGCTGGTGAAGTACGCAATCTGGCCAGCCGCAGTGCGCAGGCAGCGAAAGAGATCAAAACGCTGATTGATTCCACCACCGACAGCGTCGCCACCGGTTCACGCTTTGTTCGGCTGGCAGGCGACAGTATGACCGACATTGTTTCCAGCATCGACAGCGTGTCGGTAATCATGCGCGAGATCACCGTCGCTACGAGTGAGCAGATGAAGGGCATACAGGAGATCAATCATGCGGTTATCGATCTTGACCGTATGGTGCAGCAAAACGCCGAACTGGTGATCCAGTCTGCCGCCGCCGCAGACGCGCTGCGCTCACAGGCCGGGGAGCTTGCTGAAACCGCCGGACATTTCCGCATTTAATCTTCTTTCGGCGCATTTCACCCACGGTTTTATGCGCCGACATCCCCCCTCGCCAGATAAATGTAATTTTTGTTTAATCGCTACGTCATTATTTGATCAAAATCAGCATTCGTTATCCTTCACTTTGGTGTTATTGGCTGAGTAAATTGTGAACAGAATCACGCGCGAGAAGTTTTCGTGGCGAAAGGCGTTGTTATAAAACTACGGGGTTGGAAAATGGCGGTGGTAAAAGCAAGTTTGAAATTATTTGGCGGGGATACAATTGTCGTTCGTTGTTCAGCAAATTGTCATATTCATCTGATGAGCGAGAAGAGCAGCGCGGCTAATGAGCAGACCAATATCTTAAGCGTCCAGAACCGCGCAAGCGCCTATCTGGCGGTACCTTACAGCGGTATCTGGAACGTGCTGATCGATAGCCACAGCCAGTCGCTGGAGCACTCAATCAGCTACGTTGCAGCATAATCGCTCAACAGACAAAACCAGGTTGCAGGTCCGGGCCTGGTTTTTCTCCCTCCAGCAAGCCACGCACTCTCCCCACCAGCTCATTCAGGCAGTCATCGTGCATACCGAGTTTAATGAGCTCCTGTTCAAGCGAGAAAAGATACTGTGCATTAGTGCCTAGTGGGCCACTGGCGGTGGCAATCAACGGGGCGATAGTTTGCGCGCGGGTATCGGATTCGTAGAGCGGATGGCGTGGATCCATAATAAATACCAGCGCGTTAATCACGCGGCCATCGTCCAGCGCAAGTTTGCACCAGCTCGGCATATAGCAGCCAGTGATCATTTCGCGTTTCCACAGCAGAGACAGTTCTTCCGTAAGGGTTTCCTGCGGCATACGGTAAGCCACACCGGTCGTGCGGCCGCCCTCTTTCAGCGCCAGCATGCGGCCAGGCTGACAGGCCGTTCCGCGCCCCGCAGTTAAGCGCAGGCAAAATGCACGATGCCAGCCAACCAGCGTTCCGGTGCATGACTCTTCAAATTCCAGCGCCGGGTTCCACATCAGCGAACCGTAGCCGAAAATCCACACCGGCCCTTCATCCGGGCGACAAGCAAGCGTCGCTGCCAGCGATGCGGCCCGTTGTTCCGCCGACCATAACAGCGACTCCTCAATGTCGCCAAACGCCGTTTTACAATCGGCTGTTCGCAAGAAATCACGCGTTAACATCTTTTACCTCCGCCACTGCCTGCTTCCCTGCGACTGCTCTACTGCTGTCTTCCCGACAAATGCTGCTTTAAGCGCAGCTTACTACGCACCATATGCAATTCACGGGCCGCTTGCAATAGCACCAACACATTCAATGTGGCTATAAATAGCGAAGTGGAATTATTTCAGCGTGTTATTTCTTTTTGTGCCAGCGATCGTCATCACCTTTTTCATAAACTTGTTTAACGGCCGACCATGCAACACGGTGCGCCGTCTCTTCGCGGCTGGCATCATCGCGCCGATCGGCTTTGTCTTTGTACTCCTCCCAGGCGCTATTAAACGCCTCTTTATAAATTTCTTGCGCATGGGCCGGCAACACATGCTGGACGCTGTCAGGAAGGTCGGACTTCTCTTTATAGGGCATGTTTTGGCTCCTTTTGGGCTAAATGAATAAGCCTGGTTGATAATCCATACAACCGCCACCACCCCTAATTTATTGCAAATAAAAAATCACATCATATTGTTAGATAACAATAATTTTCATGAGAGATGACTTTTTCATGAGCTTGAATGAAAATAGTGACTAAACAGTAAAAATTAGTAAAAAACCGCCTAAAAGTGCCGATTTTTTGCTATTTTAGTCCGCTGATAATTTTATCTATAATCCACATATACCTGCACTATGACGGAGCATCATAATGACGACAACGCACGAAGCGGTTAAAACCCGCCACAAGGAGACATCCCTTATTTTCCCGGTGCTGGCGCTGGCCGTGCTGCTATTCTGGGGAAGTTCGCAGTCATTGCCAGTGGTTATTGGCATCAATATTCTGGCGCTGGTCGGTATTCTTTCCAGCGCCTTTAGCGTGGTTCGCCATGCTGACGTACTCGCGCACCGCCTCGGCGAGCCCTACGGTTCGCTGATTCTGAGTCTTTCGGTAGTGATCCTCGAAGTGAGCCTGATTTCCGCGCTAATGGCGACAGGTGATGCAGCGCCAACGCTGATGCGCGATACACTTTACTCTATCATCATGATTGTCACCGGTGGGCTGGTGGGGTTCTCGCTGCTGCTCGGCGGGCGTAAATTCGCCACCCAGTATATGAATCTGTTTGGTATCAAACAGTATCTCATCGCCCTGTTTCCGCTGGCGATTATCGTACTGGTATTCCCGATGGCGCTGCCGGACGCCAATTTCACTATTGCTCAGTCGCTGCTGGTGGCGTTAATTTCGGCGGCGATGTATGGCGTGTTTTTGCTTATCCAGACCAAAACGCATCAGAATCTGTTTGTTTACGAGCATGAAGACGAAAGCGACGACGACAACCCGCATCATGGCAAACCGTCTGCACACGGGAATTTGTGGCATACTGTATGGCTGATCGTGCATCTTATTGCGGTGATTGCGGTAACCAAAATGAACGCGAAACCGCTGGAAACACTGCTGACGCAGATGAATGCGCCCGTCGCTTTTACCGGTTTCCTGGTGGCACTGCTAATCCTGTCGCCGGAAGGTCTTGGGGCACTAAAAGCAGTGCTGAATAATCAGGTTCAGCGCGCCATGAATCTTTTTTTTGGTTCGGTGCTGGCCACCATTTCCCTGACGGTTCCGGTCGTTACGTTGATCGCATGGCTCACCGGCAATCGCCTGGTTTTTGGCCTTGGCGCGCCGGAAATGGTTGTAATGGTGGCCTCGCTGCTGCTGTGCCAGCTCTCTTTCTCGACTGGCCGTACTAATGTGCTGAACGGCGCGGCGCATATGGCGCTGTTTGCGGCCTACCTGATGACGATATTTGCCTGACGCCATTTCGCCAGGCCGATAAAACCCCGCATTTGAGCGCATTTGCGGGGTTTTGTTTTTTTACTCGGTGTCGAGTTCGTCGAAGCTTTTCACCAGATCATCAATTGCTTTGATCTGTTTGAGGAACGGTTCGAGTTTGTCCAGCGGCAATGCTGACGGGCCATCGCATTTTGCGTGATCCGGATCCGGATGCGCTTCAATAAACAGGCCGGCCAGGCCGATTGCCATCCCTGCGCGAGCCAGTTCGGTGACCTGCGCACGGCGACCACCGGAAGCCGAGCCAAACGGGTCGCGGCATTGCAGTGCGTGGGTTACGTCAAAAATCACCGGTGAGTTATTGGAGACTTTCTTCATTACGCCGAAACCGAGCATATCTACAACCAGGTTGTCATAACCGAAGTTGGCGCCGCGGTCGCAGAGGATCACTTTGTCATTGCCGCCTTCATGGAATTTATCCACGATATTGCCCATCTGGCCTGGGCTTACGAACTGCGGCTTTTTCACATTAATTACCGCGCCGGTTTTCGCCATCGCTTCCACCAGGTCGGTCTGGCGGGCGAGGAACGCCGGAAGCTGAATCACGTCGACCACATCGGCTACCGGCTGCGCCTGGGAAGCTTCATGCACGTCGGTGATCACTTTTACACCAAAGGTCTGTTTCAGTTCCTGGAAAATTTTCATTCCCTCTTCCAGACCCGGCCCGCGATAGGACTTGATGGAAGAACGGTTGGCTTTATCAAAAGAGGCTTTGAACACATACGGAATGCCCAGTTTCTGGGTCACAGTCACGTAGTGTTCGCAAATGCGCATCGCCAGATCGCGTGATTCCAACACGTTCATACCACCAAACAGCACAAACGGCAGGTCGTTCGCAACGTTAATGTCGCCAATGCTGACCACTTTTTGTTTCATAAAATCGCCTTATCAAGTGTGAATCGGAACTTACTTTTAATGCAGGGTAATCTGTTTGTGCGAAATCGTGTTGATTTGCGCGCGGATCATCTCGCTTATCGGATCCTCAGGACACTGCTCGACGAAGTAACTCAGGTCGTGCAACGCCACATGATCGCAATCAAGCTGGGCGTAAATCAGCCCACGGTCACGGATTTCGTAAGGATCTTCCGGATTAAACTGTAACAGCGCTTCACTGGCGCGCAATGCCAGCTCCATTTGCTGCTCTTCCATCAGCGCTGACTTTAAGGTATCCAGCAATTTGCGGATCACTTCAGCGTTGTCGGCTTCATCCAGATCTTCGTTAAACAGCTCGGCGACCGGGCTAATATTTCCCTTCAGCCACACTTCGAGCGTATGTTCGTCCAGCGTGTCACCATTAAACGGGTTAATGAGCCACATCTCACCATCCAGCCACTCGGCACGCAGGATCAACTGCGTCGGGAAAATAACCGGCGTCAGCGGAATATCGAGGCGCCCGGCGACCCACAATATAATCGCCCCCAGCGAGACGGCGCTTCCCTGACGATTTTCCAGCACTTTATCCAGCCACAGTGCATCAGACAGGCGGTAAACCCCACGCGTGTCTTTAAAGCCCCATTCGCCGTAAAACAACTCAATGAGCTTTTCCAGTTGCCACTCCTGAGGCTTCGCCTGACTTATTTCTTCTCGCGCCAGGCTCAGCAGCCGCTCCAGCTCCTCATGCACGTACAGCGAAGGAAAATCATCGCGAATCAGCTCTGAAACAAGGATCATCCCGTCGCATAATGGCGCGTTGTTAAATTCGAAATCAGCTAACGACCTCATTTCTTACCCCAGTATCGGTACTTTTGTGGCGGCGAGTTTAATGATGATGTACAGCACCACCAGCCCCAGCATAAAGGCGATAAAACCCGTTTGCTGGCTGCGCGGACGATGTCGTCCCAGCGCGATAAAACCCAAAACGATGTAGATGATAACGCCAAACAGCTTTTCAGTCAGCCATGCGCCTTTAACAGTAAAAGGTAAATAGCCCGTTACCCACATCAACCCGCCGCCGCTTAACAGCAACACGCTGTCGACCACATGCGGCACCACTCGCACCCAGCCGGCCCGTGCGTGCGGGTTATTCGTCCAGCGCCACCAGTAGCGTAAAACGAACAAGCTAATGGTCAATGCAACACAGGTCAAATGCAATACAATCAGTATGTTAAAAAGGTGCATTGCGCATTACTCCTGTAAAGGCCGCTTTCCCAGCGTCAGCCGCTCATTACCGCCATAATCCCGGCAAGTGTTCACTTCCTGCCAGCCATATTGTGAAAACAGCGCACGCACCGCCGAGCCTTGCTGCCAGCCATGTTCCAGAAGCAGCCAGCCGCCAGGCAGCATAAAATGTCGCGCATCGCAAATGATGGTCTGTAAATCGGCGAGGCCATGATCGGCCGCCACCAGCGCACTCAGCGGTTCGAAACGGACATCGCCCTGCGCGAGATGCGGATCCTGAGCATCAATATAGGGAGGATTGCTGACAATCATGGCGAACTGCTGCCCAGTAAGCGCACTAAACCAGCGACTTTGCAGGATGTTGACGTTGGTAATCGCCAGATGTTCAGCATTACGTTGCGCCAGCGCCACCGCCTCTGCAACCACATCGACAGCGGTAACGTGACAATCCGGTCGTTCGCTGGCCAGCGCCAGTGCAATCGCACCTGTGCCGGTACCCAGATCGAGAATACGACATGGCGAAGCGGGAAGACGGTTTAACGCCTGTTCGACCAGGCACTCAGTATCCGGGCGCGGGATCAGCGTCGCCGGAGAGACAAACAGCGGCAGCGACCAGAATTCACGCTCACCGACCAAATGCGCCACCGGTTCGCCAAGCGCACGGCGCGCCAGCAGCGCATCAAGCTGCTGCTGCTGTTCCGCCGTAAGTTCAGTTTCAGCAAAAGCGAGGATGAAGGTGCGTGTTTTGCCGGTTACAAATCCCAGCAGAATTTCAGCGTCGCGGCGCGGACTTTCGCTCGTCTGCAACTGGCGTATTGCCGCACACAACCACTGTTGATAGTCCATCATTCCTGCTCGGAAAGCGCCGCCAGTTGATCGGCCTGGTACTCTTGCACAATCGGCTCGATCAGCATATCGAGTTTGCCTTCCATCACCTCATCAAGACGATAGAGCGTCACGTTGATGCGGTGATCGGTAACGCGCCCCTGCGGAAAATTGTATGTGCGGTTACGATCGCTGCGATCGCCGCTGCCCAGCAGATTGCGGCGGGTTGATGCTTCCGCCTGCTGGCGCTTCGCCATTTCTGCTGCATGGATACGCGCACCCAGCACCGACATCGCCTTGGCTTTGTTTTTATGCTGTGAACGTTCGTCCTGGCATTCGACCACAATCCCTGTCGGCAAGTGAGTAATACGGATTGCCGAGTCGGTGGTGTTAACGTGCTGGCCGCCCGCACCGGAGGAGCGGAAAGTATCAATACGCAGATCCGCCGGGTTGATATCCGGCAGCTCAGCTTCAGGCAGCTCCGGCATGACGGCAACGGTACAGGCCGAAGTGTGAATACGCCCCTGTGATTCGGTCGCCGGGACGCGCTGCACGCGATGGCCACCTGATTCAAACTTCAGACGCCCATAGACGCCCTCGCCGCTGATTTTGGCGATCACTTCTTTATAACCGCCATGTTCGCCATCGTTAGCGCTCATGATCTCCACGCGCCAGCGGCGCGCTTCCGCGTAGCGGCTGTACATGCGGAACAGATCGCCGGCAAATAATGCCGCTTCGTCACCGCCCGTACCCGCGCGAACTTCAACGAAGGCATTGCGTTCATCATCCGCATCTTTCGGCAAAAGTAAAACCTGTAAATGCAGCTCCAGTTGTTCACTTTTCTCTTTCGCATCGCGCAACTCTTCCTGCGCCATTTCACGCATTTCCGGGTCGTCGAGCATCATCTGTGCCGTTTCAATATCTTCCTGAACCTGTTGCCAGTCAGTAAAACAGCGTGACACATCGCTTAGCTGCGCATATTCCCGCGACAGCGCGCGGAAACGATCCTGGTCGGCAATAGTTTGCGCATCACCCAGCAGCGCCTGAACTTCTTCATGACGTTCATGCAGGGCTTCCAGTTTGGCAACGATAGAAGGCTTCATAGGCGTAAATGCACCTTTTAATAATCAGAGAGTGTTGTTGTGCTAATCCAGCCCGAGGCTGTTGCGCAAAGTATGCAGGCGCTCATCATCCCCGTCACGGGCGGCCTGCTGAAGCGATTTGGTTGGGGCGTGGATCAGGCGGTTAGTCAGTTTCCACGCGAGGTCCTGCATGATAACCTGCGGATCACCGCCCTGCTCCAGCGCAGCCAGCGCTTTGGCGGTCAGCTCATCGCGCATGGCTTCGGAATGGCTGCGGTATTCACGGATAGTCTCGCTGGCGCTTTGTGCGCGCAGCCATGACATAAATTCGCTGGTTTCCTGGGCGACGATGGTTTCCGCCTGCACCGCAGCGGCTTTACGCTGAGCCAGGTTGTGCTGAATGATACTTTGCAGATCGTCGACGCTGTAGAGATAGGCGTTGGCTACTTTCCCCACTTCCGGCTCAACGTCACGCGGCACGGCGATGTCCACCAACAGCATCGGCTGATTGCGTCGTGCTTTCATCGCGCGTTCCACCATCCCTTTACCGATGATCGGCAGCGGGCTGGCGGTAGAGCTAATAACAATATCAGCGTCTTTCAGACGCTCATCGATTTCGCTCAGGGAGATAACGTCTGCGCCGACTTCCTCTGCCAGCACCTGCGCACGTTCACGCGTACGGTTAGCAATGATCATCTTCTGCACTTTGTGTTCGCGCAGATGGCGAGCAACCAGTTCAATGGTTTCGCCCGCGCCAACCAGTAATACAGTAACCGTCGAGAGGGATTCAAAGATCTGCCGCGCCAGCGTACAGGCAGCAAAGGCAACCGACACCGCGCTGGCGCCAATATCAGTTTCCGTACGCACCCGTTTAGCCACGGAAAAGGATTTCTGGAACATGCGTTCCAGATCGCTGGCATTGCCATGCCCGCGCTGCGAATCGGCGTAAGCTTTTTTCACCTGGCCGAGAATTTGCGGCTCGCCAAGCACCAGCGAATCCAGCCCGCTCGCCACGCGCATTAAATGGCTGACGGCGTCATTATCCTGATGCCAGTAGAGACTCTGGTGTACTTCCTCTTCGCTCAGGTTATGGTAATCACACAACCAGCGAACCAGCGCTTCGCGCAAGTTTTCCTGCTCTTCGACACTTAAATAAAGCTCGGTGCGGTTACAGGTTGAAAGCACCACGCCACCCTGTACCATCGGCTGCGAGAGCAGGCTTTCCAGCGCCTGGTCAAGCGTATCCGGCGAAAATGCAATGCGTTCTCGCAGCGAAACGGGAGCCGTTTTGTGGTTGATGCCAAGAGCTAAAAGGGTCATGAGCGCGGGAATAGTACCAACGTTGATAAGGTTAGACTGCACGCATCATACAGGATGCGCACGGTCAATAAAAGAGAGACGCTCCTTTCGGAGTAATTGGTATTTTAATGATTTAAGACAACTTGAACGTAGACGCTGTTACAGTGCGGCGCTAGCATTAAGCCTAATCACCGCAACCTCTCTCAAGGATTTGTCATCGTTATGACTCTGTCGGATTTCCGCTTTATTCGCCTGCTGCCGCTGGCCAGCCTCGTTTTGACCGCCTGTACGCTCAACGCGCCCAAAGGGCCTGGGCAAAGCCCGGATTCGCCACAGTGGCGTCAGCATCAGCAGCAGGTGCGAGCATTAAGCCAGTATCAGACACGCGGTGCCTTTGCTTATCTGTCCGATCAGCAAAAAGTCTACGCCCGCTTCTTCTGGCAGCAGACCGGTGAAGATCGTTACCGTTTGTTGCTAACCAACCCACTGGGCAGTACTGAACTGGAGTTGAACGCACAGCCGGGTAATGTGCAACTGATTGATAATAAAGGCCAGCGCTATATCGCTGACGATGCCGAAGAGATGATCGGCAAGTTGACAGGCATGCCGATCCCGCTCAATAGCCTGCGCCAGTGGATCCTCGGTCTGCCGGGCAATGCCACCGATTACAAACTTGACGATCAGTACCGCCTGAGCGAACTGAACTACAGCCAGGGCGGTAAAAGCTGGAAAGTCGTTTATGGCGGATATGACAGCAAAACCCAACCGGCAATGCCCGCAAATATGGAGCTGAGCGACGGTAGCCAGCGTATCAAGCTGAAAATGGATAACTGGATTGTAAAATGACAACCTGGCCCGCCCCGGCGAAACTTAACCTGTTTTTATATATTACCGGCCAGCGAGCTGATGGTTATCACACCTTACAGACGCTTTTTCAGTTTCTCGATTATGGCGATACGCTGACCATCGAACCACGCAGCGACGGTGAAATTCGTCTGTTAACCCCGGTTGCCGGAGTACCTGACGAAGAGAATCTGATCGTGCGCGCGGCACGTTTGCTGGTCAAACACGCCAGCGAGACAGGGCGTTATCCTGAGGGCGGTGGCGCCGACATTGCGATTGATAAACGTCTACCAATGGGCGGCGGCCTCGGCGGTGGGTCATCAAATGCCGCAACCGTGCTGGTCGCGTTGAATCATTTATGGTGCTGTCAACTGAGCGTTGACGAACTGGCGGCGCTTGGCCTACAGCTTGGCGCGGATGTACCGGTATTTGTGCGCGGGCATGCGGCCTTTGCTGAAGGAATTGGCGAGATCCTGACGCCGGTTAATCCACCTGAGAAATGGTATCTGGTGGCACATCCCGGTGTCAGCATTCCCACGCCGGTAATTTTCCAGGATCCTGAGTTGCCGAGAGCAACACCGAAGCGGTCAATAGAAACGTTGCTAAATTGTGAATTCGGCAACGATTGCGAGGTTATCGCAAGAAAACGTTTTCGCGAGGTTGATGCCGCGCTTTCCTGGCTGTTAGAATACGCGCCGTCGCGCCTGACTGGCACAGGAGCCTGTGTCTTTTCCGAATTTGACACCGAATCCGCCGCTCGGCAGGTGCTTGAGCAAGCCCCGGAATGGCTGCACGGTTTTGTCGCGCGAGGCGTCAACCTCTCGCCGCTAGCACAAACCATCGCCGGGCAAGCTGAGCTTCGGTGACAACGTCACATGTTCCAGACGTTGCATCGCGCTCTTTAAATACACCGCATGGATAGAATGTCGCCCTGACCGCACATTCTGGCGTATTCTATCCGCCACTGGACGCATGCCTGAGGTTCTTCTCGTGCCTGATATGAAGCTTTTTGCTGGTAACGCTACCCCGGAACTAGCACAACGTATTGCCAACCGCTTGTACACTTCTCTCGGCGACGCCGCTGTAGGTCGCTTTAGTGACGGCGAAGTCAGCGTACAAATTAATGAAAACGTACGCGGTGGTGATATTTTCATCATCCAGTCCACTTGTGCTCCCACAAACGACAACCTGATGGAACTCGTTGTCATGGTTGATGCGCTGCGTCGTGCTTCCGCAGGCCGTATCACCGCGGTCATTCCTTATTTCGGCTACGCCCGCCAGGACCGCCGCGTGCGTTCTGCCCGTGTGCCAATTACCGCAAAAGTTGTTGCTGATTTCCTTTCCAGCGTTGGCGTTGACCGCGTGTTGACCGTTGACCTGCATGCCGAACAGATTCAGGGCTTCTTCGATGTGCCGGTTGATAACGTGTTCGGTAGCCCGATCCTGCTCGAAGATATGCTGCAACTGAACCTGGACAACCCTATCGTGGTTTCTCCGGACATTGGCGGTGTGGTTCGCGCCCGTGCTATCGCTAAACTGCTGAACGATACCGATATGGCGATCATCGACAAACGTCGTCCGCGAGCTAACGTCTCTCAGGTGATGCACATCATCGGCGACGTGGCTAACCGCGACTGCGTGCTGGTTGACGATATGATCGATACCGGCGGTACGTTGTGCAAAGCAGCAGAAGCGTTGAAAGAGCGTGGTGCAAAACGCGTATTTGCTTACGCGACACACCCGATTTTCTCTGGTAATGCGGTAAACAACCTGCGCAACTCCGTGATTGACGAAGTGGTGGTCTGCGACACCATTCCGCTGAGCGACGAGATCAAAGCGCTGCCGAACGTGCGTACGCTGACGCTGTCTGGCATGCTGGCCGAAGCTATTCGTCGTATCAGCAATGAAGAATCTATTTCTGCGATGTTCGAACATTAATCGCGGCTGAGTAGAAAACCCGCTACGGCGGGTTTTTTTATCCTTTAATGTTATTTGTATGATTTATTAGGTCGTTATTAATTTCCACCTCCAGGATGAAATAGCATCGTGAATAAATTTTTCACCCCACATATTCTGCCTTTCCGCGCGTTAATTGAGGCGTGCTGGAAAGAAAAATACACGATGGCTCGCTTTACCCGCGATCTCATCGCCGGTATCACCGTCGGGATTATCGCCATTCCCCTGTCGATGGCGCTGGCGATTGGCAGCGGCGTCGCGCCGCAATATGGCCTGTATACCTCGGCGATTGCCGGTATCGTTATCGCCCTGAGCGGCGGCTCGCGCTATAGCGTTTCCGGCCCGACAGCAGCGTTTGTGGTGATCCTCTACCCGGTTTCACAACAGTTTGGCCTCGCAGGCCTGCTGGTTGCCACATTGATGTCCGGGGTATTTCTGATCCTCTTCGGGCTGGCGCGCTTTGGGCGGTTGATTGAATATATTCCGCTTTCCGTGACGCTCGGTTTTACCTCCGGTATTGGCATCACCATTGCCACGATGCAGCTTAAAGATTTTCTCGGGCTGCATATGTCGCATATCCCGGAACATTACCTGCAAAAAGTTGGCGCGTTGGTGATGGCATTACCCACCATTAATTTTGGTGATGCGGCTATCGGCGTGACAACGCTGGCGATTCTGGTTCTCTGGCCGCGCTTACGCTTACGCTTGCCCGGCCACTTGCCTGCACTGCTGGCAGGCTGTGTTGTTATGCTGGTGGTGAACCTGCTCGGCGGCCATGTTGCCACTATCGGTTCTCAGTTCCAGTACACGTTGGCGGATGGCACACAGGGCAACGGTATCCCTCAGCTTCTGCCGCAGCTGGTGTTGCCGTGGGATCTGCCGGGATCACATTTCAACCTGAGCTGGAGTTCACTCCAGGCGATGCTGCCCGCCGCATTTTCGATGGCCATGCTGGGCGCCATCGAATCGCTGCTGTGCGCGGTGGTGCTGGACGGGATGACCGGCACCAAACACAAAGCCAACAGCGAACTAATTGGCCAGGGCATGGGGAATATTATTGCGCCGTTCTTTGGCGGTATCACCGCGACGGCAGCAATCGCCCGCTCTGCCGCTAACGTGCGCGCTGGTGCCACCTCGCCCATTTCTGCCGTGATCCACGCACTGCTGGTGATCCTGGCGTTACTGGCGCTGGCACCGCTGCTCTCCTGGCTGCCGCTGTCGGCGATGGCCGCGCTGCTATTAATGGTGGCGTGGAATATGAGTGAAGCGCACAAAGTGATCGATCTGCTGCGCCGAGCGCCCGCCGATGACATTGTGGTGATGCTGATTTGTATGTCGCTTACGGTGCTGTTCGATATGGTTATCGCCATTAGCGTCGGGATTGTGCTGGCGTCGCTGCTGTTTATGCGCCGCATTGCGCGGATGACGCGCCTGGCGACGGTGAATGTCAGTGTGCCGGATGACGTGCTGGTGCTGCGCGTTATTGGCCCGCTGTTCTTTGCTGCTGCGGAAGGTGTGTTCAGCGATCTGGAAACCCGCATCGTCGGTAAGCGAATTGTCGTGCTGAAGTGGGATGCCGTACCAGTGCTGGATGCTGGTGGGCTGGATGCCTTCCGTCGTTTTGTTGCCCGCCTGCCGGAAGGTACCGAGCTGCGGGTCAGCAACCTGGAGTTTCAGCCTCTGCGTACGCTGGCGCGCGCCGGTGTGCAGCCTATCCCTGGCCGACTGACTTTCTTCCCTAATCGTGACGCGGCATTAGCCGATCTGTGAACCGGATGCGGAATAGCGATTCCGCATCATCACCTCTATCGCCCGTTGTAACCATTGCAGTACTTCGGGCGTCATCCATGCCCCCTTCATCAGGTGCGGTTCTTGCTGCATTGCAGTGCGAAACTTTTGCTGCGTCTGCGCATCCGTTCCGGCGTAAGACTGGAACAGCACCAACCAGTTTTGCGCCAACGCCTGTGCCTCTTCCGACTGAGGATCCAGCGCCTGCCGCTGGGCGAGATGCAGTTTCGCCACCAGCGGTGGCCACTCCATCATGCGGTCGAAATAGTGGGCCCGCGTGAACGCCATCTCTTCCGGCGACAGATAACGCTGCCAGATAGCGAGCTTACTTTCTGCAAAACTACGGGTAATAAAGTCGACGATACTCTGCGTGATGCCGGTTTGCTCGCGCATCTGCGGTTCGACGCTGTGCATCTCGTTTAGGCGGGTAAGAAACTCCGGCTTATTCGCCGTATCGTCTTCAAGACGGCTCATCCAGCGCGTCGCCAGATCCATTGCCCGCGCATCATCCGGCGGGCACTTTTCCGCCAGCAATTTCTGCGCTTCACTCACCATCCCGATCCAGACCCTCTCCCGTACCTCATCGGGCGTGGCAAACGGCAATTCCTGTAGCTCTTGCGGGGTAAACCAGCGATCATACATTTTCATCATCTCCAGTGTCTGTAGCCATGACTCCAGGTCAGGCTCCGCACCGCTGGCAAGACCGTCACGTAAAGCTATGAGCTGATGACGTAAGGTGATGATGTCACGCATTTGCTTATCGAGCATTGCAATTTGCTGATCCAGCAATTCTGCCAGCGGGCGCGTCTCCTGCGCCAGATAATCATTAATTGCCGCCAGTTCCATTCCTGCTTTTGCCAGCGCCTGAATCATGTGCAGGCGTTTCACATCAGCAAGATTATAGAGCCGGTAACCAGCGGCGCTTCGGGCAGAAGGCAGCAGCAAACCAATATGTTCATAGTGATGCAGCGTACGTACACTGATTCCCGCCCGCCGCGACAACTCTCCAACCTGAATCAACATGGTTTCCCCCTCTTCTCCACAGACCGGACTTTCAAGCCTGACGTTACGTGAGGGTCAAGCGGAAGGCAAAAAAAACGGCCCTATCAGGAGTAATGCCAGTCAGTTAAGCAACTGACTGGCTCTTTTTCGGGGCTGTGGGGTATTTCCAGGGCCTCTCCTTTACCACTCTCGGGAAGGCCCTTTCCCTTCTTGTCGGTAATTTCACAAGTTGTCCCATACTTGCAAGATCGCGCATCAGCTCCGGTATACGTCCCGGTGATGCGCCCTGCAATGTCATCAGCATTCTCATCACCATTCCGCATGATTCTGAGAAACTCAGTTGATTCGGCCAGTAACCTTTCAGATGTTCCGCCATTTTAATCATCTGATATCTCACCAGATTATAAGCCAGTAAGACACCCCACAGC
>NZ_FMBC01000056.1 GCF_900094795.1 Kosakonia oryziphila
ATGGTGCTGAGCACCGTCCTTAATCACCTCGCCAAAACCTACCGAAGTATGGTGCTGGTTTATTAGCGCTGATTTATGGGGATCCCTCAGCGCCGGAGCGGGGTTTTCTTCAACTCGTCAGCGATTAAGCGCGAACGAAGTCGATGTGAGTCAGGCGTACTTTGAACGCGTGACGCTGTACAGCCTGAACTTTCACTTTTACTTCTTTGCCATCAACAGCAATGGTCAGAACGTCGCTGTAGAATTCAGGTTTAGCCTGCATGTTCCACAGTTTGTCGTGATCCAGTTCGATAGCGATCGGCGCTTCAGTTCCACCATAAATGATTGCCGGGAACTTGTTCGCTGCGCGCAGGCGGCGGCTCGCACCCTTACCCTGCTCTTTACGTACTTCTGCGTTAATAGTAAACATTTAAATCTCTCTTAAATAAATCCTGTTACAGGCGACCCAGCAACAGGCAGATGATCGGCTTTGCGGATGCAAAAGCGGGCGGTATTCTATCCCCGAACGTTTGATACATCAATCAAAAGTACGTTTACCCGCGTAATTCATGCGCCCGCCGGAAGCGCCCCTCATAATCGAACACCTTTTCCCGCACCTGCCAGTACTGTCCTTTCATTCGGGCGACCACAAAATCGGGATGACGCAACAGCGCCTGCTGCGCCACAATATCGGCGGCGACAATCCAGCGCAGCGGCACGCCAGGAGTGCGCGTATGCGGGCGGATAAACAGTTGTTCAAAAGCGGTTCGCTGGGCAGGCGTCTGCAAACGGAAGCGCTCGCTGACATCAGCGCCATCTTCATCGTAATAGGTGATTTTTAGCCATTCACCTTTCTCATCGGCACCGTGTTGTAGCGTCATGCCGCTACAGCGCAGCACCAGCGCATCTTTTAAATTCAGCGCCGCTTTTAGCATATCGTCGGGATCGACAAGCACGGTATCGCAGGCGCGGCAGCGGCGGGCCGCGATATCGTTTTCCGCATTACACTGCGGGCAGTTTTTAAAGCGGAACCGGTAATCACACTGTTTGCGGTTGCCTTCATCGTCTTCCAGCCAGCCCTGGCAGCGGCGACCAAAGTGTTCAATCAGCGTACCGTCTGCAGTGGTTTTTCCCCAGAAGGTATTGGCAAAGCCGCAGCCGGGACAGAAAACCTGAACAGGGACATTATCGCTTTTGCCTTTCGGCGCACCAATTTCCGGCGCATAGAGATCGTGAGGGTTACCGGCATAATCAAGGATTAGACAGTCGGTTTTACCGGGGGCAAGTCGCAGGCCGCGTCCGACAATTTGCTGATACAGGCTAACGGATTCCGTTGGCCGTAAAATAGCAATTAAATCAACATGTGGTGCATCAAAACCGGTGGTCAACACCGCCACGTTAACCAGATAACGGAACTGCTGCTTTTTGAATGCCTCAATCAATGCATCGCGTTGCGGGCCTGGTGTTTCACCGGTGATGAGTGCTGCATCGTTTGCGGGTAACAGACCACTGATCTCCCGTGCATGCTCGACGGTCGCCGCAAAAATCATCGCTCCTTTGCGCGGTTGCGCGAATTCAATAATCTGGCTGATGATATGTGGGGTAATGCGCTGCTGCTTTTTCAGTTCACGGTTAAGATCGGCTTCGCTGAACAGCCCATTACTTTGTGCCTGTAAGCGGCTGAAATCGTACTGCACGACCGGCATATCCAGCCGTTCCGGCGGTGTCAAATAACCGTGCTTGATCATATAACGCAGCGGCAGCTCATAAATGCAGTCGCGGAACAACGCTTTTTCGTCGCCGCGTACCATGCCGTGGTAATGAAAGCGGTAAATCCAGCCTTTCCCCAGCCGGAAAGGTGTGGCGGTAAGGCCAAGCAAGCGAACGTGAGGATTCACTTCGCGCAAGTGGCTGAGGATTTGTTGGTACTGGCTGTCGTCATCATCGCTAATACGATGGCACTCGTCGACTACCAGCAGGGAAAACTCGCTCTGAAACTGCTCCAGATTGCGCGCCACCGACTGTACGCTGCCGAACACCACTTTTCCGTGGCTCTGCTTACGCTTCAGCCCGGCGGCGAAAATGTCGGCCTCCAGTCCCAGCGCAACATATTTCGCATGATTTTGCGCTACCAGTTCTTTGACGTGTGCCAGCACCAGTACGCGGCCCCGAGCGAGCCGTGCCAGTTCAGCGATCACCAGGCTTTTGCCCGCACCGGTAGGGAGTACAATCACGGCAGGTTCAGCATGTTTGCGAAAATGGGCGAGGGTGGCATCCACCGCTTCGCGTTGATAGGGGCGTAGCGTAAAAGTCATGGTCTCGATGAGTTGCAGGGTGACGCTGCACAGTATGCCACGAATCTTTCCTTTGAGCGGTTTGTGATGCTCGTTATACTGTCAGGGTACTCATTTCTTCTTGTGGGCTTTTTGCCCGCACTCAGCACCATACAGGCCAGAAAATTCATGCGACTTGATAAGTTTATCGCTCAGCAGCTTGGCGTCAGCCGGGCGATTGCCGGGCGTGAAATCCGCGCCAGCCATGTTAGCGTTGATGGCGACATTGTCAGAGATGCTGCCTTTAAACTGCAACCAGAACACGAGGTTGAATACGAGGGCAATACCCTGGTTCAGCAGAATGGCCCACGCTATTTTATGCTACATAAACCGGAAGGTTACGTCTGTTCTACCGACGATCCGGATCATCCCACCGTGCTCTATTTTCTGGATGAACCGGTTGCCCACAAGCTGCATGCTGCGGGGCGTCTGGATATC
Organism: Kosakonia oryziphila; assembly: GCF_900094795.1. GTDB lineage: Bacteria > Pseudomonadota > Gammaproteobacteria > Enterobacterales > Enterobacteriaceae > Kosakonia > Kosakonia oryziphila. The sequence goes on from NZ_FMBC01000056.1 coordinate 2,751, forward strand.
GACACTACCGGGTTGGTGCTGATGACCGACGATGGCCAGTGGTCGCACCGCATTACTTCGCCACGTCATCACTGTGAAAAAACCTATCTGGTGACGCTCGAGTCTCCGGTCAGTGAAGAGACCGCCGTGCAGTTTGCTCATGGCATCCAGTTGCATAACGAGAAAGATCTCACCAAACCCGCAGCGCTGGAAGTGATCACCCCGACGCAGGTGCGCCTGACCATCAGCGAAGGTCGCTATCATCAGGTGAAACGCATGTTTGCGGCCGTCGGTAACCATGTCGTCGCGCTGCACCGCGAGCGGATCGGCGCGATTGCGTTGGACGAGGACATGGCTCCCGGCGAGTATCGGCCGCTGACAGAAGATGAAATTGCCAGCGTTGGCATGCCTTTTCGTTAATTTCAGGAGATCTTAGTGACCAGCAGGCCCCACTCTTCACTGAGTATTGTGTTCATTCTTGGCCTGTTGGCCATGTTGATGCCGCTATCCATCGATATGTATCTGCCAGCACTGCCGGTGATCGCCGAGCAGTTTGGCGTCCCGGCGGGCAGCGCACAGATGACCCTCAGCACTTATATTCTGGGGTTCGCAGTGGGGCAGTTGCTGTACGGGCCGATGGCCGACAGCATCGGGCGTAAACCGGTTATCCTCGGGGGGACGCTGATCTTTGCCGCCGCGGCGGTGGCTTGCGCGCTGGCGCAGAGCATCGATCAACTGATCACCATGCGCTTTTTCCACGGTCTGGCGGCAGCGGCAGCGAGCGTGGTGATCAACGCCCTGATGCGCGATATCTACCCGCGTGAGGAGTTCTCGCGCATGATGTCGTTTGTCATGCTGGTCACTACCATTGCGCCATTGCTGGCACCGATGGTTGGCGGCGCGGTGCTGGTTTGGTTTAGCTGGCACGCTATTTTCTGGATCCTGGCGATTGCCGCGCTGCTGGCGTCGGTGATGATCATGCTGTTTATCCGCGAAACACTGTCCATCGAGAAACGGCATAAGTTTCACCTGCGCACCACCATCGGCAATTTTGCTTCGCTGTTTCGCCACAAGCGCGTGCTGAGCTATATGCTGGCGAGCGGCTTCAGCTTTGCCGGAATGTTCTCTTTTCTCAGCGCCGGGCCGTTCGTTTATATCCAAATCAACCACGTTTCCCCGCAGAACTTTGGTTACTACTTTGCGCTGAACATTGTGTTCCTGTTCATCATGACGATTATCAACGGCCGCTTTGTGCGTCGTGTTGGCGCACTGAACATGTTCCGCAGCGGGTTGTGGATCCAGTTTGCGATGGCTATCTGGATGATGATAACAGCCTTGTTGGGCGTGGGCTTCTGGGCGCTGGTACTTGGCGTGGCGGCATTCGTCGGCTGCGTATCGCTGGTGGCATCCAATGCGATGGCTGTTATTCTTGATGAATTTCCGCATATGGCAGGAACAGCTTCGTCGCTGGCGGGTACGTTCCGTTTCGGCATCGGCGCGATTGTCGGCGCGCTATTGTCAATGGCGACCTTTAACACCGCCTGGCCAATGATTTGGTCGATCACCTTTTGTGCGACCAGTTCAATCCTCTTTTACCTCTACGCCAGCCGTTCAAAGAAACCTGCCTGAATCCTTGCCAAAGGGAGCGTGAAAACGTTCCCTTTTTTGATGTTCGTCAACCCAAAACAATACGCATTCGCTCGTAATTGTTTATTTTATGTAAAATTAATTAATGTAAAAAGTCACATCATTGTAGTGAAAAAGGTTGAGTTAGATCTCAGAAACGGGTACATATAGCGCGAAACACGGTCCGTTGCTTATCCATTAAAACCCAGATAAATGGGCAGCCAGCCCATACGCTGCGCGGGATGTGACCTTTTCTGCGTAGTTGACAAGGTGAATTGTCGATATTGTGTTAATGTAAATGTAAAATATTTGTGAAGTGAAAGTGCTTCTGGGGAAAGAAAGTGAATACATTACAGCTCTCCATCATCCATCGTCTACCCCAGTCTTATCGCTGGCTGGAGGGTTTTGCAGGCGCAAAAGTTGAACCGATTCCGCAAAATGGTCAGTCTGCGGAAGGTAGCCTTATAGCCTTAAAACTGCTCAGTCCGGACGGTGATAATGCCTGGCCGGTGATGCACAAGCTCAGCCAGGCGTTGAGTGATATTGAAGTAGATTGTTCTGTTCTGGAGTGCGAAGGGGAGCCGTGCCTGTTCGTCAACTGCCAGGATGAGTTTGCCGCGACCTGCCGCCTGAAAAACTTTGGCGTTGCTATCGCCGAACCCTTCTCCCGCCAAAACCCATTCTAAACGTCAGCTTAATGACAATAGCTGGCGTGTATACGCTTGTTCTGGCGCGCTAAAAATACGCTGACACTCACCCTGCTCGATGACTTCGCCCTGTTTCAGCACAATGACCTGATGACATAAAGCGCGGATCACCTGCAAATCGTGGCTGATGAAGATATACGCCAGCCGGTGCGTTTGCTGTAAGGACTTGAGCAATGTAAGAATTTGCGCCTGCACGGTGCGATCCAGCGATGAGGTGGGTTCATCCAGAATGATCAGTTCAGGTTTCAGGATCAGCGCGCGGGCAATAGCAATACGCTGGCGCTGGCCACCGGAAAACTCGCCGGGAAAACGCCGCCGTGTTTCAGGATCCAGACCCACTTCCTGCATCACTTCTATTACACGCTGCTCACGAGCATCCCGCGTTAACGCGGGATGGTGCACCCGTAAACCCTCTTCGATAATTTGTTGTGCGTTGAGGCGAGGGTTGAGCGCGGAATTGGGATCCTGAAACACCACCTGGATGCGATGTCGCACTGGTAGCATTTGCTGACGATTCCAGAGATGCAGTGGTTTACCAGCAAAAAAAATCGTCCCCTGCGAAGCCACCAAACGCAGCAGCGCAAGCCCGGTTGTGCTTTTACCGGATCCTGATTCGCCTACCAGCCCCAGTGTTTCACCAGCCCGCAGGGAAAAATTGATATTACGCACCACCTGATTATGCGCGACCACACGCTTAAAAATCCCTTTATACACCGGGAAGCTGACACCGAGATTTTGTACTTCCAGCAACGGCTGCGCATCCTCAGGAAGCGGAACAGGATCGCCTGATGGCTCGCTGTTGAGCAACCGTTGGGTGTAGGGATGCTCTGGCGCGCTGAACAACGCCTGGGCGCTGTTTTGCTCGACGCAGCGACCGTTTTGCATTACGGCGACGTTGTCTGCCAGCTTGCGCACGATGCCCAGATCATGGGTAATAAACAGCAGCCCCATATTCAACTCGTCGCGCAGTTCGCGCAGCAGTTTCAGGATTTGCGCCTGTACGGAAACATCCAGCGCGGTGGTGGGTTCGTCAGCAATCAGCAGCTCCGGGCGCGTCAACAGCGCCATTGCGATCATCACGCGCTGGCGTTCGCCGCCGGAGAATTGATGCGGGAAATCCCCTAAACGCTGGCGCGCGTTTCGTATTCCGACCCGATCCAGACAATCGAGGATCTCCGCGCGCGCGGCTTCACGACGCGTTCCCCGGTGCAGCGATAGCACCTCATAAAGCTGTTTTTCCAGCGTGTGTAGCGGGTTAAGCGACACCATAGGTTCCTGGAAAATCATGGCGATGGTGTTGCCGCGTACGCCGCGTAGCGTGCGTTCACTGGCATGCAGCAACGACTCGCCGTGGAACAAAATATCGCCCCCAGGATACACCACCGGAGGCGAGGGCAGCAGACGCAGGATCGACAGTGCGCTGACACTTTTGCCGGAGCCGGATTCGCCCACCAGCGCCAGTGTTTCACCGGCTTCGATACGCAAGGAGAGATCGCTGACGACTGTGTGTAACGTCTGCTGCTGACGAAAAGCAATAGAGAGTGAATCGATGGAGAGCAGGGGAGTCGTCATAGTTACACCGCCTTATTTGGATCAAATGCGTCGCGTACCGCTTCGCCGATAAAAATCAGCAGCGAAAGCAGCAGGGCGGTGGAGACAAATGCGGCGATCCCCAGCCACGGCGCCTGTAAGTTATTTTTCCCCTGTAACAGCAGTTCGCCCAGCGACGGCGAGCCAAGCGGTAAACCAAAGCCGAGGAAATCCAGCGAGGTCAGCGTTCCCACTGAGCCGCAAAGTACGAATGGCAGCAGCGTCAGGGTGGCGACCATTGCATTAGGCAACATATGGCGCAGCATAATCGCGCGATCGCTAACCCCCAGCGCCTGGGCGGCACGGATATAGTCAAAATTACGCGTGCGCAGGAATTCAGCGCGGACCACACTGACCAGCGTCATCCAGCCGAATAGCACAGTTATGCCCAGCAGCCACCAGAAGCCTGGTTGGATCACGCTGGAGAGCAAAATAATTAAAAATAGTGTTGGCAGACCGGACCAGACTTCAATAAAACGCTGTCCAAGCAGGTCGATTTTACCGCCGTAATAGCCCTGTAATGCACCAGCCATGATGCCAATCACACTGGTACAAAAAGTCAACATCAGGCCGAACAGCAGCGAAATCCGCGTACCATAGAGGATCCGCGCCAGCACATCACCGCCATTCGCATCGGTGCCAAGCCAGTTCTGGGCTGAAGGCGGTGAGGGAAAGGGCGTGGCGGTGTCATAGTTAATGCTGCGTGCGCCGAATCGCACTGGCGCCCACAACGCCCAGCCGTGCTCTTCAAGCTGTTTTTTCAGCCACGGATCCTGATAATCCGCTGCGGTGGCCAGCGGGCCACCAAAATCGCTTTCACTGTAATTTTTAACCAGTGGGACATACCAGTGTCCTTCATAACGCACCAGCAGGGGCTGGTCATTTGCCACCAGTTCGGCAAACAGACTGAGAATAAAAATGGTTAAAAAGATCCATAGCGACCAGTAGCCGCGCCGGTTATGGCGAAAGCGCTCCCAGCGCATCTGGTTGACATAGCTAAGTTGAAACATCAGCGTCCCTCGAAATCGATTCGCGGATCCACCAGCGTATAGGTGATATCACTGAGGATATTCAGTAGCAGGCCGATCAGAGAGAAAATATAGAGTGTGCCAAACATGACCGGGTAATCCCGCGAGAGCGTAGCTTCATAGCCCAGCAGGCCAAGACCGTTAAGCGAAAAAATGACTTCAATCAATAGCGAACCGGTAAAAAACATGCTGATAAAGGTGGCCGGAAAACCTGCTATCACCAGCAGCATGGCGTTGCGAAACACATGTTTGCGCATGATATTGCGCTCGTTGACGCCTTTGGCGCGAGCAGTAACCACGTACTGTTTGCGGATCTCATCCAGAAAGGAGTTCTTGGTCAGCATCGTCAGCGCTGCCAATCCGCCAATCACCGAGGCCAGTACCGGCAGAGTGATATGCCACAGGTAGTCGGTAATTTTTTGATACCAGGGCAGGGTGTCGAAATTTGTCGAGACCAGTCCGCGAAGCGGGAAAATATCGTAATAGCTGCCGCCGGAAAAAAAGATAATCAGCAGGATGGCGAACAGGAAAGAGGGGATTGAATAGCCAACGATGATGACCGCGCTGCTCCAGATGTCGAAACGGCTGCCGTTGTAGACCGCTTTGCGAATGCCGAGCGGTATCGACACCAGATAGACGATAAGCATTGCCCACAGGCTAACAGAGATAGAAACCGGCAGGCTGTCTTTGATCAATTGCAGCACCGAGGCGCTGCGAAACAGACTATCACCGAAGTCGAAACGTATATAATCCCACAGCATTTTGAAGTAGCGCTGGTACATCGGTTTATCAAAACCATAGCGCTTTTTGATCTCTTCGATAACTTGCGGATCGAGGCCGCGCCCGCCGCGATAGTGGCTGTCATTACTGAGGACATCGCCTACGCCCGTTCGCGCATGGGTTGCGCCCATACCGCCTGTGCCACTGCCTGGCAATGCATTACGATCGCCAAACTCAATTGCGGCAATGGCCTGATCTACCGGGCCGCCGGGGGCAATCTGCACGATGAAAAAGTTAATGGTAATAATGGCCCACAAAGTGGGAATTATCAGTAATAAGCGGCGAATGATGTAGGCACCCATCCGATCTCCTTAACGTCTGGCTGCGGGCAATTTTGCCGCTTTATTTACGTCATACCACCAGGTATCAAAACCCAGTGAGTAGAGGGGGCGAACGCCAGGCATCGAGAATTTATCCCACCATGCGATGCGATCAGCCGACATATACCACATTGGCAGCATGTAGTAATTCCAGGTCAGTACGCGATCCAGAGCACGACCAAGTGGCAACAGTTTCTCCTTATTGCCCTGCCAGTGCGAGATCTGCGCGATCAGATTATCCACCGCCGGGTTTTTGACGCCGGGCGCGTTATAGGAAGAGTCAATGTATTGCGAGCTCCAGGCAATTTGTAGATCCTCGCTTGGCCACAATTGCGCCCGCCACAGGCGCGGCATCATATCGTAATCACGGCTGCGCAGGCGGCTGGTGGCCTGCGAGTTATCGACCTGGCGCACCTCCATATTGATGCCAAGGCGTGCGAGGCTGTGCTGAAATGGGAGCACCCATAAGGTATCGCCGCCGGAGGGCAGTAGCAGTTCAAAGGTGAAAGGCTGGCCGGTTTGCGCATTCACTCGCTGCTGATTTTTCAGCACCCAGCCCGCTTCCGTCAGCAATTTGTCGGCTTTGAGCAGATTTGCCCTGTCATAACCGCTGCCGTCGGATTTTGCTGGCGTATAAACAGAAGTGAAAACTTCTGGTGGTACTTGTGCTTTCAACGGTGCCAGCAGGACTAATTCATCTGCATCAGGATAAGTGCGCGCGGCGTATTCAGTATTCTGGAAATAGCTGTTAGCGCGGCTGTAGGCACCGTAAAACAGCGCTTTGTTCATCCATTCAAAATCAAAGGCCAGCGATATGGCTTCACGGACGCGGCGATCGCTGAAGATGGGGCGCTGAATATTAAACGCCAGCCAGCGTGTATCCTGCGCTGATGCGTTAGGTCGTTCATCTTTAACAATATAACCATGGCTGAAGTTGCTGCCGGTATAGCGCGTGGCCCAGTTTTTGGCATCGCTTTCGGTGCGCATATCGAATGCGCCCGCCTTAAAGGCTTCGAACGCGACATTATCGTCGAGGTAGTAATCGTAACGGATCGTGTCGAAATTCCAGCGCCCACGGTTAACCGGCAGATTCGCGCCCCAGTAATCCTTGACCCGGCTATAAGTAATATACTGCCCCATGCGCCAGGCGCTGATGCGATAAGGACCGCTGCCCAGCGGCGGGCGCGGCAGTGGTTCATCCAGCCGGTGATCTTTCCAGAATTTTTCCGGCATCACCGGCAGCGTCAGCAGGCTAAGCATGCTCTCTTTACTGGGTTTCGCCAGCACAATGCGTACGGTCAACGGCGAAATCGCTTTCACCGTTGTTCCCTTATAGACCAGACGAAATTGCGGCACGCCTTCCGTCATAAATTTTTTAAAGGTAAACGCTACATCGCTGGCGCGGATGGGCGAGCCGTCGTGAAATGTCGCGCGGGGGTTCAGCGAAACATCCATCCAGGAGAAGTCGTCCGCATAGCGGGCCATTTCTGCGACCAGCGGGTAGTAACTGCCGGGTTCATCATCGGAAGTGGTAAACAGGGCGTCGTACAGCGATTCAGTTCGGATTGCGGCGTTTCCCCGCATGGCAAAACGGTTGAAGTTATCGAAGGTGCCAATCACCGACAGCGTCGCATTACCACCTTTCGGTGCAGCAGGGTTAACGTAGTCAAAATGGGTAAAGTTGATGGCGTATTTAGGCTCGCCGATCACGGCAAATGAGTCGCTCTCTTTAATGGTCTGTGCCTGACAAGCCAGAGCGGCAAACGCCAGAATGAAAGCTGAAATACGCAAAAACTTCATTCGCTGTGTTCCTGTGAACGGCGGCGCGGCAGGCGCCTTAAACTCTAATCATTGAATAATAAGGGAGACCCGCCAGGTTGTGAAATAATTCGCGCCTATAACAGCGCGGAAAACAGCGGCGACCGCCATTCAGTAAACTGTTGCAGCGTCATCGGACGGCTAAAATAGTAGCCTTGCATATAATGAACGCCATGTTCGCGCAGCCATCGGGCTTGCTCTGGCGTTTCAACGCCTTCGGCGACCGTTAGCATATTAAGCTTTTTTGCCAGTGTCAGCACGGCATCAAGCACGGGAGACGTCACGGTTTCTGTGCCAATGGCATTGACGAAACCACGGTCGATTTTCAGGTAGTCCATCGTGAAGCGTTCCAGATAAATCAGTGCGCTGTGTCCGGTGCCGAAGTCATCAATAGCCGTTTCGTAGCCCTCTTCACGGAGCTGCTCAAACCGCGCAGTCACTTCGTTAAAACGCAACATATCCCGCTCGGTGATCTCCAGCACGATGCTGAAATGTTGGGCTGGGAGCGAACGGGATAGCTGGCGAATATCCTGCATAAAATTTTCACCTTGCAGGTGACCAGGGGCAATGTTAATGCCCAGTTTTGCACCTTTGGGCAACAACGTCTTTAATCGCGGCGCATCATGGGCGATTAAGCAGAACAGATGCTGCGTCAGCGGCACAATCAGTTGCTGGGCTTCAGCAAAATGAATAAATGCATCCGGCGGGATTTCACCTGCCGTTGGATGCTTCCAGCGCATCAGAACTTCAACGCCGGTGATCTGCAAATTTTTCGCATCCACTACCGGCTGATAAACAACATAGAACTGATCGCGCTTGATACCGGCCAGGATCTCGCGGCCTGGGGTGAGATTGTTTTGCAGAATATAGGCGGTCAGCAGACCAAAAAGCATGCCGAAAGTGGTACCAAGCAGCACGGCGAATTGAATATCCTCTGGTCGCCACTTTTTTGCATAGAGATAAAATGTAATTGGTGAACCTTCAATGTGCGCGGTTCGTATCTGTGGCTGGGTTATCGTGCTCAGATCAACTAAACCGGGCGAAAAGGTGGAAACGGCACGATTGCCGATGCCAAGTGCCACACCAGTCAGAGCGGGTCGTTGCGAGATATAGAGCATGTAAGGTGTCAGATTTATATTCAGCGTGACGAACACCCCGTGGTTCTCCTGTAGCGGGCTACGAAACCAGACGGCGATAGCGGGTTTATTCGGCATCATTGGTGTGCCGGGCAGTAACACCATATCCATGTTTTTTGTCAGGTCGATATCCGGTACCAGATCTTTCATGGGCATGCTCATCTCGCCGGTAGCTGATGAGCAAAAGGCTTGTTGATCTTTTACCAGCAGAAATGCTCGCACGTTAATCGTGAATGCGGCCCTGGAGGTCAGCTCGCTGACGACGACATGACACTCATCAAGTGCGAGCGGTTGCAGCGATTCTGCTGTTGTTTGTATTTCATTGAGATAGCCTGAGAGCCAGTGCTGAATATTGTTCACTAAAGTGTTATAGCGATTTTCGCGTTTATGCTGCTCAAGCCCCAATTGCAGTCCACCGACAATAAATGCAGAGAGCACGCCCGCGATCAGGCTTATCAATATAATTTTGCGGTTCAGAGAAAAATAGCGGCTGAACATAGTTTGAAGTCCATTCCAGGTGTTCAGGATGCAGGATGCGGGAACAATATAGCTGGGCTATAATCTGGAAAGAAGGGGATGGCATACCGCAGGCATAAAAAAATACCGCTGGAGCAGTGTTTTTCGACTTAATGCCAGCTCAAGGGTAAACCGGCATTAAGCAATTAACTGCGCGTCAGGATGCGTCGCGCTTCGTTGTAACGCTTCTTCCAGTAAGGTTCATCCATGCTGGAAATCATCACACCGCTGCTGGTCGAAGCATGAACAAACTGGTTGTTGCCAATATAGATACCAACGTGTCGGCCTGTTGAACCCGCCCTGAACAGAACCAAATCGCCCGTACGCAAACTGGTGCGCGAGATGGACTTACCCGTTTCCTGTTGTTCCCATGTGGAACGTGGCAGCTCTAAACCAAACTGCTCACGGAAGGTGCGTTGCACGAAACCAGAACAGTCAATGCCTTTTTTGGTGTCGCCGCCGAGACGGTAGCGAACGCCTTTCCAGCTAGCATATTGATCCATAATGCGGCTTTTTACGTCCAGATTACGAACCATATTTTCAAATTCATCCTGAGAGGTTTGCAGTGAAGAACCGTCTTCACCCACAGCAAGCGTCTCAGAATGCATGTTCTTTGCGGTATTTGTAGAACAAGCAGAGAGCAGTACCGCTACTGCAATTGCAGGGATCGCCCGCAAGATATATCTCAAAATCGGCTGAGATTTGACCATGTTACTTATTTTCCCTTGAAGTCCTTAACGATAAATATCGTTATAAAAATGCCAACGCAGCGAGATTAATTACCTGAAAGCATCGAGACAATTGCTCAAGCATAGATTTGTGGAAGAACGCACAAAAATACGCACAGCGAGAATAACAGCACTCTTTGCAACAAGACGAACCGAGGTTACCTGAACATCCAGGGCATGGCGAGCGCTTTTATGCATTTTTTTATAAGAAATTATGATAGAGAAAGTGAATTTCCTGAAATGCTCAAAAAATGACCTTCTTAGTGTAAAAAGCACGCAATATGCTAATTCACATGCAGTTTACTATGACGGGAAAATGACAATGACGGGAAAAGGCGGCAAATTTAAATTAGGGAGCGAAAACGTTCCCTAATGGATAACGTATCGTTGATATTGGGTGATTGTTTAAAGTTTGTTATTCCCGGGCAAATAATGATCAAACAACGCGATAATTTTATCGCTTAGCGGTGTTAAAAGGAACCACGGAAGACCAATCAGCACGGCAGATAACGAACCTACAGCAATATCCGTAAACCAGTGCGCGCCGATCATGACGCGTGGGAAGGCGAAAACCACAAAAATAATAAGGGAAATGCCAAATGCTTTTTTACCGAAATAGCGCCACATCACCGCAGCGAAAATAAGCAACATCATTCCATGATCGCCGGGAAAACTATCCTTCGATGCATCTTTAGTCGGGAAATCGAGCAGATCGCTGACCCGGTGTATATCGGTAAAGTAAAGTGACGGGCTCGCGCGTTGCACCGGCATCAGATGCTGCGCCAGTTGGTTTACCACGACAGCAATCAATAACATGGTCAGGCCAATAATCACCACACGGCGACGGCCTGAGCGATCGGCTGGTAGCCAGAATGACAGCATCAGACAACCCATGGCAACCAGCGAACAGGCATCGAACGCGCGGTTATTGGTTAGCGCTACCAGCCAAAGCCAGGCGCGGTTTTCCACCAGCCCACGGTTGAAGAAGTGGAAAATGGTCGAGTCCAGTGGAAACCAAAATCTATGATTTACAGGCAGATACCAGCACATAAACAGGACCAGCCCAACGGCGTTCAGCAAGATAATCAGGGGTAAACGGGTTTTCATTACTTAAGAATTATTAATAAATAAAGAGGGAACGTTATTGATCCTGACTTAAACGAAGCTTTAACAAAGCGGACTGAAGTGTGTTCCAGTCGACTTCTGAGGCGGTAATTAACTCAATTCGACTATCCGGCGGCGCAACATTCTGCGTTTCGAGATGAAAATCCTCTCCCTGACGATTCACCCGCAGCAGACCTTCCGGTATACGCATAACGCCTTTGACACGCTCAACCGGGGCATGGCGCACCCATTCAAGCAGACCAATGGTGTCAAACACTGTATCTTCATCAAAAATCCAGCCGCACGCCTGATGGCCCTGACCGCTGTTCAGGCTGCGACGCCAGCGTTGATGCGCTGGCAGGCTCAGCGCCGCAAGGCCTTTTCGTTCACCGTGCGCGTGGTCATGTGCAGCACTAGAAGGAAGTTCCCGCAGATTACGGCGCGGACGATCGAGCAACGTGCCATCTATCGCGCCCTGGGTGACGCTGACCCGCTGGCGGTCGCCACCGAAGCGGTACCACCACTCTTCGAGAGCTTGCTGGCTCTCCAGAGTCGCGCGATCCTGTTTATTGGTTACAATGATATCGGCGGCCGCCAGTTGATCGCGGAAGTTATCGTTAGTGAGCGCTTTCTCATCCAGTAACTGGCGGGGATCAAGCAAACAGAGGGTGGCACGCAGATCAAGCCACGGTTCGTAGACCGGGTCCGTCAACATATTGAGGATCTGCTTCGGATGGCCGAGCCCGGTCGGTTCAATCAACAGACGGTCGGGCTTACCCTGGCGCAGCAAAGTGTTCAGCCCCACCTGCATCGGAAGACCATTTACGCAGCACATGCAACCACCGGGGATCTCTTTAAGCAGTGCGCCGCTACCGGCAAGCAGTGCGCCATCGATACCGACCTCGCCAAATTCATTCACCAGCACGGCCCATTTCTCCTGCGGATCTTTATTCGCCAGCAGGTGCAAAATAGAAGTAGTTTTGCCGCTTCCGAGAAAGCCGGTAATGAGATTGGTCTTGGTCACAAAAGCTCCAGTCGTCAATAAAACGTAGATAATTTGTGATCCTGGCGAAAAAAATGAGAAAAGAGAAGGGTGCGGACGGCGTAAAGCACCAACCATCCGCGTAAACCGCAGTAATTGTTAAGCGCTTAGCACGCGTTTTACTGCGCCGTGAGCGCCATGGGTGGCAATGTTTTGCCATGCATCGTCAACGGCATTGACAAACAACGGATTAAGCGGCAGATCGTTACCGAATATCTCCTTCAGCGTCAGCAGCGCAGCCACGCGCTCAGTCTCATTACTGGTTTCGACAATAGCGTGAATTTTATCCGCCAGCGGATCGCGAATATCAATGGGTTGTCCGGCATCATCCACGCCGCTGACATAACGCATCCAGCCGGCAATGCCCAGCGCCAGCAGTGGCCAGCGACTTTCCCGCTGCAAATGGACACGAACGCTGTCGAGCATGCGTTGCGGCAGTTTTTGGCTGCCGTCCATGGCGATTTGCCAGGTGCGGTGTTTCAGCGCCGGGTTAGCAAAGCGTTCGAGTAGGCTATCAGCATAAGCTATCAGATCGACCCCGGTAATACGCAGGGTTGGCGCTTGCTCATCCAGCATTAGACGGCGGGCGGCTTCGCGGAATACTTCATCCTGCATGCAGTCGTTAATATGAGCAAAACCAGCCAGATACCCCAGATAAGCGAGGAATGAGTGGCTGCCGTTGAGCATACGGAGTTTCATCTGTTCCCACGGCTGCACATCCTGCACCAGTTGTACGCCTGCGACTTCCCATTGCGGACGCCCGGCGACGAAATTATCTTCAATCACCCACTGAATAAACGGCTCGCAACTTATAGCACAGGGGTCGAAAACGCCCAATTCATCGCTGATTTCTGCCAGCGATTCGTCAGTTGCTGCTGGCACAATGCGATCGACCATTGTGGCCGGAAAACTGACATTCTCCGCTATCCAGTGCGCCAGTTCCGGTGAGCGGGCTTTTGCCATACCCAACACCGCATTTTTCACAATATGCCCATTGTCGGGAATGTTATCGCAGGAGAGCACAGTAAACGGCGGCAGCCCGCGCTCGCGGCGACAATACAACGCTTCAACCAGAATACCTGGCGCCGAATGCGGCTCGTGCGGGTACTGAAGGTCATGTTCAATACGTTGCTGGCGCAGATCCAGTTGGCCGCTGGCCGGGTCGATACAGTAGCCTTTTTCGGTAATCGTCAGTGAAACAATTGCCACCTGCGGTTCACAAAATTTCTCCATGATGGCAGGCAGGGAATCGAGCTTTGCATTCAGACATTCATTGACTGCGCCGACAATAATCGGCTGGTTGCCGGTTGCGCCTTTCTCCAGCACGGTATACAGATGATCCTGCTCGCGCAGTTGCGACATCAGGACATCACCGCTGAATAAGCTGATTTCACAAATCCCCCAATCGCCGCCTTGCGCATTCAGCACCCGGTCAGTTAACAGCGCCTGATGCGCGCGATGAAACGCGCCAAAACCGAAGTGCACAATTCGCGAGCGTAGCTGTGAGCGATCATACTGAGGTTGCTGTACCGTGGCAGGAAGCGATGCGGAAGCAATAGTCTTCATCTGTATACACCTGATTAACCAATAATTAACAACAACAGTGTAAAGTTATATGACAGCAAAAAGAATTGGTATGCCTTAAATATCCAGAGAATGTGAGCTTGATCAATCATTGCTGCGGGAATATTTGACCCTTCTGGCTAAACATGTATGGTAGTCGTCATGCGGTTACGCGTATTGGTATAACAACTTTAGAGGGTAAGGCGATGGAACAAACCTGGCGTTGGTATGGACCGAACGATCCGGTATCTCTTGACGATGTGCGGCAGGCAGGCGCAACCGGCGTGGTCACTGCGCTACATCATATTCCGAATGGTCAGGTGTGGCCGGTTGAAGAGATTAAGGCGCGTCAGGCGCTGCTGGCGGAAAAAGGGCTGACCTGGTCGGTAGTGGAAAGCATCCCGGTTCATGAGGATATTAAAACCCATACCGGCCAGTATGAAACCTGGATCGCTAATTACCAGCAGAGTATCCGTAACCTGGCGACCTGCGGTATCGATACTGTCTGCTATAACTTTATGCCGATCCTCGACTGGACGCGTACCGACCTCGAATATCAATTGCCGGACGGTTCCAAAGCGCTGCGTTTCGACCAGATCGCCTTCGCCGCTTTCGAACTGCATATTCTGAAACGCCCAGGCGCGGAAGCGGACTACAGCGAAGAAGAGCAGCGCCAGGCGCAGGCTTACTTCAACGCGATGAGCGAAGCGGAAGTAGAAAAGCTGACGCGCAATATCATCGCCGGTCTGCCGGGCGCTGAAGAGGGTTATACGCTGGATCAGTTCCGGGCGCGTCTGGCGGAATATGATGGTATCGATAAAGCGCAACTGCGTGAAAACATGGCTTATTTTCTGCGCGCTATTGTGCCGGTTGCTCAGGAAGTGGGCGTACGTCTGGCTGTTCATCCGGACGATCCACCGCGTCCAATCCTCGGCCTGCCGCGTATCGTTTCGACTATTGAAGATATGCAATGGCTGAAAGAAGCGGTCGACAGCATCAATAACGGTTTCACCATGTGTACCGGTTCATACGGTGTGCGTGCGGATAACGATCTGGTGCGGATGATTGAAGCCTTCGGCGATCGCATTCACTTTACGCATTTGCGTTCAACGTGCCGTGAAGATAACCCGAAAACCTTCCACGAAGCTGCACATTTGCAGGGCGACGTGGATATGGTCTCTGTTGTGGCAGCCATTTTGACTGAAGAGCAGCGCCGCAAGAAAGCCGGTGATCTGCGCCAGATCCCGTTCCGCCCTGATCATGGTCATCAGATGCTGGACGATCTGCGCAAGAAAACCAATCCGGGATACTCGGCGATAGGGCGTCTGAAAGGGATGGCGGAAGTGCGCGGTGTTGAACTGGCGCTGAAGAAAACCCTGTTCCGCGATTTGTTGTAATGTCGTTCTGATGTAAAGCAAAGCGCCATCAGGCAAAAAAGCCACTTCACTGAAGTGGCTTTTTCATAGCAACACGAGATTAGTCAGCGCGGCCCATATAGCGGCGCTCTTCAATATGGATGCGGATCTTCTCGCCGGTGGTCAGGTATTCCGGCACCTGCACAACCAGACCTGTATTCAGGGTTGCGGGTTTGGTGCGGGAACTGGCAGAAGCACCTTTAATGCCCGGCGCAGTTTCTACAATTTCCAGATCAACAGTCTGCGGCAGTTCGAGCGCCAGCAACTGGCCATCCCACAGCAGAACTTGCATATCCGGCATGCCGCCTTCTGGAATAAATTGCAACTCTTCTTCAATCTGATCTTTCGTGAAGGTATACGGCGTGTAGTCTTCTTTATCCATGAACACGTATTCGTTGCCATCGATATAAGAGAAGTCAACAAAACGGCGGTTCAGGGTAACGGTATCAAGGATATCATCGCCTTTAAAACGCTCTTCCACTTTCAGCCCGGTACGGACATCGGAAAAACGCATCTTGTACAGCGTTGCTGCACCACGGGCGCTCGGTGCCTGGATATCAATATCTTTCACAATCAGCAGTTTGCCGTTGTAATTCAGCACCATACCTTTTTTAATTTCGTTCGCTCTTGGCATTGCAAGGGTCCTGTGAGATTAAAATAACAAAAATATCGCGACAAACTACTCGCGAGGGGGATTCCAGGCAAGCGGAATCTGAATTTTGCCTTCAGGCTGTAAAAAATGGTAGTTTGCGCCCTGTACGCGCCAGCCCGGCACGCCATCAAAAAAGAGAGCCATTATGCAATGCCGCCCGGACTGTGGAGCGTGTTGTACTGCACCGTCCATCACCAGCCCAATTCCCGGCATGCCCAACGGTAAACCGGCCAATACCCCCTGCGTCCAGCTAGATGAACAGCAGCGTTGCAAAATCTTTGCTTCGCCGCTGCGCCCAAAAGTGTGTGCCGGGTTACAGCCGAGCCGCGATATGTGCGGCTCGAATCGCGCTGATGCGATGGTTTACCTGCTCGATTTAGAGCGCCAGACGGCGCCCTAAATATCTTTAATACGCGCCAGACAGAGCTGGGTTATCAGCGTCATCGCCAGCGCAATCCAGAATACCGTGTGATAGTTCCAGATTTCAGCCACCACGCCTGCCAGCGAGCCAGCAATAATCCAGCCGACACGTGTGGTATTAGTATAAAGGGTGGTGGCTGAACCTGCCTGACCAGGCATCAGATCCTGGAAATAAAGCATGCCAATTCCGGCGAGAATGCCGATATAAATAGCGTTCAGCACTTGTAAAGCTAATAGGGTAGCTGGCGTATGCACTGTTAGCATCCCGGTATAGAAAAAGATCCCGGCAACCGCGCTAACGCGCATTAAAAAACGTTTACCAAAACGTTTCGCATAGTAACCCGCAATCAGCATGGTCGGAATTTCCAGCCCGGCGGCGGTACCCATCATCACTCCTGCCAGTTTCTCCGACAAATGCAATTCATCGATAATAAACAGCGGCATATTAATGATGTACAGGCTATTAGTGCCCCACATCAACGTGCAAATCACGAACAACAGAAGTGTATCGCGGCGATGCGTACGCGGTGTTTCCAGCACGCTCGACTTCAGTTTGGGTTCTTTGCGCATGGTGGGTAAAAACAGCCATACCATGGCACCACAGACAATAAACGCAGCGCCAGCGCAGAGATACATCACCGTAAAGCCAAAGCTCATTGCCAGCGCGTACGACAGCGGCGGGCCAATTACCCACGCCAGCGAGACCTGTGCACGCAGGATTGAACTGAACATCACGGCTCCGCGGCCAGTATGATCCGCATGTTCACGCGCCAGAGCAAAAAGCTGTGGGTTGGAAGTGGAACCAAAACTGCTGAGAAACACGCCGACAAACAGCAGAACAAAGTAGTTGCGGTTCCAGGCAAAAAGCACGCAGGCCAACATCCCCAACAGGCAGCAGAAAACAATCAGCGATTTACGATCGCCTTTGCGATCTGAACGTCCGGCAAGAAACTGGCTGACCAGAATGCCAATCACCGCGCTGCCGGTAAAAAAAAAGCCAACCATCGCCGGGCGAACTTGCACTTCGTTGGTTAAAAAGAGGCTTAGCGTTGGAGTTTGCAGTGCACCTGCAATGCCGGTCAGGAACGCGACAATCAGGAACGCCGTCGATGTAAAATCAAACGTGCCAGCTTTGGCGGCGGCGGGAGAATTTTGCATTTTTCATGAGATCCAATATCGAGACGCGAAGTTTACGCCGCCGCGCTAAAAAAGCACAGCCTGCTAAGAAAAATTTGCCACGAAAAATTCAAACCATTTTCATCAAAGCTGAATGAAGCTGAAACTCCTGTGCTGAAATTCAAATCCGCTTCAGCAAATTAGCTTAATGCGGTGATGAAATGTGCAGTGGCTCTAAATTCTGCAACGCAAATTCAGAGATTTCTTGCTTACCGGCGTAAAAAGTGGAAGATTTAATGAAACGTTTCAGCGTCATTGCTTAGCATCTGAACCAAAGTGGTGACGCGTTATTTCTCATGTTAGCTGAAACGATTCAACACCAGCAAGAGAGGGTCACATGTTCCAGTTATCCGTTCAGGATATCCATCCGGGCCAGCAGGCCGGTAATAAAGAAGAGGCTATCCGCCAGATCGCAGCAGCGCTGGCAGCAGCAGGCAATGTAGCTGATGGCTACGTCAACGGCATGCTGGCGCGCGAACAGCAAACCTCAACTTATCTTGGCAATGGTATTGCCATTCCACACGGCACAACCGACACACGCGACCAGGTGCTGAAAACCGGCGTCAAAGTGTTCCAGTTCCCGCAGGGCATTCTGTGGAGCGAGGGTCAGGTTGCCTATGTTGCTATCGGGATTGCTGCAAGTTCCGATGAACACCTCGGCCTGCTGCGTCAGCTGACGCATGTGTTGAGCGATGATGACGTTGCTGCGCAACTGCAATCCGCCACCACGGCTGAAGAGCTGCGTGCCCTGCTGATGGGCGAAAAACAGCGCGAGGCGCTGAAGCTGGATAACGACACCTTAACTCTTGATGTTGCAGCAAGCGATCTGCTGACACTTCAGGCGTTGAATGCGGCACGTCTGAAAGAAGCCGGTGCGGTTGACGCGGCTTACGTTACGCGTGCGATTAACGAGAAACCGCTGAACCTCGGTCAGGGCATCTGGCTGAACGATAGCGCAGAAGGCAATCTGCTGAGCGCCGTGGCGGTAAGCCGCGCGGAAACGCCGTTCGACGTCGAGGGTGAACAAGTTGCGCTGTTGGTCAGCGTTGCAATGGCCGATGAGCAGCCTGTTGCCGTGCTGAAGCGACTGGGCGATCTGCTGTTAGAGAACAAAGCTGACAGCTTGCTGAATGCTGATGCGGCCACACTGTTGGCGCTGTTGACCAGCGATGATGCGATGACTGGCGATGTGCTGAGCGATGAGTTTGTGGTGCGTAACGAGCACGGCCTGCACGCCCGTCCGGGCACCATGCTGGTCAACACCATCAAACAATTCACCAGTGAAATTACCGTGACGAACCTTGACGGCACCGGTAAACCAGCGAACGGCCGCAGTCTGATGAAAGTTGTCGCGCTGGGCGTGAAAAAAGGGCATCGCCTGCGTTTCACAGCTCAAGGCAGTGACGCTGAACAGGCGCTGAAAGCGATTGGCGAAGCCATCGCTGCCGGTCTTGGGGAGGGCGTATAAATGAGCAGACGTGTTGCCACTATTACCCTGAACCCGGCCTATGATCTGGTGGGTTTCACTCCGGAAATTGAACGCGGCGAAGTGAACCTGGTTCGCACGACCGGCCTGCATGCTGCGGGCAAAGGGATCAACGTAGCGAAAGTACTAAAAGATCTCGGCATTGACGTAACCGTTGGTGGGTTCCTCGGTAAAGACAACCAGGATGGCTTTCAACAGCTGTTTAGCGAGCTGGGTATCGCCAACCGTTTCCAGGTGGTTGCCGGGCGTACACGCATTAACGTGAAGCTGACGGAAAAAGACGGTGAAGTTACCGATTTCAATTTCTCTGGTTTTGAAGTGACGCC
The DNA here is from genome assembly GCF_900094795.1 of Kosakonia oryziphila. GTDB lineage: Bacteria > Pseudomonadota > Gammaproteobacteria > Enterobacterales > Enterobacteriaceae > Kosakonia > Kosakonia oryziphila. The sequence goes on from NZ_FMBC01000056.1 coordinate 22,163, forward strand.
GACCGACTGGGAGCGTTTTGTTAATGATTCGCTGAGCTGGCTGGGACAGTTCGATATGGTCTGCGTCAGCGGCAGTCTGCCGTCGGGTGTCAGCCCGGAAGCCTTTACTGACTGGATGACACGCCTGCGCAGCCAATGCCCGTGCATTATTTTCGATAGCAGTCGTGATGCGTTGGTGGCTGGCCTGAAAGCTGCGCCGTGGTTGGTGAAACCAAACCGCCGCGAGCTGGAAATCTGGGCAGGCCGCAAATTACCTGAATTGAAGGATGTTATTGAAGCTGCTCACGCGCTTCGCGAACAGGGGATCGCCCACGTGGTGATCTCGCTGGGCGCAGAAGGGGCTCTGTGGGTTAACGCTTCAGGGGAATGGATTGCCAAACCGCCGTCAATGGAAGTGGTAAGCACCGTTGGCGCAGGGGATTCTATGGTCGGCGGCCTGATTTATGGCTTGCTGATGCGTGAGTCCAGTGAACATACATTACGCCTGGCTACTGCTGTTGCTGCACTGGCGGTTAGTCAGAGTAACGTAGGTATTACCGACCGTACCCAGTTAGCCGCGATGATGGCGCGAGTTGACTTAAAACCCTTTAACTAACAGCAGGAGAGGCATAATGAAAACGCTGCTGATTATTGACTCCGAACTCGGACAGGCCCGCGCTTATATGGCGAAGACCTTGCTGAGCGCGGCGGCACAGAAAGCAAATCTGCAATTCATCGAAAACCCTGGCGAAGCGGAACTGGCGATTGTGTTGGGTAGTCAACTGCCAAACGACAGCGCACTCGGCGGAAAAAAAGTATGGCTGGGCGATATCAATCGTGCAGTGGCACACCCTGAGCTGTTCCTCAGCGAAGCGAAAAACCATGCCGCGATTTACACTGCACCAGCAGCAGTAGCGGCTGCGCCAGTAGCCAGCAATGGCCCGAAACGCATTGTTGCGGTGACTGCATGCCCGACCGGTGTGGCACACACCTTTATGGCAGCAGAAGCCATTGAAACCGAAGCCAAAAAACGCGGCTGGTGGGTGAAAGTAGAAACGCGTGGTTCTGTGGGGGCAGGTAATGCCATTACGCCAGAAGAGGTGGCGCAAGCCGATCTGGTCATCGTTGCCGCTGATATTGAAGTTGACCTGGCAAAATTTGCCGGTAAACCGATGTACCGTACCACAACGGGTCTGGCGCTGAAGAAAACGGCTCAGGAGCTGGATAAAGCTGTCGCGGAAGCGAAGCCTTACCAGCCTTCAGGTCAGGCACAGTCTGAAAGTTCGGAAGGGAAAAAAGAGAGTGCTGGCGCTTATCGTCACCTGCTGACCGGCGTCTCCTATATGCTGCCGATGGTGGTGGCGGGTGGCTTGCTGATTGCGCTCTCCTTTGCTTTCGGTATTACCGCGTTTAAAGAAGAAGGCACGCTGGCGGCTGCGCTGATGAAAATCGGTGGTGGTTCGGCATTCGCGCTGATGGTCCCGGTGCTGGCGGGTTTCATCGCCTTTTCCATCGCTGACCGTCCGGGCCTGACGCCGGGTCTGATCGGCGGGATGCTGGCAGTGAGCACCGGCTCCGGTTTTATCGGTGGTATTATCGCTGGTTTCCTCGCCGGTTATCTGGCAAAAGCCATCAGTAAAGGTCTGAAGCTGCCGCCGAGTATGGAAGCGCTGAAACCGATTCTGATCATTCCGCTGGTCTCTAGTCTGATTGTCGGTCTGGCGATGATTTACCTGATTGGTGCGCCGGTTGCGAAAATCCTGGCCGGTCTGACTTCTTGGCTGCAAACCATGGGCACGGCAAACGCTGTTCTGCTGGGCGCAATCCTCGGCGGTATGATGTGTACCGACATGGGCGGCCCGGTGAACAAAGCGGCTTATGCGTTTGGGGTGGGTCTGCTGAGTACCCAGACTTACGCGCCGATGGCAGCTATTATGGCGGCCGGTATGGTTCCGCCGCTGGCAATGGGTCTGGCAACGCTGGTTGCACGTAACAAGTTCGATAAAGGTCAACGTGAAGGTGGTAAAGCGGCTCTGGTTCTCGGCCTGTGCTTTATCTCTGAAGGGGCTATCCCGTTCGCGGCCCGTGACCCGATGCGTGTAATCCCTTGCTGTATCGCTGGTGGTGCGCTGACAGGCGCTATCTCAATGGCGATTGGCGCAAAACTGATGGCACCACACGGTGGTCTGTTTGTGCTGCTGATCCCGGGTGCGATTACGCCGGTTCTCGGTTACCTGCTCTCTATTGTTGCCGGTACGCTGCTGACAGGTCTGGTGTATGCCTTCCTGAAACGTCCGGAAACGGAAGCGGCTGCGAAAGTTGCATAATACGTTACGTTGTGAAAAAGGCCGCTAAGCGGCCTAATGAGATGGTCACCCCCACCCTGTGAGCGGTACGCTGGCAGGGTGTTTTATTTCAGAGGGAACCATCATGCAAAACGTTACGCTTATTGGTATCGATCTCGGTAAACATTCCTTCCACGTACACTGTCAGGACGAAAAAGGTCATGCACTGTTACGTAAAAAGTTTTCCCGTAGTAAAAAGAGCCAACGAAAAACTCGTCAGCTCAGTTAATTAACACGTTACTTTCTGGTTTTGCGACAACAGATAATTGATGACATGAACGGCATATCGGCCTGCTGATGAACCTGACATAAAAAATGGCTCTATGAAGCCGACGGCCTTTTAAGGTTCGGCAGGCGCGGAACTCATCGTGGCGCGGGCATCAGTGCTCACCAGATGCCGAACAGATTTACGCAAGCCCACCATAAATCAAAATCTGTGTTGCAAAAACGGGGGGTGACCATAGATTTTATGGCGTAATTTGCTGCCGGTAGTAACTCACTGGCACCGTTTGCAGGTCGGATGACGGTAAACGTCTTATCCGACCTGCAAACGGTGCATTCTGTAGTATAGCGATGTGATAAGCGAGGCCCACAGGACTGATAAAAGAAACGCCTTCAGACAATGGATACCGGGGCAGCCGTCAGGATGATTTATGCCGTCGCGTCAGCGTTTTGTTGCGCTTTCAGCCAGGCAATCTCTTCCGCCCAGATATCCGGGTTGACGGTTTCGAGGATCAGCGGAATGCCATCGAAACGCTCATCGCGCATAATCCAGCGGAACGCTTCATAGCCGATATTACCTTCACCAAGGCTGTGGTGACGGTCAACGCGGCTACCAAACGCGCTTTTCGCGTCGTTCAGGTGCATACCGCGCAGGTATTGGAAACCAACCACGCGCTCAAATTCAGCAAACGTTTCTGCCGTGGCCTGCCCGGTACGCAGATCGTAACCTGCGGCAAACGCGTGGCAGGTATCAATGCAGACGCCGACGCGGGATTTATCTTCCACGGCATCAATAATCGCCGCCAGGTGCTCAAACTTAAACCCAAGGTTACTGCCCTGGCCTGCGGTATTTTCAATCACCGCTGTTACCCCTTCAGTTTGCGCCAGCGCGATGTTGATGGATTCGGCGATACGCGCCAGACACTCGTCCTCAGGGATCTGCATCAGATGGCTGCCAGGATGGAAGTTCAGCAGCGTGAGCCCTAGTTGCTGACAGCGTGTCAGCTCATCAATAAAGGCCTCGCGCGATTTTTCCAGCGCGTCGGCCACTGGGTGTCCGAGGTTAATCAGGTAACTGTCATGGGGCAGAATTTGTGCAGGCGTGTAATGATATTTTTCGCAGGCGGCTTTGAACTCGTCGATGGTCTCCGTGCTCAGCGGCGCAGCACGCCACTGGCGCTGGTTCTTGGTAAACAGCGCAAAAGCCGTTGCCCCGATTTCAGCGGCGCGGACGGCGGCATTCGCTACGCCGCCCGAGGCGCTTACATGCGCACCAATGTATTTCATAAAAACTCCTGTTAAAACCCGCCATGGGAAAGCGTCAATAATAGCGGGTCTCCAGGGCTGGCATGTAGTGGTTTATGCCATCAGGTGATGAACGGCCAGATTAATCGCGCCGCCGCCGACAATCAGCCAGACAAACAGCAGTAATCCCATCACCAGCGGTTTCGCACCAGCATTCTTCAGTGCGCTGATATGGGTGGTCAGCCCCAGCGCCGCCATTGCCATCGCCAGCAGCAGAGTATCCAGCGTGTTCAACGCATTTACAGCAGAGGGAGGCAGCAGGTGAAACGAGTTAAACACCGCTACTGCGATAAAACCAAGTGCAAACCACGGGATCGTCAGCTTACTTTTTTCTGCACCTGCCTGCGGGCTGAGTTGTTTGATGCGTGCCGCCAGCAGCAACAAGAAGGGAGCCAGCATCATGACGCGCAGCATTTTTGCGATCACTGCCGCGTTTTCAGCATCGGGGCTGATGGCATGCCCGGCGGCAACCACTTGTGCCACTTCATGTACGGTAGAACCGATCCAGATGCCATAAGTTTCCGGGCTGAACCACTGACCCAGCAAAGGATAAAGAGCAGGGTAAATAAAGATCGCCAGCGTACCGAAGATCACCACCGTTGCTACGGCCACGGTAACTTTACTGGCCTCAGCTTTGACCACGGGTTCCGTTGCCAGCACGGCAGCCGCTCCGCAAATACTGCTACCTGCGCCAATTAGCCAACTGGTTTTTTTATCCAGCCCAAAGACTTTTTGCCCAAGGAAGCAGGCCAGCAAAAAGGTGCTGGAGAGTGTCAGCGTATCAATGGCAATCCCGCTTACGCCGACATCGGCAATTTGTGAAAACGTCAGACGAAAACCATACAGAATAATGCCAAGCCGCAGCAGATGCTGTTTCGCAAACAGTACGCCTTTGTCGCATTGCGTATGCAGGGCAGGGTAGAGAGTGTTGCCGATAACCATACCGATAAGGATCGCCAGCGTCAGGGCGCTTAATCCCATACCTGCCACCGATGGGATTGCACCAAGCCACAGGGCGAGACCCGTAATGAAACCGCTGAGTAACAGGCCTGGGATAAAACGCCAGGCCGGATGACGATGAGTCTGTAGTGTGATTTCAGTCATAACCTTCTCCTTTTGATGGATAAAAGGGTAAGGTGTACTGGTTTAAAGGTAAAATTGATTATATATTTATAATCAATCTTTATAAGTGGTAAATGGCGGCTATGCATATAACGTTGCGTCAGTTGGAAGTCTTTGCCGAAGTGCTGAAAAGCGGCTCCACCACACAGGCCTCGCAGAGACTGGCGCTCTCTCAATCGGCAGTGAGCGCTGCGCTTACCGATCTGGAAGGACAGCTTGGTGTGCAACTGTTTGACCGCGTCGGTAAGCGGCTGGTGGTGAACGAACACGGGCGGCTGCTCTATCCGTGTGCGCTGGCAGCGCTGGAGCAGGCAACGGACATTGAGCAGTTGTTTCGCGAAGATAATGGCGCCATCCGCGTTTTTGCCAGCAGTACTATCGGGAACTACATTCTGCCGGAAGTGATTGCCCGTTACCGTCGCGATTTCCCCAATTTGCCGCTGGAGCTGAGCGTCGGCAATAGTCAGGATGTGATCAATGCGGTAGCCGATTTCCGCGTTGATATCGGTCTGATTGAAGGGCCGTGCCACACTGCCGAGATTATTGCCGAACCGTGGCTGGAAGATGAACTGGTGGTTTTCGCGCCGCCTTCCTCGCCGTTATTGCAAGGGCCGGTCACGCTGCACCAATTGGCAGCCGCGCCGTGGATCCTGCGTGAACGGGGGTCGGGTACGCGGGAACTTGTTGATTATCTGCTGCTGTCGCGCCTGCCGCAGTTTCATCTCGGTATGGAGTTGGGCAACTCGGAAGCCATCAAGCATGCGGTACGCCACGGTCTGGGCATCAGTTGCCTGTCTCGCCGCGTAATTGCCGAACAACTGGAAAGTGGTTCGCTGGTGGAAGTTCCTATTCCGCTGCCGCGTCTGGTGCGCACGCTGTGGCTCATCCACCATCGCCAGAAACACCTCTCCAGCGCATTACAGCGCTTTATTAGCTATTGCTCTCTCTGATGACAGCGAGCCTGCCGACAGGCTCGCAACATCCACGACTCACTGCTTTACTTATAATTCGCCGCCTATCATGAAGCTCTCTAATATGACGTGTTTTATACCAGAAGGGGGGCGTTTCGTTTGCTACAATCGCGCCTCATTTTTTGGATGGATAGCATTTTCTTATGGTTTCCGAAATTAAAACCACAGAAGCGCCCACGCTTCGTCGTGAACTTAAGGCGCGTCATTTGACGATGATTGCCATTGGCGGTTCCATTGGTACTGGCTTGTTTGTCGCATCAGGGGCGACCATTTCTTCAGCGGGCCCGGGCGGGGCGCTGTTCTCCTATATTCTGATCGGCCTGATGGTCTATTTTCTGATGACCAGCCTCGGCGAACTCGCCGCCTTCATGCCAGTTTCGGGTTCATTCTCTACTTATGGTCAAAAATACGTTGAAGAAGGCTTTGGCTTCGCGCTGGGCTGGAACTACTGGTACAACTGGGCGGTCACCATTGCCGTCGACCTTGTGGCCTCACAACTGGTAATGGCCTGGTGGTTCCCGGATACGCCAGGCTGGATCTGGAGCGCGCTATTCCTTGCAGTGATCTTTCTGCTTAATTACATCTCAGTAAAAGGCTTTGGTGAAGCAGAGTACTGGTTCTCGCTGATCAAAGTCGCCACGGTCATTATTTTTATCGTGGTTGGCGTGATGATGATCGTCGGAATCTTCCATGGCGATAAACCGGCGGGCTGGAGCAACTGGACGATTGGCGATGCGCCGTTTGCCGGTGGTTTTTCGGCAATGATTGGTGTGGCGATGATTGTCGGCTTCTCCTTTCAGGGTACCGAACTGATTGGTATTGCGGCGGGCGAATCTAAAGATCCTGAGAAAAATATTCCGCGCGCGGTTCGCCAGGTATTCTGGCGTATTCTGCTGTTCTATGTGTTTGCCATCCTGATTATCAGCCTGATTATTCCGTATACCGATCCGAGCCTGCTGCGTAACGATGTAAAAGACATCAGCGTCAGCCCGTTCACGCTGGTGTTCGAACATGCTGGTCTGCTCTCTGCGGCGGCGGTAATGAATGCGGTGATCCTGACGGCGGTGCTTTCTGCGGGTAACTCTGGTATGTACGCTTCCACGCGTATGCTCTATACCCTGGCCTGCGATGGCAAAGCGCCGCGTATTTTCGCTAAATTGTCGAAGGGTGGCGTGCCGCGTAACGCGCTGTATGCCACTACAGTGATCGCCGGGCTGTGCTTCCTGACCTCAATGTTCGGCAACCAGACCGTTTACCTGTGGCTGCTGAACACCTCCGGGATGACCGGCTTTATTGCCTGGCTAGGTATTGCGATCAGCCATTACCGCTTCCGTCGTGGTTACGTTGCGCAGGGCTACTCGCTGAATGATCTGCCATACCGTTCCGGCTTCTTCCCGCTTGGGCCGATCTTTGCCTTCGTGCTCTGTTTGATAATCACCCTTGGGCAGAACTATCAGGCATTTCTCGCCGACTCCATCGACTGGGGCGCGGTCGCTGCTACCTATATTGGTATCCCGTTGTTCCTGGTGATTTGGCTTGGTTACAAATGGACCAAAGGCACTCGTTTCGTAGGCTATAGCGAAATGGAGTTCCCGAAACACTTTAGCAAGTAGATTCACTCTTTTAGCCCTCGTTATGAGGGCTTTTTTTGGTGTGCCGGGCATGCTCAGCAGCCTGGGGGTGAAAGTCCCCTGTCCAGCCTGATGGTGGCGAAGGACTAGTGAAGCGCAAGGGCGTCGTCGTGAGGCGGGGTCTGAAGGAAGCGTGGAGCAAAACCATGACCTGACGAACAGAAATCCGATACGAGGCCTACCCGGCAGGCGGAGCAAGCCATTGATTGCAAAGGCCATAACCATCAAGAGCCGGGGTGGTAGATTGGGCAGGTGTGTGGTGAAAGCGGCTGAGCTTACCCCGGGAGGCCTGTCCGGCGTTCTGCATTCAGAACTGAGCGCACCGTAAGGTGCGCTGACCGGCGGACAGG
>NZ_FMBC01000030.1 GCF_900094795.1 Kosakonia oryziphila
GACTGAACCAGTGGCAAACGCTGATGAGAGATCTGAACAGGTGGATAAGGCGCAGGTTGCGAAGTGTCCTGTGGAAACAGTGGAAAACGGGCAGCAAGCGCTTCAAAGAGTTGCGCAGACGGGGAGTAAGCAAAGACCTTGCAGCGCAAACGGTAGGGAGTTGCCATAAGCAATGGCGGATAAGCTGTAGTCCGGCACTGAGCATAGCACTTCCCAATCGCCTGTTCATCAGACTGGGCCTACCGGATTTATAGGCAGGCGACGATAAACATAACCGAACCGCCGTATACGGACCCGTATGTACGGTGGTGTGGGAGGAGGCTGATCGTGAGATCAGCCCCTATCCCGATCGTGTAGGTTATGCACTACAGCCTGGGGGAAAGCCCCGATTTTTCCCCCGTCAGGGGCTAAAACCGTCCGTACACAGCCGTAACGGGAAAGTCTCTTTTCCGGGGATAGCTATCCTCAGATATAATATTAATAATTGAAATGCTATTTCATTCACGCTGCGTTGCAAGGAAAAAGGTTCCTGTGGCAGAGAAGGGCGTAAAGGTGAAAGAAAAAGAGCGTTATGGTTGAAACAACAAGAGAATCTCGATCATACTCTAGGGCACTTAATTGACGATGGCTGCGGATTCACTCCGTGCCTGAAAAAGGAAAACGTCATGGCCGAAGAAACCATTTTCAGTAAAATCATCCGCCGGGAAATTCCCTCGGATATTGTCTACCAGGATGAACTGGTCACCGCTTTTCGCGATATCTCTCCACAAGCGCCGACGCATGTGCTTATTGTGCCGAATATCCTCATTCCCACGCTGAATGACGCCACCGAAGCGCACGAACAGGCGCTGGGCCGTATGCTGACCGTTGCGGCCAAAATCGTCCGCGACGAAGGCATCGCCGAAGACGGATACCGTCTGATCATGAACTGTAATCGTCATGGTGGTCAGGAGGTTTACCATATCCATATGCATCTGTTGGGCGGGCGCGCAATGGGGCCAATGCTGGCTCATAAAGGTCTGTAAGATGATAAACGGGCGTGTCGCGCTGTTGCTGGCGGCGCTGGGGCTGGTGGGATGCAGTTCGCGCCCGGCTATTCCGGTCGCCAGCGATCAAACGCTAGTGATGGAGTCTGGTATTCTGGCGATGGGCATTATTGCGGAATCACCGGAAATGGGCACGCATGAGCTTCAACCTTCCGCCTCCTCCCGATTGTTTAATGAGCGGCAGCAGCCTGTGACAGTGCACTATCGTTTTTTCTGGTATGACACCAGAGGCCTGGAAATGCACCCGCTGGAAGCGCCGCGCAGCATCACGATCCCGGCGCGTTCCGGCGTGACGCTGTATGGCAGCGCTAACTATCTGGGTGCACACAGCGTCAGACTTTATCTCTATCTTTAAGGAGTGACCCTTGATTAAAACATTTGGACGCTTCGCGCTACTGACAACGCTGGCGGTGTTGCTGTCGGGGTGTATCAGTAGTCAACAACCGGCGCCGGTTGAACAGGCAGGCGGCGCTCAGCAGCCCACTCAGCCGCAGCCGCAACCGACGCAACCAGTTCCGACAGTACCGTCGGTTCCGACGTTGCCGCAGCAGCCTGGCCCAATTGAACACCAGGATCAAACCGGGCAGCCCGCACCGCGTGAACGCCATTATGACTGGAACATCGCAATGCAGCCGATGGTCGGTAAAATGTTGCAGGCCAGCGGTGTCAACTCTGGCAGCGTTTTGCTGGTCGATAGCGTAAATAATCGGACCAACGGCTCGATTAACACCGCCGAAGCCACCGAAACGCTGCGCAATGCGCTGGCCAATAACGGTAAATTTACGTTGATTACCGCGCAGCAGCTCTCGCTGGCGAAACAGCAACTGGGTCTCTCCCCGCAGGACAGCCTGGGTACCCGCAGTAAAGCCATCGGTATTGCCCGCAACGTTGGGGCACAGTATGTGCTTTATTCCAACGCGACCGGCAACGCCAGCGCACCCGCGTTACAAATGCAACTGATGATGGTGCAGACAGGCGAAATTATCTGGTCGGGTAAAGGTGCGGTTCAGCAACAATAAACAGACGCGTGACACTGTGTTGTCACGCTATTTTCCGACGTATACTCCCGTCGCCAGCCAGAATAGCGGGCTAAGCGGCGGGAGTTGTCTTATTCATGATGGCCGACACACGCTGGTGCTACGCCAGCATCACCTGGCCGTCTCATCGCCATTTCTGCGCCAGTACCGTTTGCTCCGCCGCTTGCCTGCAACCCTTGCGCCGCGTCCGCGGCTCTATACTGGAGCCTGGATGGCGGTGGACTTTATACCCGGCGAGATCAAAACAGCCTTACCGCAGCCTGATGCACTGGCAGCATTACTCCGTGATTTGCACCGTCAGCCACTTTTTGGCTGGCGTATCACGTTGTTGCCGCTGCTGGATCGATATTGGCAGCAGAGCGCGCCGACGCGGCGCACTCCCTTCTGGTTGCGGCAGTTGAAGCAGTTAAGAAAACAGGGCGAACCGCAGCCGTTACGGCTCGCGCCGCTGCATATGGATGTCCATGCGGGAAACCTGGTGCACAGCGCCGCGGGTTTGCGGCTTATCGACTGGGAATATGCTGGCGATGGTGATGTTGCTCTCGAGCTCGCCGCAGTATGGGCGGAGGATGAGGCGCAGCGTCAGCAGTTGGTTGCGCAGTATGCTCAGCAGGCAGCGGTCGATCCGGTAACATTACAGCGCCAGGTTCGACGCTGGTGGCCCTGGGTATGGATGTTGATGGCGGGTTGGTTCGAATTCCGCTGGCAACAAACGGGCGAACAACAATTTATTACGCTGGCAGATGCGATCTGGCGGCGGTTACAGAACAAAGAATAAGAGAGGTTAGTGTGGGGCCGGTAATGTTGGATGTGGAAGGGTATGAACTGGATGCGGAAGAGCGCGAGATTCTGGCGCATCCGCTGGTGGGCGGCCTGATCCTCTTTACCCGTAATTATCATGATCCTGAGCAGTTGCGTGAACTGGTGCGCCAGATCCGCCAGGCTTCGCACCACCGTCTGGTGGTGGCTGTCGATCAGGAAGGTGGACGAGTGCAGCGTTTTCGCGAAGGATTTACGCGTCTGCCTGCGGCCCAGGCATTTGCCGCTCTGCACGGGTTAGAAGAGGGCGGACGGCTGGCGCAAGATGCCGGCTGGCTGATGGCCAGTGAAATGATCGCCATGGATATTGATATCAGTTTTGCTCCGGTGCTGGATGTTGGGCATATCAGCGCCGCTATTGGCGAACGCTCTTACCATGCTGATCCGGCTAAAGCGCTGGTAATGGCAAGCCACTTTATCGATGGTATGCACAGCGCGGGAATGAAAACGACCGGCAAGCATTTTCCGGGGCACGGCGCGGTGACCGCGGATTCACACAAGGAGACGCCGCGCGATCCGCGCCCGCTGGCGGAGATCCGCGCGCAAGATATGTCGGTGTTCTGCACGCTTATTGCGCAAAACAAACTTGATGCCATTATGCCCGCACATGTGATTTATACCGATGCCGATCCGCATCCGGCCAGCGGTTCACCGTGGTGGTTGAAAACCATTCTGCGCGGCGAGCTGGGTTTTAATGGCGTGATTTTTTCTGACGATTTGTCAATGGAGGGTGCGGCAATCATGGGTAGTTATGCTGAACGCGGGCAGTCATCGCTGGATGCCGGTTGCGATATGATCCTCGTCTGTAATAATCGTAAAGGCGCGGTGAGTGTGTTAGATAACCTGTCGCCGATCAATGCAGAGCGTGTTACGCAATTGTATCATAAAGGTTCATATTCTCGTCAGGAGTTAATGAGCTCGGCGCGCTGGAGGGCTGTCAATAAAGCACTGGAGCAGTTGCATGAGCGTTGGCAGGAGCAGAAAGCCGCCCATTAACCCCTGAGGACGCGATGTCGAAGTGGTGAGGATACAATGATTATTTATTTACACGGTTTTGACTCAAACAGTCCCGGCAACCATGAAAAAGTGTTGCAGCTACAGTTTATTGATCCGGATGTTCGCCTGGTAAGCTACAGCACGCGGCATCCGAGACATGATATGCAGCATCTGCTGAAAGAAGTCGACAAGATGTTGCAGCTCAACGTGGATGAACGACCACTGATTTGCGGCGTCGGCCTTGGTGGTTACTGGGCCGAGCGCATTGGTTTTCTGTGCGACATCCGCCAGGTAATATTCAATCCGAATCTATTTCCCTATGAGAATATGGAAGGGAAAATTGACCGACCGGAAGAGTATAAAGACATTGCTACTAAGTGTGTCGCTAACTTCCGCGAGAAAAACCGCGATCGCTGCCTGGTGATCCTGTCGCGAAAAGATGAAGCACTGGACAACCAGCGTTCTTCCGATGAGTTGCATCATTACTATGAGATTGTCTGGGACGAAGAACAGTCGCATAAGTTTAAAAACATCTCGCCACATTTACAGCGCATTAAGGCCTTTAAAACCCTCGGTTAAGCCTCTCCCCGGCAGGTTTTCGTCTGCCGGGCTTCTCTTTTTTTCCTTTCCTGACGGGCAGTTTTTCGCTGCGCGACTACACTTGCTCAACTTTTAGGCATGAAAACTTGATTCATATCAATTTTGGTATGACCATTGAACCGTTCGTGATATTCTCGACGTCAAAGTGAGGTTGCGCGTGCGTAACCAATTGTTAATTAAGAGCTATTATTATAACTTTTAATTAACAATTGGTTAATATTTTAGGGGATCATTTTGACAACACCGTTGAGAAAGATTGTGATTGTAGGTGGTGGCGCTGGCGGTCTGGAACTGGCAACACAGTTAGGTAAAAAGCTGGGACGCGGTAAAAAAGCCAAAATCACGCTGGTCGATCGTAACCACAGCCATTTATGGAAACCCCTGCTGCACGAAGTGGCAACCGGTTCGCTGGATGAAGGTGTTGATGCACTGAGCTACCTGGCTCACGCACGTAATCATCATTTCCAGTTCCAGTTGGGTTCGGTGATGGATATTAACCGCGAAAGCAAAACCATCACCCTGGCGGAATTGCGTGATGAGAAGGGCGATCTGCTGGTACCGGAACGTAAACTGGCCTATGACACGCTGGTGATGGCGCTGGGCAGTACCTCGAACGATTTCAACACGCCCGGTGTGAAAGAGCACTGCATCTTCCTCGATAACCCGCACCAGGCGCGTCGCTTCCATCAGGAAATGCTCAACCTGTTCCTGAAATATTCCGCTAATCTCGGTGCTAACGGCAAAGTCAATATTACGATTGTCGGTGGCGGCGCGACCGGCGTTGAACTCTCCGCCGAGTTGCACAATGCGGTGAAACAGCTTCATAGCTACGGTTACAAAGGGCTGACGAATGAAGCGCTGAATGTCACGCTGGTGGAAGCGGGGGAGCGAATTCTGCCAGCACTGCCGCCGCGTATCTCCGGTGCTGCACATAATGAACTGACTAAAATGGGCGTACGCGTTATGACCCGGACAATGGTCACCAGCGCCGACGAAGGCGGTCTGCATACCAAAGAAGGCGAATACATCAGGGCCGATCTGATGGTATGGGCGGCAGGAATAAAGGCTCCGGACTTTATGAAAGAGATCGGCGGGCTGGAAACCAACCGCATCAATCAGCTGGTGGTTGAACCGACGCTGCAAACGACGCGCGATGCGGATATTTACGCCATTGGCGACTGTGCTTCTTGCGCCCGTCCGGAAGGCGGATTTGTTCCGCCGCGCGCGCAGGCTGCTCACCAGATGGCCACACTCGCGTTGCATAACATCCTGGCGCAGATCAAAGGCAACCCGCTGAAATCTTATGTTTATAAGGATCACGGTTCACTGGTTTCCTTGTCGAACTACTCCACCGTGGGTAGCCTGATGGGTAACCTGATGCGTGGTTCAATGATGATTGAGGGTCGTATTGCCCGTTTTGTGTACATCTCGCTGTACCGTATGCACCAGATTGCGCTGCACGGCTATTTCAAAACCGGTCTGATGATGCTGGTCGGCAGTATTAACCGTGTGATCCGCCCGCGTCTGAAATTGCACTAATCCTGTTTTGCTGCTCTCCCGGCTGTCAGTCGGGGAGTAGCATATCCATCTGCCGGATACGCAGATACCGGTAGGAAAACTCTGAATATCATCTTTTACCCCACCAGTATCTCTATTTTTGCGCGCTTTCCGATTGGCTTTACTATTGCTCAAGTTGCAAAATTGTTACCAATAGCCAACCAGGGAGATAATCCTGTGAATAAATCAATGTTAGCGGGTATTGGTATTGGTGTGGCCGCTGCACTGGGCGTTGCCGCCGTGGCCAGCCTGAATGTGTTCGATCGCGGTCCTCAATATGCGCAGGTTGTTTCATCCACGCCAATCAAGGAAACAGTAAAAACGCCGCGTCAGGAGTGCCGTAATGTCACCATGACGCATCGCCGCCCGGTGCAGGATGAGAACCGTATTACCGGGTCGGTGCTTGGTGCAGTGGCTGGCGGTGTACTTGGTCATCAGTTCGGCGGCGGCAGAGGAAGGGATGTCGCAACAGTAGTTGGCGCGTTAGGCGGCGGGTATGCTGGTAACCAGCTCCAGGGCGGTATGCAGGAGCGTGACACCTACACCACTACCCAGCAGCGTTGTAGCACGGTATATGACAAATCGGAAAAAATGCTCGGCTACGACGTAACTTACAAAATCGGCGACCAACAGGGAAAAATCCGCATGGATAAAGATCCGGGGACGCAGATTCCGCTGGATAAAAATGGTCAGTTGATACTGAATAACAACGCGTAAAACAGTAGTACTCTGCATGTTGGCTCCCCATCGCTCAGGCTGGGGAGCCTTTTTTCACTAAAAAGCCTTGCTTTTCAGCAAGGCTTAATCAGATCAAATGAAATCGTGTTGCCTGACCAGCAGTAGCCCGGTGATGAGAACGGATATAAAAGCAAATAGTACGGAACCGCCTAACATAACCCACAGACCAAATAACAATGTAATTACTATTAGCACTTTAATGAATGGTAATAGCAAAATCATCTCCATTTTCCTTCTGCTTGTGATCAGTCAGTGAAGCCCCCTTTATCCTCGACAAGTCATGCATTACAGCGCGTCAAAATGAGAGCAAAGGAAAGCCAGTTGAACATGTCATCATGACGTTTATTATTTGTATCACTCTGCTGAATAATTAGTGGAGCAATAATCACAATTAATAATAGCAAAGCAGGGAGTTTAGCTGATAGTTTTCTCCTATTGTTGAAATATGGAATCTCTATCACATAGATAAAAAATGAGACGGTTGCCCGTCTCATTTTTTTTACGCCTTGATCAAATTTGGCCATAGTCGCAGGGTGGTGCGCGTGATCTGTAGCAGCTTCTCAACGCTGGCACCTTCGCGTGCGGTGATCGACATTCCCTGCAAAACGCAGCCAAGGAATGCAGCCAGTGCCTGCGGATCCGCATCCATCGGGATCTCACCGCGCTGCTGGCGCTGAGTGAGGAACTGGAACAGGGTGTCTTCCTGCTGCGCATGTCGTGACTTTATCGTTTGCGCGATGGCCTGCGAAGAAGCTGCCAGCGTAGCTGAGGTGTTGATCATAAAACAACCGGCTGGTGTCTCTGTGCTGGTGAAGCACTTTGCCACTGCAGTGAAATAATCCAGCAGCGCGGTTTCTACTGGTTTGTCCTCGCAGAGCAGCTGGGCTTCGTGCTGTCTGGCGAACCGCGAAATATAGCGATCGAGCACCGCACGGAACAACCCTTCTTTATTGGTGAACTCAGCGTACAGCGTCGGCGCTTTCGCCCCGGTGGCTTCCACGAGATCGGATAATGATGTGGCTTCGTAGCCATGCTGCCAGAACAGCGTCATGGCTTTGTCGAGCGCCGCTTCCCTGTCGAACACTTTCGGTCGGCCACGGCATTTTTTGGTGCAACTGGTGACTTCACTGGTCATATTGCCGCCTAACCTTTGTTGGTTTGTTGAGCAACCATTATAAAAATAATCTTCGCCAATGACCAGCAGCAAAATAGCACATATTCATAAAACATATGCTTATGAAATTTAAGCAATTAATATTTTAATTAACGATCATTATAAAATCATATTGACCAGTGATGAAGATCACATTTATGATTTATCTATCGATCGTTAACTTAATGGCTGGCGACATCTTTTATCTTTATTCAGGAAAAAATCATGAAAAACATCACTGCACTTTTTGCCGCTGCTGCACTCAGCATGCTCCCTTTTGCCAGCTTTGCTGCCGTTGAAGTTCAGTCTGCGCCGACAGGCCAGCAGGAAGTTGCGGCTATTGGCGTCAGCGCAGGTTCGGATCTCTCTTCCGTTGAAGCTAAACTGGCGCAAAAAGCCGACGAAATGGGCGCGAAATCTTTCCGCATCACTTCAGTGACCGGTTCTGACAACCTACACGGTACCGCAGTGCTGTACAAATAACCCCAATCTCTTCCCTGTGCCACTGCAATAGAAAAGGCCCGGCGTACATCACTGGGCCATTTCTATTTCGCTCCGTTTTACATAGCCTGCAAAGCTCTCTCATTATGACGCGTAACATCAACCGGCATACCAGAGCGAATTTCCATTGCGCGGTTCATGATACTGGCATCGCTACGGGCATCGTCTTTGAAGGCCTGCATCGCGGCAGTCAACACAAGGGGCAGCGTTTTTGGATCGTCATCAATCGATTTTGACAGCGGTTGGTGTACTTCAACCAGCCTTTTACCGTCCGGCTCAACCGACGCTTTTATCGGCGTATTAATGATGTTCACCGCCGTTCCTGGTGTCACGTTGGCAAACAGACTGGAAATATCGGCATCGCGCAGGCGAATGCAGCCGGAGCTGACGCGCATGCCAATACCGAAATCAGCATTGGTGCCGTGCAGAAGATAAACCCCGCCAAACGCGGCAAGACGGATCGCATGATGCCCCATCGGGTTATCCGGCCCGGCGGGCATCACCGCGGGCAGATCAATCCCTTGAGCCTTGTAACGCGCGCGGATATTAGCGGTTGGCGTCCAGGTGGGGTTTGCGCGTTTATCGGAAACTGTGGTGACCATCGTTGGCGTCAGGGTGTCACCACCTAACTGACCAATTCCGATCGGATAAACCGTCACTTCATTTTTTCCCGGCGGATAGTAATAGAGGCGCAATTCCGCGAGATTGATCACAATACCTTTGCGTGGAGCATCCGGCAGCAGGGTTTGTAGCGGGATCGTCAGCACGCTGCCTGCTCGTGGTACATAAGGGTCGACGCCCGGGTTTGCCTGCAACAGAGCGAGAAAACCAACATTATATTTTTTAGCGATCGCTTCCAGTGAACCGCCATCATTTTGCACTACGTGATAGCGGTTTTCGCCTACAAGACGACTGCCCTCTGCGGGTAATGGCCAGGTGTTTGCCCGTGCGGGAAGGGTGAGGGCGGTGATGATCGCAACAGTGAGGAGGGTGAGCCAGCAGGTAAAACGCGCAATTCTTCTCATTACCATAATCCATGTAAATATTAAGGTTATTTGTATGCAACTTTGTTATGGGATTATGGTTGGTCAGGGTGTCGGGAAACCCTGGCTATTGCAAAATATTTGTAAATATTGCGAAAGATAACAGGCCGGGCCAGACTGCCCGGCAATAAGACCGTCAGGCGATGGCATTTTCGGCCAATTGCTGCATGAAATTACGTACCCAGCCCATGCGGGTTTTCCGTTCGCTCAGATCCTGCATAAACTTCAGACGCGTCGGACCATCCAAACGGAAATGCTGCGGCTGCTTCTGTAGCAGACCAATCAGCCACACCGGGTTGACCTTGTTTTTCTCGTTGAACTCGATGATGCCGCCTTTTTCATTGCCTTCCAGTTTGCGGATCCCCAGCTTCTGCGCTTGCTGGCGCAGCAGGGCGATATCCAGCAGGTTACGCGCTGCATCCGGTAGCAGACCGAAGCGATCAATCAGTTCGACTTTAATCTCTTCCAGCGCGTTCGTATCTTTCGCACTGGCGATGCGTTTATAGAACGACAGACGCGTATTAACATCAGGAATAAAATCGTCCGGCAACAGTGAAGGCATGCGCAGTTCGACCTCGGTCTGCTGGCTGGTTAAATCCTCCAGCGACGGCTCTCGACCAGCTTTCAGCGCATCAACTGCATTTTCCAGCAGTTCCATATACAGCGAGAAGCCGATAGTTTCCATCTGGCCGCTCTGATCTTCACCGAGCAGTTCGCCCGCCCCACGGATCTCCAGATCGTGCGTTGCCAGCGCAAAGCCTGCGCCCAAATCCTCCAGCGACGCGATAGCTTCCAGCCGTTTTTGCGCATCGGTAGTCATCGCTTTCGGGTGCGGTGTCAGCAACCAGGCGTAGGCCTGGTGGTGTGAGCGGCCGACGCGTCCGCGTAGCTGGTGTAACTGGGCGAGGCCAAAGTGGTCGGCGCGTTCGATGATAATGGTATTGGCGGTCGGAATATCGATCCCGGTTTCAATGATGGTGGTGCAGACCAGCACGTTAAAACGCTGATGATGGAAATCGTTCATCACCCGTTCCAGTTCACGCTCGCGCATCTGTCCATGGCCGATAGCGATACGCGCCTCCGGCACCAGTTCCGCTAGCCTGTCGGCGGCTTTCTGGATATTTTCCACATCGTTATACAAGTAATAGACCTGCCCGCCGCGCAGCACTTCACGCAGAATGGCCTCACGCACCACCAGGCTATCGTACTCCCGAACAAACGTTTTCACCGCCAGGCGGCGCGCTGGTGGCGTGGCAATAATTGACAGGTCGCGCATTCCGCTCATTGCCATATTCAGAGTGCGCGGGATCGGCGTTGCCGTCAGCGTCAGAATATCGACATCGGCACGCATCGCTTTTATGCGCTCTTTATGGCGCACGCCGAAGCGGTGCTCTTCGTCGACAATCAGCAGTCCGAGATCTTTCAGCTTCACATCGCTTTGCAGCAGTTTGTGCGTGCCGATCAGAATATCGATTTTGCCCTCAGCGGCCTGTTCAAGAATTTGCGACTGCTCTTTGGCGCTGCGAAAGCGTGAAAGCATTTCAATACGCACCGGCCAGTTGGCAAAACGGTCGCGGAAGTTATCAAAGTGCTGCTGCGCCAGCAGAGTAGTCGGCACCAGCACCGCCACCTGCTTGTTGTTTTCGACCGCAAGGAATGCTGCGCGCATCGCCACTTCGGTTTTACCGAAACCCACGTCGCCGCACACCAGGCGATCCATTGCCAGCGGCTGGCACATATCACTGAGTACGGCGTTGATCGCCTGTGCCTGATCCGGCGTGGTTTCGAAGGGGAAAGCATCGCAGAACAGTTGATATTGTTCACGATCGTGCTTGAAGGCAAAACCCGCTTTTGCCGCGCGCTGCGCGTAGATATCCAGCAACTCAGCCGCCACATCACGCACTTTTTCCGCCGCTTTCTGCCGTGCCCGCATCCAGACATCGCTGCCTAGTTTATGCAGCGGGGCATTCTCTTCTGCACCGCCCGCATAGCGGCTGATCAGATGCAGCGAAGAGACCGGGACATAAAGTTTGGCGTCACCAGCGTACGTCAGCATCAAGTATTCGCCTTTAATACCGCCTGCTTCCAATGTCGTCATACCGGCATAACGCCCGACACCATGTTCCAGATGTACTACCGGCTGGCCGTCATGCAGCTCGGCAAGGTTACGGATCAGCGTGTCAGGGTTAATCGTCCGCCGGGTATCCTGGCGGCGGCGAGCAACGCGCTCGCCCAGCAGATCGCTTTCGCATATCAGCGCCCGGTTGCGCAGGGTGTCGATAAAACCGTGCTCTGCCGCGCCGATCATCATCCAGGCACCCGGCGCTGAAGCTTCCTCGAGACGCAAAATGCGTTTAGGCGTCACATTAATGCGCGCCAGCAGTTCAATCAGTGCTTCGCGGCGGCCTTCGCTCTCGACCGAGAAAATTACTGGGCCGCTAAAGGACTCAAGGAATTTACGCAGATTATCCAGCGGAGATTTTTGCTGCGCCTGTACCGCCAGCTCGGGCAATGTGCGATAACCGAGATTAACGTGCGCAGCTTTTTCACTGAGCCGTTCAGTTTTAAGCTGGATTCGCGGCCATTTTTTCAGTTCACTGAACAGAGCGTCGCTACGTAGCCATAAGCTTTCCGGCGGCAACAGCGGGCGCATCGGATCCACTCCGCGGCTCTCGAAGCGTGCCTGCGTCTCCTGTTGAAAACGTTCTGCGCTGGCTTCCAGATCGCCAGTACTAACCAGCAGTGTATTCGCCGGGAAATAGCTAAATAGCGGCGACAGCGGTTCGCTAAAGAACAGCGGCTGCCAGTATTCGATCCCGGCAGGCAAGGTGCCTTTGCTCACCTGCTGATAAATGTGTTCTGCATCGCGCTTCACCTCAAACCGATCGCGCCACTGGCTGCGGAACAGCTCAATGGCATTTTTATCGGTCGGGAATTCATGCGCGGGCAGTAAATTAATCGCTTCAACCTCTTCCAGCGTGCGCTGGGTATCGACGTCGAACAGCCGCAAGCTGTCGATTTCATCATCGAAAAAGTCGAGACGGAACGGCTGCTCGCTGCCCATCGGGAAGAGATCCAGCAGCGCACCGCGCGTGGCATACTCGCCGTGCTCCATTACCTGATCAACATGGCGGTAACCGGCGCTGTCCATTTGTGCGCGGAGCTGATCGCGAGACAACCGCTGCCCTTTTTTCATCACCAGCGCATGGCCGTGCAGATAATTGTGCGGGCAGACGCGCTGCATCAGGGTATTGACCGGCACAATCAGCACGCCGTGCTGCATGGCGGGCAGTTGATAAAGGGTGGAAAGACGGGAGGAGATAATCTCCTGGTGTGGCGAAAAACTATCGTAGGGTAGCGTTTCCCAGTCTGCCAGATTCATCACCAGCTTATCGGTAAATTGGCTTATCTCGTCCTGTAAGCGCAGGGCGTTTTGCATATCGGGTGCGATCAGCACCACGGGACCAGCATGGCGCTCAATAATTTCCGCCACTTCGGTGGCGCAAGCGGCACCGGTGAGTTCGCCAAACTGGCGCTGGTCACCCGCTTTGGTCGGCAGTGAATAACGATATTGTTCAGGCATAGAAGGTGTCGGAGTCTCTTGTGGATATCCCCCGACATGGGGGCATATCACTGATACGCAATCCCTTGATTATCCGCGATTGCGTCATTTTAGCCAAGGCCAACGCATGGATCAGCGCGCGGCGGCGGTGAGCATCCCCTGTAAAAACTCAACCCAGCTACTCGCGTAAGCGGCATTCGCGGCGTCGGTCAGATCACGCTCCGGTGCCATCCACGCATTGAGCTGTCTTAACCCTGTCCATTGCAACACACTCCACAGTGCCAGCACATATACAATGTTCCAGACGCGTTTATCGATGCTCTCTTTCCATGTCACTTCATCGATATAGCGTCGTATCAAATAACCGGAGATAAAAAAGAACACCGGCATACGAAAAGGTGCGAGGTAAAGATTGAAGTAGACCCAGCACTTCGAGAGTGTCTGCGACCATGGATGCTGGAACAGATTAAGCTGCGGATAGAAGGTGATCACGGAGTGGTAAATAACTACCAGACAAATACATAGCCCTTTAATTTGGTTTAGCCACAAAGCTTTTTGTTTTACGTCCTTAGTTCCCTGTATTACAAAAACTTAAGTCTTTAATCCTGACCACTGAGGAAGTGAATGTGACGTTAAGGTGTCTGTATTTTGTCATTTTAGGATTAGGAGCAGGATCGTTTCTGGTTGACCTCTGTGCAAACATGCAGCAGTTCAGCGTTGGTAGAATGGAATTATTAAGTTGATTTCCCGGCTTTTTTTCATATCACGCTGACGAATTCTTACTGTTCCTCTCATTTACGCTATGTGCTTTCGCTTATATACTCCTGACTCTGCTATCAGCAATCAGACGGATTTCATGTACCAGCCTGTCACTCTTTTCATAGGTCTGCGCTATATGCGCGGACGCGCAGCGGACCGCTTTGGCCGCTTTGTCTCTTGGCTATCAACGATTGGCATCACGCTCGGCGTCATGGCGCTGGTGACCGTGTTATCAGTGATGAATGGTTTTGAACGAGAACTGCAAAACAACATCCTGGGGTTAATGCCGCAGGCTACGCTCACTACGCAAAACGGCTCCCTCAATCCGCAACAACTTCCCGCTAGCGCCGTGAAATTGCAGGGCGTAACGCGTATTGCGCCGCTGACTACCGGCGATGTCGTACTGCAAAGCGCGCGTAGTGTGGCGGTCGGCGTGATACTGGGGATCGATCCGGCGCAGCAGGATCCGTTGACGCCGTATCTGGTAAACGTTAAACAGAGCGACCTGCAAGCGGGCAAATACAACATCATTCTCGGCGAGCAACTGGCCGGGCAATTAGGCGTTAATCGCGGCGATCAGATCCGCGTAATGGTGCCCTCTGCCAGTCAGTTCACCCCGATGGGGCGTCTGCCAAGCCAACGCCTGTTCACGGTGATCGGTACTTTCGCTGCCAACAGTGAAGTAGATGAATATCAAATGCTGGTGAATATCGACGATGCGTCGCGGTTAATGCGTTACCCGATGGGCAACATTACCGGCTGGCGCTTGTGGCTTAACGAGCCGCTGAAAGTAGATGTCCTGAGCCAACAAACGCTGCCGGAAGGCACAAAATGGCAGGACTGGCGCGATCGCAAAGGTGAATTGTTCCAGGCCGTACGTATGGAAAAGAACATGATGGGGCTGCTACTGAGTCTGATCGTCGCTGTTGCGGCGTTTAATATCATCACCTCTCTGGGTCTGATGGTGATGGAGAAACAGGGCGAGGTGGCAATTCTGCAAACTCAGGGGCTGACCCCGCGCCAGATTATGACGGTCTTTATGGTGCAGGGAGCCAGCGCCGGGATCATCGGCGCGCTGCTTGGTGCTGTGCTTGGCGCTCTGCTCGCCAGCCAGCTTAATAACCTGATGCCGATTATCGGCGTGCTGCTCAATGGCGCGGCGCTGCCAGTGGCGATTGAACCGCTACAGGTGGTGGGTATTGCGCTGGTGGCGATGGCCATCGCGCTGCTTTCAACGCTTTATCCTTCCTGGCGCGCCGCCGCCACTCAACCCGCTGAGGCTTTACGTTATGAATAAGATCCTGTTGCAATGCGACAACCTGTGCAAACGCTATCAGGAAGGCAGTGTGCAAACCGACGTGCTGCACAATGTCAGCTTTAGCATGGGCGAAGGGGAGTTGATGGCGATCGTGGGTAGTTCCGGTTCCGGGAAGAGCACGCTGCTGCACCTGCTGGGCGGGCTGGATACGCCGACCTCCGGCGATGTGATTTTCCGCGAACGGCCGATGAGCAAACTCTCGTCGGCGGCGAAAGCTGAGTTGCGCAATCGCGAACTCGGCTTTATCTACCAGTTTCACCACCTGCTGCCCGATTTTACCGCGCTGGAAAACGTCGCTATGCCGCTTCTGATTGGGAAAAAGAAACCGGCGGAAATCGATACCCGTGCGCGGGAAATGCTGCGCGCTGTTGGGCTGGAGCACCGCGCCAGTCACCGTCCTTCTGAGCTTTCCGGCGGTGAACGCCAGCGTGTCGCTATCGCCCGCGCGCTGGTAAACAACCCGCGTCTGGTGCTGGCAGATGAACCGACCGGTAACCTTGATGCCCGCAACGCCGACAGTATCTTTGCGCTGCTAGGGGAACTGAATCAGTCGCAGGGCACCGCCTTTCTGGTGGTGACGCACGATCTGCAACTGGCGAAGCGTATGAATCGCCAACTGGAGATGCGGGACGGCCACCTGAGCGCCGATGTGACGCTGATGGGGGCAGATTAATGGCGCTGCCTCTGTCGTTATTGATTGGTCTGCGCTTTAGCCGTGGTCGCCGTCGCGGCGGAATGGTGTCGCTGATTTCGGTGATCTCCACCGTCGGTATTGCACTGGGTGTAGCGGTGTTGATCGTCGGTTTAAGTGCGATGAACGGTTTCGAGCGCGAGTTGAACAACCGTATTCTGGCGGTGGTGCCGCACGGCGAGATCGAGCCAGTGAATCAGCCGTGGAACAACTGGGACACGGCGTTGGAAAAAGTGAAAAAAGTTCCCGGCATTGCTGCCGCTGCGCCCTATATTAATTTTACCGGACTGGTAGAAAGTGGCGCGAATTTGCGCGCCATTCAGGTGAAAGGTGTCGATCCGGCTCAAGAGAGCCAACTGAGCGCGCTACCGAAATTTGTGCAGGGCGATGCCTGGCAGAATTTCCGCGCCGGTGAGCAGCAAATCATTCTCGGCAAAGGCGTTGCCGATGCGCTAAAAGTGAAGCAGGGTGACTGGGTATCGATCATGATCCCCAACTCGGACGACGCACACAAACTGCTGCAACCGAAACGCGTGCGTTTGCATGTGACCGGAATTTTACAGCTTAGCGGCCAGCTCGATCACAGCTATGCGATGATCCCGATGGCAGATGCGCAGCAGTATCTGGAGATGGGCAGCAGCATTACCGGTATCGATATCAAAGTAAATGACGTGTTTAACGCCAATAAACTGGTGCGCGATGCGGGCAGTGTCACGAATAACTATGTCTATATCAAAAGCTGGATCGGCAAGTACGGTTATATGTACCGTGACATCCAGATGATCCGCGCCATTATGTATCTGGCGATGGTGCTGGTGATTGGCGTGGCCTGTTTTAATATTGTCTCAACGCTGGTGATGGCGGTAAAAGACAAAAGCGGCGACATTGCCGTGCTACGTACGCTGGGGGCGAAAGATGGCCTGATCCGCGCCGTATTTATCTGGTACGGGTTGCTGGCCGGGCTGTTGGGCAGCCTTTGCGGCGTGGTGATTGGTGTTATCGTGGCGCTGCAACTGACACCCATTATCAGCATGATTGAGAAGATAATTGGTCATCAGTTCCTGTCGGGGGATATCTACTTTATCGATTTCCTGCCGTCAGAGTTACACCCGCTGGATGTGGTGTACGTGCTGTTGACTGCGTTAGTCCTGAGTTTGCTGGCGAGCTGGTATCCGGCGCGTCGGGCGAGCAATATTGATCCGGCAAGAGTGCTGAGCGGGCAGTAATCCCGCCGTTTTTACAGGGCCACAACGAAGGAGTGGCGATGAATTACGGATTTGATATCGGCGGCAGTAAAATCGCGTTAGGCGTCTTCGACGCTGAGCGGCGCTTACAGTGGGAAAAGCGCGTCGCCACACCCCACGACAGTTACGACGCGTTTTTGCGCGCCATCACCGGGCTGGTTGCCGAAGCGGATGAACGCTTCGGTAGCAAAGGCAGCGTCGGCGTCGGTATTCCTGGCATGCCAGAGACCGCCGACGGCACGCTGTATGCTGCCAACCTTCCTGCCGCCAGCGGTCAGTCGCTGCGCGCCGATCTCAGCGCTCTGCTTGCGCGGGATGTGCGTATCAATAACGATGCCAACTGCTTTACCCTGTCTGAAGCCTGGGATGATGAATTCCGCAGCTATCCGCTGGTGATGGGGTTGATCCTCGGCACCGGTGTGGGTGGCGGGCTGGTGGTGAACGGGAAATCGGTGACCGGGCGTCGTTTTATTACCGGCGAATTTGGCCATATCCGCCTGCCAGTAGATGCGCTGGGGTTGATGGGGTTTGACTTTCCGTTAACCCGTTGCGGCTGCGGCAAAATCGGCTGTATTGAGAACTATCTCTCGGGGCGCGGTTTTGCGTGGCTGTACCAGTACTTCTATCATCACTCGTTGTCAGCGCCGGAAATCATTTCGAACTGGGAACAGGGGGAGGCGAAAGCGCTGGCCCATGTTGAGCGCTATGTGGATTTGCTGGCGGTGTGTCTGGGCAATATTCTGACCATTGTCGATCCCGATCTGCTGGTGATCGGTGGTGGTCTGTCAAACTTCAGCGCACTGACCCGGCTATTGCCGGAGCGTATTGCACCCCATCTGTTGCCGGCAGGCGATGTCCCGCGTATTGAACGTGCTCGCCACGGCGATGCGGGCGGCATGCGCGGTGCGGCCTTCCTTCACTTAACTGATTAAATCCTGAGAGGATGCCATGCAATCGCGTCGTTTACATCGTCTCAGCCGTTTTCGCCGTAACAAACGCCACCAGCGCGAACGGTTACGCCAGCGAATTTTTTTCAGAGACAGAGTGGTACCGGAGCTGATGGAAAAACCAAGAGTCGTCGTCCTGACTGGGGCAGGCATTTCTGCCGAATCCGGCATTCGTACTTTTCGCGCTGCCGATGGGCTGTGGGAAGAGCATCATGTGGAAGATGTGGCAACGCCGGAAGGTTTTGTCCGCAACCCGCAGTTAGTGCAGACTTTTTATAACGATCGTCGTCGCCAGTTGCAGTTGCCGGAAATTGTGCCGAACGCCGCGCACCTGGCGCTGGCGAAGCTGGAGCAGGCGCTGGGTGATCGTTTCCTGCTGATCACACAAAATATCGATAACCTGCATGAACGCGCCGGCAACAACAACATTATCCATATGCACGGCGAGCTACTGAAAGTGCGCTGCTCGCAGAGCGGGCAGGTGCTGGAGTGGGTTGGCGATGTCACACGTGAAGACAAATGCCACTGCTGCCAGTTCCCCGAGCCGCTACGCCCGCATGTCGTGTGGTTCGGCGAGATGCCGCTAGGTATGGATGAGATCTACAGCGCGTTGGCGATGGCCGATGTATTTATCGCCATTGGTACGTCCGGGCATGTTTACCCGGCTGCCGGTTTTGTCCACGAAGCGAAACTACAGGGCGCGCACACCGTAGAGCTGAACCTTGAACCGAGCCAGGTAGGCAGCGAGTTCGAAGAGAAGCACTACGGGCTGGCAAGCGAAGTGGTGCCAGAGTTCGTGGAAAAATTGCTGAAAGGGCTTTAGCGACACGCTCTCGCGCAAGCGGGAGTAAGCCGTTTCCCTGTCGCCCGGAGGCGCTTTGCCTGCCGGGCCTTTTGTCTCTCCCTGTCAAATAAGTTACAACGCGCTTTCCGGTAAGTTCCCCGTAAGTTATCACCGCTGATGATAGTGCTTCTATTGCCAACAGGAGCACCATTATGGTTGTTGTGCCGTACCGCATTATTGCGGCCAGTTTGCTGTCCCTTTCATTTTCCGCCCTTGCCGATGACGCCACCACCTGGGGACTGGGCGTTGGTGTTATCAGCACGCAAAAACCCTATACCGGAATTGACCGTGAATATACGCCGTTGCCGGTACTGCATATCGAAAACCGCTATTTTCGTTTTTTAGGCACTACCGCCGAAGTGAAATTACCCGCATGGAAGTGGAGTGAAACCCAACAGCTAAATATTGGTCTAATAGCCCGCTATGATGGCTCAGGCTACACCTCTGACGATGCCGACATTCTGCAAGGGATGGACAAGCGCAAAAGCGGCATGTGGGCTGGAGCCAAAGTGGAGTGGCAGAACCCACTGGTGAATATTTTCACCGACTGGTCGCACGATATCTCCGGTAACAGCAACGGACAACGCGTGCGTCTTGGCGCGGAGCATCGCTGGAAGTGGGGCGATGTGACACTGACGCCGCGTATCGTGGCGAACCGTTACGACAGCAATTATGTGAATTATTACTATGGTGTTCGCAGCGATGAAGCCCGCGACTGGCGACCTGCCTGGCAGGGTGATGCTGCGCTGAACACGGAAATTGGCCTTAATGGCCGCTGGCAGTTCAGCACCCACCAGGTGTTGATGGTGGATGTGCAGACGACGCTGTTGGCATCGGAGATTAAGGATAGCCCGCTGGTGGACAGGAGCAACGAAAACCGATTTTTTGCGAGTTATCTCTACTATTTCTGATGAGTCGAATACTGTTAATAGAAGATCATGATCATCTGGCGCACCTGATTAGCAAAGGGCTGGCCACCGCCGGAATTGCCACGGATATTGTCGGTCGTGGTGATGCCGCCTGGCACGCCATACAGCAGGTGACTTACCAGGGGATGGTGCTTGATCGGGGATTGCCGGATGGTGACGGTTTGCAGTTATTGCAACGCCTGCGCCAGGTGCAGGTTGTCACGCCGTGCCTAATCCTTACCGCCCGTGATGCGTTGCACGATCGTGTTGAAGGGCTGGAGGCCGGAGCCGATGATTATCTGGCCAAACCCTTTGCCATGGAGGAACTGGTGGCCCGCGTGCGGGCATTATTACGTCGTCCCGCCGAAAGCCAGACCATGAAGCCGATGTGGGGTGATATCACTTTATTGCCGGAATCGGCGGTGATGTGCTGCGGTCAGCAGAATATCCCGCTGGCCCCGGCGGAACTGCAGATCATGCTGACGTTGATCCGTAAGCAGGGCAGCATTGTGCGCCGCAACCGTATGGAAGCGGCCGGGTGGGGGCTGAGCGATGCCGTCACGCCGAACGCTCTGGATGTGGTTTTGTATCGCCTGCGCCGCAAACTGCTGGCAATTGGCTCCCGTTTGCAGATTGTAAATATCAGGGGGCTGGGCTATGCCATTCGGGAAAATAAGTCGCTTTAACAGCCTGTCGCTCAAGATTTTACTGGCTTTTATCACCGGTGTGCTGCTCAGCATAGCGCTGTTGATCCTGTTCGGTATGGTGGTGAATGAGCGTTTGCCGGGAATGCATCTGACCGATTACACCAGGGCTTTAGCCCGCCAGTTGCAATTTGATACGCATGGTCAGCCGATCGGTTTTCGCGAAGGAACTGATTATCCTCTGTGGATCTACAGCAGTTTCAAAGAGGAACTGGCTTACCGGGTTGTGGATACCGACGGCAAAGTGGCATTGATGTCGCCGGGTGCACAGCGCTGGCCGCTGATACCACAACTGAATGCGCCGGTTGCGGGCAACTTCAAGTTTCAGTTGCAGGGCATGGATTATCGCGGCATCAGCAATCTTTATTTAATAGAGGGGAAGCGCTGGTTTATCCAGGTCAGCGCCAGTTCGCGTATTGTCGATTTTTTGCACCATGGGTTTGCTCTGCCGTTTATTCGTTTTGGTATTGAGTTGTTTAGCCTGGTGCTGTTTGTGGTGTTCGGTTTGTGCGCCTGGGTGACGCTGGCCTGGTCGCTACGACCGCTGCGACAGGCGTCTGCCGGAGCCGCCACTATCTCGCCACGCTCGCTGCATGCCCGTTTGCCAACAGCGGGCGTTCCTATGGAGATTTTTCCGCTGATCGACAGTTTTAACCAGGCACTGGCCCGGCTGGAGACGGGGTTTCGCAATCAGCAGGATTTTCTGGCGAAGGCCGCTCATGAACTGAAGACACCGCTAACGCTGATTCGCGCTGAAGTGGAGTTGATGAGTGACTGTGCCGAGGTTCGCGAACTGCTGCTGGCACGCGTAGAACATCTTTCCCGCCAGGTTCAGCAACTGCTGATTCTCGCGGAGGCCAGCGAGCCGCTCAGCTACCAATTCGCGCCCGTTGATGTGGCGGATGTCGCCCGCGATAGCGCGCGATTCTTGCAACGCATTGCCGAGGAGACGCGCGTCAATCTGACGCTTACCTTCAGGAATGCCACCGTGGTGTGGAATGCCGATCGCGGTGCATTGTTTACCCTATTGAAAAACCTGATGGAAAACGCGATCCAGCATGCGCCAACGGGGAGTGATGTGCAGGTAGAAATTAATACGCAGACCATCACGCTTCGCGATCGAGGGCCGGGCGTGGCCAGAGACGAACTGCCTTTATTGTTTACGCGTTTCTGGCGCGGCGCACACCGACGCGATAGCGGCGCCGGGCTGGGGCTGGCGATCTGCCAGGAAATTGCCGTGGCCCATGGCTGGACGCTGACGGCCGAAAATGCCCGGCCAGGTCTTCGGCTGAGGTTATGTGTGATGGGGGAGCGAGTGTCACTTTTTGCATCTCGCATCCGGCGTGCATGATGTTCAGATATTCTGAGTATTGCCAACAAATCTCCTGACTTTCTCTGCTGGTATTACAAACTTAATATCTCTCTGTTGATACCCGTGATACACCTGTCATGGCGAACAACCGGATCGGCCCGGATTTCGATCTGCGCAGTACCACCAGATAAGAAAGGGCCGAGCTAAAACCGGGAAGCCGCATGCGACTCCCCGGCCCATAAAGGAGATTTAGCATGGCATATGTAACAACAAACCCGTATACCGGCGAAGTCGTTAAGACGTTCCCGGATGCCACCGATGCTGAAGTTAACGACGCGATAGAACGCTCTCATCGTGCTTTTAGTGAGTGGAAAAATGTTTCATTTGCGCAGCGCGGCGCGATTTTGCAGAATGCAGCCAACCTGTTACGCCAGCAAAAAGATGATCTTGCGCAGTTGCTTACGCTTGAAATGGGAAAGCTGATTTCAGAAGCGCGAGCGGAAGTCGAGCTGTCGGCGCAAATTTTTGAATACTACGTACATAATGCCGAAAAACTTCTGGTGCCGGAAGTCCTTCCTGTGGAAAACCCGGAAGAAGCCACAGCGAAAATAGTGCATGAACCGCTGGGTGTACTGCTCGCGATCGAGCCGTGGAATTTCCCGTACTATCAAATCGCCCGCATCATTGCTCCTCAACTCTCCGCCGGTAATACCATCCTGTTAAAACATGCGTCGAATGTTCCGCAAAGTGCCGCGCGGTTTGAGCGTTTGATGAAAGAGGCCGGTCTGGTGGATGGCGGATTTATTAATCTCTATGCAACCCGTCACCATATCGAACTGATACTTAATGACCCACGGGTACAGGGCGTGGCGTTAACCGGATCTGAGGGCGCGGGCGCAACCGTTGCTCAGCAAGCGGCGAAGGCGCTGAAAAAATCCACGCTGGAACTTGGTGGGGCAGATGCGTTTATCGTGCTTGCCGATGCCGATATCGAAAAAGCGGCGAAGTGGGGCGTATTTGGTCGCCACTGGAATGGCGGGCAAGTTTGCGTCTCATCGAAACGCATGATCGTTGTTGATGAGGTGTATGACCAGTTTGTTGACCATTACATCAATGGTGTTGCCGCATTGCAGGCGGGCGATCCGCTGGATGAAAACACAACGCTGGCACCGCTCTCATCGCAACAGGCCGCTGATGAAGTTAAAGAGAAAATCAGCCTGGCCATTGCGCATGGCGCACAGGCGCTGGAAGTTGGACCGAAAGTCCCGAATCACGGGGCATTTGTACAGCCGACGATCCTGACCAATGTGACGCCAGACAATCCGGCTTACCATATGGAGTTCTTCGGCCCCGTGTCGATGATCTTCAGAGCCAAAAACGAAGACGACGCGGTGCGGATTGCCAATGACTCGCCGTTTGGCCTTGGTGGTTCTGTCTTCACCCGCGATACCGCGCACGGTGAAGCACTGGCCAGTCGCATCTCTACTGGCATGGTGTATATCAATCACCCAACGCGTGTTAAAGCCGATCTCCCGTTTGGCGGGGTTCGCCGTTCCGGTTATGGTCGCGAATTAACTGGGCTGGGGATTAAAGAGTTCGTCAACCATAAGTTGATTTCGGTTGTCGATATTGATGCCGAGTTTTAACTGCGCGAGGAGCCAGATCCTATCGGTTCGGCTCCCCAGGTAACGCGACGCGGCCCACATTCCGGGCCGCGGTTTGCGGCTTAGCGTCCAGCTTTTAACTTCTGGTAATACCCTTCATAAATAGCGCTGGCGCTGCCGACATCATTTTGCCATTCCCCCCTTGCTAAGGGTTTCCGCATCCGGGTAAAGCGAGCCATTTCCAGCGATGTAACGGCCTGACGGGTAACAACATACACCGAGCCATTTCATACCATGCCGAGGAAGTACGCGCCCGCTGCGAGCAGGTTGCGTGATGATTTTTCTCTATTTACGCTGTCCCGTGTTTGTGCATCGAATGGCATATTGGAGGCGGAATTTGTGGTTAACCACCTTAAGGGTTGCGCACGATTTAAGGGCTGGCATTCTATGGCAACGGCATTTCCGGTGTGAGAGCAATTTTGAAAATACACTCGTTTACGGGGTAAAGGTGACTTGACGCAATATTTATCTTTTCATGCTTACTGATAATGTTGTGACATTTTGTTGGGGGGCTTCATGGATAAATTATTAGAGCGTTTTTTACAGTACGTTTCTCTGGATACTCAATCTAAGCCCGGCGTCCGCCAGGTGCCAAGTACGGACGGTCAGTGGAAGCTCCTGCGTTTACTTCAGGCCCAACTGGAAGAGATGGGGCTGGAAAATGTGACGTTAAGCGACAAAGGCACGGTAATGGCGAAGCTGCCTGCAAACGTGCAAACGCCGGTTCCGGCGATCGGTTTTATTTCCCATGTGGATACTTCTCCGGATTGCAGCGGGAAAAACGTTAATCCACAAATCCTTGAAAACTATCGCGGCGGCGATATTGCGCTCGGCGTTGGCGATGAAATTCTTTCACCGGTGATGTTCCCGGTGCTGCATCAGTTGTTGGGGCAGACGCTGATTACCACTGACGGGAAAACGTTGCTCGGCGCGGATGATAAAGCGGGCATCGCGGAAATCATGACTGCGCTGGCAGTGCTGAAAAAGAAAAATATTCCGCACGGCGATATCTGCGTGGCGTTCACCCCGGACGAGGAAGTCGGTAAAGGGGCGAAACATTTTGACGTTGAAGCTTTTGGCGCGAAATGGGCATATACCGTCGATGGCGGCGGCGTAGGCGAGCTGGAGTATGAGAACTTCAACGCCGCATCGGTAGATATCAAAATTGTCGGCAACAACGTGCATCCGGGCACGGCGAAAGGGGTGATGGTCAACGCTCTGACGCTCGCCAGTAAGATCCATGCGCTGGTGCCGGAAGAAGAGAGCCCGGAACAGACAGAAGGCTATGAGGGTTTCTATCATCTGACCAGCATCAAAGGCACGGTTGAACGCGCCGATATGCATTACATCATCCGTGATTTTGATCGTAAGGCCTTCGAAGCACGTAAACGTAAAATGATGGAAATCGCCAAAAAAGTGGGAAAAGGGCTGCATCCTGATTGCTATATCGAACTGACGATTGAAGACAGCTACTACAACATGCGCGATAAGGTCGTAGAATTCCCGCATATCCTGGAAGTCGCCCAACAGGCGATGCGCGACTGCGATATCGAACCGGACTTGAAACCGATTCGCGGCGGCACCGACGGCGCGCAGCTCTCCTTTATGGGATTGCCGTGCCCGAACCTGTTTACCGGCGGCTATAACTACCACGGCAAGCATGAATTTGTGACGCTGGAAGGAATGGAAAAGGCGGTGCGGGTGATTGTCCGTATCGCCGGGTTGACCGCCAAAGGGCTGTAAACCCCCAGCAAATACCCGGTGGCGCTATGCCCCCGGGTCAGTGAAATAGCGGAACTTTGACGGGTTTTCAATGCCGGATAAGACGCAACCGCCTCCGGCGTTTATTAATCCTCGAAGAACCAGTAACCGCTGTTAACCAGCGCGGCGAGCATAGCGAGGAATGATGGGTCTTCCAGCGCATCGCCAAAGTTCTCTCCGGTTAACACGACGTCACTTGCCAGCGCGTTCAGCGCCGGGCGGTGCGGCGTATCTACTTTCTCACCGTTAACGAAGACGTCTTCGCCAATACGTAATACGCGCAGGCCACCCAGACGCACCAGCTTGTCGCCCTGTTGCAGCGCATCATAGATTTCATCCGGCTGATACGGCGGTTCCGGCGGTGCGACATCCAGCTCATGGCGCGACTGAGAGATAAACTCGCCCAGCCAGTCGTTGAACTGTGCGGGCTGGTTGATCAAGTTCAGCATCATCTCTCGCAGTTTATCCACCTCTTCCGGCAGAATATCTGCTGGATGCATACGCTGCGGCACATCCGGATCGCTGTAACGCTGGCTGCCTAATTCATGCTGTAAAACGTAATCGGCAAAACCACTGATCAATTCGCGGGCGCTTGGCGCGCGAAAACCTACCGAATAGTTCAGCGAATTTTCCAGCGAATAGCCTTCATGCGGGAATCCTGGTGGAATATAGAGAATATCGCCCGGCTCCAGCTCTTCATCGATAATCGCCTCGAATGGATCAACCTGGAGCAAATCCGGGTGTGGGCAGTGTTGTTTGAGCGGCGTTTTTTCACCTACGCGCCAGCGACGACGCCCAGTGCCCTGAATAATAAACACATCGTACTGGTCGAGGTGTGGGCCTACGCCGCCACCTGGCACCGAGAATGAGATCATCAGATCGTCGGTACGCCAGTCGGGCAGAGCGTGGAACGGACGCATCAGCGCGGCGGCAGGCTGATGCCAGTGGTTTACCGCCTGCACCAGCAGCGACCAGTTGTTTTCGCCCAGATGGTCATAGCTCTGGAACGGCCCGTGTTCGACCTGCCATTTGCCATCAAGATGGCTAACCAGTCGGCTGTCCACTTCATTTTCCATTGCCAGCCCGGCCAGTTCGTCAGGGCTGATGGGATCGACGAAATTTTTAATTCCGCGTTTCAGCACTACCGGGCGTTTTTGCCAGTAGCGTTGAATAAAATCCGGCCAGTTTATTTCTACATGATATTCCATATGCGTTCCCGGCAAATAATCAGTGGCTGAATAAAAGATTATAGTAATGCTGATGCGCTATTTTGTCTGCGCAACAGGGTGGAATAACAAGAAAAAGGGGCGAATTCGCCCCTTTTGCACAATCTATAACTCTAAGTGACGGCGGTCAGTCACTGGTAGCGCTGGTATGCTGCCGGCCAAAAATCACTTCCATTCTGGCTCCGCCAAGCATGCTCTCGCCAGTTAGAATTTGCCCTTCATACTGGTCAACGATCTCCCGCGCTACGGAAAGCCCGACGCCCTGACCGGGACG
Organism: Kosakonia oryziphila; assembly: GCF_900094795.1. Lineage (GTDB taxonomy): Bacteria > Pseudomonadota > Gammaproteobacteria > Enterobacterales > Enterobacteriaceae > Kosakonia > Kosakonia oryziphila. Next base: position 26,705 of record NZ_FMBC01000030.1, read on the forward strand.
CAGTGTATCGGCGCGCTGCCCGCGATCAAAAACCATTTCACGTTTAGTCATCGGGATACCCGGGCCATCGTCTTCAACCACAATATGTAACGTATCTTCGGTTTGGTGGGCGGAAACTTCGACAAATTCAAGGCAGTATTTGCAGGCATTATCCAGCAGATTGCCCATCACTTCCATAAAGTCATTCTGCTCGCCAACAAAGCTGATTTCCGGCGAGATATCAAGTGTAATATTCACACCTTTGCGTTGGTAAACCTTGTTCAGCGCCGATGTGAGGCTATCGAGCAATGGCGCAATGGGATGCAATTCGCGGCTCAACAGCCCGCTGCTGCCGCGCATCGTCGCCCGATGCAGGTAGTAACCAATTTGCTGCGAAATACGGCTGATCTGCTCCAGCATTAAGGGTTCAGCTTCGCCAAGACTCATCTTCTCGCTGCGCAGCGATCGTAATGTGCTCTGCAATACCGCCAGCGGTGTTTTCAGGCTGTGGGTGAGGTCGGTCAGCGTCGTGCGATATTTGTCGTAGCGATCGCGCTCACTTTTCAATAGACGGTTCAGGTTGCTCACCAGGCTGGTCAGCTCGCGGGTGGTTTCCGGGTTGAGTTGCTCACGGTGATGCTCTTCCAGTTCGCGCACTTCCCGCGCCAGATCTTCAATCGGTCGCAGGCTCCACCATGCCGCCAGCCACAGCAATGGCACCACCAGCAACAGGTTAGCGGCCAGTACATAGATAAACCAGTTCCAGACCATATTGGAGCGGTTAAGCTCGACAGGAATGGTATCGACAACCACGATGGTCAGTTGCGGCATGCGTGCCGTAGCGGGATAAATATTCACTGCCACGGAGTGTGTCATTTCCGAGTTGCTGTCGTCGTTGCGGATCTCTTTCAGCTCTTCCGCAATGGAATGGTTGTCATCCACCAGCGTGCTGCTGGCATCGACATCGGCCTGGATTTCGTGGAAACCGTTGGTTGTCAGCCAGTCCGGTTCGATCATCTGCTGCAACCACGGCACATCTTTCTGCGCCCAGATCAGTTTGTTGTTCTTATCATAGATAAGCGCCACCGTCGGGCTTTGCAGGCTAAGATTTTCCGGTAACTCAACACGGAGCTGGTTATTTTCCCACTTCGCCAGGGTGTAAAAGAGGTTACTTTCGCCGCGTAGCAGACGGAAGGTGGTTTTATCAAAACTGACGCTGTAACCCACCAGCGCCACCACGCCATACGCCAGCGAGAGCACCATCACTACGGCTGCTGTGGCGAGTAAAAAGCGAACCCGCAGTGACAGCGGCATGATGTGTCGCAACAGACGCCTCATTTCGGCAATTCAAATAAATATCCCTGACCGCGCACCGTGGTGATGACGTCATTGGGATACAGCGACTGGATTTTTTTACGCAACCGGCCCATCAACACGTCGATGGTATGGCTTTCGCGCAATTCTGCATCGGGATAAAGTTGCAACATCAAGGAATCTTTGCTTACCACTTTGCCACAGTTGCGGATCAGCGTTTCCATAATGGTGTATTCAAAGGCGGTGAGTTTCACCACTTCATCATTAACGGATAATTCCCGGCGTGAAAGATCGAGCTGGAAAGGCGGCATCGAGATCAGTTGCGAGGCCAGGCCGCTATTACGACGCATCAGCGCCTGAATACGCGCGACCACCTCTTCAATATGGAAGGGTTTGGTAACGTAGTCGTCGGCGCCCGCGCTCAACACTTCGACTTTATCCTGCCAGCCTTCGCGAGCGGTCAGAACCAATACCGGCAGTGAAACGTCATGGCTGCGCCAGCGGCGGATCAGCGACAGCCCATCTTCATCCGGCAGACCGAGATCGACAATGGCGATGTCTGGCAGATGTTCGTTCAGAAAGTAATCCGCTTCCCTGGCATCTTCCGCTGCGTCAACCTGGTGCCCCAGTTCCTGTAATTGAACCTTTAAGTGGTGGCGCAGCAGAGCATTATCTTCCACAACGAGAACGCGCATCGTCAGAACTCTCCGTATATTTTTGATGAAATAGTTTAACGCTGATTGTCAGGCGATGGGGATAAACATTTACTAAACCAGGAAGGAAGAAACCCTCTTTTCAGGGAAAAGAGGGCAGGCAGAATAATGGATTATTTTAATTCATCAACCATGGTGATGGCGCGACCAATATAGTTAGCCGGAGTCATTGCTTTCAGACGCGCTTTTTCGTCATCCGGCAGCGCCAGGCTATCGATAAACTGCTTCATCCCTTCGGCGTCAACGCGTTTGCCACGGGTCAGTTCTTTTAACTTCTCGTACGGTTTTTCGATGCCATAACGGCGCATCACGGTCTGGATCGGTTCGGCCAGCACTTCCCAGTTGTGATCGAGTTCGTCGAGCAGACGATCGCGGTTCACTTCCAGTTTGCTCATGCCTTTCAGCGTTGACTGGTAAGCGATTAGCGCGTAGCCAACGCCAACACCGAGATTACGCAGTACCGTCGAGTCGGTCAGATCGCGCTGCCAGCGGGAAACCGGCAGTTTGCTCGCCAGATGCTGCAACACGGCGTTTGACAGACCGAGGTTACCCTCGGAGTTCTCAAAGTCGATCGGGTTAACTTTGTGCGGCATGGTGGAAGAACCAATTTCACCGGCAATAGTTTTTTGCTTGAAGTGGTTCAGCGCAACGTAGCCCCAGATATCACGGTCGAAGTCGATCAGGATGGTGTTGAAGCGCGCCATACAGTCAAACAGCTCAGCGATATAATCATGCGGCTCAATCTGCGTGGTGTACGGGTTCCACTGGATCCCGAGCGAGGTTACGAACTCTTCGCTGAACTGATGCCAGTCCACTTCCGGATAGGCGGCGATGTGCGCGTTGTAGTTACCTACCGCACCGTTGATTTTACCGAGAATTTCCACCTGGTTCAGTTGGCGGAATTGACGTTCCATACGGTAAGCGACGTTGGCCATCTCTTTACCCATGGTGGATGGCGTTGCCGGTTGGCCGTGGGTGCGCGAGAGCAGCGGAATATCACGGTACTGCACCGCCAGATCTTTTACCGCGTCAATGATCTTGCGCCAGTAAGGCAGGATCACTTCGTCACGGGCGGTTTTCAGCATCAGAGCGTGGGAGAGGTTGTTGATATCTTCCGAGGTGCAGGCAAAGTGGATAAATTCAGATACCGCATGCAGTTCGGCAATATCGGCCACTTTCTCTTTCAGAAAATATTCGACCGCTTTGACATCGTGGTTAGTGGTGCGCTCGATAGTTTTAATGCGGGCGGCATCTTCTTCACTGAAGTCTTCGACGATTTTATCGAGGTAACCGTTTGCGTGGGCAGCAAAAGCAGGAACTTCCTTGATCGCCGCGTGCGCCGCCAGTTTTTGCAGCCAGCGTACTTCAACCTGAACACGAAATTTCAGCAAACCGAATTCGCTGAAGATCCCGCGCAGTGCGCTGACTTTATCGCCGTAGCGTCCATCGACAGGGGAAACGGCGGTCAGTGAGGATAATTCCATAAGTCACAACTCCGGAAGGTTAACAATGAGCGAGAATTTGTTTGGCCTGTGTCAACAGGCGATTTCGGGAAAACATCAATTGCAGGCGGCCCCCGCCGACCTGATGCCACAGCACGGCGGCGCGGATCCCGGCGAGCAGCGTGGCGCGTACTTTTGCCTGCACCTGCGGGCTTTGCAGTACGGCGGGCGAGCCGGTGACCTGAATGCGCGGCCCCAGCGGGCTGATAACGTCAATATAAATAGCAGCCATCGCGCTGAGCAACGTCTCCGATTGCAGATCGAAGTGCTCAAGCTGGCGCTGTAATCCGGCAATGCGGTTACCGAGCGTCTCCATTGCTCCTTTATTGTCGGCAAGTTTACGCTCCAGCACCATCATAGAAAGAGTGTAGCGGGTTAATTCACCATTCAGACCCTGGCGACTGCTGGCATTCAGCACGCCAAGCAGTGTTTCCAGCCCAATATGCAGGTTGGTTTCACTGCCGCCGAACACGCTGAGCGTGGAGTCCGGGTTGAGATCGATAACGCTATTAAGCGAAACGTGCAGCGCGTCGGAGTCACAATGTCCCTGGTGCGCCAGTTGCTGCACCAGCTGTGCGGACTGGCAAATGCCTGCCAGCGCGAGGGTAATATCGTAATAGTTCTTCGCCACACTCACTCCTTTCACTGCCCGCATCGTCAACTGCTGTGCGGGCTTTTGCCAGTCCAGTATTTACGCTAATTCGTTAAAGGGGCAGCGGCAGGCGCTGCTCAATAATGCCGCCACCGAGGCAGACTTCGCCGAGATAAAAGACAGCGGATTGCCCCGGCGTGACGGCCGCAACCGGCGCATCAAAACGTACCTCAATGCGCTCGTCATCCAGCACGGTGACGGTGCAGGGAATATCTTCCTGACGGTAACGGGTTTTCACCGTGCAGCGCAGCGTTCCTTGCAGTGGTTCGCGGTTGACCCAGTACAACTGTTGGGCAATCAGCCCGACAGACATCAAACGCGGATGTTCGTGACCCTGCGCGACGATGAGAATATTGTTTTCCACATCTTTATCAACCACATACCACGGCTCTTCGCTACCTTCTTTGGTGCCGCCGATCCCCAGACCTTTGCGTTGACCAAGGGTGTGGTACATCAGCCCCTGGTGCTCACCAATCTCTTCACCATCGACGGTGAGGATTTTGCCCGGTTGTGCTGGCAGGTAACGACCGAGGAATTCGCGGAATTTACGCTCGCCGATAAAGCAGATACCAGTAGAGTCTTTTTTCTTCGCGGTCGCCAGGCCGAGCTCTTCGGCGATTTTACGCACCTGTGGTTTTTCCAGTTCGCCGACCGGGAACAGACTCTGGGCGATTTGCTCATGGCCCAGCGTATACAGGAAGTAGCTCTGATCCTTGTTGCCATCAAGGCCGCGCAGCAAGCGGCTTTTGCCGTCAACGTCGGCGCGGCGCACATAGTGGCCGGTGGCAATGTAATCTGCGCCCAGATCTTCGGCGGCAAACTCAAGGAAGGCTTTAAATTTGATCTCTTTGTTGCAGAGAATATCCGGGTTCGGTGTACGTCCGGCTTTATATTCAGCCAGGAAATGTTCGAACACGTTGTCCCAGTATTCTGCGGCAAAGTTAACGGTGTGAAGCTCAATGCCGAGCTTGTCGCAAACGGCCTGCGCGTCGGCCAGATCCGTCGCCGCGGTGCAGTATTCCTCGCCGTCATCCTCTTCCCAGTTCTTCATGAACAGGCCTTCCACCTTATAACCTTGTTGCTGCAACAGGTAAGCGGAAACGGAAGAGTCGACACCGCCGGACATGCCGACGATCACTTTTTTTGGGCTATCAGACATAGAATACTCACGACTAAGAACTTCAGGGCGGCGTATTCTATCACGGGCTGACAGCGCAGGCATCCCTTTGTGCCCATTCATGTTGTGGATGTGTTGCAATAAGGCACACAGCGGGCGTTTATACGGTGAAAGGCCAGTTAAATTCGCCGACTAACGCCAGCGGATAACGCTCCCCGCGCTGCCAGCTGCGAATGCTCTCCGCGACCAGCGGCGAGCGCAAATTTGGCGCCTGTAAAATCTCTTCGGCCGTCACCCACAGGCAGCGATCGATATCGCTGTCGTGCGGCTCAGTGGCGCACATTTCATCAAGCTCTATGGCAAACAGAAAACGCAGGAACGGGGTTTTGTCCGGGGCGATCCAGTGGTGCATGCGGATAAACTGCTGCGGCTCGGCGTGGATCCCGGTCTCTTCCCACAGTTCGCGTTTTGCCGCCTGAACGAGGGTTTCGTCAGCTTCAAGGTGGCCGGCAGGCTGGTTCCATAGCGCTTTGCCGTTGATTGTCTCTTCTACAACGAGGAATTTGTCGGTGGCGTGAACCACGCAGGCGACGGTAACATGCGGTTTAAACATGGCTGGCTCCCTGGTAAGCGTCACGCCACTCGCCGTTAGCGAGGTTATCCAGCGTGTAATTCCCCATAGCGTAGCGGATGAGACGCAGGGTGGGAAACCCAACATGGGCGGTCATGCGGCGTACCTGGCGGTTTCGCCCTTCGTACAGCGTAATTTTCAGCCATGCGGTGGGGATCGATTTGCGCTCGCGGATCGGCGGATTGCGCGGCCATAACCAGTCTGGCTCATTGACCCGCTCAATACCTGCGGGCAGGGTTGGGCCGTCATTGAGGGTGACGCCGTTGCGCAGTGCGGCGATGGCCTCGTCAGTCGGTTCACCTTCCACCTGCACGTAATAAATTTTGCCGGTACGTTTGCCGGGCTGGGTAAGGCTTGCCTGTAGCGCGCCATCGTTAGTCAGTACCAGCAGCCCTTCGCTGTCGCGGTCAAGACGACCGGCGGCATACACGCCCTGGACCGGAATAAAATCTTTCAGCGTGCTGCGTCCGGCTTCGTCGGTAAATTGTGGCAAAACATCGTAGGGTTTATTGAACAAAATGACGCGTTTTGGTTGGCTTTGCCCGGAAGGTTTAGACGCTTGTCGCGAGCTGAATCGCTCAACCCGGTGATTTCTAAAAGAAGTTTTCTTCATGGTATTTTCAGTAGTTATCAATTCCCGCATTATAGCGGAATAACGATTGCCTTTCATGGAGCCTGAGTATCGGTTAGTATTGACGGGCTCATTACAATTCATTAACAAAAAACGGTTTGCTCTGTGTGATTCAGATAACAGGTGAACGGACGAAGTCTGAGCGCCCCGGCATGAAGTCAGCGAGCAAACAACCAGAAGCGCTCGAAGGAGAGGTGAATGGAAAGCAAAGTAGTTGTTCCGGCGGAAGGTAAAAAGATCACCCTGCAAAATGGCAAGCTCAACGTTCCGAATAACCCGATTATCCCGTTCATTGAAGGTGACGGTATCGGTGTTGACGTGACCCCGGCCATGCTGAAAGTGGTGGATGCTGCCGTGAAGAAAGCCTACAAAGGCGAGCGTAAAATTTCCTGGATGGAAATTTACACCGGCGAGAAATCGACCCACGTATATGGCCAGGATGTCTGGCTGCCACCTGAAACACTTGACCTGATTCGTGAATACCGCGTTGCGATTAAAGGCCCTCTGACCACACCAGTTGGCGGCGGCATCCGTTCCCTGAACGTTGCGCTGCGTCAGGAACTGGATCTTTATATCTGCCTGCGCCCGGTTCGTTACTACCAGGGCACTCCAAGCCCGGTTAAACACCCGGAACTGACTGACATGGTCATCTTCCGTGAAAACGCTGAAGACATTTACGCCGGCATTGAATGGAAAGCGGACTCTGCTGAGGCAGAAAAAGTGATCAAATTCCTGCGCGAAGAGATGGGCGTGAAAAAAATTCGCTTCCCGGAACATTGCGGTATTGGCATCAAGCCGTGCTCCGAAGAAGGCACCAAACGTCTGGTGCGCGCCGCGATTGAATACGCGATCGACAACGACCGCGATTCCGTGACGCTGGTTCACAAAGGCAACATCATGAAGTTCACCGAAGGCGCGTTCAAAGACTGGGGTTACCAGTTGGCTCGCGAAGAGTTCGGCGGCGAACTGATCGACGGTGGCCCGTGGCAGAAAATCAAAAACCCGAAAACCGGCAAAGAGATCATCGTTAAGGATGTGATCGCTGATGCATTCCTGCAACAGATCCTGCTGCGTCCGGCTGAATATGATGTTATCGCCTGTATGAACCTGAACGGTGACTACATCTCCGATGCCCTGGCTGCTCAGGTTGGCGGTATCGGTATTGCACCTGGTGCGAACATTGGTGACGAATGCGCACTGTTTGAAGCGACCCACGGCACAGCACCGAAATATGCTGGTCAGGACAAAGTGAACCCGGGTTCTGTGATCCTGTCCGCTGAGATGATGCTGCGTCACATGGGCTGGGTTGAAGCGGCTGACCTGATCGTCAAAGGCATGAGCGGCGCGATTAACGCCAAAACCGTGACCTACGATTTCGAACGTCTGATGGAAGGCGCTAAGCTGCTGAAATGCTCAGAGTTTGGCGACGCGATTATCGCGAACATGTAATCCGCCTCGCGGGTTAAACAAGAACGGGAGCCTGAGGGTTCCCGTTTTTTACGCTCATCTGAATGCCACCTCCTGTGGAGGTGGTCAGCAAAAAGTTGGCTCTGCCAGTAATGCTACCCATGGGAAAATCCGAATCCGTTATCCCCATAACTGATAAGGATTTAACCATGAGTAGGTTCACAAAAGCATCTCATGTGCTTTGGTGTTGTCAATATCATATGGTCTGGACACCCAAATGCCGATTTCGCATCCTACGGAACTGGACTGCCCCCACGACAGTAGACAAATTCTGTCCTCACGACGGGGCCTGTTCGAAGGCCTCCGGACTGACACCGCCGAGATGACTGTGGCGCCGGGCCCGGTTGTAGAATACTTCAATGTAATCGAAGATATCCGCCCGGGCCAGATCCCGGGTTTTATATATGCGTTTTCTGATCCGTTCTTTTTTCAGCGAACTGAAGAACGATTCGGCCACCGCATTATCCCAGCAGTTGCCGCGCCCTCCGCCGTGTTGCCACGTTTGGCATTTCGCCCCCCTTAACTCAGGTCCACATTCTTGCTGCCGAAGAACCAGGTCAGAGTAAATCCGGCAACATAGGCGATCAGCAGACCAATGATATAGACCAGCATGCCGCTGAAAATTCCCTGACTCGACGTCATCAATGGAATAGACACCAGGCCCGAGGGACCAAAAACCGTATTCAGCCCGACCGGTAATCCCATCCACGCCACCAGGCCGATAAAGAAGCCTCCAGCCGCACCGCCGAGACAGGCGGTGATAAACGGTTTCAGGCGTGGCAGCGTGACGCCATAAATCAGCGGTTCACCAATCCCCAGCAGGCCGGGGAAAATGGCGCCCTTGATCTGGATACGCAGCAGTGAGCCTTTCGGCGAGCGAAAGAATAGCGCCAGCGCCGCGCCGACCTGGCCACCGCCAGCCATTGCCAGAATTGGGAATAGTGAGTTGAAACCCTGCGCATCCATCAGCGCAAAATAGACCGGAACGAAACCCTGGTGAATACCGAAAACGACGGCAATCAAGAACAATCCGGCCAGAACGGCGGTACCTAACGGGTTGCCGTTAAGATGTAAAAACAGCCATGACATGCCCTTAAACATCTCAACGCCGATTGGCATAATCACCACAAAGGTGATTGCGCCGGTGAGCAGCAGGGTAACCGCTGAGGTCAGGATCATATCCAGATTATCTGGAATGATCCGACGCACCTGACGCTCAATCCAGGCGCCCAGAATACAGGCCAGCAGAACGCCAATAATATTGCCTCGTGGGTCGATAACCATGCCGAAGAAATCACTCATACCGGCGTAGTAACCAGTAGTGCCTTCCGGCACGTAACGCAGGACAAACAGTGAGGCGATAATCGCACCGTTTACCCCACTACCGCCGAAGGCTTTTTGGGTGTTGAAACCGATAAGAATGCTCAGGAAGGTAAACAGGCCGACGCTGAATATCTTCATATACGCAATCATTCCGGTCAGCCAGGTCGGCGAGACAACCCCTTCGATAATCAGCGTTTGCTGAAGCAGCGTAGCAATACCTAACAGTAACCCAGCGGCGATAAAGCCAGGGATAAGCGGGGTAAATATGGTCGCAAACTTGGTCAGGAAGTTATGTACCAGGCTTTTTTGCCGGGCCTTCATCTGTTGCTTGTTCTGACTGGCCAGCGTCTCTAAATCCACCGCTTCCTGGTGCTCATCCTTCTGCACAGGGTTCAACGTCAGTTGCGAGTTCATCAGCTCGCTGGCTGTCTGCGCCTTGCCGGGGCCAAGGATAATCTGTAATTGATCGTCACCGTTTACCACCCCCATAACGCCCGGTACTTTCTTTAACTCCGTGACCTGAATCAGGTCGCGATCTTTTAAGGTCAGACGCAGCCGGGTCATGCAGTTGCCACAGATCAGAATATTTTTACTGCCACCGCTGAGCCGTAAAATCTGCTCAATCATGTCAAGGGTTATCTTCGCCATGGTTATGCCTTTATCCCTTGCAGGGCCTTACGAATAAAGCCTTTGTTCTGACGCAGCAGTGAACTGGATTCCTGCGCTGTCAGTCCGCCCAGTATCATCACAATCGCCGTTTTACAGTGGCGATCGCATGCGTTTAGCGCATTCTCAGCTTCATCGGGGCTGCACTCCGTGGCATCAACGACGATGTTGACCTGCCGCTGCACCAGCTTGGCATTGGTGGCTTCAACGTCCACCATCAGATTGCTGTACACTTTGCCGCTGCGGATCATTGCGCCGCTGGTAATCATGTTGAGGATCAATTTTTGCGCGGTGCCCGCTTTCATTCGCGATGAACCGGTAACCACCTCCGGACCAACTAGCGGCTCAATCGCAATATCGGCCGTCCGGCTCATCTCGCTGTTCTGATTGCATGAAATCGCCGCCACGGCAGCGCCGACGCTACGCGCATAGTTCATAGCGCCGAGGACATAGGGTGTACGCCCGCTGGCGGCAATGCCGACCAGCACATCTCGTGTGTTGAAACCGATGTTCTGCAGATCGTCCCGGCCCATTTCCGGGTTGTCTTCGGCATTTTCCACCGCCTGTAAGAGCGCCGTATGTCCCCCTGCAATCAGACCAACAACCTGCTCGCGCGGCGAGCCGTAGGTCGGTGGGCACTCGCTGGCATCGAGTATCCCCAGTCGCCCGGAGGTACCGGCACCGCAATAAATCAGGCGACCGCCGTTGGCAAATGCCTCGACCACGAGATCGACAACCTTAGCCACTTGCGGCAGCGTAGCCTCAACCGCTATCGGTACTTTTTTATCTTCAGCGTTGATCACCGCGAGCATTTCAAGCGTCGGCAGGGTATCAATCTCAGTGCAGGCAGGATTACGGCTTTCCGTCATCATTTCATTCAAATTAATCATCAGAGGGGCTTCCATTAATTGATAATTTTGGCAATGTTATGGAATTAATTATTCATCATGCGTGACGTTTATCACGGTAAAGCGATTCTCATTCATGAGAATGCCAAGAATAAATAAGAGAAAAATATCAAAATAGAAAGATTATTTATAAGTAAATCAGGAGGTAAGTGTTCAGGAATTGTAGTGCCCATGAAAGGAATAATTTATTACGCTTACTGGAGAGAATTTGATGTCGATACTGAATAAAATCAACTGGCTGAGCCCGGAACTGGCCGAAAACCAGCAAAAAATCGCTAAATACATTCTTGAGAATCCTGAAACGGTGCTGGGTATGACCTCCTCGCGCTTTGCTGAGGAGGCGGGTGTCAGCCAATCGGCCATCATCAAATTTAGTCAAAAAATTGGTATGAAAGGTTTCCCCGAGCTGAAAATTGCTATCAGTGAAGAGCTGGGGCGTAATGTCCAGTTCAAATCCTCACCACATAAGGCGTTACACAATGCCATCTCGATGGAAGATTCACTGATGGTGATGGCACAGAAACTGGTGCACGAGAAAACTACCGCCATTATCGACACGACCAAGAGAATCAATTTCACGGTTTTTCAGCAGGTGGTTAATCTGATTAATCATGCGCAGCGGGTGCAGATTGTCGGGATCTGGGGATCCGGCTTGACCGCCAAAGACCTCAGCTACAAGCTGCAAAAAATAGGCATTCTGAGTCTGGCGGAGGCTGATCTTCATGTGCAGATCGCCACGGCACAGGCGCTGACCCCACAGGATGTACAGATTGTGATCTCCTTCAGTGGTAAAAGAAAGGACATGCGTATCGCCGCGACGATGGCGAAAGAGCAGGGTGCCACAGTCATTGCTATCACCGGTAATAAAAACAATCCGCTGGCAAGGATTGCCGACTATGTTCTGGAGAGTGTCTCGGATGAAAACGAATGGCGCAGTTCCTCCATCTCGTCCCGAACAGCGCAGAATACGCTGACCGATCTTATTTTTCTGGCACTGATGCAGCAGAGACAAGACGTGGCCAAACCGCTGGTATTGAATGCGAGTATGACTATTAATAATCTGGACGATTGAGTCACCACCAAGACGGAACCTTCATGAAATAAACACCGGACGCGCAGTTGGTCGGGATGGTGGGTTGCTACCACTATGGCCAATTTTTACCAAAAGTACGTCCGGTAGATGAATTTGTTAATCAGAAAATTACGCTGCTGATTCAGACAGTGGTGGATTAAATACTATGACCTATTCTTCCCGATGGAATAGTTATTCCTGATTATCTCCTTGCGGCGTGCTATTGCAGACAAAAAACGCCTGGTTAAACAATATTTATTATTCCTTTTGCTGCAAAAACACGAATCAATCAACTGTGATAATAATCACTTTATTGCGTCTTTTGGATTGTACAATTCCCCGAAAATAACACTCTGGAGTTTCTAATGAAAAAAATAATCCCCGTATTTTTCCTGGTCAGTGCCAGCAGCATGGCTGATATTATTCCGGACGCACAGTTGAAAGAAATGTGGCAAACCCCAAAATCGGCTGCGGCAAAAATAGTCGCAAATATGACTACGGAAGAAAAATTAGGTCAGATGCTGATGGTTGATATTCGAACCTGGGACAAAGATGGTGCTGAAAATAAGACTCCTTTCACCAAGATGAACGAAAGTGTCAGTAAAATGATTACTGATTACCACCTGGGGTCGGTGATCCTGTTTCGTGATAATCTGATCAATACACCGCAGACCGTTGCGTTAATCAATGATCTGCAAAGCGCCCGCGATAACTTGCCGCTGTTTATCAGTACCGACCAGGAAGGTGGATATGTTACGCGCTTGCAGGTGGGAACGGAGATGCCGGGTAATATGGCGTTAGGGGCAACCGGATCTGCCGAGCTCGCCCGCCAGGCGGGAACGGTTCATGGCGATGAGCTATCCAGCCTGGGATTCAATTTTAACTTTGGCCCGGTGGTGGACGTTAATAATAACCAAAATAATCCTGTTATCGGCGTGCGGGCCTATTCTGACGACCCTATTATTGTTGGACAACTTGCCCGCAGCTATATTTCAGGTATCCATCAATATCCCGTACTGACTTCGCTGAAGCATTTCCCCGGACATGGAAATGTCGCTTCCGATACGCATTTTGCTCTGCCGACCATCAATACGGATAAAGCCTCCTGGCAGCAGACCGAGATGAAACCCTTTGTTGACGTAATGCCTTTTACCGACGCGATTATGACGGCGCATGTGGTCGTCCCGGCGCTGGACAGCACCATACTGAAAAGTACCGATGGTAATGAGGTTGGCACCCCTGCTACGCTGTCTAAACCAATCCTTACCGATATATTGCGTAACGGTTTGAAATTCAATGGCCTGATCCTTACAGATGCGATGGACATGGGCGCTATTAGCGGCAACTTCGATCCACACTGGGCAATCAAGCAGGCTATTCTGGCGGGTAATGATATTGTACTAATGCCGGTGATGATTAAAGACAGTGCAAGTATTGAAAAACTCAATGCTCTCTATGGCTATTTAAAAACCGAAGCGGAAAAAGATCCGTTGTTGAGGCTGCGTATTCAGGAATCGGCAGAACGGGTGGTTTACACCAAGCTCCACAAACGCCTCTCTCCCGCAATGCATGATACAGCTACCGCAGAAGGCATTGTGGCGTCCAAAAATCACAAAGACCTTGAAAATGCCATTTCGGAAAAGGCGATTACGCTAATTAAAAATGACGGCATTCTGCCTTATAAGCTCCAGAATAAAAATGACATTATGGTTTATTCTGATGAGCGTCCACGTAATGAGCTGATTGCCAAACATCTGAACAATATTTCCGATGAATTTGGCGTTAAGCTGAACGTGAAAAGTGAAGTAGTCAAACTGGGTCAGGATACGTTAACTCCCGACGAGATTGAGAAACAAATTCAGGGTCGGCAGTTTATCATTCTGGCCACCTATAACCTGAAGGATAATCCACAGAACGCGCAGAAAATTATCGATGTGGCAAAAGCTAAAAATATTCCTCTGGTAGTAATTTCTACACGTAATCCCTATGACATCGCCTATTTGTCGGATGTGAAAGCCAATATCGCCATTTATGGTATTACCGGGTTTGATGTAACCAATAACGTGCGTAACAGCCTGGAAACTAATATACGTAGTGGGCTGAGAACCTTGTTTTCCAGCGAAGAAGGTCTGTCAACGATATTAGCAAAACCTGAAGGTAAACTTCCGGTAGACATTAAATCACCAGACGGTAGCAAAGTGATTTATCCACGTGGTTACGGTTTAAACTTGATGTAGTTATTCTAAGGGAAAAAATGAAAATATTATCTGGGATAATTATTTTAACATCTGTGGCATTCTCCTCCTCCTTGCTGGCCGATGAAACATCCATCGATTACGATCAGGAAATCATAAAATTAAATAAAAGAATCCAGCAGATGGAAAAGGAAAAACACGACCATCAACTGAAACAAAGGCAGAACACATGGAATTTTGAAACCTATATTGGCACCGAGCAGGAAATAGACAGTAACGATCACTGGAAATTCATAAAGGGCAGTATGGCGACTTCGCCTTATTTGGGCGCCTTTATTTACCAGAGTGATTCGCTATGGCTTTACGACGTTCAGTTTCTGAAAACCTATCTGGACAATACACCGGAATATGACCGAACGCGTTGGCAGGCCGGAGTAACCCGTACTTTTCCCTTCACCCTGGATGGAAAGAGCGGCAACACGAAACTGCGCCTCGGTTACCGTAATGACAACTGGCATTTTCCCTCAATCAGTAATCCAGCACTTGCTGATCCGCACTATAAGGGGGATATCCGTAAAGGTGAGGAGCGCCATGAGTTCTGGATCCGCCCGCAGGCTTATTATAAATACTCCGATACTCTCAGCTTTAACGCCAGCCTGTCGTTCCGTCTGATTGATCGCAAACTGGATTACGCGAGAGCTAAAGGGGATTACGGCGTTTATAAGCGCGACTGGAGTCAGATTAATGAACACTTTGCTGGGGCAAACATAGTCTTTAACCCGAAAAACTCGCTGTGGCTGAATTATCTCTATATCGATGAGCAACTGGTGAATACTCTATATAACAAAGAGCATTTCCTCTGGGCAACTTATCGCTACAAATTTGATAACGCTTTTCTTTTTATGCCATATACCCGTCTGGCACTGACTAAAGGACAGATGAGCTTCCGCGACTCTCAGAATCGGGAGACGGTGCACAGAGAGAAGAACCGCAGCCGCTACGGTTTCCAGGCCATCTATCCGTTTACGAAACAGACGTCCGTGTTTGCGGATCTCTACTATCGTCCGGAACAAACCTGGGCCAACAGCGTGAAGTCCAGCAATAACTTCTGGTTCTGGGCGCTGGAGCTGCGGCATAACTTCTGATCCCTTTTTAGTCAGAGCGAACATTTATGAATAGAGAGAATCAACAGTTGAAACGTTTCCTGCAAACTTTACTTTTATGTTTGACTTTCTCCATCAGCGCTGGCCATGCCAGCGTTGAGCAGAGTCTGGTGCTGGGTGTTGATCGGGCCGAGGTGTATGGACCACAGTTGAAAAATAAGCGGGTCGGTCTGATGGTAAACCAGAGTTCGATTAATAAGGACGGTCGTCATACCATTGATAAGCTGCTGTCGGAGCAGGCGCAGTATCATTTTACCGTCACCACGCTGTTTTCGGTGGAGCACGGGCTGCGAGGTAATGCCGATGCGGGGCTGGGTGATAAAGACCACATTGACAGGCAGAGCGGTCTGCCTATCGTATCTTTGTACGGGCGCGATGCGGATGGCCGTTCTCGCGCGCACCCCACGGCGCAGCAGTTGGAAAATGTGGATATCGTTATTTACGATCTCCAGGATGTGGGCGTCCGTTTCTACACCTACACCGTTTCGCTGCATCATATGCTGGAAAGTCTGCAAAAGTACCATAAGCAGCTGATGGTATTTGACCGGCCAAATCCGTTGGGCAAATACGTTTACGGTCCAATTCTTGAGGAGGAGAACATCTCCGGGATCGGTATCCATCCCGTGCCGATGGTTCATGGCCTGACGTCGGGAGAGTTTGCCCGTATGATCGTCAAGGAAGGGTGGCTGACGCACTTTGATGACACCAGTTGGAAAGCTTTTGGCGTAAAAGACTATCAACTGCCGGCGGAAGATCTGAAAGTTATCAGTATGGTAAACTACCGTCACGATCTCTCCTATTCATTGCCGGTACGACCTTCACCTAACCTGCGTAGCGCTCTGGCTATTCAGCTCTATCCCTCTTTAGGTTTCTTTGAGGCAACCAGCATTAACTCTGGGCGTGGATCTGACTATCCGTTCGAACAGTTGGGCTTTCCCGGTAAGCAGTTTTTTGTGAATACCTGCTATCACGTAGATATCAGCCAGCAGAAAATCGGCTGGCCGCAAGCGGGTAAAGAGGTTTGCGGTGAGCGTTTCAGTGTGGAGGCCGGTCAGAGGGCGCCAACGGTACGTTATTTTGTCGACTGGTGGTTTAAATTTAAGGCTGCGGGTTACCATCGTATGGTTACTCCGCAGCAGGAGGCTCACTACCTTGATTATCAGGACAACACGTTCTTAATTCGTCCGCTTTGGCTGGCGAAAGTAAGCGGTAGCAGACAACTAGCGGCCATCATTCTGGAGGCGGATAAACAGAATTTATCCGTGGATGAAACGGTAAGCTTGCTGGAGTCAAAATGGCAGCCCGGTATTGATAGCTACATGCAACTGCGGGATAAATACCGACTTTACCCCTGAGTTTACTGTATTCCTGCTGGCTCAGAAACGATAGCACAGGCTGTGCGGACTGTTTCGTAGCGACACCACGATAGCTGGAGAGCATCCAGGCCAGCGTACCAGGATGCCCGCATTCCCCGTCGCTTCCATATTTTCGCTGTGCCAAAGCAGGACGCTGGACACACCTGGGAGTCACTTGTTCGTGCCTTCCTCTACGATGTAATTCGCCTCGCGGATTAAAACAAGAACGGGAGCCAGATGGTTCCCGTTTTTATTGCACGGAAATAATTAGCAGGCTGAGAAAAATGCGCTTCACGGATATTTTCTATATTGTTCTGCATTGATCTGCAATAATGTTTTAGTCTTTTCTCATCGTTATTAATAAAACTTAAGGTTTTATTAATATTCCTTTTATGACGGGGTGGCGGCTTAAAAATAAGAATTGATGAGATTGCTGAGTCTGGAAGGGCTTAATACACTTATATAGTGTACTCACTCAGAAGGTATAAAATCATGTTTAAGCGTCGCACTTTTAATACTGCTCTTGCGGCGGTGATTTCACTCTCTTTACTCGCGGCTCCTGCTTTTGCTAATCCGGGCAATGGAAATGGCAACGGCAACGGTAATAGCGGTAATAGCGGTAATCATGGTAATCATGGTAATCATGGTAATAGCGGCGACAAAGGCAACAGCGATAACAGCAGTGCCGCAGCCGATCAGGGGAATCGTAAAAACTACGGAAAACCAGATCACGTGGAGTCGGACATTAGTGTCTCACGTGCCCGTTCTCTGGCGAAAAACTATGGCTTAACGGGTTACCAGGCACTGCCTCCTGGCATTGCTAAAAACCTTGCCCGCGGCAAACCGTTACCTCCAGGAATTGCTAAAAAAGCCGTACCTGCATCAATGTTGAGTCAATTGCCTTATTATCCCGGCTATGAATGGCGTATTGTCGGTAACGATCTGGTTCTGGTCGCGATGAGTACAGCCATTGTTACAGCTATCATCAACAGTGTTTTTGATTAACCATCGTCTCCTTTTAATTAACGCCTCGCATTTGCGGGGCGTTTTGCTGTTAAATAAAATCATTCAAAGAAAAATCTCAGGAGATATTATTTTGGTGGGTCAGTGATGATTACTGTCTTCGGTGGGGATCTATCTGGTATATAACTTATTGTTTGTGTGAGTTGATAGCTTTGCCGGGTCAGGGCTTTGTTGAGTTGCCTGAAGAAGTAAACTTCTGTGATTGTTTATTCACTGATTGTTATTTTACGCAAGTCACAATAGTGAAGCCTTACTGCGGAGTATGTTGTTCCTGATAGGCAGAAGAGCATGATAGCAGGTGCTTTGATCGTATCTGAATAGGTGAGGGCTGCATGGCGATTTGGGCAGACCACGTCAGTGAAAACTGACATACCCACACAAGGTGAGCTGCCCTTAAATCTTGCGCTGATGTGATTAGCGGCGTATTGCCATTGCCTCAATTTCCACACCGGCATTTTTTGGCAGGCGTGCCACTTCCACGCAGGAACGTGCCGGAAAAGTGGTATGATGTTCGCGGAAAAAGGCTTCATACACCGCGTTCACCTGCGAAAAATGATTGAGATCTTTGACAAAAATTGTTGTTTTAACAATATCCGCCACCCGCAACCCACTTGCCTCGATAATGGCCTGCACATTTTCCAGCGACTGCCGGGTTTGCTGCTCAATGCCCGTCGCCATCTCGCCCGTTGCAGGGTTTAACGGGATCTGCCCGGAAGTGAACACCAGGAAGCCCAAATCGACTCCCTGAACATAAGGCCCAATAGCGTCAGGCGCCTGAGAAGTTGAAATTGCTGACATAGACCAACCTTGTTAAAAAGTAGTGTTATTTTTGACCGGAAAGCTCCGTTGTACGACGTACCGCAGCCAGAACGCTGCTTTGCAGGCCAGCGGCAAAATCACTTTTATTCAGCTCGTATAAACCGTTAATGCCGACACCCGCCGGAGAGTTATTAATATCCATCAGTTGGCGTGGATGGCGTCCGGATAACTTAAGCATTTCAACTGCGCCGACCAGGTTTTCCCACACTACCTGTGTTGACTGAGTGCGGGTTAATCCGGCAAGAACACCGGCGTCAGCCAGTGCTTCGACAAAGTAATAGACATAGTTGACGCCAGCGACAGCAAACCCGGTGAAGATGTCAATCAGCCGCTCCTCCAGCACCATCACCTTGCCGAAACTTTCGAGGAATGGCATAACGGACGCACGGTTGACATAAGCATTACATGCCACGCCGCTGTAGCCCAGCCCGGTATCCGTCAGCGTATTCGGGATAATACGTGTAATCGGACGCAACTCGCCCAACATCAAAGACAATTGGGCCAGCGTTACGCCAGCAATAATAGAAATGACCGACGCCTGTGGCGCTGCATGTTGCTTAATCAGTTGTGCGACACCAGCAATATCATCCTGCGGACGGACCCCGATCACGATGTGATCCGCGGCAGCCAGCGCGTCGGGCAAATCTTGTGTATTGCTCAACTGATAGCGCGCTTTCAGCGTTTCAATTCGCGCTGGATCAATATCCGATAAGCTGACCTCATCCGGGTTTAATGTGCCGCGTTTTAAGGCGGCGCGCAGAATTGCTTCGGTCATTTGACCGGCACCAATAAAATGGATATGGCTCATAGTTAATCCTCGGAAATAACGGAAACAGGGCTCAATGAACTCTCCACCAGCGATACCCACAAACCGATGCCAGGCGCGATAAGCTGGTCATTAAAATCGTAATATGGGTTATGTAATGCCGGGCCAGGCGTGGGGCCATCGGCCCCCAGCCACAGATAAGCGCCCGGACAGGCTTCCAGAAAATAGGCGAAATCTTCTGCCGCCATTGATGGCGATAACTGTGTGTGGACCTGCGTGATCCCGGGGACGTGGTGGGCGGCATCTGCCAGAATTTTCGCCTGTTGCTCATGGTTAACAGTTACCGGGTACCCGTATTCCCAGCGAATGCTGCCGCTGACGCCAAACGGCCCGGTGAGCTGTTCAACATACTCCGCCATCAGGGTCTGGCAACGCGCTCGGGCGGCCTGGCTCAGACAACGCAGTGTACCGGACAATAGCATTGTCTGCGGGACGACATTTATTGCTTCTCCGGCCTGCAGTTGCGTCACGCTGATCACGGCGCTGTCCAGCGGAGAGAGGCGGCGCGTCGTGATTGTTTGCAACGCGGTAATCAGGTGTGCACCGGCCAGCACCGGGTCGGCACCTTTTTCCGGCATCGCCGCATGGCATCCCACGCCAGTCAGCGTGATAAAAAAATTGTCCTGCGAAGCCATCATTGGGCCTGCGCTAACGGCCACTTCCCCCACTGGCAGCCCCGGCCAGTTGTGCAGCGCATAAACCGCAGAAACGGGAAAGCGCGTAAAGATCCCTTCTTCCACCATCAAACGCCCGCCGCCGGCATTCTCTTCCGCAGGTTGAAAGATAAAGTACACCGTACCGTTAAATGCTCTGGTCTGGCTGAGATAGCGCGCCGCACCCAGTAGAATGGCGGTATGCCCGTCATGTCCACAGGCGTGCATCGTGCCGGGCGATGCTGAGTACCAGGCAACAACGTTGTTTTCCTGGATGGGTAATGCATCAATATCCGCGCGAAGGGCTATTGCCGGCCCCTCGCCATTGCGAAGAACACCAATCACGCCAGTGCCCGCAATGCCGGTATGTACTTCAAGATCATATTCGCGCAGCAGGCTGCTGATTTTTGCGGAAGTATGAAACTCTTGTAGGCCAATCTCCGGGTGCGCGTGGATCTCACGTCGCCAGATAATCGCCTGTTGAATAATCTCTTCGGGAATTTGGGGCATATTTCCTCTGCATTTTCCCGGCGCAATGCCGTAGCATGACGCTGTGAATGGATTACCGGAACGCGTAATGCCCT
This sequence comes from Kosakonia oryziphila, assembly GCF_900094795.1. GTDB lineage: Bacteria > Pseudomonadota > Gammaproteobacteria > Enterobacterales > Enterobacteriaceae > Kosakonia > Kosakonia oryziphila. Next base: position 47,298 of record NZ_FMBC01000030.1, read on the forward strand.
CTGGTAGATCGTTTTGACCTTAACGAAAAGATCGGTTCAGGGCTTGCCAAAATAGATCCTGGCAAGTCCTTCTTTTGTCACTTCGACCGCATGCCCGGCACTCAATGAAATATGCTGCTCAATCAGCACCACGCCTTTTTCTATATCCCGCTGACGTAATGCCGCGATAATTTCGACATGTTCGTCATAGGCATTGTTCCTGCGCACGGGCGTTTCGAGATCGATACGCCGGAAAAAACGGCTGAGCGAATTCAGGCTATCGAGCATTTCATAGAGCCGACTGTTATGGGAAATACGGGCTATTTCCATGTGGAAACGCTCATCGATTTCTGCGATCTTCGCCCAGTCCTGTTCGGTTTGCGCCGGGCGATGCTGGCTCACTTCCTCCCAGATAGCCGTGGTCGCAGCGATCTCTTCATCTGTTGCCCGCAGGCAGGCGAAACGAAAGGTTGATTGCTCTATCACCATTCGCACTTCATACAGCTCGCGGACACCTTCCGGCGTCAGGTCACGAGAGTAAAAACCCCGGTTGGGTACAAAGTTCATAAAGCCGTCTTTTGCCAGTCGGTTCAGCGCTTCCCGCACCGGGGTGCGCGAGACGCCCAACTGTGCCGCAAGCTCAACTTCATTCACCCGTTCGCCGGGACGAAAGTGGTAATCAATCGCCAGGCCTTTCACTTTTTCGTAGACCTTTTCCACGCTGTCAGCGCTACGGGATTTCTTTTTAATGGCAACCACATTATCCCCTTAATTTACCGCACACCTGCCACGAAATAAAAATGCTGTGTGGGTTATTTCACGTAATATTTTTATTGATAGCACAGCGAAAAAAACAACTCAACACAAAAGTGAATACACTTGCATGTTATTTTAAACTAATTGATTTATAAGTAGTTTTAATATTATTTATTGTCTTGAAATTTTTACGCACCATTTTACGGCAACGTTGCACCAAAATGACACAATGTGTATTCACTTTTGCACGCAGACGATTTTATAAACCACGATGAAAAAGGAAAATGAAAGTTTCGTTGTGCGATCTTAAATATTACCGATTCCATTGTATTTATTCACGAATTTGCCTTTGTCGTCCCTGAAATAAGCAGTTGATGTCGGGAACGTCCTGTTCCCTGGCATCGTCTTTGCTTAATGCACAAGTGTATGCACTTATATATTCACTTTAGTGCGCACTTATTCGGCATTACCAGGCAGGCTTGTGCACGTTTGCGCAGGCGACAAAACACCGGCCTCAGAAGCCGGTCACAGCAAACCGGAGAACCAGCATGAAAAATCGTTTTGGGCAGGGCATGACGTTGTCAACACTGGCAGGTATGGCGTTGTTAGGTCTGGCGCACACGGCGCAAGCCGATGTGAATATTGGTGCAATTTTACCCTTAACTGGCACCAGCGCCAGCATTGGTGAAGATCAACGGCGTGGTATTGAACTGGCGGTTGAACAGGTAAATGCCCAGGGCGGCGTTAATGGTCAGCCATTACATGTGATCGTGGAAGATTCCGCCGAAAGCCCGGTAACAGGCCTGAACGCCGTACGTAAGTTAACTCAGGTTAACCATGTACCTTTAGTGGTGGGCAGTTTTTCCTCCAGCGTCACTATTCCGGTTGGGCAATATCTGGTGAAGAACAATCTGTTGCACATCAATATTTCCGGCACCAGCACTGATATCCGCAAAATTGGCGCTACCTCCTGGAGTGTTATTGGCCTGGATTCCCTTTCCGCGAGCTTCTCAGCAGAAGATGTGCGCCAGCTTGGTTACAGCAAAGTGGCCTTTATCGCCCCGGATGGTGCTTATGGTCAGGGAATGGCGGAACAGTTCACCAAAGCGTTTGAAAAAGCGGGTGGCAAAGTGGTCGCCAAAGTGCTCTATACCAGCGGTCAGCCTTCTTATCGCCGCGAGTTGGAGCAAATCTCCCGCGCTCATCCACAAGCCTATGTTTATACCAGTTACGGGCAGGACGCCATTGTGCTGAACCGTGAGGCCTGGGAACTGGGGCTGAATAAAACACCCTGGTATGGCATGTATTTAACCATGGCCATTGAAGGTTCCCCGGCGCAGTACACGAACGGGCAGGTTGGTATGGAAGTCGCGGGTATTGACCAGAAAGCGGCGAGCGGTAACGGCGCAAATTATGCTGAGCTGTACCAGAAAAAATTCCATGAGAAGCCTCGCTCCGTGTACGGCAGCTATGCCTGGGATAGCGTGATGCTGGCGGCGGCAGCGATTGATAAAGCGCACAGTGCCGATCCGGCAGCCATGATCGCGGCAATGAAAACCGTTGCGCCTGGCTTTACGGGCATTACCGGCACATTAAATCTGGATGCCGATAACCAGCGTCAATCTCAGCCATACCTGAAAGTGAAAGCGTTTAATGGCGAACCGGTTCCCCGGTAACGAGCCGTTTTATCTTGCCAGTTCATGCTACATCATCGGGGAAAAACCATGCTGCAGTTTTTGATTGATACATTGATTCGCACTGCGGATTTGTCGCAGGTCGCGCTGGGATTAAGCCTGGTATACGGGCTGGTACGGTTCGCCAACATCGCCCATATGCAATATGCCATGGTCGGTTCATTTATTACCGCAGCCGGGCTTCGTCTTGGCATGCCGTTGTCTCTGGCAATCGTGTTTTCGGCAATGGTCTGCGGCATGCTGTCCATGATGTTGCATCACTGGGTGTACCAGCCGCTGCTGAAAAGCGGCACCGCTAACGCCATGATTGGCTCACTGGCGGTATCGATGGTGCTCATTGCACTGGTTCTTGGGGTTGAGGGATCGGCCCCGGTGAATTATTCCCTGCCAGTTAGCGCACTGTTGCAGGCTGGTGACACGCGTATCTCCTCCGACGAGCTCTGGAGTCTTGGCATCACGATTTCGCTGGTGGTGATGTTCAGCCTGCTGCTATTTCGCACGCCGCAAGGCCGCGCTATCCGTGCGCTGGCCAGTAACCGGGATCTGGCGGCAGCCTCCGGGTTAAATGCCAGCGCCATTATCCACTCCGTCAATCTGGTTGCCGGAATGTTGGCTGCCGTGGGCGGCAGCATGCTGGCAATGAACGCCAGCGCATGGGTTAACCAGGGCAATGATCTGATGTTGCCGGTACTCGCTGCCGCCATTCTCGGCGGGCTGGGAAACCCAATGGGCGCCATTTTTGGCGCACTCCTTATCGCAGCAACCGAAACCCTCGTTACCAACATCGACTGGAGCTGGCTGTTCGGCGGCGACTTATTGTTTATCCCGGTGACCTGGGTAAATGCCTCATCTTTTGTAATTCTGCTGCTGGCGTTGTTACTGCGTCCGTATGGCCTGTTTAACCGGGAGATCCGCCGTGTCTGAGTTTTTACTGCATATTCTTTGCCTTGCCGGGATATATGCCATCGTCGCGCTTGCCCTGAATTTACAGGCAGGTTACGCCGGTTTGTTGAATTTCGGTCATATCGTGTTTGTCGGAACCGGCGCTTATGCCATAGGTCTGGGAAGCAATTTGGGGTTACCGCTGTGGCTGGTGATCCCGGCCGGGTTACTGTGTGCCATTGCTATCAGCGCGCTGATGACGTTGCTGGGCCGCCAGCTCACGGCGGATTACTGGGGCATTGCCACGCTGGCGCTGGCTGAAATCATCCGTATTGCGGTCGTCAATGAAGATCGTCTGACGGGCGGCGCGCAGGGAATTGGCGGGCTGTCCGCGCCCTGGTCAACCGGTGATATCGTCACCGATACGCGTATCTTCGCAGTCATTATCCTGCTCAGCGTGATCGTCGCCACGCTCGCCAGCCTGCGGATCGGCGCCAGCCGGTTTGGCCGGGCGCTGCGGCTGATGCGCGAGCAACCTCAATTAGCGATCTGCATGGGCTATGCGCTGCCGTGGCTGAAATGCCGGGCGTTAATGAGTAGCGCGGTAATGTGTTGTCTGGCTGGCATGTTACTGGCCTGGTACACCGACTATGTCAGCCCGGATTATTTGCTCTCGTCGGAAACCTTTCTTATCTGGAGCATGGTGATGATCGGCGGTATTGGCAATGTGCGCGGTGTGCTGTTGGGCGTATTGCTGGTGGAAGGGCTGTATAACTTTATCCCCTTCGCAAAAGACTATTTCCATATCAGTTCCGATCTGGCTGGCGCTTTGCGCCTGGGATTGGTTGGTCTGGCTTTATTACTGTGTCTGCTCACCCGGCCTGGCGGCCTGTTACCGGAAAAATTAAGGACTTTATCATGAGCCGTTTGCTTGAAGTGGCTGACGTCAGCAAAGCCTTTGGCGGCAACCAGGTACTAACATCCGTGTCATTTACGCTGGAGAAGGGCGAAATCCTTGGCCTGCTTGGGCCGAATGGTTCCGGTAAAAGCACGCTGCTCAATACCATTTCCGGGTTTACCCGACCGGATGGCGGCAGCATTACATTTGATGGTCGCTCCATTGCTAGTCAGCCCAGCCACCGGATCATCCAGGCAGGCATTGCGCGTACCTTCCAGCTTCCCGTCATGCCGGAAAAGATGAGCGTTATGGAAGTCGTGATGACGGCGGGTACTCGTCAGCACGGGTTATTCAACGGCCTGCTGGGGCTGGCCTCCGGGCGTAAAGCCGAACAGGAAGACAGAGCCCGCGCCCGCGAATTACTGGATATATTATTGTTAACCAAAGTTAAAGACTTGCCTGCTGCGGCGCTTTCCGGAGGACAGAAAAAATTACTGGGCATTGCCTGTGCACTGATGGGCAAACCGACGCTTCTGATGCTGGATGAGCCCATGGCCGGCGTGCACCCAAAATTACGCCAGGAGCTGGTCGAAACGCTGGTCAACCTGAGCCATCAGGGCATTTCACTTTTGGTCATTGAACACGATATGCACTTTATCAACACCTTGTGCCAGCGCTGCATTGTGCTGGATCGCGGGCAGATTGTCGCCAGTTGCCGCCCGGACGAGTTGGCGCAGAACCAACAGGTGCTGGAGGCTTACCTGGGGCACAGCACCGCAACATTGCAGGAGGCCGTATGATTACCCTTGAAAACGTGGTCGCCGGTTATACCCCTGGGATTGATATTCTGCATGGTATTTCATTGCACGTTGAACAGGCGGAAATTGTGACGCTGCTGGGACCAAATGGCTGCGGCAAGTCCACCTTGCTGAAATCGATTGCCGGTTTTGTCTCCCCGCGTCAAGGGCGGGTCGAAATTGATGGACGGGAAACGGCAAAAATTCCGGTACACCGGAAAATCCGTGAATGTGCACTCGGTTTTGTCCCACAACTGGACAACGTCTTCAACAATCTGACCGTGGCAGAAAATCTGCAAACCGGGGGACAGTTTTTACCGCCCGGACAGCGTAAGCAGCGGATGGCGCAACTGGCGGAACATTACCCGGTGTTACATAAAAAGTGGCAATCACCCGCGTCCGCGCTTTCTGGCGGTGAGAGACAAATTCTCGCGCTGGCCAGGGCTCTGATGCCTGAACCTGCGGTACTGCTGCTTGATGAACCGTCGGCCGGGCTATCGCCGAAAATGCTGACGGAAGTGTTTAGCGCCATACAAACCATCCGCCGCCAGGAAAAAGTGACCATTTTGATGGTTGAGCAGAATGCCATGGAGGCACTGCACATTTCCGACCGGGCTTATGTACTGGCGCTGGGAAAAGTGGCGATGGAGGGCAGCGCGCGGGATCTGCTGGACGACCCCCGTATGCGCGAGCTCTATTTTGGCGGTCGTGCCGCCTGACAGGATCAATAAAAAGAACAGAAGGAATACGCCATGCCGATTACACCGGTTATCGATCACGCGGTAATTAATGTCGATGAAGAACTGGATCAGGCGCAATGCCTGTTCCAGCGGATGGGGTTTCAGCTCAGCACGCGGGGACACCATTCGATGGGCTCCAGCAACCATCTGGCCATATTTGCCGATAACTATCTGGAACTTTTAGGTTATGAGCCTGCCAGGCAGACAGACTCGCGAGGTTTATGGAACGTTGCGCCAGGCCTTGCCGGGCTGGTCTGGAAAACCGGGGATGCGCATGCGGTATGGCGGCATCTCCAGCAATGCCAACTCGATGGCGAACCTCCAACCCACTTCTTCCGCCCGGTGATACTGCCGGACGGCAGTCAGACTGAAGCCCGATTCTGTATCTCGCGGATCCGCGCCAGCGCCGTGGCATACGGTTTCAGTTTTTTCTGCGAACATCAGACGCCGCAAGCCATTTGGCAGCCCGCCTGGCAAGTACATCCTAATGGCGTGCAGGCACTGTCCGCGTTCGTTATTGCTTCGCCTCAGCCTGAACAGACACTGGCGCTGTATCGCCAGTTATTCAGTATAGAGGCTCGTGCGGAGGACAACGGTGGCTATGTGCTTGATTCAGGGAGCTGTTGCCTGCGTATTATCACGCATCAACAGGCAAGCCTGGAGTTCGCGCTACCGCCTGTCGCTGCGCAGGCACCGGCGAAAATGGTGGCGCTCTGTTTTCAGGTGGCGTCACTGGAGCGGCTCAGACGCTGCCTTAACCAGGGCGATATTCAGTGGCGCGAGCAGGGCCATCAGGTGCTGGTGATGCAGCAGCAGGCACACTGGCTGGCGATGCGTTTTGAGGAAAAAGAGTAGAAGGGGAACGCAGGAAGAGACTCCAGGATGTGAAAGGAATCTTTGCTGACGGTTTCTCCTGGTGTACTTCAGGCATAACATTTCAGCCCGGCTGCACTTTCTGGCAGCCGGCATATTTCGGCGCAAACTTCAGAGGGTGTCATCCACGGTGGCGCTGCCTTACTGCGCCACCAGCCACATATCAGCTTCTTCAAACATTTCCTCGAGCATCCGGTTCAGCTTTTCCCTGTCGTTTTTACTGGCATCGCTGTTCAGCCCGTTGGCCTGCATGGGTTTTACCCGGACATCGGCATCAGGAAACAGACGATGAACACGCCGGGTAAGTTCATCCAGGATGATTTCCCTGGCACCGGGAAGCCCTTCAACATTGCGTTTGTCATAGACCAGTTCAACGAACATTAACCATTCCTGTGTGTGAATTAAAAGCGCACTATTTATACTGTATAAAACACCAGTAATCAACAATGAAAATGAAAGGGGATGGGCTGAAGGTATTTTGTGCGATGACAATAGGTTGTTTCGTACTATTTTGGCGCGCGAAGTGGGTGAAAGACTAACGGATGCCAGATGATTCAGGGTGACTATTTTCCCCGACTGATGTTTCCTGAAGATGTTCCCGAGTGGTATTTAACGACCTTCCCAGGGCTTATCGCCCACGAGGAGCATCGTAACGCTTTCGTTTCTGCGGCGCCCCTTGTAGCATATGTCACGAATTTTATTGTGGTTGTAGCGTTAGCTCTAAGGAAGTGAGTGTGTTTGCGGAATTTGGTGTTATCAGTTACTGGACTTATTTTATCGGCGCGATTTTTATCATTCTGGTGCCCGGGCCGAACACCTTTTTTGTGCTGAAAACCAGTATCGCTGGCGGATTACGCAACGGTTATACCGCTGCGGCAGGTGTTTTTATTGGTGATGCTGTGCTGATGTTTCTCGCATATGCTGGTGTCGCCACGCTGATTAAAACAACACCGGTATTGTTCAATATCGTGCGTTATCTCGGCGCGATTTATTTGCTCTGGCTTGGCGGCAAAATGCTCTACAGTACCTTTGTGCAGCCTGTGCACCCGCAAAATGATGACGATGCACACAAAGGCGATATTTTAAAACGCTCGTTGGTGCTGAGCCTGACTAACCCGAAAGCGATTCTGTTTTATGTTTCGTTCTTTGTGCAGTTTATCGATATCCATTATGCGCGGCCCGGTGTGTCATTTTTTATTCTCGCCAGCACGCTGGAAATAATCAGCTTCTGCTATTTCAGCTTCCTGATTGTGACAGGCTCGTATGTGACGCAATGGGTGAAGACAAAAAAACGCTTAACCCGTCTGGGAAATTCGCTGATTGGTTTAATTTTTGTCGGTTTCGCTGCCCGTCTGGCAACGTTGCAATCCTGAAGAAGTATTGTAGAAATAAAAGTCACGCCAGCATTGAACTGACCCCGTCGTGAGGACAGAAACTGTCTACCGGGACGTGGTCACTCCCTTTTCCTGTTGCTTATGTACTGACAAAATAGTGCATAAAATAATTTCGGTTTAGTCATTATCTTTTTTCAGGGATAAAAGATAATTTCACTTACGGAGCTAAAAAGCGCACGGCAGTAAATTAACTGTATATACCCCAAATAATTCGGGAGTAAATCCCGATAAGCTTACTCAGCTAAGTAATTCGGATGAGTGAACATAACCAACACACCGCAACTTGAAGTATGACGGGTATATTTATATTTCAGTATAACCACACATAGTATAGATATTTTTATTATTGTTGAAGCTGCAAGGGGAATTGCAGGGGAATATTTCCGCTGAAACTACAGATCCACCTAAAAGAGTTGTGGCCGGGATCATAAACCTGTTGCTACGCTGTACTGAGAAGTGCCAAATACGCGCCAGATCGTTTTCTGTCGGGCTGGATTCAGCTACTCTGAAACTCTCTTACTGCGAAAGGATTGTTCTTATGAAAGGTACTGTCGTCCACCACGAACACCGCATTGGCTTTCTTGTGATTCGCGATGATAAAGGCGAGTTTGCCATCGCAGAGCTGCTGGGAAAATATGATGTTGAGATGGGAGATATCGTTTCAGGAAACCTACACACCAATGGTAATGAGACGCTGCTTAATCAGACACAGAATGAAGCGATGGAGGTCTGTGTGAAAGGTTATGGATTATCTGAACAGGATGCCATTAGCATGCTTCTGCGTACGCACTGAATTAATTTACTGTTTTTTATGCGATATATTTTGGTTCCGGCAAATTAATTGCAGAGAAAAAGAGTACCTGTTTTCAGGTGCTGGTTGAAGTTGGGGAAGGGCAATAAAAAGCGGCAGTTTCGACACCAAAACTGCCAGCGAATGTTTTTTTGAGATTGTTAAAGCGTATATCCGTCACTTGCGCACTTTATAGCCTGTTACCGGATTCAGAGCTAACGCAAATTTTTCTGTGGGAAGATTAATGAATTTGATGATCATCGGCGCTGCGCTTCGTGTACTGTCGGGCAGCCAGTCCGGGATCTCGTCGGGTGACAGCGGACGTGAAAATAGATATCCCTGCGCAACATCGCAGTCATACTCTTCCAGAATGCGTGCGGTTTCGAGGTCCTCAATCCCCTCGGCCAGCACCACTTTCTGCGGGAAAAATTTAACGTAGCCCGTATGCAGCGTCAGGTTGATGTCGATATCACCAGCCACTTTCGCCTGCGTGCAGGGTAAACGTTCTGCCCGTTTCGCAAGCGCCTGCCCAAATAAATGAGACTGTAGAAATCTGTGCAGATGACGCCATCATTCGTTTGGTTGAGTTCTGCGCTGAAATAGCAATGTGTCTGGAATTACCACCAGCCCAATTGCGTTCCGGCCACGACGACAATTGCCACAATCAGCATAATGATGGTTGTCTTTCTCACGAAAACTCCTTCACCGGCGATATTCGCCAGAAATGAATTGTATAAGAGATAGAGGAAAATCAGATTTTTCTCAAGCTATCCATAGGGGTAAATAAGCTTAATCGAGACGAGTAACGTTTTTTTCTTTATTTTTTACCCGATACCTCATCCCGCGCGTATTGCGCGACATTAAATCATGAAAGCAGGGTATTTGATATATCGCGGCGCGGGAGCAACTGAAATTTACAGGAGAAAATAAAAAAAGCCCCGTTGATAAAGACGGGGCAAAAACTCATTGATTACGGAATGATGTTCTCTTGGTCATGGGTGAGAACAAGGCTCACTCTAATGGTCAAAAGTGCAGTAAGAATGAAGAAATCATGGAGATAGCTCCGGCTTGAGGTTATGCTGAATAGCGATTTCGCTTGAGCCTAAGGAAAAAAATGATGCGCTATGTTTTATGGGGTATGCCGTTTTTAGTGGTCGCTTGTTCCGCACCAAAACCCGATGCGCCATTGCCGCCGCAGATCGGCAAAGCCAATCCGGCGGCGGTGTACTGCCAGCAAAAGGGAGGGCAGCGGGTGCCGGTTCAGAGTCCGCAGGGTGTGCGCACCGAGTGTAAATTGCCGAATGGTGAGGTGATCAATGAATGGGCGTTATGGCGTCGTGATCATCCGCAATCCGGATCGTGACAGTAGCGGGTAGCCCAGGGTAAACTTCGCTTTCAGATTAATCTCACTTTACTGTTGCGAGAGTACCAAAGAAGTATGTTTCAGCTACGAGCGGGCAGCCAGGCCTTAGTGATTGGCGCCCAGACTGCCAATGGCCGTTGCAATATTGGTAAAGCCGTTGAATTGTTCGGCCTGTGCCAGCCGGGAGAACGTTTTTTAAACCCGGTTAATGGCGTAATAACCGAGATGCCGCGTAACACCGGCCGGGCTTTGTGGCTGGTCACCGGAAATGTCACCGCTTTCGATGGTCAGCAGGGCTTCGCTTTTATCCGGGCTGAGCATCTGATGCCACTGCAACCCGACAGCGAACCGCAGGATCTGCGCGAGCGGGTTATCGACTAAGTTAACGAGCGTAGCCATTCAGCCAGCACGATGGCATGATTCTGCGCCCCGTTTTTCGCCGCGTATAACAGTGTAACGGTACCCTTTTTACCCCGCGCCGCGAGCTGTTCGCCTGCCGTTTTTTGTGCATCCAGTTCTTGTCGGTAGGCTTCGCTGAAGCTGGCGAAATCGAGCAACTCCCCGTGAAAGGCTTTGCGCAGCTCCGTTGATGGTGCCAGCGTTTTGTTCCATTCATCAAAATGCAGATCGGCTTTTTTTATGCCGCGCGGCCAGAGCCGGTCGACCAGTACCCGGTAACCATCGTCTTTGCTGACGGTGTCATAAACACGTTTACAGTGGATCATTGCTTCTCCCTCTCTTCAACCGAGGCTATTAATGCCGGTAATTGTTGCGCACTTTAAAACCCATCAGGCAGGCGCTGCTGCCCGGGTGACTCCTGATAATTTGTTCTTGCACAACAGATTATTTCATTCTTCGCCGTGATACATGATCTCAATTTTAAGGTGTTGTGATTCCAGTAAAAGACAGCTAATGTGATGTTCCTTATGTTATTCGTTATTTGCCCCGGCATAAGGACACATTCATGCACCACATCCCTCCGAAAAAAACACTGCGTATCGCACTGGTCGGCGATTACAGCCATGACATTGTTGCGCATCAGGCGATTCCGCTGGCGATTGATGACGCCGCTGCCGTACTGGACATTACCGCTGATTACGACTGGTTACCGACCAGCGAAATTAACAGCGCCGAAGATCTGGTCGGTTACGATGCCATCTGGGTGGTGCCGGGAAGCCCCTATAAAAATGCCCGTGGCGCGTTTATCGCTATTCAGTATGCGCGAGAAAATGCTGTGCCGTTCCTCGGTACCTGCGGCGGTTTTCAGCATGCACTGATCGAATATGCCCGCAATGTGCTGGGCTGGAGCGACGCTGCACATGCCGAAACGGAAACCGAAGGGCGCATGGTGATCTCCGCGCTGACCTGCGCGCTGGTGGATCAAACCGGTACCATCGAACTGCGGCCGAATACGCTGATTGCCCGCGCGTATGGCCGAGATGTGGTGGAAGAGGCGTACCGTTGCAGTTTTGGCGTTTCGGCAGAGTTTGCCCGCGAACTGGAGAACGGCGATCTGCGTGTGACCGGTTGGGATGAAGAGGGTGAAATCCGCGCCGTGGAACTGGTGACGCACCCGTTCTTTGTCGCCACGCTGTTCCAGCATGAACGCGCCGCGCTGGCTGGACGACCCTCTCCGCTGGTGCAGGCGATGTTGCGCGCTGCCTGCGAATAAGTCGCTTTGCACTTCTTACACGCCATCCGGTATGCGTCCGGATGGCGCTGTTTAGCGGGCAATAATTTCCTGATCGCGGCCTGCGAATGCGCCGCACACTGCCATCACCACGCCAGCACGGTACATATCAGCAGATGCCAGAGCATTGCTGTACGCTGAAGATCTCGCCGCTGGTGCGCGAGCTGATTATGGCGCTTGCCGCACGAACGCCATTGCAGCGACGCCAGCCAGCTACGCAGCGGCTGATACAAGTGCTGTTTGATGAATTGCCGGATCAACCGCAGATGCAGTTGCAGCTTCCTGTTTCCGCGCATCCGAAGATCCGCCAGATGGTCGATCATATGGAGGCCAGCCTGGCTGAGCGACAAACATTGGTGCAGTGGGCACAGGTGTTCGCCATGAGCGAGCGTAACCTGGCGCGGCTGGTGGTCCGGGAGACGGGCCTCAGTTTTCGCCGCTGGCGACATCAGATGCAATTGATCCTTGCCCTGCAACTGCTGATTAGCGGCCAATCCGTACAGCAAGCCGCCCAGACACTGGGGTACGACTCAACCACGACATTTATTACCATGTTCAAAAAAGGGCCTGGTCAGACACCGGGCCGTTATCTGTCCGCACTCGGCACAGAGTAATATTTTCTGCTCTCTTTTCCCTTACATTTATAGGGACTTAATGGGATATTCTGTGGGGTAATAACGAATAAGGGATTTATATGGCGCATCTGTTTTTAATAAAATTTTCAGATAATCAATGCACTTTTTGATATTTGTCTGATGAATGGTGTTATGTGACTTTAGCGCTGAAATCACCACAATAACAGGGCATAAGGATAAGCATGGCAACCACATTACACACAAAAATTACCGCGCTCAGCGCGCTGGCACTCCTTTCCGCACTCTCATTTTCTGCGCATGCCGACAAACTGGCGGATATCAAAGCCGCTGGTGTCGTCAAAGTGGCGACCTTCGATGCTAATCCGCCGTTTGGCGCGATTGATCCAAAATCGCACAATATCGTCGGTTATGACGTTGATTTTGCTAAGGCGCTGGCGAAAAGCCTCGGGGTAAAACTGGAGCTGGTTGCGACCAATCCGGCGAACCGCATTCCACTGTTGCAATCCGGCAAGGTGGATTTGATTGTTGCGGATATCACCATCACCCCGGAACGTGCGCAGGTGATTGACTTCTCTACACCATACTTTGTTACCGGTCAGCAGTTTCTCGTACCGGCAACGGCTGCCGATAAGCTGGATGCCTACAGCAAAGCGCGTATCGGCGCAGTGAAAGGCACCACTGGTGAGCAGGCGCTGCATCAGCGTTTCCCGCAATCCCGCGTGCTGGCCTATGACGATATCCCACTGGCGTTGACCGCGTTGCGTAATGGCAACGTACAGGCGATTACGCAAGACAGCACTATTCTGGCCGGGTTACTGGCAGAAGCGCCGGACAAAGACAAGTTCAAAATCCTGCCGGATTTACTGTCGAAAGAGGAGATTGGCGTTGGCGTTGGTAAAGGTGAAACCGCGCTGCTGAAAGCGGTGAATGATGAACTGGTGAACCTTGAGAAGCGCGGCGACGCGGCAAAAATCTACGATACCTGGTTTGGCCCACAAACCAAAACACCGGCTCCACGCAGCTTTAAAATAGAAGCGAAGTAATATGCTGTCAGGTCTGTTTTCCACCTCTGTGGCTTTTGCCACAGAGGTGTTTCCCGTGAGAAAAGGAACGGTGGCATTTCGTGGCGTCACGAAACGCTATGGCGATAATGTTGTACTTAATGGCATTGATTTACAGGTCGCTGCTGGTGAAGTGTTGGCCGTCTGCGGCCCCTCTGGCTCCGGTAAATCCACCCTGATCCGCCTGATCAACCAACTTGAAACCCTAAGCAGCGGCGAGATTGAGGTTGATGGCCAACCGACCAGCACACTCTCCGGGCGCTCGCTGCGTGAACTGCGTCGCCATGTCGGTTTTGTCTTTCAGCAATTCAATCTCTATGCGCACCTTAATGCGCTGGACAATATCACGCTGGCGCTGCGGCACATTCACGGTAAAAGTGCCGATGATGCGCAGGCTATCGCGCTGGCGTTACTGGCGCGGGTGGGATTGCAGGACAAAGCGCATCACTTTCCTTCGCAACTCTCCGGTGGGCAGCAGCAGCGGGTGGCGATAGCCCGCACGCTGGCGGCCGATCCGCACATTATTCTGTTTGATGAACCGACCTCTGCGCTGGATCCGGAGATGATTGGTGAAGTGTTGCAGGTGATGAAATCGCTGGCGCACAGCGGCATCACGCTGATTGTTGTCACCCACGAGATGCAGTTTGCCCGTGAAATCGCCGATCGGGTGATCTTTATCGACGGCGGCGAGATCCTGGAACAGGCGGCACCGGAGCAGTTCTTCTCCGCGCCACAACACCCGCGTGCGCAGCGCTTTTTGCAAAAAGTGCTCAACCCACTGCACGCAGATAACAAGGAGTTGTGATGGCGCTGCATCTCGACTGGGCGGGCGTGCTGACCGGGCAGCCCGCGCAATGGATCGTCTCCGGTTTTCTCACCACCATTTGGGTAACTATTGCCGGTATGCTGCTGGCGACGACTCTGACGGTGCTGCTGCTGGCGCTACGGTTGACCGGCGGCAAAGTGGGGCGCAGCGTGGTGGCGGTGTGGGTTTCACTGTTTCGCAACACGCCTTTGCTGGTGCAGTTGCTGTTCTGGTATTTCGCCGCCTGGGACCTGTTGCCGCTGAATTTTCGCCAGTATGTCAATGACGACCATGCATTCAGCATTCTGCCGGGCAATGTCTGGTGGTTTACCCCGGAATTCCTCTCCTCCGCCTGGGCGTTAGGGTTGTTTACCGCCGCATTTCTGGTGGAAGAGATTCAGGCCGGGCTGTACGCGGTACCACGCGGGCAAATTGAAGCCGCCGAGTCGCAGGGGTTCAGCCCGTTGGCATTGTTTCGCTGGGTGCTGTTGCCGCAGGGATTGCGCAATGCCTGGCAACCGGTGGTTGGGCAATATCTTAACCTGATGAAACTCTCCTCGCTGGCCACCGGGATTGGCCTTGGCGAGCTGACCTACCAAACCCGGCAGATCGAAAGTTACAACGCGCATGCGTTAGAAGCGTTTGCCATTGGCAGCATGCTCTATTTACTGCTGGGACTGGTGATGAGCGTGCTGTTCAATGTGCCGCATAGCTGGCAGATTTTACGCCGCGCAGCAGGAAGGCAGCATGATCGCTAACGTTACCGTTATCATCGATAACCTCGATTATCTGTTATGGGGGCGGGCCGCCCAGGGCGAGCCGGGCGGGGTATTGCTCTCGCTGCTGATGACCCTGGGCGCGGCGGCGCTGGCCTTTCCCGGCGGCGTGCTGCTGGCCTGTTGCGCCTGGCGTTTTCGCGGCTGGCCGCGCAGGGTGCTGTTTCTGTGGGCGGAACTGATTCGCGGCATTCCGCTGATCTTCGTGATTTTCTGGTTGTGGTTTTTACTGCCGTGGCTGACGGGAACCGATCTGCCCGGTGCGGTGACTGTGACGCTGGCGCTGGCGTGGTTTACTTCGGCATCGGTAATGTATTCGACGCTGGCGGCATTGGGCGCGTTGCCAGACGGCCAGCTCGAAGCGGCGCTGAGCGGCGGGTTTAGCAGTGTGCAAACCTTGCGCCTGGTGCTGCTGCCACAGGCGTTACGCAACGCGCTGCCCTCATATCTGGGGTTGCTGGTCTCACTGTTGAAGGACACCTCGTTGGCGTTTATCGTCAACGTGCCGGAACTGACCACCGTGGCCGGGCAGGTGAATAACCGGGTACAGGTCTACCCTGTGGCGCTGTTTATCTTTACCGGCCTGGTCTACTACCTGCTGTGTAGTGCGCTGGAGTTTGCCGTCAAACGCCACCAGCGCCGTTATTCATTGCCGGCCAATTAACAGCGACACCAGTCCGGCAGCAATCAGTGGCCCGACCGGAACGCCCCGGAACAGGGCCACGCCCAGTACGGTACCTACCAGCAACCCTGCTACCAGCGATGGCTGCGTACTCATTAATGTCACGCCTCGCCCACCGAGCCAGGAGACAAATATGCCCACTGCAATGGCGACCAGCGACTTCCAGTTAACGAAGGAGTGTAGCAGGGTGGACGGCGGCAGCGAGCCGCTGGCAATCGGCGCCATCACGCCTATCGTCAGAATAATAATCCCCACCGTCAGTCCTAATGCCAGTCAGTTAAGCAACTGACTGGCTCTTTTTCGGGGCTGTGGGGTATTTCCAGGGCCTCTCCTTTACCACTCTCGGGAAGGCCCTTTCCCTTCTTGTCGGTAATTTCACAAGTTGTCCCATACTTGCAAGATCGCGCATCAGCTCCGGTATACGTCCCGGTGATGCGCCCTGCAATGTCATCAGCATTCTCATCACCATTCCGCATGATTCTGAGAAACTCAGTTGATTCGGCCAGTAACCTTTCAGATGTTCCGCCATTTTAATCATCTGATATCTCACCAGATTATAAGCCAGTAAGACACCCCACAGCTCTTGCTCCACAAGCTCCGGCTTT
>NZ_FMBC01000119.1 GCF_900094795.1 Kosakonia oryziphila
AAAAATCTATGGTCACCCCCATTTTTGCAACACTGATTTTGATTAATGGTGGGCTTGCTTAAATCTATCCGGCGTCTATGTGGGCAAGGATGCCCGCGCCACGATGAGTTCCGCGCCTGATGAACCTGAAAAGCCCCCCGGCTTCAGTGAGCCATTTTTTGCGTGAGGTTTCTCATCAGGCCGATATGCCGTTCATGTCATCAATAACCAGTCTTCGCAAAACCAGATGGGTAACTACTTTTTAAGTACCTAAAAATCAATAGATTAAGTCAAGCCTGCATGTGGCAGGCCTGATATTCATTGCGGTTCGTCGTGATTGCCCACGCTATTCGCGCCAGTTTATTTGCCAGAGCACAGGCGACAATATTCGAATGCCTGTTGCTGAGTTGCTTTCTGACCCATTCGGCCAGTCTGCCTTGTTGATGTTCCAGTCTCATCATGAACGATCGGGCACACTGCACCAGTAATCGACGCAGGTTTTTGTCGCCCCGCTTGCTGATACCCAGCAGAGTTGATTTGCCTCCTGTGCTGTATTGTCGAGGAACAAGCCCTGTGGAAGCTGCAAAATCCCTGCTACATGAAAATTGTTTGCCGTCGCCGAGTTGGGATGAGAGCAGGCTGGCCGTAATCGGCCCAACACCGGGAATTGTCATGATGCGTTGAGTAGCATCATCAGCTTTGATTGACTGATTTAATTCCGATTCCAGCATTGCTATTTGCTCAATAAGGTAAAGATAGTGGGTATGTAACTTCACCAGCAGGTGGCTCAGATATTCGGGGAGCTCATGTTCAGCCAGTACCAGAGACAACCGCCTTATTACTGCATCACCGATCGGCAGGCTGATCCCAAACTCCAGTAAAAAACCGTGGATCTGGTTGGTCGTTTTCACCTTGTCTCTGATAAGAGATTCTCTGACTCTATGCAGCGCTCGCATCGCCTGCTGAGTTTCAGTTCTGGGCTGGACAAAGCGCATTGATGGTCGGGATGCGGCCTCGCATATTGCTTCCGCGTCGACAAAATCATTTTTATTACTTTTGACAAACGGACGCACGAATTGCGGAGAGATAAGTTTCGCTTCATGACCAATATCGCTGATACGCCGTGCCATAAAATGCGCACCGGCACAGGCTTCCATAACAACAACTGCGGATGGACATGTTGCCAGAAACTGCATTAACTTCGTGCGAGTAAATTTCTTACGCAAAAGCGCCTTGCCAGACTTATCCTGGCAGTGAATATGAAAAGAGTGTTTACCGAGATCGATACCAATAAGCGCAACGTTTTCCATGATGGCCTCTCCTGAAAGAAAAACACCCTGCCAGCGTACCGCTCACAGGGTGGGGGTGACCATCTCATTAGCCCC
>NZ_FMBC01000046.1 GCF_900094795.1 Kosakonia oryziphila
TGTGAAACGCGCTTTCTTCATGATGAGCCTCCATTGGTTGTATTTTAACCAGAGAAATCTATTGTGCGGTAAGACTAAATTCAGGGGGGACTACAACTTGACCACCTGATGTAGCTATAAAGTTGCGGCATCTATATAATCCCCGGCATTGTGAGTAAATGATTGTACAAAAAATGTCTAAGATTGGATTTATATCACTAGGCTGTCCGAAAAACCTGGTCGATTCTGAACGCATCCTTACCGAGCTGCGCACTGAAGGTTACGACGTTGTCCCGACTTATAACGATGCCGATATGGTTATCGTCAATACGTGCGGCTTTATCGACAGCGCGGTGCAAGAGTCGCTGGAAGCCATCGGCGAAGCGCTGAACGAAAATGGCAAAGTTATCGTGACTGGTTGCCTGGGCGCGAAAAAAGATCAAATCCGCGAAGTGCATCCGAAGGTGCTGGAAATCACCGGGCCACACAGCTATGAGCAGGTGCTTTCCCATGTTCATCACTATGTGCCGAAACCGAAGCACAACCCGTTTACCAGCCTGGTGCCGGAACAGGGCGTAAAGCTGACACCGCGCCACTACGCGTATCTGAAAATTTCCGAAGGCTGTAACCACCGTTGCACTTTCTGCATCATCCCGTCGATGCGCGGCGATCTGGTAAGCCGTCCGATTGGCGATGTGCTGGCCGAAGCCAAACGTCTGGTCGATGCGGGCGTGAAAGAGTTGCTGGTGATCTCGCAGGATACTTCCGCTTACGGCGTGGATGTGAAACACCGCATGGGCTTCCATAACGGCGAGCCGGTAAAAACCAGTATGGTCGGCCTGTGCGAGCAACTGGCGAAGCTCGGCGTCTGGACGCGCCTGCATTATGTTTATCCATATCCGCACGTTGATGATGTTATTCCGCTGATGGCGGAAGGCAAAATCCTGCCGTACCTGGATATCCCGCTGCAACACGCCAGCCCGCGCATTCTCAAGCTGATGAAACGTCCGGGTTCGGTCGATCGTCAATTAGCGCGCATCAAACAGTGGCGTGAGATTTGCCCGGAGCTGACCCTGCGCTCCACCTTTATCGTTGGCTTCCCTGGCGAAACCGAAGAAGATTTCCAGATGCTGCTGAATTTCCTGAAAGAGGCGCGTCTGGATCGCGTCGGCTGCTTCAAATACAGCCCGGTGGAAGGCGCAACGGCCAACGAGCTGGCGGATCAGGTGCCGGAAGAAGTGAAAGAGGAGCGCTGGAACCGCTTTATGCAGTTGCAGCAGCAGATCTCGGCGGAACGTTTGCAGGAAAAAATCGGCCGCGAAATTCTCGTCATCATTGATGAAGTGGATGAAGAAGGCGCGATTGGCCGCAGCATGGCAGATGCGCCGGAGATCGACGGCGCGGTGTACCTGAACGGTGAAACGCGTGTCAAACCGGGCGATATAATCCGCGTGAAAGTGGAAAACGCCGACGAGTACGACCTGTGGGGAACTCGCGTTTAAGTCCATGAAAACCCGGCCAATATGCCGGGTTTGTTGTTTCTGTTGTAGCCTATTTCTCCCAGGCCGGATAAGCCGAAGCCACCACCCGGCATATATCCGTTCGGCCTTATCCTTTAATCTTCGGATCCAGCGCGTCGCGCAGGCCGTCGCCGAACAGATTAAACGCCAGCACCGTCAGAAAGATCGCCAGTGACGGAAACAGCGCCACATGCGGGGCAATCACCATATCCGCACGGGCTTCATTGAGCATCGCGCCCCACTCCGGCGTCGGCGGCTGTGCGCCCATACCGAGAAACGACAGGCTGGCGGCAGAGATAATCGAGGTGCCGATACGCATGGTGAAATAGACCACTATCGACGATACCGTTCCCGGCAGAATATGATGAAACAAAATCACCGCATCACTGGCGCCGATGCTGCGCGCCGACTCGATAAACGTCTGCTGCTTCAGCACCAGCGTATTGCCGCGCACCAGACGGGCAAAAGCGGGTACCGAGAATACGGCCACGGCGATGATCACGTTCGCCATCCCACTTCCCATCACCGCCACCACTGCGATCGCCAACAAAATGCCGGGAAAAGCGAACAGCACATCACAGATGCGCATGATAAGGCGATCCCACCAGCCTTCGTAATAACCCGCCAGTAGCCCAAGTACCGTCCCAATGGCTGCGCCAATCAGTACGGCAAAAAGACCGGCCGCCAGCGAGATTTGTGCGCCAACCAGCACGCGGCTGAAGATATCGCGCCCCAGAGAATCGACGCCGAACCAGTGCACCAGCGACGGCCCCTCATTCAGGCGGTCATAGTCGAAGTAAGTTTCCGCATCATAGGGAGCAATCCACGGCGCGATCACTGCCAGCAGGATCAGCAGCAATACAAACAGCCCGGCAGCCATAGCCAGCGGCTGACGGCAAAAACGTCGCCAGAACTCATGCCACGGCGTGCGGACATGTCCCGGTTTCACCACCGGCATGGCCTTCAGAATCGCCTGTCGGCGCCAGTTAAACAATCGCATCCTTACTTATACCTGATAGCAGGGTTGAGCGCGGCGTAGAGCACATCAACCACCAAGTTGATAAGAATAAATTCCAGCGAGAAGAGCAGCACCTCCGCCTGGATCACCGGATAGTCGCGCATATCCACCGAGTCCACCAGCAAACGTCCCAGCCCCGGCCAGTTAAAGACTTTTTCCACCACAATCGAGCCGCCCAGCAGGAAGCCAAATTGTAGCCCCATCATGGTGACGACCGGGATCATCGCATTACGCAGACCGTGCTTAAGTATCACCCAACGTTCGCTGACGCCTTTCGCGCGCGCGGTGCGCATATAATCTTCATTCAGCACATCGACAAACGAAGCGCGAGTGAAGCGCGCCATCACGGCGGCCACGGCCGCGCCCAGCGTCAGAGAAGGCAAAATATAGTGCCGCCAGCTATCAGCGCCCACAGTCGGCAGCCAGCCCAATTCAACGGAGAAGATTTGCATCAGCAACATCCCCAGCGCAAAAGCGGGGAATGAGATCCCGGTGACCGCCAACGCCATTCCCAGATGATCCGGCCAGCGGTTGCGCCACACGGCGGCGGCAATTCCCGCGCCCAACCCGAACAGCATCGCCCAGAACATGCTGGTGAGGGTTAACAGCAGCGTCGGCATAAAGCGGCTGGCGATCTCCTCCGCCACCGGGCGGCGGGACGCCATCGAAATGCCGAAATCCCCCTGCAACGCGCTGGTGATGTAGTGCCAGAACTGTAACCACAGCGGCTGATCCAGCCCAAGCTGACGGCGCACCAGTTCAATCACCTGCGCGTCAGCCTCCTGCCCGGCAATCAGACGAGCCGGATCGCCGGGCAGTAAATGCACAAACAGAAACACCAGCACGGCCACAATCAGTAGCGTCGGGATCAGGCCCAGCAGACGTTTAATAATATAATTCAGCATCGCTCGTTCCCTCATACCCCCTTCCATCAAGTCAAGGTGGAATGAGTCAGTTATTTCACCAAATCAGCATTGTCAAAACTGAACCCGGTATCTGGCATGATATAGAAACCGGTCAGCTTCTTGTTATGCGCGGAGACCAACTTTTCCACCACCAGCGGCACCCATGGAGATTCCTGCCAGATGATGTCCTGCGCCTGCTTGTACAAACGCTCTTTCTCTTGTGGGTTGGTGATTCTCAGCGCATCAACAAAGTCTTTATCCACCTGAGGGTTACTGTAAAACGCGGTGTTGAACTGCGTCGGCGGCCAGTTCCATGAAGCAAACAGCGGCGACAGCCCCCAGTCCGCTTCGCCGGTTGAGGCCGACCAGCCGGTATAAAACATGCGTACGCCGCTCTGCTTCTGTCCTTCGCCTTCCACTTGCGCCGCGCGCTGCCCGGCATCCATCGCTGTCACCTGCACTTTAATCCCTACCTGCGCCAGTTGCTGCTGGGTAAACTGCAACACCTTCTGCGCGGTACTGTGGTTGTGCGACGACCATAGCGTCGTGGTGAAGCCCTGCGGATAACCCGCCTCTTTTAACAGCTCGCGGGCTTTTGCCGGATCGTAAGGCCAGGGCTGATACGCCTGCGAATAGAGGATCGATGGCGGCAACACGCCAGTCGCGGGCGTGGCGAAACCGGCAAAAGCCACCTTCACCAGCGCCGGGCGGTTGATAGCGTAGTTAATCGCTTCGCGCACTTTTGGGTTATCAAACGGCTTTTGCGTGACATTCATGCTGATGTAGCGCTGCAAAATCGACGGGCTGGCGACCAGTTCAAGTTTGCTGTTTCTCTTTAGCACTTCCGCCTGCTCATAAGGGATCGGAAATGCGAACTGCGCCTCGCCGGTTTGCAGCATCGCCGCACGGGTATTGTTATCCACCACCGGGCGCCAGGTGATGGAATCGAGTTTTGGCAGCCCTTTCTGCCAGTAGCCGTCGAACTTCTTCACCTTCACAAAGTCGGTCTGATTCCAGTCTTCCAGTTCATACGGGCCGGTCCCTACCGGATGAAAACCGATATCTTTGCCGTACTTTTTCAGCGCCGCCGGGGAGATCATCACCGTAGCCGGATGCGCCAGGATATTGATAAACGCCGAGAAGGGCTGCTTAAGAATGATTTTTACCGTGTAGCGGTCCACCACCTCGGTTAAATCGATATTTTTATACAGGTTGTAGCGCTTCAGGCTGCTATCCGGATCGCTGGCGCGATCGAGGTTGGCCTTAACGGCCGCAGCGTCAAAATCGGTTCCATCCTGAAACTTCACGCCCTGCCGCAGAAAAATGGTGTAGATCAGCCCGTCGGCAGAAACCGTGTAGCTTTGCGCCAGCACATTCTCCAGTTGCATATCTCTATTCAGGCCAAACAACCCCTGATAAAAGGATTTCGCTACCGCCTGCGACAACGTGTCATTGGCATCATAGGGATCGAGCGTGGTGAAATTGGAGCCAACCGCAACCACTACGTCTTTCATGGCAAAGGCCTGCGTAGCGGTCAGCGCGAACAACACGCCTGCAACGATCCGCCACTGCCGGTAAACGAATTGTGTCATGTTGCTCTCCTGAATAACCCTGCCACTACTCAGTTAAAAACGGGACTGCGTACTGCCAGGCGTGGAACGGGCGACATAGTGCCCCGGCCCCACGTTCTGCAACTGCACGCGTTGCATCGACTCGCCAGGCTTGAGGATATTGCTGGGCATGTCATCAGATAACAGCACTCTTTGCGCATGAGTATGCGCAGGATCGGCCACCGGAACCGCCGACATTAATTTGCGCGTATAGGGGTGTTGCGGGTTTTCGAATACCGCGCGGCGTGGACCAATCTCAACAATCTGCCCAAGGTACATTACCGCCACCCGGTGGCTGATACGCTCCACCACCGCCATATCGTGGGAAATAAACAGGAACGCGATCCCCATTTCACGCTGAAGATCGAGCAATAAATTGATGATCTGCGCACGGATAGAGACATCCAGCGCAGAGACCGGCTCATCCGCTACCACCACGCGCGGATTCAGCGCCAGCGCACGGGCAATGCAGATGCGCTGGCGCTGACCGCCAGAAAATTCATGTGGATAACGCCAGGCGTGCTCCGGTTTCAGACCGACGCGTTCCAGCAACCACTCAATCCGCTGATGCCCCTCTTTATCTGCTAATAAATTGTGCACCCGCAGCGGCTCGATAATAGAATCGCCCACCGTCTGACGGGGATCCAGCGAAGCACAAGGATCCTGGAAAATAAACTGAATATCGCGACGCACCTGCTTCAATTTGCTGTCCGGCAACGTGTCGATCCGCTGACCGTTAAAGATAATCGAACCGCCCTGACTCTCCACCAGCCGCAGCAGCGCCCGCCCGGTAGTTGACTTTCCGCAGCCGGATTCACCGACCAGCGACAGCGTTTCGCCCGGCCAGAGATCAAAGCTGATGCCTTCCACCGCATGCACCTCTTTGGTCACACGGTTGAGAATGCCACTGCGCAGCGGAAAGCGCACCTCCAGGTCGCGTACCTGCAAAATCGGCTCACCCGGCACCTCGGTATTCTGTTCGGTTTCCGCTTCCTGATACTGAGGGTTTTTCATGGAAATTAGCGGAAAACGGCGCGGCAGGTTGCTGCCATTCATCGCGCCGAGTTTAGGCACTGCGGCCAGTAGCGCTTTGGTATAAGGATGAGACGGCGCATTGAAAACCTGATCGACCGTGCCAGTCTCCACCGCTTCGCCATTGTTCATCACCAGAACCCGATCGGCGACATCCGCCACCACGCCCATGTCGTGAGTGATAAAAATCACCCCCATCGACATCTCTTTTTGCAGCACCGCAATCAATTGCAGGATCTGCGCCTGGATCGTGACATCCAGCGCGGTGGTCGGCTCATCGGCGATCAGCACCGCCGGGCGACACGACAGCGCCATCGCAATCATCACCCGCTGGCGCATACCACCGGAAAGCTGATGCGGAAAGCTGGATAAAGTGGCCTGCGACTCCGGAATGCGCACCAGGTCGAGCATGCGGCGCGCTTCATTCATCGCATCTTCACGCCCCAGCCGCTGGTGCAGGCGAATCGACTCGGCAATCTGCTCACCAACCGGGAAGACCGGGTTGAGCGAGGTCATCGGTTCCTGAAAAATCATCGCAATGTCGGCACCGCGCACGCTGCGCATCTGTGACGAAGAGAGGTGGGTCAGTTCCACTTTCTGACTATTGCGCCGCGTCAGACGCATATGATCGCAGCTCACTTCACCGCCCGCCTGTTCAATCAGGCGCAGCAGCGACAGCGCGGTCACCGATTTACCGGAGCCGGATTCGCCGACAATAGCCAGCGTTTCGCCACGTTTCAGGGAGAATGAGAGGTGGTGTACCGCCGGGATCAGCACTTTTTCATCACGAAAACCGATATTCAGATTGCAGACATCCAGCACCACATCGGCATCTGTCTCTACTCCGTGCGACACCCCACTCTCCTTACTCACAATAAATGCCTACATTCGGCGCATCGCTGGCATAGCCCCAGGCGCAGTACATCCCTTCGCTGTTAAACGGCAATACGACATTACCTTCACGATCGATAGCAATCAGCCCGCCATGTATTGCGATTACCACTTTCACCATTTGTGCTGCCTGGGTTCTCTTCGTTTCCGACGATTTGTGAATATAAAAATTCGTTACAACGATGTAAAGCGATGTGATTACAACGAGGTATCTGTGAAGCGTGTTGGCGACACACCTTTTCTGCCATAATGTGCCCCTCAACGCATTGTGCAGGACAGTAAATATGGAATCATCAAATGGCCTGATCTCACTGGAGACGGCCCTGTCACAGATGTTGTCACGTATTACACCACTGACAGAAAGTGAAACATTGCCGCTCATCGCCTGCTTTGGCCGCGTGGCGGCGGAAGATATTATCTCCCCGCTAAATGTCCCCGGTTTTGATAACTCGGCGATGGACGGTTATGCCGTGCGTATCGCCGATGTCAATAACGGCAGCGCGTTACCGGTGGCGGGCAAAGCCTTTGCCGGGCAGCCTTTCTTAGGCGAGTGGCCAGCGGGCACCTGCGTGCGCATTATGACCGGTGCACCGATTCCTGCCGGTTGCGATGCCGTGGTGATGCAGGAACAAACCGAGCAAACAGACGCCGGTATCCGCTTTACCGCCGAGGTACGCAAAAATCAGAACATCCGCAGGGTCGGTGAAGATATCACCAAAGACGCCGTGGTGTTTCGCGCCGGTACTAAACTGACCGCTGCCGAGTTGCCAGTGCTGGCGTCGCTGGGTATTGCTGAAGTTTCTGTGCTGCGTAAAGTACGCGTGGCGCTGTTCTCTACCGGTGATGAGCTGCAACTGCCGGGACAACCGCTGGCCGACGGGCAAATTTATGACACCAACCGCCTGGCTATCCATCTGATGCTGACGCAACTGGGTTACGAGGTGATTAACCTCGGTATTATTGCGGACGATCCGGAAAAACTGCGCGCGACCTTTATTGCCGCAGATCAGCAGGCCGATGTCGTAATCAGCTCCGGTGGCGTGTCGGTAGGTGAAGCCGATTACACAAAAACCATCCTCGACGAACTGGGTGAGATCGCCTTCTGGAAGCTGGCGATTAAGCCCGGTAAACCGTTCGCCTTCGGCAAGCTGAGCCACAGTTGGTTCTGCGGTCTGCCCGGCAATCCGGTTTCCGCTGTCCTCACCTTCTACCAACTGGTGCAGCCGTTGCTGGCAAAACTGAGTGGCGATACGGCCGTTTTCCAGCCGCTGCGTTTTCGCGCCCGCGCCGTGGAGCGGTTGAAAAAGACACCGGGGCGTCTCGATTTCCAGCGCGGCATAGTAAGCCGTGGCAAAGATGGCTCGCTGGAAGTGCGCAGCACCGGGCATCAGGGTTCGCACATATTCAGCTCCTTCAGCCAGGGCAACTGTTTCGTGGTACTGGAGCGTGAGCGCGGCAATATCGAAGCGGGCGAATGGGTAGACGTTGAGATGTTTACCCCTCTTTTTGGAGGCTAAAGATGGTCGAACTCAGCGATGCGGAGATGATGCGCTACAACCGGCAGATCATTCTGCGCGGTTTTGATTTTGACGGTCAGGAGCGGTTAAAAGCCGCCCGCGTGCTGGTGGTCGGCCTGGGTGGCCTGGGTTGCGCTGCGGCGCAGTATCTGGCGGCGGCGGGCGCCGGACAGATGACACTGCTCGATTTCGATACCGTGGCGCTCTCCAATCTGCAACGCCAGACGCTGCACAGCGATGCGGATATCGGTGCGGCAAAAGTGGATTCCGCCCGCGAATCGCTGCTGCGCATTAACCCGCACGCACAGTACACCGTCATCAATACGCTGCTGGATGAAACAGCGCTGTTCGCGCAAATTGCCGCCCATGACCTGGTGCTGGACTGCACCGATAATGTCGCTATTCGCAATCAACTCAACGCGGGTTGTTTTCAGCATAAAGTACCGTTGGTGTCCGGCGCGGCCATTCGTATGGAGGGGCAGATCAGCGTCTTTACCTGGCAAGAAAATACCCCCTGCTATCACTGTCTGAGCCGCCTGTTTGGCGAAAACGCGCTGACCTGCGTGGAAGCCGGGGTGATGGCGCCATTAGTGGGCGTGATTGGTTCGTTGCAAGCAATGGAAGCGATAAAAGTACTGGCACACTATGGCACGCCAGCGGCGGGAAAAATCGTCATGTATGATGCAATGACCTGCCAGTTCCGCGAAATGAAACTGCCGCGAAATCCCGCCTGTGAGGTATGCGGCGGCTGAATTCGTTGCCGGATGGTACGCCACCCGGCTTATCACTCAGAGCGTGACGCGACCAAAGGCCGCCAGCCAGTCCTGTTCAAACTTCTCAACGGCCGCACTCACTGCCGGAGCGGCAATCATCTGCTGCGCCACATCCAGCGGCAGCGTAATAGATCCGCACCCCGCCAGCAGGCAGTCCAGCGCCTGGCGCGGTGTTTTAAAGCTCGCCGCCAGCACTTTCGATTGCGGCGCATGCAGTGTGAGCAGGCGCTGCAAATCCGTCACGGTCTGAATTCCGTCGCCACCCTGCGCATCCACGCGGTTAACATACGGCGCGATATACTCAGCGCCCGCCAGCGCCGCCAACAATCCCTGCGCTGCACCGTAAACGGCAGTACCGAGCGTCGGAATACCTTCCGCTTTTAAGCGCTTGATGGCCGCCAGGCCTTCTGCTGTCACCGGCACTTTCACCACCAGATCGGCCACCATTTCCCGCAGCTTATGCGCTTCGGCCACCATACCGGCAGCATCATTCGCCAACACCTGGGCAAACAGCCGCCCACGGCCGTCCAGCGCCTCATGCAAGGCAGGCAGCAGTTTCTCAATTGGCACAGCGCCGCTGGCGACAATGCTGGGGTTCGTGGTTACGCCCGCCAACGGGAAGACACGCGCCAGCTTTTTCACTGCCGCAATATCAGAGGTATCAAGATAGAGTTCCATCGTTTTCACCTGAAGTGTGAGTTTTCGCATGCTTTAACGCTATCACGCGGCAACCTGCCTAAGAGTTGACCTTTATCAAAATAACTTTCATTCGAAAGTAATTTAATATTCATATGAAGCAACGGAGGCAGGTTATGATTTTCAATATTCAGCGCTATTCCACCCACGATGGCCCCGGCATTCGTACGGTGGTCTTTCTGAAGGGCTGTTCGCTGAGCTGCCGCTGGTGCCAGAACCCGGAAAGCCGCTCCCGCACACGCGACTTGCTGTTTGATGAGCGTCTGTGCCTTGCAGGTTGCGATTTGTGCCAGCAGGCTGCACCGCAGGTTATTGAGCGTGCGCTGAACGGTTTACTGATCCACAGGGAAAAGCTAAACGATGCGCAACTTAACGCCCTGACTGATTGCTGCCCAACCCAGGCGCTGAGCGTCTGCGGCGAAACGCAAAGCGTTGATGAAATCATGGCCACTGTGCTGCGCGATAAACCCTTTTACCTGCGCAGCGGTGGCGGTATTACCCTTTCCGGCGGTGAACCGTTTATGAACCCGAAACTGGCGCAGGCGCTGCTGCAAAGCAGCCACCAGCAAGGTATTCATACAGCGGTGGAAACCTGCCTGCATGTGCCGTGGCGCTATATCGCGCCTTCTCTGCCTTATGTTGATCTGTTTCTGGCGGATTTAAAGCACGTTGATGACGCAGTGTTTCATCAGTGGACAGGCGGCTCGGCCAGGCGCGTGCTCGACAACTTGAAACGGTTAGCGCAGGCGGGGAAAAAGATAACCATTCGCGTGCCGCTAATCCCCGGTTTTAACGCTGACGAAGCATCGATCAAAGCCATTACCACGTTTGCCGCCAACGAGCTGAACGTCAGCGACATCCATTTTTTGCCTTACCACACGCTGGGCATGAATAAGTATCACCTGCTTGGCGAACCCTATACTGCCCCTGAAAAGGCGCTCGATGCCCCGCAATTGCTGGCATTTGCCGAGAATTTTGCTCGCCAGAAAGGGCTGACGGCGACATTACGAGGATAACACCATGACCACCCTGCAACTGAACACGCTGACTGACCGCATCAAAGCGCATAAAACGGCGCTGGTCCATATTGTTAAACCGCCGGTCTGCACCGAGCGCGCCCGCCATTACACCCAAGTTTATCAGCAGAATATGGATAAACCGCTGCCAGTGCGTCGCGCGCTGGCACTGGCGTACCATTTGGCACAGCGCACAATCTGGATCAAGCATGACGAGTTGATTATTGGCAACCAGGCCAGCGAAGTTCGCGCCGCGCCGATCTTCCCGGAATACACCGTTTCGTGGATTGAAAAAGAGATCGACGAACTGGCGGATCGCCCCGGTGCCGGTTTTGCCGTCAGCGAAGAGAATAAGCGCATACTGCATGAAATCTGCCCGTGGTGGCGCGGCCAGACGGTACAGGATCGTTGCTACGGCATGTTTACCGACGAACAAAAAGCGCTGCTCGACACTGGCATTGTTAAAGCCGAAGGTAATATGACTTCCGGCGATGCGCACCTCGCCGTCAACTTCCCGCTACTGCTGGAGAAAGGGCTGGATGGCCTGCGGCATAAAGTGGATGAACGCCGCACGCGCATCAACCTGACGGTGCTTGACGATCTGCACGGCGACCAGTTCCTGAAAGCGATTGATATCGTGCTTGAGGCTGTGAGCCTGCATATTGAGCGTTTT
The DNA here is from genome assembly GCF_900094795.1 of Kosakonia oryziphila. Classification (GTDB taxonomy): domain Bacteria; phylum Pseudomonadota; class Gammaproteobacteria; order Enterobacterales; family Enterobacteriaceae; genus Kosakonia; species Kosakonia oryziphila. The sequence continues at coordinate 11,631 of NZ_FMBC01000046.1, forward strand.
GCCGATCTGGCACAGAAAATGGCGGGGGAAGAAACGCGCCAAAGCCGCCGTGACGAGCTGCTGGTGATGGCGGAAAACTGCCTGATTATTGCCCATGAACCGCCGAAAACCTTCTGGCAGGCGTTACAGCTTTGCTATTTTATCCAGCTAATTTTGCAGATTGAATCCAACGGTCACTCGGTATCGTTCGGCCGCATGGATCAGTACCTCTATCCCTACTACCGCCGCGATGTTGAACTGCAACAGTCATTGCAACGGGAAGATGCCATCGAGCTGCTGCACAGTTGCTGGCTGAAGCTGCTGGAAGTGAACAAGATCCGTTCCGGCTCGCACTCGAAAGCATCGGCAGGTAGCCCGCTGTACCAGAACGTCACCATCGGCGGTCAGCAGTGGGTGAACGGCACAGCGCAGGATGCGGTAAACCCGCTGTCGTATGCAATTCTCGAATCCTGCGGCCGTCTGCGCTCGACGCAGCCGAACCTGAGCGTGCGTTATCACGCCGGGATGAGCAATGACTTCCTCGACGCCTGCGTGCAGGTGATCCGCTGCGGCTTCGGCATGCCAGCGTTCAATAACGACGAAATTGTGATCCCGGAATTTATCAAACTGGGCGTAGAAACCGCCGATGCCTATGACTATGCCGCGATTGGCTGTATCGAAACCGCAGTTGGCGGCAAATGGGGTTACCGCTGCACCGGCATGAGCTTTATCAACTTTGCCCGCGTGATGCTGGCCGCGCTGGAAGGCGGTCGCGATGCCACCAGCGGCAAGGTCTTCCTGCCGCAGAGCAAAGCGCTTTCCGCCGGTAACTTTGCAGCATTTGATGACGTGATGCAGGCGTGGGATCGGCAGATCCGCTATTACACGCGTAAATCCATCGAGATCGAGTACGTCGTCGATACCATGCTGGAAGAGAACGTGCCGGATATTCTCTGCTCGGCGCTGGTTGACGACTGCATAGAACGGGCGAAAAGCATCAAACAGGGCGGCGCGAAGTATGACTGGGTTTCTGGTTTGCAGGTCGGGATCGCCAACCTCGGCAACAGCCTGGCCGCAGTGAAAAAACTGGTCTTTGATCAGGGTGTAATCGGGCAGCAGCAACTGGCAGAAGCACTGGCAGCGGATTTTGACGGCCTGACGCACGAACAACTGCGCCAGCGGCTGGTGAACAGCGCGCCGAAATACGGTAACGACGATGACAGTGTGGATAACCTGCTGGTGCGCGCCTATCAGACCTATATCGATGAGCTGAAACAGTACCATAATCCGCGCTACGGCCGCGGCCCGATTGGCGGCAATTACTACGCCGGAACATCGTCGATTTCCGCCAACGTGCCGTTTGGTGCCGCCACCATGGCGACGCCGGATGGCCGCAAAGCGCATACTCCGCTGGCAGAAGGCGCAAGCCCGGCTTCCGGTACTGATCATCTTGGCCCTACGGCGGTTATCAGTTCGGTGGGTAAACTGCCGGTCGAAGCGATCCTCGGCGGCGTGTTGTTAAACCAGAAACTGAACCCGGCAACGCTGGAAAACGAGAGTGATAAGCAGAAACTGATGGTGCTGCTGCGCACCTTCTTTGAAGTGCATAAGGGCTGGCATATTCAGTACAACATTGTCTCGCGCGAGACGCTGCTGGAAGCGAAAAAGCATCCGGATCAGTACCGCGATTTAGTGGTGCGTGTCGCGGGTTACTCGGCGTTCTTCACCGCCCTGTCGCCGGATACGCAGGACGATATTATCGCCCGCACCGAGCACACCTTGTAAGGTGATTGCCGGATGGCTGATTGCCAGATAGCGGCCATCCCCATTCCCTTCACACTTTTTAACCTATGGATTTCGAACCGCAGGTACGTTGGCTGCGGTTCGAAAGACGACGGTTAAACTTTCATATGAAATAAAATTTGTGCATCAGCTCACATTGTCTCTAGAATATTGCTCGTTACAAAAATATTCAGGAGCGCAAATATGACCGTCAAAGTTATCGTCACTGATATGGACGGAACTTTCCTTGATGACGCCAAGCAGTACGATCGCACGCGGTTTATGGCGCAATTCCAGCAACTTCAGCAACGCGGTATCGAGTTTGTGGTCGCCAGCGGCAACCAGTATTACCAGTTGATCTCCTTCTTCCCGGAACTGAAAGAGACGATTAGCTTCGTCGCCGAAAATGGCGCGCTGGTGTTTGAACATGGCCAGCAACTGTTTCACGGTGAGTTGACCCGTCACGAAACCCAGGTCGTCATCGGCAAACTGTTAAAAGACAATAGCCTGAACTTTGTCGCCTGCGGGCTGGAAAGCGCCTACGTAAGCGAGAACGCCCCGGCAGAATTTGTCGATCTGATGTCAAAACACTACTACCGTTTAAAACCGGTGCGCGATTTCCAGCAGATTGACGACACGCTGTTTAAGTTCTCGCTGAACTTACCGGATAGCGATATTCCGCAGCTAATCGATGAATTGCATGTCTCTCTTGATGGCATTATGAAGCCGGTTACCAGCGGTTTTGGCTTCGTTGATTTGATTATCCCTGGTCTGCATAAAGCCAACGGTATTACCCGCCTGCTTAAACGTTGGGGTGTGTCACCACAGCAGTGTGTCACCATTGGCGACAGTGGGAATGACGCCGAAATGCTGCGGATGACGGAATTCTCCTTTGCTATGGGCAACGCCGGGGATGCTATTAAAGCCATCGCCCGCCATCAGACCGATGACAACAATCATCAGGGCGCGCTGAACGTGATTCAGGCCGTGCTCGAAAATAGTGCGCCGTTCGACCGCTAACCACCCGCTGGAGCGCCCGCTCCGGCTTTTTTCCTGCCCTTCTTTTCTCCCTTTGTGCTCCCCATCAAATTTTTAAACTTGCATTAACTTATTTTTAACTTAGATTATCATTTGTAAGTTAAATTTATTTCGAATGAAAGTTGAGAGGTTCACATGACGTTTACCAGCGAGACCTTGCCTGCCGATCACAAAGCATCGATTCGTCAGATGAAACAGGCACTGCGCGCGCAAATCGGCGACGTGCAAAGCGTCTTTAACCGCCTGAGTCAGCAGATTGCCGCTCGCGTCGCGGAGATCAAAGCGCTGCAAGCGCGCGGCGAATCGGTCTGGCCACAAATCCCTTACGCCGATGTTGCGCAGGGCCGCGTCAGCGATGCGCAGCGGGCGCTGATTAAGCAGCGCGGCTGCGTGGTGATTAAAGGCCATTTCCCGCGCGATCGGGCGCTGGGCTGGGATCGCGCAATGCTGGATTATCTCGACGCCAACCATTTTGACGATCTCTATAAAGGCCCGGGCGACAGCTTCTTCGGCACGCTGGAAGCGTCGCGCCCGGAAATATATCCGATTTACTGGTCGCAGGCACAGATGCAGGCGCGGCAGAGCAATGAAATGGCAACGGTGCAATCTTTCCTTAATCGCCTGTGGCGTTTCGAAAGCCAGGGCCGCCAGTGGTTCGACCCGGATATCAGCGTGATCTACCCGGATCGCATCCGCCGCCGCCCGCCGGGTACGACCTCGAAAGGGCTCGGTGCGCATACCGATTCCGGCGCACTGGAGCGCTGGTTGCTGCCCGCTTATCAGCGCGTGTTCGCCAACGTGTTTAACGGCAAACTGGAAGAGTACGATCCGTGGGATGCCGCGCATCGCACCGAGGTGGAAGAGTACACGGTGGATAACACCACCAAATGCTCGGTGTTCCGTACCTTCCAGGGCTGGACGGCGCTATCGGACATGATCCCCGGCCAGGGATTGCTGCATGTGGTGCCGATCCCGGAAGCGATGGCGTATATCCTGCTGCGTCCGCTGCTTGATGATGTGCCGGAAGATGAGCTGTGTGGTGTCGCGCCGGGTCGCGTTCTGCCGGTTTCAGAGAGGTGGCACCCGCTGCTGATTGAGGCGCTCAGCAGCATACCGGCACTGGACGCGGGCGATTCCGTATGGTGGCACTGCGATGTTATCCACTCGGTCGCGCCGGTAGAAAACCAGCAGGGCTGGGGAAATGTGATGTATATTCCCGCAGCACCACTGTGCGAGAAGAACCTTGCCTATGCGCGCAAGGTGAAAGTGGCACTGGAGCAAGGCGCATCACCGGGGGATTTCCCGCGCGAGAACTACGAAAGCGACTGGACAGGCCGCTTTACGCTTGATGATCTGAATGCGCACGGCAAACGCGCGCTGGGTATTGAAGTTTAAGCGTCGTACAGCCCCTGGCATTCAACGGCGGTGCGTTGCTGCCCCGAACGTATCCGCCGTACCGATTCCCGCACCGCCAGCGTACCGTTCAACAGTAGCGAACCGACCGCCGCCTGCGGACGGATCAACCGCTGCTGTAACAGATGCACCGCTTCAACACCCAGCTCATCGCGCGGAACATGCACTGCTGTCAGCGGGACATCCTGAATCGCCGCCAGGTTAAATGCATCAATACTCATCACCGAGACATCCTGCGGCACACGCAAACCGCGCTGCTGCAATGCACTCACCGTACCTTCTGCCATAAAATCCCCACTGACGAGAAACGCCGTGGGCGGCACATTATGCGCCGGGTCATCCAGCCATTCTCCCACCCGCTGCTGCGCTTCGCGGGCGCTGAAACTGGGAACCGTGATCAAATTGCGCTTGCTGTTAAAGCGCAAATTGTCATGCAGCCAGGCATCTTTGATCCCCGCCAGCCGCAGATCCATGGTGTAGCGGCGCAGGCACATAACCGCCACCATGTCCCGGTGGCCCATATCAAACAGATATCGTGCAGCAAATTCACCAATAGTGCGGTGATCCGGCGCAATCGACGGTAGACGCATCCGCCCGTCGCGACAGTTGATCAGCACGCAGGGTTTACCGCTCTCCGCGGCCAGATCGTGAATGTGTGGATCGTCAATGCCGAGCAGGATCGCTGCCTGCGTTTCTGCGGACTGCATCCTGTCAAGAAACGTACTGGCGTCGCTGTCCAACTCCTCAAGGGCACAGTAGCGCAGCCGTACTTCGTGAGAGTCGAGTGCTTTGTTGATGCTCTGGATCACGCGGTAATAAAAGATGTCGGACCGCTCATCAAAAGCGCGCTGCGGCGCAAATACCACCAGGTTATTCAGCAACAGACGCCCGGCAGCAATGCCTTCCATTACGCCGAGTTCACGGGCGCATGCGAGCACCGCACTGCGTGCCCGCTCGCTGGTATTCGCTTTCCCGGCCAAAACCCGGGAAACGGTACTGGTAGAGAGGTTTGTGCGACGGGCAATTTCACTGATTTTCAGCTTTTTATCCATTCTGTGATCTCGCTCCGTTTGCTGAATGGGAAAATTTTCATGAACTATAAACCCTGCTATTCATGGGCTGAAAAAGAGTTTGCCGCATATTTTCCGCCATTGATGAGAATCCTTGCACAAAATCCGCTATGGCTGAGCATTTTTATCACCTAACGTAAACCCGTCGTACAACTTCCATACTAGTTGTATGCAGTTTGATGGCAAAAACGAAAAAAATGTTCTGGCGAACGACTGCGGTTTAACCAATCCGTAAGACTCGCCCCGACTTCCCTACAAAACGATGTGCGGAGAAAAGAATGAGCCAGGGAATCAACAACGAAATGGCGGCCAGCAAGAGCCGCCGGATAGTGAAAAAATTACGCTGGTGGATGCTGGTGCTGTTTTTATTCGGCGTGACGGTGAACTACATCACCCGTAACTCGCTGGGCATTCTGGCACCGGAACTGAAAACCAGCCTCGGCATCACCACCGAACAGTACTCCTGGATTGTCGGTGCCTTTCAGCTCGCTTACACCATTTTCCAGCCGCTGTGCGGCTGGCTGATTGATGTTATCGGCCTGAAAGTCGGCTTTATGGTGTGCGCCATTATCTGGGCGCTGGCCTGTATCTTCCACGCAGGCGCGGCCAACTGGGTGCATCTGGCGATCCTGCGCTTTACCATGGGCGCATCGGAAGCCGCTGCAACACCAGCGAACGCCAAAACCATTGGCGAATGGTTCCCGAAAGCGGAGCGGCCTGTTGCTGCGGGCTGGGCAGGCGTTGGCTTCTCAATTGGCGCGATGCTGGCACCGCCGATTATCTACTTCGCTCATGCCTCGTTTGGCTGGCAAGGTGCGTTTATGTTTACCGGCGTGCTGGCGCTGGTGTGGGTGATATTGTGGTGGGCATTTTACCATAATCCGGATAAACACCCGAACCTGAGCAAGGACGAGCTGGCCTTTATTCAACAAGATCACGAACCACCGGCGGTGAAACTCCCCTTCTTCACCGCGCTGAAAACCGTATCGAAAAACAGACGCTTCTACGGTATTGCCATTCCCGCTTTCATGGCGGAGCCCGCGTGGGCAGTGTTGAGTTTCTGGGTGCCGCTCTATCTGGCGAAAGAGCACGGCATGGATCTGAAGCAGATTGCTATGTTCGCCTGGCTTCCGTTCCTCGCCGCTGACCTCGGCAGCGTGGCAAGCGGTTATCTGACCAAACTCTATACCCGCTGCTTTGGCTGCACTCGCGTTAACTCGGTAGTAGCCAGCTCCGTGACCGGCGCATTCCTGATGATTTCACTGGCTGTGGTCGCTATTACTCGCGATCCCTACATCACCATTGTGTTGATTTCGATTGGCGGTTTTGGCCACCAGATCATCTCCTGCATGTTGAGTGCGCTGGTGGTCGAGTCCTTCGATAAAGGGCAGATGGCGACCGTGAACGGCATGCGCGGCTCGGCGGCGTGGATCGCCAGCTTCCTCTTTTCACTGTTGATCGGCGTAACCGCCGACAAGATTGGCTTCAATCCGCTGTTTATTGCCATGGGTTTCTTTGACCTGATTGGCGCTCTGTTCCTGGTGACATTTATTGCTGAACGTCGCGCTAAACGCGCCTGATTGTGGATCGTTGAAATGAAAACGCTGAAGAACTGGACGTTACAAAAACAGGCAGCTAACCACGTTGAGTTGCTGGTGGATGGGCAACACACCTTGTGCCTGTATGTGCTGGAAGAACATCTGTTTCGCGTGCTGCTGAAACGCAAAGGCGAACTGGCACTGGACAGAACCTGGAGTATCGCGCCGCGTGAGGATGTACCGTGGGAAGGCCGCTCGCGCGAAGAGTTGTCGGGTTTCACCCTGCCCGCCTGGACGCTGACGCAGCAGACCGACACGCTGGTACTGGAAAGCGCGAAGCTACGTGTGACAGTTCATCAGCTGCTGTGGCTGGAGTGGCACTACCGCGATGACGCGGGCGAGTGGCAGTGGCTGGCGAGCGATCGTCCTACCAGTGCCTATCTGGTAAACGCGCACGGCGACGGCGTGGCGCACTACCTCAGCCGTAAAAAAGAGGAGCGCTTTTACGGTCTCGGCGAAAAAGCAGGCAACCTGCAACGTAACGGCCAACGCTATGAAATGCGCAATCTTGATGCAATGGGATACAACGCCGCCAGCACCGATCCGCTGTACAAGCACATTCCCTTTACCCTGACGCGCCGGGACGATATCAGCTACGGCCTGTTTTATGACAACCTCAGCAGTTGCTGGCTGGATCTGGGTAATGAAATCGATAACTACCACACCGCTTACCGCCGCTGGCAAGCCGAAGCCGGTGATATCGATTACTACATTTTTACCGGCGCACGCGCACTGGATGTGACTAAAGCGTTTGTCCGCCTGACAGGGAAAACCCTGTTTGGGCCGAAATGGAGCCTCGGTTACAGCGGCTCGACTATGCATTATACCGATGCGCCGGATGCGCAAAATCAGCTGATGAACTTTATTCGCCTGTGCGAAGAACATGCGATTCCGTGCGATTCATTCCAGCTCTCGTCCGGTTATACCTCAATTAACGGTAAGCGCTACGTCTTTAACTGGAACTACGACAAAGTGCCGCAGCCGAAAGTGATGAGCCAGGCGTTTCACGATGCCGGGCTGAAGCTGGCGGCGAATATCAAACCCTGCTTGTTGCAGGATCATCCGCGCTATAACGAAGTGGCGGAGAAAGGCCTGTTTATTCGCGATTCGGAATGCGACGCGCCTGAGCGTTCAAGCTTCTGGGACGACGAAGGTTCTCATCTCGATTTTACTAACCCGCAGACCGTTGCCTGGTGGCAGAACGGTGTGACCACGCAACTACTTGAGATGGGGATTGATTCCACCTGGAACGATAACAACGAGTTTGAAGTGTGGGACGGCGAAGCGCGCTGTCAGGGTTTTGGCCGCGAAATCGCCATCAAACATATCCGCCCGGTGATGCCGTTGCTGATGATGCGCGCCTCAATGGAAGCGCAGCAGCGTTTTGCGCCGCAGAAACGCCCGTATCTGATCTCCCGTTCCGGCTGCGCGGGAATGCAGCGCTATGTGCAGACCTGGAGCGGTGATAACCGCACCAACTGGGATACGCTGCGTTATAACACGCGTATGGGTGTTGGCATGAGCCTTTCCGGGTTGTATAACGTCGGTCACGATGTTGGCGGTTTCTCCGGCGATAAACCGGATGCGGAACTGTTCGTTCGCTGGGTACAGAACGGCGTGATGCATCCGCGCTTTACCATCCATTCATGGAACGACGATCATACGGTGAACGAACCGTGGATGTACCCGGCAATTACGCCAGCGATCCGCAGCGCCATTGAGTTGCGCTACCGCCTGTTGCCCTATCTCTACACGCTGTTGTGGCAGGCGCACGCCGACGATGAACCGATGCTGCGCCCGACGTTCCTTGACCATGAGCATGACCAACAGACGTTTGAAGAGTGCGACGACTTCCTGCTCGGTCGCGATATTCTTGTCGCCAGCGTGGTTGAACCCGGCCAGCGCGAACGCCGCGTGTGGTTGCCGGCCAACGACAGCGGCTGGTATGACTTTTACAGCGGCGTCTGGTATGCGCCAGGCCAGTGGGTAACGCTGGATGCACCGCTGGAAACCCTGCCGCTGCTGGTTCGTGCCGGTGCCGGATTGCCGATGAGCGAGCGCATCTCGCATGTGGATGCCAAAGCGGATACCACCCGCGAGCTGAAACTCTTCCCGGTAAAAGGTACGGGGCGTTCTCACGGCCTGCTGTTTGAAGATGATGGCGAGTCCTGGGGATATAAAGACGGTAATGCGCTGTGGCTGGAGTGGGAAATGGTTTGCAGCGGCAGCACCGTGGATTTACAGGTGCGCACCCGCGGTGATTACCGCCCGGCCTGGCAGTCGCTGAAAGTGACACTGCCTGTGGGAGATAAACGCCAGTTATTGATTAATGGCGTGGCAGCAAACGAGTGGGTGTTTAGCTAAAATAAGCCGGATGGTGCAGTTTCACTGTGCTAATCCGGCCTATAACGCATCATAATTTACCTAAGTATTTCGCGTTGCAGGAAGGCGGCAAGCCTGAGTATCCCCGGGAGCTTACTAAAGTAAGTGACCGGGGTACGAAGGTGCAGCCAACACACCTGCAACGTGAAAGACGACGGTAAATTTATTCGATACCTTGGCTGCGCAGATAATCTTCATAATTACCGGTGAAATCCACCACGCGCTGCGGCGTAATCTCAATCACACGGGTTGCCAGCGAGCTTACGAATTCACGGTCGTGAGAAACGAAGATCAGCGTGCCCTGATACATCTCCAGTGCCATATTCAGCGACTCAATGGATTCCATATCGAGGTGGTTGGTCGGTTCATCCATCACCAGAATATTCGGTTTTTCCATCATCAGCTTACCGAATAGCATACGGCCCTTCTCACCACCGGAAAGCACCTTCGCCGGTTTCTTGATATCGTCCTGGCTGAACAGCAAACGACCGAGAATACTACGCACCGCCTGCTCATCATCGCCTTCCTGTTTCCACTGGCTCATCCAGTCGAAGACGGTCAGATCGTTATCAAAGTCTGCGGCATGATCCTGCGCGTAATAACCGATGCTGGCATTTTCAGACCATTTCACCGTTCCGTTATCCGCTTGCAGATCGCCGACCAGCGTTTTCAGCAGGGTGGATTTACCCACGCCGTTAGTACCGAGTACCGCTACCTTCTCGCCCACTTCCAGTAGCAGATTGAGGTTTTTAAACAGCGGGCCGTTATCAAAGCCTTTGGCCAGTTGCTCCACTTCCAGCGCATTACGGAACAGTTTCTTGTCCTGCTCGAAGCGGATAAACGGGTTCTGACGGCTGGAAGCTTTCACCTCATCCAGTTTGATCTTATCAATCTGGCGGGCGCGGGACGTTGCCTGGCGAGATTTCGAGGCGTTGGCGCTAAAGCGGCTGACAAAGGATTGCAGCTCGGCGATTTGCGCTTTCTTCTTGGCGTTATCCGCCAGCAGACGTTCGCGCGCCTGAGTTGCCGCGGTCATATACTCATCATAGTTACCCGGGTAAACGCGTAGCTCGCCGTAGTCGAGATCCGCCATGTGGGTACACACCATGTTGAGGAAGTGACGGTCGTGCGAAATGATGATCATAGTGCTGTCACGCTCGTTCAGCACCTGTTCCAGCCAGCGAATGGTATCGATGTCCAGGTTGTTGGTCGGTTCATCGAGCAGCAGAATGTCCGGGTTAGCGAACAGCGCCTGCGCCAGCAACACACGCAGCTTCCAGCCTGGCGCCACTTCGCTCATCGGGCCATAGTGTTGTTCAACCGGAATCCCAACGCCGAGCAGCAGTTCGCCCGCGCGCGCTTCAGCGGAGTAGCCATCCATTTCGCCGTACAGCACTTCAAGATCGGCCACTTTATAGCCGTCTTCTTCGCTCATCTCAGCCAGGCCGTAGATGCGATCGCGCTCCTGTTTCACGTCCCACAGTTCTGCGTGGCCCATGATCACCGTGTCGAGGACACTGAACTCTTCAAAGGCAAACTGATCCTGGCGCAGTTTACCGATACGCTCGTTTGGATCGAGAGAGACGTTCCCCAGCGTCGGTTCTAAATCACCGCCGAGGATCTTCATAAAGGTGGATTTTCCGCTCCCGTTAGCGCCGATCAGGCCATAACGGTTGCCGCCGCCGAATTTAACGGAAATATTTTCGAACAGCGGCTTGCTGCCGAATTGCATGGTGACGTTGCTGGTGACTAACACAGAGGTATCCTGAAATATGTGACAAACACCCTATTATGCCACAATTCCGAATTAGTTTCCTGTCCGCTGTCAGACCACTAAAATGCAAGTAAAGGGAAAAAAGTGTGATTTCGTACACATCTGAATTCCCTGAAAGCCGGAATGCACATATAATCCGCTTCCTGCATTCTCAACCCAACGGCCTGTGTGGCAAAAATCTCGCACAAAATGAACATGAAAATAAAAACTCTTTTCGCGGCGGCTTTAGCTGTCGTGGGATTTTGCAATAACGCGTCTGCTGTAACTTATCCGCTGCCGACAGACGGTAGCCGTCTTGTTGGTCAGAACCAGGTCGTCACTATCCCGGAAGGCAATACTCAGCCTCTGGAATACTACGCCGCTGAATATCAGATGGGTCTGTCCAACATGCTGGAAGCCAACCCGGGCATCGACGCCTACCTGCCGAAAGGCGGCACGGTAATGAACGTTCCGCAGCAGTTGATCCTGCCGGATACCGTTCATGAAGGCATCGTTATCAACAGTGCAGAAATGCGTCTCTATTACTACCCGAAAGGCACCCATACGGTGATCGTACTGCCTATCGGTATCGGCCAGCTCGGGAAAGATACCCCGATCGCCTGGACCACCAAAGTTGAACGTAAGAAAGCTGGCCCAACGTGGACACCGACCGCGAAAATGCATGAGGAATACATTGCAGCAGGTCAACCGCTGCCAGCAGTAGTCCCGGCAGGCCCGGACAACCCGATGGGTCTGTATGCGCTCTATATTGGCCGTCTGTACGCGATCCACGGCACCAACGCCAACTTCGGTATCGGCCTGCGCGTAAGCCACGGCTGTGTGCGTCTGCGTAACGACGACATTAAATTCCTGTTCGAAAACGTGCCAGTCGACACCCGCGTACAGTTCATTGATGAGCCAGTAAAAGCGACCACCGAGCCGGATGGCAGCCGCTATATCGAAGTTCACAACCCGCTGTCCACCACGGAAGCGCAGTTCACTGGCGGCGAAATCGTGCCGATCGCGCTGACCAAAGCGGTACAGACCGTCACCAGCCAGTCTGATGTGGATTCGAACATTGTTGATCAAGCGCTGCAGAACCGCTCCGGTATGCCGGTACGTCTGAACTAATCAGCGGTTTAATGCCCGGTGGCGCTACGCTTACCGGGCCTATAAAACGCCCAGGCCGGATAAGGCGTCAGCCACATCCGGCAAAAAAATCACCCGTGATTGACCACAATGACCCCGCCGTGATCGTAGCGATAATGGCAGTGGGCGTACTCCAGCGGCGTGCCGTCTTCCAGATAAATAACCTGCTCCACTTCCAGCACCGGATCGGTCTCTTCACAATTCAAATATTGTTTATCCTCCGCCCAGGGTTTCAGCGCGCGCACAATGCGATACGAACCCATGATTTTCAGCGCCAGCTCTTCCTGCACATAGCGAAAGACGGAGCTTTCCAGATGACCGCGATTCAGCCCCGGCACCAGATTAACCGGCATCAGCGTAAACTCCAGCGACATCGGCTCACCTTCCAGCATACGCAGACGGATAAAGTCGTATACCGGATCGTCCGGCCCCACCAGCAGTGATGCCTGCTCTTTCTCACTGGGAAAACGCAGTTCGAAGCGGATGATTTTACTCGTCACCTCGCCAACGCTCTCCCAGGTTTTGGTGGCACCAAAATAGTCGCTACCGGGCAGATCCCAGCGCGACAACTGAAGAAAGTTTTTGCGGATGAATGTGCCCTGCCCCTGGCGGGTATAGACCAGCCCTTCAACAATCAGTTGGCGCATTGCCTGCTGGATGGTCATCCGGCTGGTATTAAACTCTGCCGCCAACGCAAATTGATCCGGTAACGGTGCGCTGGCAGCGTAGTGCTGGCTAAGAATGCGCCGCTTAATCTCGCGCGCAATCGTGATGTATTTTGCCACCATAGCCCTTCTCTGTAATTATTGTATCCCATTGTTTTTTAAGGCCACTCTCTCGGAAATTTTGAGGAAAGGCAGGTAAAAGAATACACCAAAGACAATGATGATCAACTGCACCACCACCGCCCGCCAGTCGCCCGCCGTCGCCAGCCAGGCGCTGAGAATCGGCGGTGTAGTCCATGGGATCATCACCACGCAGCGCGACATCCAACCCAGCGTTGTGCAGAGCCAGGCAAACCAGATGCCAAGCGCCGGCAACAGCACAAACGGGATCATCAGCGGCAGGTTGAAAACGATCGGCAAGCCGAAAATCACTGGCTCGTTGATATTGAACAGCCCTGGCGAAATGGCGAGGCGCGCCACCTGCTTCGCCGATTGCTGTTTTGCAAAGATAAAGATGGCGAGCAGCAAAGAAATAGTACTGCCGGTGCCGCCAATCATGCCAAAGGTCGGAACGAAGATATTGTTGATAATATGCGGGATCGGCTGCCCGTTGGCGAAGGCCAACATATTTTCGTTGGTGTTGATCAGCAAGAGCGGCTCCAGGATCACACCGTTGACCACCGTCTGATGGATGCCCAGTGTAAACAGGAAGTTGCCGAAGCTATAGATAAACAGTGTGCCCGGCAGGCTGGTGTTGATCTGCCGTAGCGGTTGCTGGATAAGCGTGGTGATCAGATGGATCAAATCGGTGTGTAGCAGATTCGCCAGCAGCGCGGCAACGATGGCAAACAGCGACAGGGTAATAATGGCCGGGATCAGCGAGGAGAATGATTGCCCTACTGCCGCAGGTACATTCTCACCCAGTGAAATTGAAAACCGTTTCACGCTGGCAACACGAATAAACAGCTCGGTGGAGAGCAGCCCGATAATCACCCCGGCAAAAATCCCGGTCGAGCCGATGTTAGTGAAAGCCAGCATCTGCGTCACGCTGACCGTGGCTTTTGCCCCCACCGGCACTACCTCAAGTTGCATCGGCATCATGATAATAAAGCTGGACAGTGCAATGACCACCGCCGACACCGGGTTAGCGAAGTTCTTATTCCGCGCCAGTGACCAGGCCGTCATCGGCGCGATCAGTAGCGCGGCAATATTCAACGTTCCGTTGATCACCGCTTCGCCCCACACTTTAAAACGCGCCAGTGTCTCCCCTTCCAGCACCCAGGGGAAAATGACGTTGTTGATCAGCACCGCCAATCCGGCAAGGATGAAAATGGGCATCACCGCCGCAAAGGCGTCACGCAGGGAACGCAGATGCACCTGGTTTGCCAGGCGGGCGGAAAAATCGACGAACTTATCGACAAATGACTGCATATTCGGCGTGATTTTAGTTTCAGACATAGCACGGTCCTCTCAATCAATGCGTTACATGTCGCGCCCGTTACTGCGGATCACTTGTTGCAGCCAGCGATAACTCTTCTTCGGTACGCGCTTCATATCTTTCAGATCGTGGTTTTCCCGGTTCACATACACCACGCCGTAGCGCTTACGCATATCGCCTTGTGAACTGAGAATGTCGATTAAGCCCCAACCGAGATAGCCAATCACCTGTGCGCCATCAATGAAAATGGCATCCTGCATCGCCTGGATATGGTCACGGTGGTAGGCAATGCGATAGTCGTCATCGATGGGGTGTATGCCATCCCACTCCTCAATCACACCAATGCCGTTTTCAATCGGGAACACTGGCAAGCGCCAGTCGTTGTAGTAACGAGTGATAATGGCGCGAAAACCGAGGGGATCGATTTGCCAGCCCCATTCGGTAGCGTCAAGGTACGGGTTGGCTTTATCGCCCTGTTGCAGGTAGTAGTTAACCGGAGTTTCTGGCGAAATAGCGTCGCTATCGAGAGTTTTACTGGCGTAATAGCTAAACGCCATAAAGTCGTTTTTCACGCAGGCGATTTGCGCGAGATCCTCATCGCGATAGATATCGCGGAAACCTTCACGATCGATGACCGCCAGCACTTCCGGGCTGTAGCCCTGCCCGGCAAACACCCGCAACAAATTCTGGTTGAGAAACTCGTCATACTGAATCGCGCAAAAAACATCGCGCGGCTTACAGGTCGCCGGATAAATCAGTTGATGCGCCAGCATGCCGCCCATCAGCCGTCCAGGTTGCGTCTCGTGCAGATAGTGGGTGAGCAGCACGTGCGACATCATCACGTGATGCTGGATCTGGTACAGCTCGCGCAGGGTCTTCCCGCCGTTGAGATAGCCGCCCACCTGGAACGCACCTGGCATGTGGTAAATATTCTGCTCATTGAAGGTCAGCCAAAACTTCACCCGGCTGCCGAAGCAATCGATCATTTTTTTGCCGTAGCGCACAAAGGCATCCTGCACATGTCGATCGGCAAAACCGTTGTACTGCTGCGCCAGTGCCAGCGGCATATCAAAGTGGTAGAGACATACCATCGGTTCGATGCCACGCGCCAGCAGATCGTCAATAAAGCGGTCGTAAAACGCGATACCCTCTTCGTTGAACTCACCGTCGCCCTGTGGACAGACACGGCTCCAGGCAATCTGGAAGCGATAGCAGTTCATGCCCAAATCCTGCATTAGATCGAAATCTTCACGGTAGCGGTGGTAAGAATCGGTGGCGACTTTCCAGTCGGAGGCAAATTCGCTGGCTTCACGGATGTCATACACCGACATCCCTTTTCCGCCCTCATTCCATGCCCCTTCAGTCTGCATGCTGGAAACGGAATTTCCCCACAAGAAGCCAGCCGGTAATGTTTTACTCATCGCACTTTCTCCATGACTAGTCATTTAATGAATATGACTAGTCATATAGATAACGACGAAAAAATGGGCAAAGAGAGATGTACAGATTTGTGATGGTTTTCGAAAGAATAGCCGGATAGCACGGCAAAATTGGGGGAATTATGTCCAGGGAAGGGCATTATCGGGTGACAGTTGCGCCTTATCCAGCGCGGAGTTTTGCCACTCCAGGCCCGGTAAGCACAGCGTTACCGGACCGGATATAGCAGAAAAAACTATGATTTTAATTGGTTACGACGATATTCACCCTGGCGCTCCAGCATCCAGCCGGGATACTCGCGCGGCAACGCGCTTACGGCATCAAGCTGTTGCAGCTCATCTTCACTTAAGCGAATCGCGGTGGCGGCCAGGTTGTCATCCAGTTGTTCCTGCCGTTTAGCGCCAATGATCACGCTACTCACTACTGGCTGATGCAGCAGCCAGGCCAGCGCGATTTGCGCTACCGAAACGCCTTTGCTCCCGGCAATGGCGCGCATCACATCCACGCAATCAAAGGCGCGATCTTTATTCACTGGCGGAAAATCAAATTCCAGCCGACGACCGCCCGCTTCTCCATTGCCATCGCGGTCGTATTTACCGCTCAGCAAACCACCAGCCAGCGGGCTCCAGACCATTAACCCGACACCTTCGCTCTGCATCATCGGCACCAGTTCGCGTTCCAGATCGCGCCCGGCAATGGTGTAGTAAGCCTGCAACGAGGCAAAACGTGCTAGTCCAAGCCGTTCGGAAATCCCCAGCGCCTTGGTAATCTGCCACGCCGCCCAGTTAGAGACGCCGATATAACGCACATGCCCGTGTTGCACCAGATTATCCAGCGCATAGAGTGTCTCTTCGATCGGCGTAGCCGGATCAAAACCGTGCAGTTGGTAGAGATCGATATGATCAAGCTGCAAGCGACGCAGACTCTCTTTCACACTGCTAATAATGTGATAGCGCGAACTGCCTCGC
Organism: Kosakonia oryziphila; assembly: GCF_900094795.1. Classification (GTDB taxonomy): domain Bacteria; phylum Pseudomonadota; class Gammaproteobacteria; order Enterobacterales; family Enterobacteriaceae; genus Kosakonia; species Kosakonia oryziphila. The sequence continues at coordinate 28,303 of NZ_FMBC01000046.1, forward strand.
GAGTTCACCCCGGCGGTGCCGGTTTCACCAAACACTTTAGTGGCGACAATCACGTTCTCGCGCGGGACTTTCAGGTTCTTCAGCGCCTGGCCGGTGATCTCTTCCGAGCGCCCTTCAGAGTAAACATTGGCGGTATCGATAAAGTTAATGCCCGCATCAAGAGCGCGGCCAATCAACTGCTCCGCCTGCGCCTGCTGTAGATGGCCAATTTTGCCCCACATTCCGCCTTCGCCGCCGAAGGTCATGGTGCCGAGGCATAACTCAGAAACAAACAGTCCGGTATTACCCAATTTTTGATAGCGCATGATGGCGTCTCCTCATCGATTTAGTTGACGCAACAGTTATACGGAATCTTTTGGCAGGTGGCATGTGAGGATCCTGCCTGTTTCTTGCCCAATTCTCTGATTATCCATGAGGCGCATCACCAAAGACTTTATAATCAGGCAGTTGCACATTTTGATACGGTTCCCAGCCGCCACCGATCGCCTTGTACAGCGCCACAAGATCAAGGCTACTCTGCACGCGCGCCTGCTCACGCTGCTGGCTGGCTTGCGCTAGCTGACGCTGCGCATCCAGCACGTCAATAAAGCTGGCGATCCCTTTGCGGTAGCTATCGCGGGCAAGATCAAAAGCGCTTTGCAGGGCGCTCATTGTTTTATCCAGCCCCACTTCCCGTTGCTGATCGGCGCGATAGCTGACCAACGCATTTTCCACATCACCTAATGCGCTCAGTACCGTCTGGCGATAATTGAGCACCGCCGCGCCCTGCTGCGCACGTGCCAGCTTAACGCTCGACACCAGCCGCCCGCCCTGGAAAATCGGAATCGAAATCTGCGGGCCAATGCTATAGAAGTGGCTGCTCCAGTCGGTCAGCCAGTTAGTTTCGCTGTTACGCAGGCCAAACTGACCGCTCAGTGACAAGCTCGGGAATAACTCAGCAACCGAAACGCCAATCTGCGCCGTAGCGGCATGCAGGCTGGCTTCAGCTTCGCGCACATCAGGACGACGGCGCGCCAGCGTCGAAGGAATACCGGTTGGCACAATTTCTGGCAATGCCGGAAGCGGCTGCGTGGTACGCAGTTCGCCATCCAGCGCGCCCGGCGGTTTCCCCAGCAGGATCGCCAGTGCGTTCATCGCCTGCCGCTCCTGTGCCTGGTACTGCGGCAATTGCGCCTCAAGGTTACCGACCTGCGCCCGGGCATTTTCCACATCCATCTGTGGCGATAACCCGCCTTTCTGACGGTTCTCCGTCAAGGTAAAGGTCTGCTGCGCGCTGTCGATTTGCGTATTCAATGTCGCGATAATGCCCTGCGCGCCGCGCAGTTGCAGCCAGGCGCGCGCCACTTCCGCTTCCAGAGACACCAGTGCATCATTACGTTGTTCTATTGCCTGCTGTTGTTGCGCAGAGGCGGCTTCCACCTGACGGCGCACTTTCCCCCACAGATCCAGCTCCCACTGCGCATCAAAGCTACCCTGGTAGAGGTTCACAGGCTGGGTTAATGCGCCCAGCGCACTGCTGATAGCCGGATCGGCATTATCCAGTTGCCCGTACACATCATGGGATTTCAGCTCGCCTTCAAGACCAAGTTGCTGACGCGTGACTTTCAGCGAACCGTTGACCGACGGCAGAAACGCGCCGCCAGCCTGATTGATTTGCTCACGCGCGCCAGCAATTCGCAGCACGGTTTGTTGCAGCGACAGATTACCGGCGATCGCCCGCTCAATCAGGCTGTTGAGCTGCGGCGACCGAAACGTAGTCCACCAGCGCGGGTTAATCGCCTGCATGGAAACCTGTGACTTCACCGCACGGTCTCCCGGATCGTTCCAGCGTGCGGGGGCTTGTGGTTGCGGCGGCCGATAATCCGGCCCCACGGCACAGCCTGTCAGCCACAGCGATAACAGGGTTACGGAAAAACGACGCCACCTCATATTAATGTGCTCCTGCGCTGCCTTCGCTTTTGATCGGCGAAAGCAATAGACAAAATGGAATCAGTAATAGCGCGACCACGCTCAAAATCGTGAAAACATCGATGTACGCAAGGAAACGCGACTGGGCGATCATCGCTTTGTACATCTGTCCGCTGGCGCTGGAAAGCGGATCGCCCAACAGACTGGTGAAATTGCGAATCGCCTCGGCAGTCTGGCGCAACGCCAACTGGAATTGCTCATTAAACGGGGAGGTATGTTCCGACAAATGCGACATATGCGCCTGCGAGCGCTCCGTGATAGCCGCAGTGGAGAGCGAAATGCCGATCGAGCCCGCCACGTTACGGAACATGGTAAACAACGCGGCGGCATCCGCATTGAGTTCGCGTGGCGTGGAGATAAAAGCAATAGTGGTTAGCGGCACGAACAGGAAGCCAAGACCGATAGATTGTGCGCTGCGGAACAGCATTAACGTTTCAAAATCAATATCCGGCGTCAGCGTACGCGACCACCAGAACGAGGAGGCGAGGCAGAAAAAACCGAAGGCGATAATCCAGCGCGTCTGCACTATCGGCATCAGCTTCAATACCAGCGGAATGGTCATCACAATCAGCACCGCGCCGGGCGACAGCACCAGCCCGGACCAGGTGGCGGTATAGCCGAGATCCTGCTGCGCCAGTTGCGGGATCACCACCGAGCTGCCATACAGAATCATCGCCATTCCCGCCATCAACAGGCTGGAGACGGTAAAGTTTTTGTCCGCCATGCAGCGCAAATCCACTACCGGTTTTTTGGCGTACAGCAGCCAGTAGATTGCGCCGACAATCCCTACCGCCGTCAGCACCGCGAAAATGCGGGTAAAATCTGACGCGAACCAGTCTTCGTCTTCACCGCGATCGAGCATCACTTGCAGGCAGCCCAACCCCAGCGCAATCAGCCCAATCCCCGGCCAGTCGATGGTTAGTTTTTGCTTCGATTTCCGCTCCCACGGTGGATCTTCCAGCAACTGGTAGATCGCCAGCACAGTGATAATGCCCACCGGAATATTGATGAAAAACACCCAGCGCCAGGAGTAGTTATCGGTGATCCAGCCACCCAGCGTCGGCCCCATTACCGGCGCGACAATGATGGCTATCGACGACAGACCAAACGCCTTGCCGCGATCCTCCGGCTTAAAGTAATCCAGTAACACCGACTGCTGCGTCGGCTGCAAGCCTCCGCCAAAAAAGCCCTGCATAATACGAAACAGGATGATTTGCCACAGTTCAGTCGCAATGCCACAGAGAAATGAGCAAACGGTGAACATCACAATGCAGATAAGGAAAAACTGCTTGCGGCCAAACGTCCGGCTGAGAAAGGCCGAAATCGGCAGCACAATACCGTTCGCCACCAGATAGCTGGTCAAAACCCATGTCGATTCGTCATAGCTGGCCGATAGCGAACCGGCAACGTGCGGCAGTGCCACGTTAACAATCGTGGTGTCGAGGATCTCCATAAACACCGCGAGCGTAACCACCCATGCCACGGCCCACGGGTTGCTGGCGGGTCGCCAGTTTTCGTGGCTGTGATCGGTCATTCCAGCGTTACCTTCGGTTCGACGGAGAGACCCAGCGGCAATGGCTTATTCACGTCCAGTCCTTTATCGATGACGATTTTTACCGGCACGCGCTGCACGATTTTCACAAAGTTCCCGGTGGCATTTTCTGACGGGAAAGCGGCAAATTTCGAACCGCTACCCTGCTGGATACTGTCGATGTGTCCTTCCAGTTGCAGATCCGGCCAGGCATCCACTTTGATGCTCACTTTATTGCCCGGACGCATCCGCTCAAGCTGCGACTCTTTAAAGTTGGCTACCACCCAGATATCCGGCGACACCAGCGAGAATAGCGCCGTGCCGGCCTGCACCAGCGTACCGTCTTGTACGTTACGTTTGGTGACAAAGCCATCGAACGGCGCGCGGACTTCCGTCCACGAGAGATTCAGTTCCTCCGTTTCCAGTTGCGCTTTCGCCTGCGCGACCTGCTGCTGGCGAGCCTCAACGTTGGTCTCCTGCTGGCGTATTTGCAGTTGCACCTGCTCCGCCACTTCTAGCTGGGCGCGGGCACTGGCAAGCTGCGCCTGTGCGCTGCGCAATTGAGCGTTGGCGCTGTCGATATTTTGCTGCGTGGTTGCACGAGGATCGACGCCGCGCTGACGGCGGTAAGCAGCTTCGGCGTTGGCCAGATCCGCTTGCGCTTTCAATACCTGCGCCTGCGCTTCATCGCGCTGTGCGGGATACTGCACTTTTGAAAGTTCGAGTTGCGCCTGCGCCTGGTGCAGTTGCGCCGTTGCCAGCCCTAACTGCGCCTGTGCCTGATCGCGCTGCGCGGTCGCATCACGGGGATCGATAACCACCAGCAAATCGCCTTTTTTCACCCGCTGGTTATCTTTGACTCGCAGCTCGGTGACGTAACCTGCGACTTTCGGCGCAATAGTGACCACATCGCCATCGGTGAAGGCGTCATCGGTACTCTCTTCGTTACGGGTTAATAACCACCATACCAGCGCGACGATCACCATGACGCCAACCACAATGGCGAGGATAATCAGCGGCTTCTTTCCGGGGCGTTTACGGGTGTCGTCATTATTATTTTCCTGAACATCGTCAGGAGAGGTTGTGTTTTCTGCCATAGTAGCGCAACGCTCCTGTCAGGTAACGGTGCCAGGGATGCACCGTTACCTAAAGTTAGGCGGTCGCTATACATTTTCCAGGATAAACTGACAAATCAGCACTATCTGAATAAGAGTAATCCGTATCCGACGGCCGCAGCCCACAGCAACATCGGCAGGGAATAGAGGTGAAAGCGCCACCAGATACGGCGATCGTTCGCCATCCGCAGCGCAATAAGGTTGGCCAGCGATCCGGGCAATAAACCAAAACCGCCGACGTTCACCGCCCATGCCAGTAAGGTATCCGGCGGAACATAGTTAAGCAGCAAAATGGTGGCGGGCACGTTACTGATAAATTGCGACAAACCAATGGCCGCAAGCCACAGGCCAGAAGGTGAAAGCTGGCTGGTACTGGTCAGCACGCTGTGCAGCGCCGGAAGCTGGATCAGCAGATGCACATCGATAAACATGGCAATAAAGACCAGCAGTAATGTCCAGTCAACGCTCAGCACCACGCGACGCGCCAGCAGCAGAAAGCCGGCCGCGATCAGCGCCAACCCCCACAGCTCCTGCTTTAGCTCCAGCGCAGTAATAAAGACGAGGTAAAACCCGAGGCAACTCCATACCAGACGCGGTTGCCAGTCTGTTGCGTGCGTACCGCTGTGGTAGTTGAGGGCTTTATTAGGAAAACAAAACCAGCACAGCGCCAGCAACGTTGCCATCATCGCCAGCGCCAGCGGCGTCATCTGCCAGATGAACGCCGGGAATGAGAGGCCGGAGCGCCCCCATAATAAGATGTTTTGCGGGTTACCAATTGGCGTCAGCAACGAACCGGCATTGACCGCCAGCGCTTCGAAGATGATCAGCCGGTTGACCGGGATTTCACACAGCTTCTTTAGCGTAATGGTCAGCGGCACCACAATAAACAGCGCCACATCGTTGGTTAAGAAGGTGGAGAGCAGCGCCGCCGCCAGCACCATAAACATCGCCAGGCGGCGTTCATTGTGAAAACGACGCACCATACGCCGCCCGAGCACATCGAAATAGCCGCTAAGTTCAACGCCTTTAGTCAGCAGCATCAGCCCACTCAGAGTGATAATGGTGTGCCAGTCAATCGCCCCAGGCCAGCGCGCAGGTGCGAATGGGACGAAGAAGCAGAGCGCAACGCCAATAATCAACAGCAGATGGAGAAAATGGTCGCGCGCCAGTGCGCGAAACAGCGGTATGCTCATTCGGAAGGTAGACCGTGTTGCAGGGTAAAACGGCGGAAACAGTCGAGGGTTTCCTGGCTGACATGGTGCTCCATCCCTTCCGCATCGCGGCGGGCAATCTCCGGGCTGACGCCAAGCACCAGCAGAAAACTTTCCACGATTTGATGACGCTCGCGGCTCTCCTGCGCCAGCTTCTCCCCTTCCGGAGTCAGAAAAACACCGCGCCACGGGATCTGCTCAATCAACCCGACTGTTGCCAGTTTTTTCAGCATTTTTGCCACGGTAGGCTGCGAAACGCCAAGACGCGCCGCCATATCCACCTGACGGGCTTCGCCCACTTCGCGAATTAAATCGGAAATCAGTTCAACGTAGTCGTCAATCAGCTCGCGACGATGCGCTTCGCGCACCTGGCGAAAGCCTTCGACGTGCTCTTCAACATTTACCAGCGTCACTTTTTTGATTATTGGATTCGCTGTGCGACGGTTCATTGTGCTTCCTCTGACAGTGTGACGCGGTGCTGCATCATATAAGAGAAGCGCCATTGTAAACCATCCGTGAACCAGCACAAAAAATTAACGCATTAGCCATAGCTATAAAACATAGCCCATGCTATATCTGTATGTAATGCGTTCACCTTTCACGGAGCGAAGGGCCACGAAAGCCTAAGGAGGTTCCGATGAATGAGTTCAAGAGGTGCATGATTGTGTTTAGTCACTCTCCCTTTAAAGTCCGTTTAATGCTGCTGAATATGCTGTGCGATATTATCAATAGCAAACCTCAGCAGACCCCGGACAAACCTTCCCACTAATGCGGCGTCGCGGTACGCCGCTTCATTTTTCTGTCATAGTCCCCCTTCATACTGAAGGTTTTCCCTAAGAATCCACGGATTTTTGTTGGATTTGCAATCACACTCTCAAAACAACTGGTTAGCGGGTGTTGACCTTCGTTGCGCCTCGCTCTATCTTTGCGCTGCCCTGCACAAATTGCGGCTCACAGAAGCGGACCACATCCCCTCTCCACGCACTGTCCGGCAGGTTTTGACCCTTACGCCAGGGTGAGCACATGGCGGTTTCGCGATAGTTATCAATGAGCCTAATTCTGAAAGAATCCGCTGCGTTTCGCAGCCAGACCGTCAATCCGTGGACGGGTTTCTATTTCCTCCAGTCGATGTTGATTAATTTTGCTCTTGGTTACGAATTCAGCGTGTTGTATGCCGTTGTCCTGAGCTGCGCCCTGATTGTGCTATGGCGTCATGCGCCGCGCGCGCAGAAAGTGTTTATCGGTATTATCTCTCTGGTGGCTGCGTGTTATTTCCCGTTTGGTCAGGCCTATGGCGCGCCGAACTTCAATACGCTGCTCGCTCTGCTGTCGACCAATATGGAAGAGTCGACGGAAATTCTGACTATTTTCCCGTGGCATCACTATGCAATCGGTCTGTTTATCTTCGCTCTGGGCGTTATTTCGATGCGTCGCCGCATCATTGACGCGCCGACGCCGTGGATAAAGTGGGATACCGTAGGCACCGTGTTTTGCGTGGCGTCTTATTTTATCGGCCCGGTACATAACCACTTTCTGGGATATGACTTCAGGATCATCGATACCGGCGTACCGGTGCTGCGCTTCGTGCGCGACGTGGCGTTTAACTACCATGAGGTCGTGGTTGAACGGGAGAATATGGCACAGCTCTCCCGCATGAAAGATACCTGGACCATAAGCGCGTTCAAACCGAAATATCATATTTATGTGGTGGTGATTGGTGAAAGCGCGCGCCGTGATGCGTTAGGCGCATTTGGCGGTTACTGGAATAACACGCCTTTTGCCAGCCAGGCGAACGGCACTTTCTTTACGGATTACGTGTCTGCCAGCGGCTCAACACAGAAATCGCTCGGTCTGACGCTAAACCGGGTGGTTGATAATAACCCGCAATATCAGGATAACTTTGTTACGCTGGCGAATCGTGCGGGTTTCCAGACATGGTGGTTTTCTAATCAGGGGCAAATTGGCGAATACGATACGGCGATCGCCAGTATTGCGAAGCGCGCCGATGAAGTGCAGTTCCTGAAAGATGGCGATTTTGAAGCGAATAAAAACACCCGTGACGAAGAACTACTGAAGTTAACCGCTCAGGTCTTTTCAACGCCGCGCACGCAGCCGCAGATGATCGTTCTGCATCTGATGGGATCGCACCCGCAGGCCTGTGATCGCACCGGCGGTAAATACAACGAGTTTGTACAATCGAAAGAAACGTCCTGCTACCTCTACTCCATCACGCAGACAGATGATCTGCTTGGCAAGCTCTATTCCCAGTTGGTAAATACCGGCGACAGTTTTTCAATGGTCTATTTTTCCGATCACGGTCTGGCAATTAAAGAGCGCGGTAGAGAAGCGCAGTATCTGGCGCATGCCGACAAGTTCCAGCAGAATTTCCAGGTGCCGTTTATGGTGATCTCCAGCGATGACACAAAGCATCGGATCGTCAAAGCTCGCCGTTCAGCGAATGATTTTCTCAGTTTCTTCTCACAGTGGACCGGGATCACCGCCGGGGAGATAAAAAATTCTTACCGCTTTTTCTCTGAGCAAAAAGCCGGGCCAGTCTACATTACTAACTTTAAGTTACAGAAAGTTGACTATAACCAACTGGGCACGGATCTTTTTGATACCCACAGTAAGCAGTGACTGTGGAGAGAGTTACAGGCAAAAAAAATCCGCCCACCGTGGGCTAATGCCAGTCAGTTAAGCAACTGACTGGCTCTTTTTCGGGGCTGTGGGGTATTTCCAGGGCCTCTCCTTTACCACTCTCGGGAAGGCCCTTTCCCTTCTTGTCGGTAATTTCACAAGTTGTCCCATACTTGCAAGATCGCGCATCAGCTCCGGTATACGTCCCGGTGATGCGCCCTGCAATGTCATCAGCATTCTCATCACCATTCCGCATGATTCTGAGAAACTCAGTTGATTCGGCCAGTAACCTTTCAGATGTTCCGCCATTTTAATCATCTGATATCTCACCAGATTATAAGCCAGTAAGACACCCCACAGCTCTTGCTCCACAAGCTCCGGCTTT
>NZ_FMBC01000044.1 GCF_900094795.1 Kosakonia oryziphila
TGGCAAATAAACTGGCGCGAATAGCGTGGGCAATCACGACGAACCGCAATGAATATCAGGCCTGCCACATGCAGGCTTGACTTAATCTATTGATTTTTAGGTACTTAAAAAGTAGTTACCCATCTGGTTTTGCGAAGACTGGTTATTGATGACATGAACGGCATATCGGCCTGATGAGAAACCTCACGCAAAAAATGGCTCACTGAAGCCGGGGGGCTTTTCAGGTTCATCAGGCGCGGAACTCATCGTGGCGCGGGCATCCTTGCCCACATAGACGCCGGATAGATTTAAGCAAGCCCACCATTAATCAAAATCAGTGTTGCAAAAATGGGGGTGACCATAGATTTTTTGCTTTATTTTTCCCCTGGTCAGGTCATATTCTTAATTGGTTATCTTGCTAAACTAAAACGTGATTTAAATCACACTTAAATTATAACAAACATGTAACATTTCTATTTTTGCACAGTGGTGGACAAGGATATTCGCCATGGGTAAGTAACCTCTGTTTCTGGCAGGAGTATCATTCGAATGGCTGAAAGCAGCATAACAACCCGTGCATCGCTCACCAGCAGCGATACTCGCAGAAGGGTGTGGGCGATTATTGGCGCTTCATCGGGCAACCTGGTGGAGTGGTTTGATTTCTATGTCTACTCCTTTTGTTCTCTCTATTTTGCTCATATATTTTTTCCGGCAGGAAATACGACAACCCAGCTATTACAAACGGCAGGCGTATTTGCCGCCGGTTTTCTGATGCGCCCTATTGGCGGATGGTTATTTGGTCGAATCGCCGATCGCCGCGGGCGTAAAAACTCAATGCTGATCTCCGTCTGCATGATGTGCTTTGGATCTCTGGTCATTGCCTGTTTACCAGGTTATGCCGCAATCGGCACCTGGGCTCCAGCACTATTGCTGATTGCCCGTTTGTTTCAGGGGCTTTCAGTCGGCGGCGAGTACGGCACCAGCGCGACCTATATGAGCGAAGTCGCCGTGGAAGGAAGAAAAGGTTTTTACGCATCATTTCAGTATGTTACGCTGATTGGTGGGCAATTGCTGGCGCTACTGGTTGTCGTGATCCTGCAACAGATTCTTGATGATGCAGAATTACGCGCATGGGGCTGGCGTATCCCCTTTGCCATTGGTGCAGTGCTGGCCATCGTTGCACTTTGGCTACGCCGCCAACTGGATGAAACATCGCAGCAAGAAGTTCGGGCTTTAAAAGAAGCTGGTTCAATGAAAGGATTATGGCGCAACCGTAAAGCTTTTCTGATGGTGCTTGGGTTCACGGCGGGAGGATCGCTGGCGTTTTATACCTTCACCACTTATATGCAGAAATATCTGGTTAATACGGCGGGTATGCACGCAAACGTTGCCAGCATCATTATGACTATAGCTCTATTTGTCTTTATGCTAATTCAACCGATTATCGGTGCTTTATCTGACAAAATTGGGCGTCGCACATCAATGCTGCTGTTTGGCGGTCTTTCAATGGTGTGCACTGTACCGATCCTCAGTGCGTTGCACAGTGTCACGTCGCCATACGCGGCATTTGCTCTGGTGATGCTGGCGCTGGTGATCGTCAGCTTTTACACCTCGATCAGTGGGATCCTGAAAGCAGAAATGTTTCCCGCACAGGTGCGGGCTCTCGGAGTCGGGCTTTCTTATGCCGTGGCGAATGCCTTATTTGGCGGTTCGGCGGAATATGTCGCATTGTCGTTGAAGTCATTCGGTGTCGAAACCGCTTTTTTCTGGTACGTCACTGTGCTGGGAGCGTTAGCGTTTCTGGTCTCGCTTATGCTTCATCGCAAAGGAAAAGGCATTCGTCTTTAGTGACTTGCCAGTTGCCACACGGTATAACCCGTTGCGGCGCCGGCAACATCCCATGCGAAATCTTTCCAGCTCCAGCCGCTCCCTGCCGGGCGGCTGTCCCAAAGCTCCTTCGATGCGCCAAGGCTAATTGAAAACATCAGCCCTACCATTGCGCTGCGATCGCGGCTATATCCCTGATGTTGCGCTACCTCGTTACCAGCGGCAGAAAGCATGGCGGAAGCAAGAAAATGCTGCGCCTTATCTTGCCCACTCCAGCTATCATTCGCCATATGACTACAACCCGTCAGTAGCACCAGACTTGCTATCAGCATGTATTTCATCAGCAGACCCGAAAAAAAGCCCCATCACACGACAGGGCTTAATTATTTAAAGAATACGACTTATCAGCTTATCTATGCGGATACGGCGCAATCGGCGAATAAGTTTGCGTACCTTCACCGGATAATCTGCGATGCTTTGCAAATCACGATAATGATTCACCATGGTAGTATGCGTGCGGATAAGCTCCAGCTCTTTGTCGCGCTGAGCCGCCAATTCATGTTTCGGATCGTGAATCAGGATGGCGTTTTCCAGATCCAGCCGCCAGGCGCGGGGGTTCAGGTTGTTACCTGTCAGCAGGATCCATTCGTCGTCCACCCACATTCCTTTCAGGTGATAGGTGTTATCGTCGTCTTTCCATAAACGCACAACTAACTGATCGGTGTTAACGTAATACTGTAGTCTGCTCAGGAAGCGACGCAGATTGATTTCATACAAATAAGGTAGCGCGCCGATGATTTTGAACGGTTCATCTTCCGGAATGAAAAAGTCGTTAGCCGTTTTGTCGCCAACGATAATTTCCACTTTTTTACCCTCGCGCAATAACTGAATAATGTTACGCACCAGCACCGCAGGCAGGTTGAAATAAGGGGTACAAATCGTCAGCTTGTGCTCTGCACACGGCATCAGATGGAAAATAGTTTTGTTCAGCAGGCTGGATTTACCCAGACCGACCAGCGGCGTGACCGCCAGTTGATCGTTATCCGCATTGCCCTGGAAATGGTACGTAGCATCACGCAGCTCCTGACGGAACAGACGAATATCATTTTTGATTTCCGGGCTTTTCGGACGCTGAGCATTATCAAGACGATTTACGCCGCGTCCCTGAATCAGGTTTTGATCGACCCAGTTACGAATGATATCCGCCATTTGTGGGTTGCGGATCAGCTGATAGCGGTCATAACGATATTTATCGTGCTGATGTAAATAGACGTCATTGAGGCTTGCACCGCTGTAAAGTACGCTGTCATCAATGATAAATCCTTTGAAATGCAGCACTCCGAGGGCTTCACGCGTATTCACAGGAACACCATAGACCGGAACCACAACGTCCGGGTTTTCCTGAGCGAGGCGGCAATACCAGTCAGCGTTGGTGTTCAATGCTGCTGCGCCAATGCGGCCACGCTGGGCGCGGTGCCAGTCGACAAGCACACAGACATCCAGTTCCGGGCGCTGGCGCTTGGCTTCATACAGCGCGTGCAGAATTCCCTTCCCGCCATCGTCCTGCTCCAGGTACAGGGCAATGATATAGATCCGACGCGTAGCACTGGCGATTTTCGCCAGTAGCGTCTCCCTGAAATCAGTGGGTGAGTAGAAAAACTCTATGTCATCAACTGACTGAGCAATCTTGGGGAGTTGGGCAAGGTGTTGTTGATGTTTATTACGCTTAAATTTTGACAACATCACAGTGCGTTTCTTCTCTGTTTATTGAAGGGTCTTCTGTACCATGCAGACGACATAAGCGGGCAATAATAACACCGCGCCTGCCAAAGTCGTCAACATTTCCAGTGCCTTACTCAGGATTGCTCCGTCTTCATCAGTTGGAGAGACAATCCAACAATGCCATCTTCCAGCTGAATATCAACGTCAAATCCCAGTTTACGCGCCAGCGTCACCATACCGCGATTGTTGGGCATAGTAATACCATTCAAGCGCTTAAGTCCGTGATCCCGGGTATAACTGATAAGCTTCTCAAGTAAACGTCGGCCAAGCCCCAGCCCTTTCAAATCGGAGCGAACCAGCACAGCAAATTCAGCGTCAATATTATCCGGGTCGGAAATCGCACGTGTAACGCCCAGAATTTCTTCACCCTGATCTATGCGTCGTACTGCAACAAAAGCCATTTCCCGATCGTAGTCGATCTGTGTCATATTCGCTAAATCATCATGGGTAAATTCGTTGATCTCGCTAAAATAGCGGTAGTAAAGATCCTCTTTTGTCACCTGGGCGATAAAGTGCCGTAGCTGAGGCTCATCTTCTGGAAGAATCGGGCGGAACAGGCACTGCTCGCCGTTTTTCATCTCAACCTCTTCTTCCAGATGTTGAGGATAGGGACGAATAGCGAGACGTGTTTCACCGTTTCCGGCAACGGGGGCAATGGTCATGGTCACATCCAGCGCGGTGAAATCGCTACCGGAGGCAAGTAAAGGATGAATATCCAGCCGCTCAATTTCCGGGCAATCAACAATCAGATTCGAAACCTGCACCAGAAACTGGCTTAACCCAACGACATCCAGCGATCGTAACGCACTACGCCCGCGGATCTTTTTACTTTTAATCGCCTGAATCACCAGATAACGGGCGAGGTTCATGTTCAGCGGCGGCAATGCAACGGCGGCCTGATCTTCTGCGCGCCACTCAACGCCGCCTTCGCCTAACATAATCAACGGGCCGAACACAGGATCATGTTCAACAACCACCCGTAGTTCCTGCGCACCCGCGCGGTTTGCCATGCTTTGCACCTGCAAACCGTGAATACGCGCCTGCGGCCAGTTCATCTTCACACGATCAATAATCGCATCCGCTGCCTGCTGCACCTCGTTCGCCGTGCGCAGATAAAGCATCACCCCCTGGACTTCGGATTTGTGAGGAATATCCGGTGAACGCAGTTTTAAGGCGACCGGGTAACCAATCTGTTCGGCAATGTGTACGGCTTCAGCGCTGTCGTTGGCAATCCATGTCGGCAGTGTTTGCAGCCCCCAGGCGCCTAAAATCGGCTGGACTTCATGAGTATCCAGCGTTGTTGCACCCTCCATCAGCGCTTGCTGTAACAGATGGTGTGCTTCGGCGGTATTCGCCGCCATGCTGAGGGATATTGCGGGTGTTTCGCGGAGTTGTTTCTGGTTGCGGCGATACTCCACCATATGCATAAACGCAGTGATGGTGCCTTCCGGTGTGCGGTAAGTGGGTAAACCCGCTTCGCTGAACAGGCGTCGCGCTTCCTGCGAAGAAAACTCTCCGCACCAGTTGGTCAGAACAGTCACATATTTCCCGCGCGGATGTTTGTTCAGTGCGTCGATCAAGGTTACTGCGCTTTCACTGCCCGGTGCGGCGGCGCTGGGTGCATGGATCACCATCAACGCGTCGTAATCCTGGCTGTCGAGCAAAATATTAAGCGCCGCGACATAGCGCTCATTACTGGCATCATCGCGTAAATCAAGCGGGTTATCGGGGACGACGGAATCCGGTAACGCCGTGTGCAAACGGGACAGCGTCTCTTCGCTGAGCGCGGCCAGTTTGCCATTACGCAGCCAAAGTTCATCCAGCGCCAGCGCTGCCGGCGCGGCGCCATTACTGACGATCATCAGGCGCTCGCCGCGCAGAGGGCGCATATGACTGAGTGTTTCTACTGCGGAAAACAGTTCATGTGTATCCTGGACACGCAGCAAACCGGCTCGCTGAATCGCCGCGTCCCATGCAGGATCAAGACCGGAATGCACCTGCAATAATCGCTGTGCTTCCGGGCTGCGGCCGCTTTTGATAACCAGGATAGGTTTATTTCGCGATGCGCTGCGGGCAGCAGAGACAAAGCGACGCGCATCGCTTAAATGTTCCAGATACAGCAGAATGGCGCTGGTTTTACTATCCCGCGCGAGAAAATCCAGCAGCTCGTCAACATCGATATCCAGGCTATCGCCAAGTGCGATGAAGTAAGAGAATCCCATTTCTCTTTGTTGTGCCCAGTCGAGGATCGTATTCGACACTGCCGCTGATTGGGAGATAAACGCCAGTTTGCCGCGCGTAATCGGCACTGGCGAAAAACTGGCGTTCAGTCCCTGCCACGGTGCAAGCAAACCGAGGCTGTTCGGGCCGAGCAATCGCATCTGGTAGCGTGCAGCGCAGGCCAGAAGAAGTGGATGCTGATCGGGAGGCGCAGAGAGAATAATGCAGGTTTTGCAGCCTTTTTGCCCCAGCGCATCAAGTAGTTCAAGGTTGCGTTTGGCATGTGTGCACAGCACCGCGAGATCGGGCGTAAACGGTAGGCTGGCGACATCCGGCCAGGCCAGCACGCCCTGAACCGCTTTATAGGCGGGCGTAACCGGCAATACCGGCCCGGCAAAACCTCCCGCCAGTAAATTGCGCATCATCAGAAAACCTGCGCGATCCGCCTTCATTGACGCGCCCACCACCGCAATCGATCGGGGACGCAATAACGCTTCCAGCCCTCGTTGGCTCATACCGGCCTCCGCTTAAGAGAGATCCGATGATTTTAAACGTTTTCGGTTGTGTTTGCTGTGATAGCGGATGGATGGTGGGTTTTCCCTGCCAGATAACGTTCGCGAAAGAGCGTGAAATGTTCGCCAAGCGCCTGTGCGGCCTTGTTGTCGTGCGCGATATCCAGCAACGCAATCGCCACTTCTGCGGTGCAATATTGATCGTCGGCATGTGCTTCCCGTAGGCGGTAAGCGGAAACGCGCGAGAGATCCACAGAGATAACTGGCAGTGCATCCAGATAAGGGCTTTTGCGAAACATTTTTCGCGCTTCAGTCCAGGTACCGTCCAGCATAATAAACAGTGGCGGTTTACCTGTCGGCGGCGAGCTCAGCACTTGCCGTTCACTGCCCGCATAAGAGGCGGGAAACACCACCATTGGCTGGTACGCCTCACAGCGGCAGAGATCGATAAGCGCCTGCGGCGGTTCGGTGCGCGACCACTGAAAAGCCAGCGTATTGGGTAGCACGTCAGCAATCAACCTTCCGGTATTGCTCGGCTTCATCGGTTCGGTATCAAACATCACCAGACAGAAACGGCTGTTGGCGGTCGCGGGTTTTAACGTTTCACACAGACACTGTCGTAGCGGCAACAGGCAACGCTGGCAGCGACGGATACGGTTACCACGGGCAAGGAACGGACGCGTCGAACGGGCAAGACGTTCGGCGCGGAGTCGAAGAACAGCGTTTTCGGTCATGGGGATTGCGCAATAAAAACGCCATTGTCGCAGAGCCGGAAACGGGGCACAAGATGCGCCCCGACGGGATCACAGCGATTCGTTGAGCCAACTGTCGAACGGTGCTTTCGGCATGGCGCCGCTAAGCATGTCGACAACTTCACCATTCTTGAACAGCATAATGGTTGGAATACTGCGAATGCGGAATCGTGCGCTCAGTTCACGTTCAGCTTCGGTGTTTACTTTGACAAATCGCACTTTACCGTTGCGTTCTTCCGCCACATCTTCAAAAATCGGCGCAAAACTACGGCATGGGCCGCACCATGGTGCCCAGAAATCAACGACCACGGGCAGATCGTCTTTCAGCAATTTATCCAGCGTTTCACCAGTAGCATTGATCACATCTCCATCGAACAGCTCGTGTCCACAGCGTCCACATTTTGCACCGTCGTTCATTCTCTCTTCGGGAATGCGGTTCAGCGCCTGACAGCTTGCACATACGGTATTCATAACTAACCTCAGGAAAAGCGATGGTACAGAGCGGCATGACTGCCGGTATGTTTCTACTATGTTACATATTATTAATAAGAAGCTCTTAAACGACAATGCGTTTTGTTCAATGAATACAATAGTCGATAGCTTTTGAACGAATTAATGGCGAAGCGCAAGGACATCAGGTAATCTGCGCGCTTCGCGCAGCGCTGGTGGAGAAAAGCATGAACGATGAATTAAAGAACAAAAGCGGCAAGGTCAAAGTGATGTATGTCCGCAGTGATGATGATTCCGATAAACGTGGCCAAAACCCACGCACCGGGAAAGGGCCAGCACGAGCAGGATCGTCGTCTCGTGCCGGAGATGACCGTCGTACTGCCCGCGATGATCGTGGCCGCCCTGGCCGTGATGACAGAAACCGTTCTGCCCGCGACAACAACAGTCGCCGCCCGCAGCGAGACAATTACAATGAGCGTAGTGATTCCCCATGGCGTACTGTTTCCCGCGCGCCGGGCGACGACACGCCTGAAAAACCGGATCATGGCGGTATCAGCGGTAAAAGCTTTATCGATCCCGAAGTGCTGCGTCGCCAGCGCGCAGAAGAGACGCGCGTATACGGCGAAAACGCCTGCCAGGCGCTGTTCAGCAGCCGTCCTGAATCCATTGTTCGCGCTTGGTTTGTGCAGAGTGTAACGCCGCGTTTTAAAGAAGCCCTGCGCTGGATGGCGGCAAACCGCAAAGCTTATCATGTGGTGGATGACGAAGAACTGGAGAAAGCGTCCGGTACGGAACATCACGGCGGTGTCTGTTTCCTGATCAAAAAACGCAATGGATTAAGCGTGCAGAAATGGGTGGCAAGTGCCGGTGAAGAGGATTGTGTACTGGCGCTCGAAGATGTTGGCAACCCGCATAACCTCGGTGCGATTATGCGTAGCTGCGCGCACTTTGGCGTCAAAGGTGTGGTGTTGCAGGATGCTGCGGTGATTGAATCCGGTGCGGCAGTGCGTACCGCAGAAGGCGGAGCCGAACACGTTCAGGCAATTACTGGCGACAGCTTTGTCGATGCATTGGAAGAGTTCCGTCAGGCAGGTTATGCGCTGGTAACGACTTCCAGTCACAACGGTACGCCGCTGTTCAAAGCGGCATTACCGAAAAAAATGGTGCTGGTACTAGGCCAGGAGCGCGATGGGTTATCTGATGCGGCGCTTTCCCGCACGGATCTGAGTGTCTCGATTGATGGTACTGGCAACGTTGAAAGTCTCAATGTTTCTGTGGCAACCGGCGTGCTGCTGGCAGAATGGTGGCGGCAGAACAAAGCCTGAGCCTGAGACTGACGTTAGCCAGTAGATTAAAAGAGCCAGCGCCTTTATGAGGGCAGCCCGCAACGCTGGCTTTTTTTACTCGGTTTCCGCGGGCAATGTCGGCATCCAGTCGATAGGCTGTTCTCCATGCTGCTCCAGCCACTGATTTGCCAGCACAAAGTGATTACAACCAAAGAAACCGCGATGCGCAGAGAGTGGCGACGGGTGCGGCGCACGTAAAACATGGTGGCGGGATTTGTCGATAATCGCCCCTTTCTTCTGCGCATGCGAACCCCAGAGCAAAAACACAATGCCTTCCCGATGTTCATTAATCAGCGCGATCACTTTGTCGGTAAAGGTTTCCCAGCCGAGACTGGCATGTGAGTGCGCCTGGCCGGCACGTACTGTCAGCACGGTATTGAGTAACAATACGCCCTGGCGCGCCCAGCTCTCCAGATAACCATGCTGTGGTCGTACGAAGCCAGGGATGGTGTTTTCCAACTCTTTATACATATTCAACAGGGAAGGTGGGATGGCGATCCCCGGGCGCACAGAAAATGCCAGACCGTGTGCCTGACCAGGACCGTGATAGGGATCCTGCCCCAAAATCACCACTTTAACATCGCCCAGTTCGGTAAAACGGAAAGCGTTAAACACATCTTTCTGCGGTGGGTAGATGGTCATTCCGGACTGCCGCTCAGCCGCAACCGTACTGAGGGTATTGATAAAGTAGGACTGCTGTTTTTCTTCTGCCAGCACATCATGCCATGTTAATGAGGTGGTCATCCCGCTCTCCTGCGAAGTTGGTTCCCCATAGCTTAACTGCTTCTTGTGGCATAACAAAATTCACCATCGGCTTTTGCTGAATTCACTAAAAAAAATTGAAAATTTACAAAAATTTTTAAGGTTGTTTGAAACGCGTAACTTGATATAAAACAAGTGTATTGCCTAATAACCATTTTTACTGTGTGGTTTTTGTTGATTTAAATCAAAGAATACGGGGTGTCAGACTGGTATATAAACAATCAGACAACAATGGTTTTACCAATTGGCCGGGAAAACCGGCTAATCGAATAATGTGCCGAAGGGAGGCAAATCATGATTACTGGTATCCAGATTACTAAAGCTGCAAACAACAACCTGCTAAACTCGTTCTGGCTGCTTGATAGCGAAAAAGGCGAAGCACGTTGCGTTTGTGCAAAAGGTGGTTTCGCGGAAGATGAAGTCGTTGCAGTCAACAAACTGGGCGCTATCGAATATCGTGAAATTCCGATGGAAGTGAAACCGGAAGTGCGTGTGGAAGGCGGTCAGCATCTGAACGTGAACGTTCTGCGTCGTGAAACGCTGCTTGATGCCGTTGAACATCCGGAAAAATACCCGCAACTGACCATTCGTGTATCCGGTTATGCAGTACGTTTTAACTCGCTGACGCCGGAACAGCAGCGCGACGTTATTGCTCGTACCTTTACTGAAAGCCTGTAATTTCAGGCTGATATAAAAAATGCCGGGATATCCCGGCATTTTTTTACTCTTCTGTTTTTTGCGGCTCGCTGCTCACTGCGCTGGGCTTGCGTCGCTTACCGATGTTTTTGGTATCGCGATGGCGTTGCTTCACACGAGGCTTCTCTTTTTCTTTCTCTTTTTTCTTCTCTTCGCGTTTGGCCAGCACTTTTTTCGATGGCTTGCCTTTCAGCTTCTCGCTTGGTACTCGCGTTGTCGGGCGCAGTTCGTCCACGACGCGCGCTTTCAGCGGCTCTTCAACATAACGGCCTACTTTGCCCAGCAACAGGTGATCGTGCGCTTCAACCAGGGAAATGGCTGCGCCTTTGCGGCCGGCGCGGCCAGTGCGGCCAATACGGTGCAGGTAGGTGTCGCCACTGCGTGGCATATCGAAGTTAATGACGTGGCTGACATCCGGAATGTCGATACCACGCGCAGCAACATCGGTAGCAATAAGCACATTGACGCGACCATCGGTCAGACGTTTGATCGCTTCGTTACGTTTCACCTGTACCATCTCGCCTTCGAGATAGCAGTTATTGATGCCCGCTTCGCGCAGCCAGCCTGCCAGCTCATGTACGCGTTCACGTTTACGCACGAAGACGATAGAACGGCTGACTTCTGGTTGTTTCAGTAGGTGTATCAGCAGAGCGGTTTTGTGTTCAAGGTTGTCGGCGCGGTAGTACCATTGGTGGATTTTCTTACGTTCGCGCGTTGACGGTGTGGCGGAGACTTCTACCGGATCTTCCAACAGACGTTCAGCGAAATTTTTGATCGCATCGCCTTCAAGCGTTGCGGAGAAGAGCATAGTCTGCTTGCGCCAGCGAGTTTCACCCGCAATGTGCTCGATATCCTGGGCGAAACCCATATCCAGCATGCGATCGGCTTCATCGAGGATCAACGTTTCTACTGCGCGACAGTCGAAGTTCTCTTCTTTAATGTATTGCAGCAAGCGGCCGGTGGTGGCAACCACGATATCCTGGTTTTCGCTGAACACTTCGGCGTGGTTCATGTAGGCGACGCCGCCAGTAATGGTAGCGATATCCAGATGGGTATTCGCCGCCAGTTCTCGGGCATGATCAGCAACCTGCATTGCCAGCTCGCGGGTTGGCGTCAGGATCAGAATACGCGGCGGGCCGGATTTCTTACGTGGAAAGTCCAGAAGGTGTTGCAACGCTGGCAGCAGATAGGCCGCCGTTTTACCGGTACCAGTAGGCGCAGAGCCAAGGACGTCACGCCCCTCAAGCGCAGGCGGAATGGCAGCTGCCTGGATGGCGGTTGGGCGCGTAAAGCCTTTATCCTGGAGCGCGTCCAGCAGGCTGTCGTCAAGTTCGAGTTCGGAAAAAGTCGTTACAGTCATGATCTACCTCTGTGTGGGGCGCTGATTATAGACGTTACGGCTGGAATCTTCATCTGTTGTCTGCTTACCGCTTTTCCGGCGCATTGCTTTCGCCTATGCTACGCTTGTTTCCGTATTGAGGTAGTAAAGATGTCTCAGTCAAAGGCTCAGTTGCGCCGTGACGGTTTCACGTTTAAAGAATTCTTTGTCGCACACGATCGTTGCGCCATGAAAGTAGGCACTGATGGTTTGATGTTGGGTGCCTGGTCGCCGGTATCGAAAGCCCGGCATGTGCTGGATATTGGCACGGGCAGCGGTCTGCTGGCGCTGATGCTGGCGCAGCGAACCGGGCCGACGGTGGCCATTGATGCCGTCGAACTTGATGAGCAGGCTGCTTCGCAGGCGCAGGAAAATGTGCTGGCATCACCGTGGGCAGATCGTATCACAGTTCACGAGGCTGATATTCGCCAGTGGAGCAATGAGAATACGGTACGTTACGATCTGATTGTCAGCAATCCTCCCTATTTTGACGAAGGGGTGAAATGTGCGACGCCAGAACGCGATCGCGCGCGCTATACTGCCACATTGAATCATCAGTCATTACTGGAAATTGCTGCCACACTGGTGACGGAAGAAGGCTTTTTCTGTGTTGTATTGCCGATTGAAGCCAGCGAACTTTTCACGCAGAAAGCGCTTGGTATCGGCTGGCATTTACGTTTGCGAACCGATGTGTCAGAAACGGAAAGCCGTTTACCGCATCGTGTCCTGCTGGCGTTCTCGCCGCGTGCCGGTGACATGTTCGTCGACCGGCTGGCGATTCGCGGGCCGGATCAGCGCTATTCTGACAGCTATACCGCGCTGACCCAGAGCTTCTACTTGTTTATGTAATTGCGCGGCGAAAGTACCGTCGGGCCGGATTCCGCAAGCTGTTCGGGGTAATCCAATGTGTAATGCAACCCGCGGCTCTCTTTGCGCTGCATCGCGCAGCGTACAATCAGCTCGGCTACCTGTACCAGGTTACGCAGCTCCAGCAGATTATTAGAGACGCGGAAATTGGCGTAGTACTCGTCAATTTCCTGCTGCAACAAGGTAATGCGGCGCATCGCGCGTTCAAGCCGTTTTGTGGTACGTACGATACCCACGTAATCCCACATAAACAGCCGCAGTTCGTGCCAATTATGTTGCAGAATAACCCGCTCATCGGCGTCGTCGACGCGGCTTTCATCCCAGGCTGGCAGCGCCGGAATGGCATGTGCATGTGGCATGCGGAGGGCAATGTCTTCCGCTGCCGACCAACCGTACACCAGACATTCAAGCAGTGAATTCGATGCCATGCGGTTCGCGCCGTGCAGGCCGGTATAGCTCACTTCGCCCACGGCGTAGAGGCCATCGACATCGCTACGTCCGTGATCGTCAACCATCACGCCGCCGCAGGTGTAGTGCGCAGCAGGCACTATTGGCACAGGTTCTTTGGTCAAATCGATCCCCAGACCCAGCAATTTTTCATAAATCATCGGAAAGTGATGACGAATAAATTCTGCGGGTTTATGGCTAATATCGAGGTACATGCAGTCCACACCGAGGCGCTTCATTTCATGATCTATAGCGCGGGCGACGACATCACGCGGAGCCAGTTCGCCACGCGGATCAAAATCTGGCATAAAACGCGTACCGTCCGGACGTTTCAACCAGGCTCCTTCACCGCGCAGCGCTTCGCTGAGCAGGAAGCTGCGCGCCTGCGGATGAAACAGCGCAGTGGGATGGAACTGGTTAAATTCCAGGTTCGCTACCCGGCAACCAGCGCGCCACGCCATGGCGATGCCGTCACCGGAGGAGATATCAGGGTTGGTGGTGTATTGATAGACTTTTGATGCGCCGCCGGTCGCCAGCACTACCGCCTTTGCCTGGCAGGTTTCCACCTGTTCTTTATTTCGGTTCCACACCCATGCTCCAACGACGCGACGCGTACCCGGAAGACCGATTTTGTCCGAAATAATCAAATCCACCGCATTGCAGCGTTCGAGTACGCGAATATTCGGATGGTTAAAGGCCTTGCTGACCAGGGTATTTTCCACCGCTTTACCGGTGGCATCAGCGGCATGAAGGATGCGGCGATGGCTGTGCCCGCCTTCGCGCGTCAGATGGTAGCTGGACTCGCCATTTGCGGCGACCTCGGTGTCAAATAACACCCCTTGATCGATAAGCCACTGTACGCAGGAACGCGCATTGCTGGCGACAAATTCTGCCGCGTGACGTTCAACAATTCCTGCGCCAGCAATCAGCGTATCTTCCACATGGGATTCAACGCTGTCTGTTTCGTCAAAAACGGCTGCAATGCCGCCCTGAGCATAAAATGTTGAGCCTTCACTGATTGGCCCCTTACTTAAGACGATGACTTTGTGTTGTGCAGCCAGACGTAAAGCCACTGAAAGACCGGCGGCGCCGCTACCGACAACCAGCACATCACAGGAGAGTTCAGGCGTTGTTTTCATGATCTGTGTTTAATTTACTAAACAATGTTTGCTGAGCATAGCACCGTGTCCGGAGAAAGATCACTCTTTTTTGCAAGGGTTGTATTAATGGCTAAACATAACCTTTGTGCCAGCATCTGTCATAAGCGGAAAAAATAGTTAAGATGCAAATCGTTAGTGAAGGTGTATTAGAGGTGAAAAAAAACCACTATTGAGTTACTCTCTGGCGATCTTAAGGTCTTTTCTTTGAGAAAACACAGTGTTCAGCGTTTGCAGACTTATAATGAGTGATAATGATTTTTTGCGAACGATACACAAAAACAATGGCGTAACGGAACTTTACTGTAAACCTGGGCTCTAATTGGCTGCTTGCTCATATTGCAGTATTGGAGTGGCGTTTCTGGATACGCGTGGAAATTGGTTTTGGGGAGATTTTACCTCGGATGAGCGAGCAGTTAACGGATCAGGTTCTTGTCGAAAGGGTCCAAAAAGGAGATCAGAAAGCGTTTAACTTACTGGTAGTGCGCTACCAGCATAAAGTGGCGAGTCTGGTTTCCCGGTATGTCCCTTCAGGCGATGTACCTGATGTCGTACAAGAATCATTTATAAAGGCCTATCGCGCGCTTGATTCGTTCAGGGGAGATAGTGCTTTTTATACCTGGTTATACCGAATTGCTGTTAACACAGCGAAAAATTACCTGGTCGCCCAAGGGCGCAGGCCGCCATCCAGTGATGTGGACGCTATTGATGCAGAAAACTTCGAAAGTGGCGGTGCACTGAAAGAAATTTCGAACCCTGAGAACTTAATGTTGTCAGAAGAACTGAGACAAATAGTTTTTCGTACCATTGAGTCGCTCCCGGAAGATTTACGCATGGCAATTACGTTGCGGGAGTTGGATGGCCTGAGTTACGAAGAGATTGCGGTCATCATGGATTGTCCGGTTGGTACAGTGCGTTCACGTATCTTCCGTGCGCGTGAAGCTATTGATAATAAAGTTCAACCGCTTATCAGGCGTTGACGATAGCGGGATACTGAAAAAGGTATTAGGCATGCAGAAAGAACAACTTTCCGCTTTAATGGATGGCGAAACGCTGGATAGCGAGCTGCTCGCAGAGCTGACCCGCGATCCTGAAATGCAGAGAACCTGGGAGAGCTATCACCTGATTCGCGACTCTATGCGCGGTGATACGGCCGATCTCCTCCATTTCGATATCTCCGCCCGCGTGATGGCCGCGATTGAGAACGATGCCGTTGAAACCACAACGCCGTTGATTCCAGAAGCGCAGCCTGCACCGCACCAATGGCAGAAGATGCCGTTCTGGCACAAGGTTCGCCCGTGGGCAAGCCAACTGACCCAAATGGGCGTAGCGGCATGCATATCGCTTGCTGTTATTGTTGGAGTCCAGCACTATAATGGCTCGACTGAATCAACCCAACAGCCCGAAGCTCCAGTGTTTAATACGCTGCCGATGATGGGTAAAGCCAGTCCGGTAAGTTTGGGGGTTCCTTCTGATGCATCGGCAAACGCCGGTCAGCAACAACAGGTGCAGGAACAGCGTCGTCGCATTAATGCGATGTTGCAGGATTACGAACTGCAACGCCGTCTGCACTCCGAACAGCTTCAGTTTGAGCAGGCGCAAACGCAGCAGGCCGCTGTACAGGTGCCGGGAAATCAAACTTTAGGAACGCAATCGCAGTAATGAAGCAACTTTGGTGTGCCATGTCTTTTGTGGCTACTGGCCTGTTCTTCTCTGTCAACGCCTCGGCTGATGTTTCATCCGGGGCGTTGTTACAGCAAATGAATGTGGCGAGTCAGTCACTCAACTACGAACTCTCTTTTATCAGTATTAATAAGCAGGGAGTAGAGTCTTTACGCTACCGCCATGTACGTGTGAATGACCAACCGATTGCACAGCTATTGCAGATGGACGGTCCACGTCGGGAAGTGGTGCAGCGGGGCAGTGAGATCAGCTACTTTGAACCTGGTCTTGAGCCCTTTACGCTCAACGGCAACTATATTGTCGATTCGATGCCGTCGCTGGTTTATAGCGATTTCAAACGTCTTTCCCCTTACTATGACTTCATCTCAGTGGGCCGTACGCGCATTGCTGACAGGCTGTGCGAAGTGATCCGCGTAGTGGCGCGCGATGGCACCCGGTACAGTTATATCGTCTGGATGGATGAGGAGACGCATCTGCCAATGCGTGTCGACCTGCTCGATCGCGATGGCGAAACCCTTGAACAGTTCCGCGTCATCGCATTCTCGGTCAATGACCAGGTTACCAGCAATATGCAGACACTGGCAAAAGCCAGTCTGCCACCGTTGTTGTCATTACCGGTTGGCGATAAGGCTGATTTTAACTGGATGCCATCCTGGGTGCCGCAGGGTTTTGAGCTGGTCTCCAGCAGCCGCCGTAAATTGCCAACACTTGAGATGCCGGTTGAATCGCGTCTTTATTCTGATGGTTTATTCAGCTTCTCAGTTAACATCAGCCCGGCCAATCAGAACAGTGCCGAACAGTTACTGCGTACCGGTCGACGCACTGTGATGACCACGGTTCGCGATAACGCGGAAATTACTGTTGTCGGCGAATTGCCACCGCAAACTGCAAAACGCATTGCGGACAGCCTTAAATTCAAGGCCGCACAATGATTAAAGAGTGGGCGACTGTCATTTCCTGGCAAAATGGTAACGCGCTGGTCGAATGTGATGTCAAAGCATCCTGTAGCAGCTGTGCTTCCCGTGCAGGTTGCGGTAGCCGTGTGCTGAATAAACTGGGCCCGCAAACAACGCACACCATTGCTGTTCCTTGCGAACAACCGCTGGTGGCGGGGCAAAAAGTGGAGCTGGGCATTGCCGAAGCCAGCTTGCTGAGCTCCGCCATGCTGGTGTATATGTCGCCACTGGTGGGGCTGTTTGCCGTGGGCGCCATTTTCCAGTCGCTGTTTGCTGCCGATATCGCGGCGCTGTGCGGTGCGGTGCTGGGCGGTATTGGTGGCTTTTTACTCGCGCGCGGGCTGTCGCCAAAGCTGGCTACCCGTAGTGAATGGCAACCAGTGATCTTAAGCGTAGGCTTGCCGCCAGAGATGATTCGCGTCGATATTGCCACTACTGAAAATCGTCCGTAATTTCCCTTTTCGCCTTGCGGTAATGGCTTCACTTTCTGGCATTTCCCCGCATTGTGGTTGTAGTGTAGAATGCGGCGTTTCAGTACATTTGACGTCAGGCGCGAACAGGCCTCTTAGCTACTCGTAAGGCATAAAATCTCACTCTATGAAGAATATTCGTAACTTTTCGATCATCGCTCACATCGACCACGGTAAGTCTACGCTGTCTGACCGTATCATCCAGATTTGCGGTGGTCTTTCCGATCGCGAAATGGAAGCCCAGGTTCTTGATTCGATGGATCTTGAGCGCGAGCGCGGTATTACTATCAAAGCGCAAAGTGTGACGCTGGATTATAAAGCCAACAATGGTGAAATCTACCAGCTCAACTTTATCGATACCCCAGGTCACGTTGACTTCTCCTATGAGGTTTCCCGCTCGCTGGCTGCCTGTGAAGGGGCGCTGCTGGTGGTGGATGCCGGGCAGGGCGTTGAAGCCCAGACGCTGGCGAACTGCTATACCGCCATTGAAATGGATCTTGAAGTGGTGCCGGTACTGAACAAGATCGATCTGCCGGCAGCCGATCCTGAACGCGTTGCGGAAGAGATTGAAGACATCGTCGGTATCGACGCTACCGATGCGGTGCGCTGCTCGGCGAAAACCGGCGTCGGCGTTCCGGACGTACTGGAACGTTTGGTGCGTGATATTCCGCCGCCAGAAGGCGATCCGGATGCGCCGTTGCAGGCGCTGATTATCGACTCCTGGTTCGATAACTACCTTGGCGTGGTTTCTCTGGTGCGTATCAAAAACGGCACTATGCGTAAAGGCGACAAAATTAAGGTGATGAGCACCGGGCAGGTCTATAACGCTGACCGCCTCGGTATTTTCACGCCGAAACAGATTGACCG
The DNA here is from genome assembly GCF_900094795.1 of Kosakonia oryziphila. GTDB lineage: Bacteria > Pseudomonadota > Gammaproteobacteria > Enterobacterales > Enterobacteriaceae > Kosakonia > Kosakonia oryziphila. Next base: position 18,152 of record NZ_FMBC01000044.1, read on the forward strand.
TAACGAACTAAAATGCGGCGAAGTAGGCTGGCTGGTCTGCGCAATTAAAGACATTCTCGGCGCGCCGGTCGGCGATACCCTGACTACAGCCCGTAACCCAGCAGACAAAGCGCTGCCAGGCTTTAAAAAAGTGAAACCGCAGGTTTATGCGGGGCTATTCCCGGTCAGTTCCGATGATTATGAAAACTTCCGTGACGCGCTTGGTAAGCTGAGCCTGAACGATGCTTCGCTGTTCTATGAGCCGGAAAGTTCCACCGCGCTGGGCTTCGGCTTCCGCTGCGGCTTCCTCGGCCTGCTGCACATGGAGATCATTCAGGAACGTCTGGAGCGTGAATACGATCTGGATTTGATTACCACGGCGCCGACCGTAGTCTACGAAGTGTTGACCACCAACAAAGAAGTGGTTTACGTCGACAGCCCTTCCAAGCTGCCACCGCTGAACAATATCGACGAACTGCGCGAGCCAATCGCCGAATGTCATATGCTGTTGCCGCAGGAATACCTGGGCAACGTCATTACCTTGTGCGTAGAAAAACGCGGCGTACAGACCAACATGGTTTACCACGGTAACCAGGTGGCGCTGACTTATGAAATTCCGATGGCGGAAGTGGTACTGGATTTCTTCGACCGCCTGAAGTCGACCTCGCGCGGTTATGCGTCGCTGGACTACAACTTCAAACGTTTCCAGGCTTCAAACATGGTACGTGTGGACGTGCTGATTAACGGTGAGCGCGTTGATGCGCTGGCGCTGATCACCCACAATGATAACGCGCCGTACCGTGGCCGTGAGCTGGTGGAGAAGATGAAGGAACTGATCCCACGTCAGCAGTTTGATATCGCGATTCAGGCGGCGATTGGCAACCACATTATTGCCCGCTCAACCGTGAAACAGCTGCGTAAAAACGTTCTGGCAAAATGTTATGGCGGTGACGTCAGCCGTAAGAAAAAGCTGCTGCAGAAACAGAAAGAAGGTAAGAAACGTATGAAGCAGGTCGGTAACGTCGAACTGCCGCAGGAAGCGTTCCTTGCCATTCTGCACGTAGGCAAAGAGAGCAAATAACCTAAAGGAGTTGGCATGGCGAACATGTTTGCCCTGATACTAGTGATCGCGACGCTGGTGACGGGAATTTTATGGTGCCTGGATAAGTTTATTTTTGCACCGAAACGTCGGGAACGTCAGGCCACTGCGCAGGCTGCGACAGGTGATGCGCTTGATGCAAAAACACTGAAGAAAATCGGTCCGAAACCGGGCTGGCTGGAAACGGGCGCTTCAGTATTCCCGGTGCTGGCTATTGTTCTGGTCGTGCGTTCGTTTATTTATGAACCTTTTCAGATCCCATCAGGTTCGATGATGCCGACGCTGCTGATTGGCGATTTTATTCTGGTGGAGAAATTCGCCTATGGCATTAAAGATCCCATTTACCAGAAAACGCTGATCGAAACCGGTCATCCAAAACGTGGCGATATTGCCGTATTTAAATACCCGGACGATCCGCGTCTTGACTACATCAAACGCGTAGTCGGCCTTCCGGGCGATAAGGTCACTTATGATCCAGTGAGCAAACAGGTTACCGTGCAGCCGAACTGTAGCTCTGGCCAGGCATGCGGTAGCGCACTGCCAATCACCTACAGCAATGTGGAAGAGAGCGATTTTGTGCAGACTTTCGGCCGTCGTACCGGCGGTGAAGCGAGCAGCGGTTTCTTCCAGATGCCGAAAGGGCAGAGTATGGACGATGGCGTGCGTCTGACCGAGCGTAAAGAGACGCTGGGTGATGTGACGCACCGCATTCTGACCGTGCCTATCGCGCAAGATCAACTGGGGATCTACTATCGTCAGGCGAACCAGCCGCTGGGTACGTGGATTGTGCCGCCGGGTCACTACTTCATGATGGGCGATAACCGCGACAACAGCGCGGATAGCCGTTACTGGGGGTTTGTACCGGAGCAAAATCTGGTGGGCCGGGCCACGGCAATCTGGATGAGCTTCGAGAAACAAGAAGGTGAATGGCCGACAGGCGTACGCCTGAATCGTATCGGCGGAATTCATTAATTAGCCGGGGCGCAATCATTACGCTTGCGCCCCGAATTATTTCCAAGATTATTCCCATCTGACTAACGACAACTCCGGTCGTTGCGTATAGAATATTCCCCCGAAGTTTAGGACTGGTTCCCACAAGAGCCACGGCACACGAAACCGCGTTGGTTTGTTTTCAGGTCGGTTTCGTGTGCTGCATTGTTGACGCATTTATTTATTGGTATCGCATGAACCCCATCGTAATTAATCGGCTTCAGCGGAAGCTGGGCTACACTTTTCAACATCAGGATCTGTTGCAGCAGGCATTAACCCACCGCAGCGCCAGTAGCAAACATAATGAGCGTCTCGAATTTCTCGGCGACTCTATTTTAAGTTTTGTGGTTGCAAATGCGCTTTATCATCGTTTCCCGCGTGTGGATGAAGGTGATATGAGCCGTATGCGTGCGACGCTGGTGCGCGGAAATACGCTGGCGGAAATCGCCCGCGAATTTGAACTGGGTGAATGTCTGCGCTTAGGGCCGGGTGAATTGAAAAGCGGCGGTTTTCGCCGTGAGTCTATTCTGGCGGACACCGTTGAGGCATTAATTGGCGGGGTATTCCTTGATAGCAATATCCAGACCGTCGAACAATTAATCCTGAACTGGTACCAGACGCGTCTGGACGAAATCAGTCCTGGCGATAAACAAAAAGATCCGAAAACGCGCCTGCAGGAGTTTTTGCAGGGTCGCCATCTGCCGCTGCCTTCCTATCTGGTGGTGCAGGTGCGTGGCGAAGCGCACGATCAGGAATTTACTATCCACTGCCAGGTCAGCGGCCTGAGTGAACCGGTGGTCGGCACAGGTTCCAGCCGTCGCAAGGCGGAACAAGCTGCAGCCGAACAGGCGCTGAAAAAACTGGAGCTGGAATGAGCACTGAAACTGAAAAAAGCTATTGCGGGTTTATCGCCATCGTTGGGCGTCCTAACGTTGGCAAATCCACCTTGCTGAATAAGCTGCTGGGGCAGAAGATTTCGATCACCTCCCGCAAAGCGCAAACCACGCGTCACCGCATCGTCGGCATCCATACCGAAGGGGAATATCAGGCAATTTACGTCGATACCCCTGGGCTGCATATGGAAGAGAAACGTGCAATTAACCGGTTGATGAACAAAGCAGCCAGCAGTTCCATTGGTGATGTTGAACTGGTGATTTTTGTTGTCGAAGGCACCAAATGGACGCCGGACGACGAAATGGTGCTCAACAAGCTGCGTGACAGTAAAGTGCCGGTGATCCTCGCGGTCAACAAAGTTGACAACGTGCAGGAAAAAGCGGATTTGCTGCCGCACCTGCAATTCCTGGCAAGCCAGATGAATTTCCTCGATATCGTGCCTCTCTCTGCGGAAACTGGCACCAACGTCGATACCATCGCCAACATCGTGCGCAAGCATTTGCCAGAAGCAATTCACCACTTTCCGGAAGATTACGTGACTGATCGTTCTCAGCGCTTTATGGCTTCTGAGATCATCCGTGAAAAATTGATGCGTTTTCTCGGTGCCGAATTGCCTTACTCGGTTACCGTGGAGATCGAACAATTTGTCACTAATGAACGCGGTGGCTACGATATCAATGGGTTGATCCTGGTTGAGCGCGAAGGGCAGAAGAAGATGGTGATTGGCAACAAAGGCGCCAAAATCAAAACCATCGGCATTGAAGCCCGTAAAGATATGGAAGAGATGTTCGAAGCCAAAATTCACCTCGAACTGTGGGTGAAGGTGAAATCCGGCTGGGCCGATGACGAGCGCGCCTTGCGCAGTCTCGGTTATGTAGACGATCTCTAAGCGTGCCATCTCGATGAATTTAGGCGGCCAGGCCGTAAGTTTTGCAATCAGCGACTGGCTTACGCAAAAGCAGCCTGTGCATCTGCAACCTGAACGCCGGACATAACCTAATGGAAGGCTGGCAGCGCGCATTTGTTCTGCATAGTCGCCCCTGGAGCGAAACCAGTCTGATGCTGGACGTCTTCACGGAAGAGTCAGGCCGCGTGCGCCTTGTCGCCAAAGGCGCACGTTCAAAACGCTCCAGTCTGAAAGGCGCTTTACAGCCTTTTACCCCTCTGCTGGTTCGCTTTAGCGGGCGCGGTGAAGTTAAAACCCTGCGCAGCGCGGAAGCGGTATCACTGGCGCTGCCGCTGAGCGGTATCACGCTCTACAGCGGTCTCTACGTCAACGAACTTATCTCCAGAGTGCTGGAGCACGAGACGCGTTTCTCGGAACTCTTTTTTGATTACCTGCACTGTATTCAGGCGCTGGCTGGCGTAACCGGCACGCCGGAACCCATCCTGCGCCGCTTTGAGTTGGCGCTGCTTGGCCATCTCGGTTACGGCGTGGATTTTCTCCACTGCGCGGGCAGCGGTGAGTCGGTGGATGATGGCATGACCTACCGCTACCGGGAAGAGAAGGGCTTTATCGCCAGCGTGGTGATCGATAACAGCACTTTTACCGGGCGACATCTGCGTGCGCTGGCGGAGCGAGAGTTTCCGGATGCCGACACCCTGCGTGCTGCAAAGCGCTTTACCCGCATTGCGTTAAAGCCGTATCTTGGTGGCAAACCGCTGAAAAGCCGCGAGCTATTCCGGCCGTTTGTTCCCAAACGATAGCGGAAAAATTACAGGCCAGGCGGGGCGAAGACCGCGCCGGAACCCATAAAAATACGAGGATTGTCATGGCTGAATTACTGTTAGGCGTCAATATTGATCACATTGCCACCCTGCGTAACGCGCGCGGGACCGCATACCCGGATCCAGTGCAGGCGGCGTTTATAGCCGAGCAGGCGGGCGCTGATGGCATCACCGTGCATCTGCGTGAGGATCGCCGTCACATTACCGACCGCGACGTGCGCATTTTGCGTCAGACTCTGCACACGCGTATGAATCTGGAAATGGCGGTCACCGAAGAGATGCTGGCGATCGCCTGTGAAACTAAACCGCACTTCTGCTGCCTGGTGCCGGAAAAACGCCAGGAGGTTACCACTGAAGGCGGGCTGGATGTTGCCGGTCAGCGTGAGAAAATGCGTGATGCCTGTCAGCGCCTGGCGGCAGCGGGTATTCTTGTTTCGCTGTTTATTGATGCTGATGATGAACAGATCAGCGCCGCCGCCGAGGTTGGCGCTCCCTATATTGAGATCCACACTGGCTGTTATGCCGATGCTAAAACCGATGCGGAGCAGGCAAAAGAACTTGAACGCATTGCCAAAGCGGCAACCTATGCTGCAAGCCTGGGGCTGAAAGTGAATGCCGGCCACGGCCTTACGTATCACAACGTGAAAGCGATCGCTGCACTGCCGGAGATGCACGAATTGAATATCGGCCATGCGATTATTGGCCGTGCAGTAATGAGTGGTCTGAAAGAGGCTGTAGCTGAAATGAAACGTCTGATGCTGGAAGCGCGCGGCTAATGGCGATTCTGGGAATTGGTACGGATATCGTTGAGATAGCCCGCATCGAAGCGGTGATCGCCCGTAGCGGCGATCGCCTTGCCAGACGGGTGCTGAGCGCGAATGAGTGGGAAATCTATCAGGCGCATCAGCAGCCGATTCGTTTCCTGGCAAAACGCTTTGCTGTGAAAGAAGCGGCAGCGAAAGCGCTGGGCACGGGGATCCGCAACGGGCTGGCGTTTAATCAGTTCGAAGTCTTTAATGACGAGCTGGGCAAGCCGAGCCTGCGCTTATGGGAAGAGGCGCAGCGTATGGCCGAAAGAATGGGCGTGCGCAGTACGCACGTGACGCTGGCGGATGAGCGCCACTACGCCTGTGCAACGGTAATTATCGAGAACTAGGCTGTGTCCCATAATTGTGCGCGAGTGGCGCTGATGGTCATTTTTACGCAGGGCAAGGCGCGAACGGCGACGTTTGGGGAGCCAAATGAGCCGTGAGCAACGCAGCCATGCGTAAAAATGGCCTCAGCCCTTCGGGACGCGTTTAAAAAGTGCGTTCTCTGCGTTGTCGGACTTGAACACAGGCTCACTATGCCCTGCATCCTCCGCCTTGATAACGCGCGTTGTACCCAGCGTCGCCAGCACGACCAATTACGGGACACAGCCTAGATTTTATCGGCGTGGTGCAACAGGACAAACTTGTCCCACAGTTGTTCTTCGCTTTCCACATGCGCGGGATCTTTGAGGATCGTATTGGGGATCGGGCATACTTTCTGGCAGGTCGGGGTTTCATAGTGTCCGACACACTCAGTGCAACGGTCGCTGTTAATTTCATAAATGCTGTCGCCCATCGAAATCGCCTCGTTAGGGCATTCCGGCTCGCACATATCGCAATTGATGCATTTTTTGGTAATTAACAGCGCCATCAGGAAAATCTCAGAAACATCACGAACAGGGCGGGCATTATACGATCATTCCCTGTTCAGACCAGTTTTTTTACCAGTTCCTCGCTGTGCCGAATACGCTCCGGCGCATGCTCCAGATCCTGCTGCACCAGCGCCATAAACAGTAAATCTGTCAGCATCATTTGCGCGCTGGTGGAGGAGATCGCCGCGCTGCGTGTCGTCTGCTCTTCGGCAATGGTATAGAGGCAATGCGTTGCGCGTTGTTGCAGCGCATTAGGCGTAAAACCGGTAATTGCCAGAACCTTACCGCCCACGCGTAGCGTCTCATCTACGGCCATATTGATCTCTCGCCGTTCACCGGTATAGGAAACCGGCAGCAGGAGTTCGTCCGGCTCCATGGCCTGCACGGTCGCCAGTAGGGCGTGCATATCCTGCTCGACGACAGCGTTAATGCCGATTTTCATTAGCTTCCAGCCGAAGTTGCGTGCAACCAGTCCGGATGCGCCAATCCCCGTCAGGATGATGCGCCGTGCGTCGCGCAGCAGGCATACGCTTTCCAGCAGCTTCTCCTCGCTGTTGATATCCAGCGAAGCATGCATAGCGCTTTGATACTCGTTGATCAACTTTTCCCCAACGACTCGCAGCGGATCGTCACCGCGAATTTTGTTATGCACCGGAATTGAGTAGGGGTTCGGATTACTGGCTAACGCTTCGCTGATCGCCAGCTTCATCGCCGGGAAACCTTTAAAATCCATCTTCTGCGCAAATTTCACCACGCTCGACTGGCTGACACCCGCTTCAGCGGCCAGTTGTTGTGAGCTTAGATGGCGCGCGTGATCGGGCTTTTCCAGCAGAAATTCCGCCAGTTTTTTATCGCTCTGCGCAAGACCAGGGTAACGCTGGCGGATACGAATCAAACAGTTCATAACATCTCCGGGAGGTCTGATCAGCCGCTGTGGCTGTACCCGGCTAAGCGGGCGAAAGAATTTAATATTCCATCAATGGATTATTATTATGAATTAAAAATTCTATTGGTACAAAGCATCGATGAGCAGTTTTTGACCAGGATCAGGCGCTCACCGCGCACGGGTGGATTCCACCTGCGGCGAGTTATCCAATCGGCGAATTGCCGGAATTAAACCGGTGCCAACCGTGGCGATGATCACGGCAAGCGCGCTACTTTCAGGCACCATCCACGCCACTGCGCCCTGTGAAAGGTGCGCGGGTGAGATATTGTCATTGTGGCTGTGGATTATGGTTGTGTGCTGGCAGTGTAGAGCATCCGGCAATAAACAGCATCTGCTTATTATCCGGGACGGCTGTTACCGGAAATGTGAGGATCTATCTGTTAGGCTATGAAAGAGTGATCGCCACAACCGGAGGCTGGCGGTCAGGGATAAACAAGGCAGAGGGATAACATTTGGCTACTACTGAGCGCCGCGTCGTTTTTTTTGACCTCGATGGCACACTGCATCAGCAGGATATGTTCGGGACATTTCTGCGCTATTTACTGCGCCATCACCCGCTTAACGTCTTACTGGTATTGCTGCTGTTGCCGGTAATTATTGGCGGATTATTAATCAAAGGGCGCGCAGCGCGCTGGCCGATGAGCTTGCTGCTGTGGGGATGCACGTTTGGTCACAGCGAGCACCATTTGCTGGCGCTCCAGCAGAGATTTGTTGCCTGGTTTCGCGGGCGCGTAACGGCATTTCCGGTCGTCCAGACAAGGCTGACTAACTATCTTGCGGCAGCAGATGCGGATATCTGGCTGATTACCGGTTCGCCACAATCGTTAGTGGAACAGACCTATTTCGACACGCCCTGGCTACCGCGTGTGAATCTGATTGCCAGCCAAATCAAACGGCGTAACGGCGGCTGGGTGTTAACAATGCGCTGCCTGGGCCATGAAAAGGTCGCGCAGTTAGAGCGTAAAATCGGCACACCGCTGCGCCTGTACAGTGGCTACAGCGATAGCAAGCAGGATAATCCGTTGCTCTATTTCTGCCAGCACCGCTGGCGTGTTACGCCGCGCGGTGAACTGCAACAACTGGAGTAGTGCCTGACCGGGGCGCTGTGTATAATGCGCCCCGCCTGAATCACTGGAGTACTTCCCTTTGTCCAACCCTGAACTGAATCACGAGTACTGGATGCGTTATGCACTGACGCTGGCAAAGCGAGCCTGGGATGAGGGCGAAGTTCCTGTTGGCGCGGTACTGGTTTATCACGACCAGGTGATCGGTGAAGGCTGGAACCGGCCGATTGGCCGCCACGATCCGACTGCCCATGCTGAAATCATGGCGCTACGCCAGGGCGGGCTGGTACTGCAAAATTATCGTCTGATCGATACCACGTTATATGTCACGCTGGAGCCGTGCGTAATGTGCGCCGGTGCCATGGTGCATAGCCGCATCGGACGGCTGGTGTTTGGCGCGCGCGATGCCAAAACGGGCGCGGCGGGATCGCTGCTGGATGTGCTACATCATCCGGGCATGAATCACCGGATTGAAATGGAAGAGGGGGTATTGCGCGACGAGTGTGCGGCTATGCTGAGCGACTTTTTCCGCCTGCGCCGGATAGAGAAAAAAGCGTTGAAGAAATCGCCGCCAGACTCGACAAATCTTCAGGCCTGATAAGGTGAAGCTGTTGTCCGGCAACCCACGCCAGCGAAAAAATTAGCGATTTACTTTTAGCGGATTTTTTACCAGCGTTTCGGGTACCAGTAACGGGTTACGTAGGAAGGCAACGTTGGGCGCCAGCGCACTGAATGGCATCACGCCGTAATCCGGGCGGTTAAGTTCATCTGTCGAAACTGCTGGATAACTTTGCGCCAGTTGCAGGGTTTTGGTGGCTAGCTTCTCTTTTTCCAGCAGATAACCCACCAGACTAATTTCGTATTTACGAATATTTTCTACATAAGAATAAGCTTCGTGACCACGGGCGTAACCGTAAGTCAGCTTGCTGTAATAAGGTTTCTGGCTCAGCAGCGGTAGCCGCTGTTTGACATCGGCCCAGCTATCGGGATTACCTTTGGTTTTCGCCGTCAGCGCACGGGCATCAAGCATATGCGCGTAACCCATATTGTAGGCCGCCAGCGCAAACCAGATTTTCTCATCCTGCGGTACGCTATCCGGCACTTTGCTCATCATATCCACTAGATAGCGGGTGCCGCCGCTGATGCTTTGCTCAGCATCAGTACGATCGCTTAAGCCCAGACTCTGCGCCGTATTTTTGGTCAACATCATCAAACCGCGCACGCCGGTGGGTGAGGTGGCCTGCGAATCCCAGTGCGACTCCTGGTAAGAAATGGCCGCCAACAACCGCCAGTCGATCTCCTGCGCATTTTTTTCAAAGATCGGCTGAAGGTCTGGCAATACGCTGTCCACTGCGCGCAGGAAAGTGCGCGTATCCACATAATCAAAATCTTCGCCGTGCCCGAGGTATTTCTCCTCCAGACGGGCGAGCGTGCCGTCTTCATTCATATTATTGAAGAAGTCGAGCATTGCCGCTGACAGAGTATTATCGTCATCACGTTTGCTGAACCAGGTCACGGGCTGTTCATCGGTGATATCCAGCGCGACGGTCAGTTCAGGATGAACGCGCTGGAACAGGCTGATTGCCACTGAATCGGCCACGGTATAACTCAGTTTACCCTCGACAACCTGCTCCAGCAGCGCCGTTGTGCCCAGTTTTTCGTCCACTTTCCAGCTTAAGTCTGGATACTTTTTCTCTTTAAGCTCTCGCAGATCATCCAGCGCAACGTGGCCGGGAGCGATGGTTAACTGATCGGCAGTGATCGATTGCAGCGAGCGTGGGCGAAAGCCGCCAACGCGATAAACCAGTTGTTGCGAAACCGAATAGTAGACTGGGCCAGTCTGGTAGTTTTTGATACGTTCGCTGTTATAGACAAGGCCAGCAGCAAGCATATCGGCGTCATCGTTATCGAGATCGTCGAAAAGCTGGCTGATGTTCTGCCGCACGGTCACTTTCAGTTTGACGCCGAGGTAATCGGCAAAATGCTGTGCCAGATCGTAATCCAGCCCGGTGGTTTTCCCGTCAATGACGGCATAGGTCAGCGGGCTGGAAAGTGTACTGATGCGCAGCTCCCCGCGCGCTTTGATCGCCGCGATGCGATTGTCGGCTTTACCGAACCATGGAATGGAAGGCCACAGAGCCGCTGCCAGCAGCAGGGTGACAATGCCGATGAGCAGATAATTAATCTTAAATTTTTTCAATTAGTTAATTCTCTGCACAGTGCTTTGCTTCAGAATATTTTTTACCGTGGTAACAACAGTGTTTGTCGGTGATTGAGCGGCATTTTGCGCAACAAAACGCCAGTTGGCAACTAATTAGAGCAGTCGGCGACAGCTATTGTTAAAAAATCAGACATGGTTTATTTCGACGCAAACGGTTTCGTCGCCGCGCACTATTCTCTATAATGACGCCCGTTTTCCCCCCTGGTGCACACTTAAAGCGTCCCTGACGCTTCGAAGACGAGAGACTTATGATGGAAATTCTGCGTGGTTCGCCTGCATTGTCCGCTTTCCGTATCAACAAACTGCTGGCGCGTTTTCAGGCAGCCAACCTCCCGGTCAGTAATATTTATGCCGAGTATGCTCACTTTGCCGATCTGAATGACAGCCTTACCGAAGAAGAGTACGCACGGCTCCAGCGCTTGCTGAAATACGGCCCGAGCCTTGGCAGCCATACGCCGACCGGAAAATTGCTGCTCGTCACACCTCGTCCTGGCACCATCTCTCCCTGGTCTTCTAAAGCGACCGATATTGCCCACAATTGCGGCCTGAATAAAATCAATCGCCTTGAGCGCGGCGTCGCATATTACGTTGATGCGGCGGGCCTGAGCGATGCCCAGTGGAATGAGATTGCCGCCGAACTGCATGACCGCATGATGGAGAGTGTATTCACCTCGCAGGCGGACGCCGCGCGTCTGTTTGAACACCATCAACCGGCACCGGTGCAGAGCGTTGATCTGCTTACTGAAGGTCGCCAGGCGCTGATCGACGCGAACCTGCGTCTTGGCCTGGCGCTGGCGGAAGACGAAATTGATTACTTGCAGGATGCGTTCACCCGTATGGGGCGTAATCCGAACGACATCGAACTCTATATGTTTGCGCAGGCGAACTCCGAGCACTGCCGCCACAAGATTTTCAACGCCGACTGGGTGATTGATGGTAAGCAGCAGCCGAAGTCGCTGTTCAAAATGATTAAAAACACCTTCGAGCAAACGCCGGATTTCGTGCTGTCAGCCTACAAAGACAACGCGGCGGTCATGGAAGGTTCGGAAGTGGGGCGCTTCTTCGCCGATCGCGCGGAAGGCCGTTACGATTTCCACCAGGAACCGGCACATATCCTGATGAAAGTGGAAACCCATAACCACCCGACGGCGATTTCACCGTGGCCGGGGGCGGCGACCGGCTCCGGCGGCGAAATCCGCGATGAAGGGGCGACCGGTCGCGGTGCGAAACCGAAAGCCGGGCTGGTGGGCTTCTCCGTTTCCAACCTGCGTATTCCGGGTTTTGAACAGCCGTGGGAAGAAGATTTTGGTAAGCCGGAGCGTATTGTTACCGCGCTGGATATCATGACCGACGGCCCGCTGGGTGGTGCCGCGTTCAATAACGAATTTGGTCGTCCGGCGCTAAATGGTTACTTCCGTACCTATGAAGAGAAAGTGAACAGCCACAACGGCGAAGAGCTGCGTGGCTACCACAAACCGATCATGCTGGCGGGCGGGATCGGTAATATTCGCGCGGATCACGTACAGAAAGGCGAGATCACCGTTGGCGCGAAACTGATCGTGCTCGGCGGCCCGGCGATGAATATCGGCCTCGGCGGTGGCGCGGCGTCTTCTATGGCCTCCGGCCAGTCTGATGCGGATCTCGATTTCGCCTCCGTACAGCGTGATAACCCAGAGATGGAACGTCGTTGCCAGGAAGTGATCGACCGTTGCTGGCAATTGGGCGATGCCAATCCGATCCTCTTTATTCACGATGTTGGTGCGGGCGGTCTGTCGAACGCCATGCCGGAACTGGTGAGCGATGGTGGTCGTGGCGGTCGTTTCGAACTGCGCGATATCCTCAGCGATGAGCCGGGTATGAGTCCGCTGGAAATCTGGTGTAATGAATCGCAGGAGCGTTATGTGCTGGCGGTTGCGGCCGATCAACTGGCGCTGTTTGACGAACTTTGCCGCCGCGAACGCGCGCCGTACGCGGTGATCGGTGAAGCCACCGACGCGCAGCACCTGACGCTGAATGACAAGCACTTTAACAACCAGCCTATCGACATGCCGCTGGATGTGCTGCTGGGTAAAACGCCGAAAATGACGCGTGACGTAGAAACCCGTCAGGCAACTGGCGATACCTTCAATACGCAAAGCATTTCTGTGGCTGAGGCGGTAAATCGCGTGCTGCATCTGCCGGCTGTGGCGGAAAAAACCTTCCTCGTCACCATTGGCGACCGTACGGTAACCGGCATGGTTTCCCGCGATCAGATGGTTGGCCCATGGCAGGTGCCGGTAGCTAACTGTGCGGTCACCACGGCCAGCCTTGACAGCTACTACGGAGAAGCGATGGCACTGGGCGAACGTGCGCCGGTTGCGCTGCTGGACTTTGCAGCTTCTGCTCGCCTGGCGGTGGGTGAAGCATTAACCAATATTGCGGCGACGCAGATTGGCGATATCAAACGTATCAAACTATCCGCAAACTGGATGGCGGCAGCCGGTCACCCCGGTGAAGACGCAGGCCTGTATGCGGCGGTAAAAGCTGTTGGTGAAGAGCTTTGCCCGGCACTGGGGCTGACCATTCCGGTGGGCAAAGACTCCATGTCGATGAAAACCCGCTGGCAGGAAGGCAGCGAGCAGCGTGAGATGACCTCGCCGTTGTCGCTGGTGATCACTGCTTTTGCCCGCGTGGAAGATGTGCGCCATACGGTGACGCCGCAGCTTTCAACGGAAGATAACGCCCTGCTGCTAATCGATCTCGGCAACGGCAACAACGCGCTGGGCGCGACGGCGCTGGCGCAGGTTTACCGTCAACTGGGCGACAAACCGGCGGATGTGCGTAACGTCGGGCAATTAAAAGGCTTCTACGATGCCATTCAGGCGCTGGTGGCCGATCGTAAACTGCTGGCTTACCATGACCGTTCCGATGGTGGTTTGCTGGCCACGCTGGCTGAAATGGCCTTTACCGGCCACTGCGGCGTGCATGTTAACGTTGCGGCGCTGGGTAGTGATCGTCTGGCGGCGCTGTTTAACGAAGAGCTAGGCGCGGTGATTCAGGTACGTGCCGCCGATCGCGAGGCGGTGGAAAACGTACTGGTGGCCTACGGTCTGGGCGATAATGTTCATTATCTTGGCCGTGCCGTTTCCGGTGACCGCTTTGTTATCGAAGCGGACGGCCAGCCAGTGTTCAGCGAAAGCCGCACCACGTTGCGTATGTGGTGGGCAGAAACCACCTGGCAGATGCAGCGCCTGCGCGACAACCCGGAATGCGCGGATCAGGAGCATGACGCGAAAGCGAATGATGCCGATCCGGGGCTGAACGTGAAACTGTCGTTCGACATCAACGACGATATTGCCGCGCCGTTTATTGCCACTGGCGCGCGCCCGAAAGTGGCGGTGCTACGCGAGCAGGGCGTTAACTCCCATGTGGAAATGGCGGCAGCGTTCCACCGCGCCGGGTTTGATGCCATCGACGTGCATATGAGCGATCTGCTGGCCGGGCGCAGTGGTCTGGGAAACTTCCACGCGCTGGTAGCTTGCGGTGGCTTCTCTTACGGTGACGTATTGGGTGCGGGCGAAGGCTGGGCGAAGTCGATTTTGTTCAATGACCGCGTACGTGATGAGTTTGAAACCTTCTTCCATCGTCCGCAGACGCTGGCGCTGGGGGTATGTAACGGTTGCCAGATGATGTCTAACCTGCGTGAACTGATCCCGGGTAGCGAACTGTGGCCGCGTTTTGTGCGTAACCACTCCGATCGCTTTGAAGCGCGTTTCAGCCTGGTTGAAGTAACGCAAAGCCCGTCGCTGCTGTTGGCCGGCATGGTCGGTTCGCAGATGCCGATCGCCGTTTCTCACGGTGAAGGCCGTGTCGAAGTGCGTGACGCTGGGCATCTTGCTCAACTTGAGAGCAAAGGGCTGGTGGCGCTGCGCTATGTCGATAATTTCGGCAAAGTGACGGAAACCTATCCGGCTAACCCGAACGGTTCGCCGAACGGTATTACGGCGGTAACCAGCGAAAGCGGCCGCGTGACCATTATGATGCCACACCCGGAGCGTGTGTTCCGTACGGTTTCTAACTCCTGGCACCCGGAAAACTGGGGCGAGGATAGCCCATGGATGCGTATCTTCCGCAACGCCCGTAAGCAACTGGGTTAATCGGCTGTTGCAGACAAGCCCTCTTCCTTCGGGAAGGGGGCTTTTTCTTTGCCCGCTCCACTGTCGGCATTTCCCGACAACAGATATTTCTCACTGTCTCTAAAAGGAGACATTTAAATTATTGATTATAAAGTAATTATTAATCCGTGTTGACAAGTGTTGCTGAATAGCGACAGGTTGGTGAAATGATAAACAGTAGTGTTTTACCAATTGTCGGTAAAAATTCATTAATAATCAGTATATTAAAATAATAATTTATAAATTGGCATAATACATGCATAATGACAGTCAGTGGCTCATTCACATTCTTATGTCAGCCCCTTCGGGACGCGCTACATAAACTCAGAATGACGCACTTAAAGGTGCCTGCCGTCCAACTGCTGATCATTGCGTAGCTTTATCAGATATCGGGCGAAACGTCGAGTTAGGCACCGCCTAATTTTTAAACAAAGCCGGGTTAATACCCGGCTTTGTTGTTTCTGGTATTTACTAAATCGGTTAGCATTCCGGTATCTTTTTTAGCGAGAGTACTGCATTGAAACGCTGGCCTGTTTTTCCCCGCTCGCTGCGCCAACTGGTCATGATGGCGTTCCTGTTGGTTTTATTACCGCTGCTGGTTTTGGCCTGGCAGGCGTGGCAAAGCCTGAATGCGCTCAGTGCCCAGGCTTTGCATACCAACCGTACCACGTTGATTGACGCACGTCGCAGCGAAGCGATGACCAATGCTGCGCTCGAAATGGAGCGCAGCTATCGGCAGTATTGTGTGCTGGATGATGCAACGCTGGCGCGGGTTTACCAGAATCAGCGTAAACGCTACAGCGAAATGCTTGATGCGCACGCGGGCGTACTGCCGGATGACAAACTCTACCAGGCGTTACGCCAGGATCTGAGCGATCTTGCTCAGTTGCAATGTAAAAACAGTAGTCCGTCGGCAGCGGCTTCCGCGCAGCTTGAAGCCTTTGCCGCCGCTAATACTGACATGGTGCAATCCACTCGCGCAGTGGTGTTCTCGCGCGGGCAGCAACTGCAACTGGAGATCGCTGAACGCGGACAATTTTTCGGCTGGCAGGCGTTGGTGCTGTTCCTGGTAAGTCTGGGCCTGGTGCTGCTGTTTACCCGCATGATCATCGGCCCGGTGAAGGGAATCGAGCGGATGATCAACCGGCTGGGAGAGGGGCGATCTCTGGGTCACTCTGTCGTATTTAAAGGGCCGCGGGAACTGCGTTATGTGGGCGAACGGATTATCTGGCTCAGTGAGAGGCTGGCCTGGCTGGAATCCCAGCGTCATCAATTTTTACGCCATCTTTCCCATGAACTCAAAACGCCGCTCGCCAGTATGCGCGAAGGAGCGGAACTGCTTGCTGATGAAGTGGTTGGACCGCTGACGGCGGAGCAGAAAGAGGTGGTGGAGATCCTTGATGCCAGCAGCCGCAATCTGCAAAAGCTGATTGAACAACTGCTTGATTACAACCGCAAACTGGCGGATGGCGCGGTCGAACTGGAACAGGTGGCGCTGGAACCGTTGATTGATATGGTGATCTCCGCTCACAGTTTACCGGCACGAGCTAAAATGATGCATACCGAGATCGCACTGGATGCAGCAAGCTGCCAGGCCGAACCTATGCTGTTGATGAGTGTGCTGGATAATCTTTACTCCAACGCGGTGCACTATGGTGCTGAATCCGGTACCATTTATCTGCGCAGTTTTACAGCCGATAATCGGCTTTGTATTGAGGTGGCAAATACTGGTACGCCGATCCCTGAAAGCGAACGAGAGATGATCTTTGAACCTTTCTTTCAGGGAAGCCACCAAAGGAAAGGGGCGGTGAAAGGAAGCGGATTAGGGTTAAGTATCGCCAGAGATTGCCTCCGCCGTATGCAGGGTGAGCTGCAACTGGTGGCGGACGGTAAAGCCGATGTCTGTTTCCGTATTGAGTTACCGCTTAATACGCCGGAAAAATCCATTTAATGAATCTATATCTGGTGAGCATGTTGCATCTCTTTTCCCGCGTGGTTAACGCGGTTACACAGCAAAATATCTGGCTTCGTGCACTTCCCTGCCTGTTACTGGTGGGCTGTGTGATGCAGAAGCCGCAAAGCGCCATTCATGATGACCAGGAAGTGAGACTCCCTGATCATCAACTGGCTGATTTCCTGGCAACGGACTGTGAGGATATCTGGTCGTTATCGGGACCGGACGTTGACAATAACCCACTCTACTGGCTGCGCAGTATGGATTGTGCCCAGCGCTTAGCACCAGCGGCCGCGCGTGCAGAAGCGCGTTCATGGTCTGATGAAAGCTGGCAGGCCACTTTCCGGCGCGGTATTTTGCTCTCCAGCGCGAAGATTTCGCCACTGGAACGTCGGGAGTATAACGACAAGCTGGATGCGTTAAGTCCGCTTATCCCGGCACAAGTTCGTCCGATCTTCCAGCTCTGGCGCGATGGCGAAGCCTCGAAATTGCAGCTTGCCGATGAGCGCAGCCGCTACAGTAAACTTCAGCAATCCACTGACAGCGAGCTGGATAGTCTGCGTCAGCAACAGCGGTTCCTGCGCGAGCAATTGGAAACGACCACGCGCAAACTGGAAACCCTCACCGATATTGAGCGTCGCCTTTCCACGCGCAGCAAACCTGCGGCTACCGATCTACCCGATAATATTCACACGCCGAAAACGGATGCGACTCAGGAGGATGTGAAACCATGACCAGCCGTAAACCTGCCCACTTGTTGTTGGTGGATGACGATCCTGGATTGCTGAAACTGCTGGGGTTGCGCCTCACCAGCGAAGGCTACAGCGTTGTCACCGCAGAAAGCGGACAGGAAGGGTTGCGCATTCTCACCAGGGAAAAGGTCGATCTGGTGATCAGCGATTTACGCATGGATGAGATGGATGGCATGCAGCTTTTTGCGGAGATCCAGCGCGTGCAGCCGGGAATGCCAGTGATTATCCTGACGGCGCACGGTTCGATCCCTGATGCCGTGGCCGCCACCCAGCAGGGCGTTTTCAGTTTCCTGACCAAGCCGGTGGATAAAGATGCGCTGTATAAAGCCATCGATGATGCGCTGGAACATAGCGGCTCCGCCAGTGACGATCAATGGCACGAAACTATTGTAACCCGCAGTCCTCTGATGCTGCGTCTGCTTGAGCAGGCGCGCATGGTGGCGCAATCGGATGTTAGCGTGCTGATTAACGGTCAGAGCGGAACCGGCAAAGAGGTTCTGGCACAGGCGATCCACAATGCCAGCCCGCGCAGCAAAAGTGCATTTATCGCCATTAACTGTGGCGCGCTACCGGAGCAGTTGCTGGAGTCGGAGTTGTTTGGTCACGCGCGCGGCGCGTTTACTGGCGCGGTCAGCAGCCGTGAAGGTCTGTTCCAGGCCGCAGAGGGTGGCACTCTGTTTCTTGATGAGATTGGCGATATGCCGATCCCATTGCAAGTCAAGCTGTTGCGTGTATTGCAGGAGCGCAAAGTACGTCCGCTCGGCAGCAACCGCGATATTGATATTAATGTACGCATTATTTCGGCGACGCACCGTGATTTGCCAAAAGCGATGGCGCGCGGCGAATTCCGCGAAGATCTTTACTATCGCCTGAATGTAGTGAGCCTCAAGCTACCGGCGCTGGCCGAGCGTGCGGAAGATATTCCTTTGCTGGCCAATCATCTTCTGCGCCAGGCGGCGGATCGGCATAAACCCTTTGTGCGCGCCTTTTCTACCGATGCGATGAAGCGCTTAATGACTGCTTCCTGGCCTGGTAATGTGCGTCAGTTGGTGAATGTGATTGAACAATGTGTGGCGCTGACCTCATCGCCGGTGATCAGCGATGCGCTGGTTGAGCAGGCGCTGGAGGGGGAAAACACCGCGCTGCCGACTTTTGTTGAAGCGCGCAATCAATTTGAACTCAACTATCTGCGTAAGCTGCTGCAAATCACCAAAGGCAATGTGACACATGCTGCCCGTATGGCGGGGCGCAATCGCACTGAGTTCTACAAGTTGCTCTCCCGACATGAGCTGGACGCCAACGACTTTAAAGAGTAATGGCGAAATGATTATGGTACTGTGAACAACCGATTACGATGCAGCAGGCTGGTAAGAGCGTGTAAGGAAAAACCATGAAAAAAATTGATGCGATTATTAAACCTTTCAAACTGGATGATGTGCGCGAAGCGCTGGCAGAAGTCGGCATCACCGGGATGACGGTGACCGAAGTGAAAGGTTTTGGTCGTCAGAAAGGCCACACCGAGCTTTATCGCGGTGCCGAGTATATGGTGGACTTTCTGCCAAAAGTGAAAATTGAAATCGTGGTGACTGACGATATCGTTGATACCTGTGTGGATACCATTATCCGCACGGCGCAAACCGGCAAAATCGGTGACGGTAAAATCTTTGTCTTTGACGTGGCGCGCGTGGTGCGCATCCGTACGGGCGAAGAAGACGACGCCGCGATTTGATATTTTTCCCTCACCCCCGCAGGGTGAGGGAGACTGATTTACAACACTTTATGTGGGCCAAAGCATTCGTAGTGAATCTTCTCTTTGGCAATGCCGAGCGCCACAAGCTGTTGGGCGGCAAACTGCATAAACCCGACCGGGCCGCACAGATAAAATTCCATCGACGGGTCGCTAAATTTCCCTTCCAGCGCTGTTAAATCCATTAACCCTTCACTGTGAAAACGACCGCGATCGACCTCCTGCGGTTGCTGATACCAGACATGCTGGTAGAAACCGTTGAGTGAAGCACCAAGCTGGCTGACTTCATCAGCAAAAGCATGAACCTGACCATCAAGCGCGGCGTGGAACCAGTTAACCTGAGCGGAATGCTGCGTTTTGACCAACTGATCCAGCATCGCCAGCATCGGCGTCTGGCCGACACCGGCAGAAATCAGCGTTACTGGCGTAGTAGCCGGTATAGCCATAAAGAAATCCCCGGCAGGCGCGGCCAGATGAACAATATCGCCCGGTTTGGCTTCGTCGTGCAGCCATTCGGAAACCTGACCGCCCGCTTCGCGTTTCACGGCAATACGGTAAGTTTTGCTATTTGGCTGGCGGGTCAGCGAGTACTGGCGAATCTCCTGGTGAACAAAACCTTCCGGCTTCAGCCAGATGCCGAGATATTGCCCCGGCTGATAATCCGCAATAGGCAGGCCATCGACAGGTTCAAATTCAAAACTGGTGATCAACGCGCTCTGCGGGATTTTTTCACGCAGACGGAAAGCACGAGTGCCTTGCCAGCCGCCGTTTTTTTCTGCGTGCTCGCTGTAGATTTGCGCTTCACGATTGATAAAGACGTCCGCCAACACACCGTAGGCTTTTCCCCAGGCATCCAGTACTTCCTTGCCGGGGTTGAACATCTCATCGAGCGTTGCCAGCAGATGCGCGCCAACAATGTTGTACTGCTCCGGCTGGATCTGGAAACTGGTGTGTTTTTGGGCGATTTTTTCTACTGCAGGCAGCAGGGCGGCGAGATTATCAATATTGCTGGCATAAGCGGCAATGGCATTGAACAGCGCTTCACGCTGATCGCCATTGCGCTGGTTGCTCATGTTGAAGATCTCTTTCAACTCCGGATTATGCGTAAACATACGGTCATAAAAATGGGCGGTCAATTTGGGACCGGTCGCGGCCAGCAGGGGAAGGGTGGCTTTTACCGTTGCGATGGTTTGGGCGTCGAGCATGAGTGCTTCCTTTTTTGGTTAATTTTTAAAGATGCATTTAAAATGTATCTTATGGCGCAGCGTACAGGTTTGTAAAGTGCCGACAATGTAAAGGGATTTGAACGTGAATAACTTGCATCACAAACCTGAAAAGAAATCCGTTTTCTCGACGTATGGGGTTATCGCTCAAACCCTTGTCTGATGCGGAGCCAAACGTTTGCGTAAAAACCTTTGTCAAGACCTGTTATCGGGTTATTAATCAGTTATACTGTGAGCCGTTCCCCAAATTGGGCCTTCGAAAAGAGTTGTTTTGCTAGCTGAGTCAGGAGATGCGGATGTTAAAACGTGAAATGAACATTGCCGATTATGATGCCGAATTATGGCAGGCTATGGAGCAAGAGAAAGTACGTCAGGAAGAGCACATTGAACTGATCGCCTCCGAAAACTACACCAGCCCGCGTGTGATGCAGGCTCAGGGTTCTCAGCTGACGAACAAATACGCCGAAGGTTACCCGGGCAAACGCTACTACGGTGGTTGCGAATACGTGGATATCGTGGAGCAACTGGCTATTGATCGCGCGAAAGCGCTGTTTGGCGCGGATTACGCTAACGTGCAGCCGCATTCTGGTTCGCAGGCGAACTTCGCGGTCTACACTGCGTTGCTGCAACCGGGCGATACCGTTCTGGGTATGAACCTGGCGCAGGGCGGTCACCTGACTCACGGCTCCCCGGTTAACTTCTCTGGCAAACTGTACAACATCATCCCTTACGGTATTGATGAGTCCGGTAAAATTGACTACGAAGACATGGCGAAGCAGGCGAAAGAGCACAAACCGAAGATGATTATCGGTGGTTTCTCTGCTTACTCAGGTATCGTTGACTGGGCAAAAATGCGTGAAATCGCCGACAGCATCGGTGCTTACCTGTTTGTTGACATGGCACACGTTGCGGGTCTGATCGCCGCAGGTGTTTATCCGAACCCGGTTCCGCATGCGCACGTTGTGACCACCACCACCCACAAAACTCTGGCTGGCCCGCGCGGCGGCCTGATCCTGGCGAAAGGCGGTAGCGAAGAACTGTACAAAAAATTGAACTCCGCTGTTTTCCCAAGCGCGCAGGGTGGCCCGCTGATGCATGTGATCGCCGGTAAAGCGGTGGCGCTGAAAGAAGCGATGGAGCCAGAGTTTAAAGTTTACCAGCAGCAGGTCGCTAAAAACGCTAAAGCGATGGTGGAAGTGTTCCTGAACCGTGGCTACAAAGTGGTGTCTGGTGGTACTGAAAACCACCTGTTCCTGCTGGATCTGGTGGACAAAAACCTGACCGGTAAAGAAGCCGATGCAGCGCTGGGCCGTGCGAACATCACCGTTAACAAAAACAGCGTGCCGAACGATCCGAAGAGCCCGTTCGTTACTTCTGGTATCCGTATCGGTAGCCCGGCAGTCACCCGTCGCGGCTTCAAAGAAGCAGAAGTGAAAGAGTTGGCTGGCTGGATGTGTGACGTGCTGGACAGCATCAATGATGAAGCGGTTATTGAGCGCACCAAACAGAAAGTGCTGGATATCTGTGCGCGCTTCCCGGTTTACGCGTAAGCATTAAATCTGAAAGCAAGAAGGCCGCATGGAGCGGCCTTTTTTACGGTGTGCCGGGCATGCTCAGCAGCCTGGGGGTGAAAGTCCCCTGTCCAGCCTGATGGTGGCGAAGGACTAGTGAAGCGCAAGGGCGTCGTCGTGAGGCGGGGTCTGAAGGAAGCGTGGAGCAAAACCATGACCTGACGAACAGAAATCCGATACGAGGCCTACCCGGCAGGCGGAGCAAGCCATTGATTGCAAAGGCCATAACCATCAAGAGCCGGGGTGGTAGATTGGGCAGGTGTGTGGTGAAAGCGGCTGAGCTTACCCCGGGAGGCCTGTCCGGCGTTCTGCATTCAGAACTGAGCGCACCGTAAGGTGCGCTGACCGG
>NZ_FMBC01000029.1 GCF_900094795.1 Kosakonia oryziphila
AGAGATAAGTTTCGCTTCATGACCAATATCGCTGATACGCCGTGCCATAAAATGCGCACCGGCACAGGCTTCCATAACAACAACTGCGGATGGACATGTTGCCAGAAACTGCATTAACTTCGTGCGAGTAAATTTCTTACGCAAAAGCGCCTTGCCAGACTTATCCTGGCAGTGAATATGAAAAGAGTGTTTACCGAGATCGATACCAATAAGCGCAACGTTTTCCATGATGGCCTCTCCTGAAAGAAAAACACCCTGCCAGCGTACCGCTCACAGGGTGGGGGTGACCATCTCATTAGCCCCCGACAATCGGGGGCGTAATACCATTACCTGGCAACGTTGTCCCGGGCCATATCCCAGCCGCTACCGGTACCCGAAGCATAGGCGGATGGCAAAATTTCACGCAAATGGTGCAATAAAACGACAGGTACCAATAGCGGGCTTGTATCAAAAAGGAATGGCTTAGCTTTTTTTCGTATAACGTTATTCGTATATATTTGTTTTCGCACACGGCGCAAAGAATATAATTCGCACTAATCCAGCCCACAAATAATTAAGCCGGGCTAATAAATTTTCCGCCAGCAATTTCTGGCAAGATGCTCCGTTCGGAAGGTGTGCAGTGCCAACATGGTTACCCTTAGCGATTGATTCTTTCTGGCCGATGCTTTCCGCAGGGCTGAAATTCACCATTCCCTTAACGCTGATCTCTTTTATTCTCGGGTTGTCGCTCGGATTTGTGGTTGCGCTTTTGCGTCTGTACGGCCCGGCTTTTTTAAAGCCGGTGGTGCGGTTTTACGTCTGGCTGATTCGCGGCACGCCGCTGCTGGTGCAGCTATTTTTGATTTTCTACGCATTGCCGAGCGCCGGGATCACTATTGATGCCTTCCCTGCGGCGGTAATTGGCTTTACCGTCAATATTGGCGCGTATACCTCCGAAGTGATCAGGGCAACGCTGCTGGCCGTGCCGAAAGGGCAATGGGAAGCCGCCCATTCCATCAGCATGACCTGGGCGCAGTCGCTGCGTCGTATTATTCTGCCGCAGGCCGCGCGCATCGCCGTGCCGCCGCTCTCTAACACCTTTATTTCACTGGTAAAAGACACGTCGCTGGCGTCGGTAATCACCGTACCGGAGATGTTTCTTGCCGCGCAGCAAATTGCGGCGGTGACCTATGAACCGCTGATTCTGTACAGCGAAGCGGCGATTATTTATCTGTTCTTCAGTTCTGTGTTATCGCATTTGCAAGAGAAGCTGGAGCGGAAATTAGCGGGTACGACAGTAAAAGGCCAGGTCAATGATAACGCTCTCCAGAATTGAAAAAAGTTTCGACGGCAACCGGGTACTGAAGAACATCAATTTAACGATTGAAGAAGGCACGGTAACCACGCTGATTGGCCCTTCAGGCAGCGGGAAAAGCACCTTATTGCGCTGCATTAATTTGCTGGAAATTCCCCAGTCAGGGGAACTGACCATCGGCAAAGAGCGCATCACGTTCACGCCGGACGCGCGGATCAAAGGGCAAGATATTCGCCGCATCAGCCGCCAGACCGGCATGGTGTTTCAGAACTTCGCCCTGTTTCCGCATATGACCGCCCTCGACAACATTACCGAAGGGCTGATTACAGTGCATAAATGGGATCGCGAACGCGCCCGCCGCCGTGGTGAAGAGCTGCTGAATAAAGTCGGCATGCTGCACAAACGCGATGCCCTGCCGAATACGCTCTCTGGCGGCCAACAGCAGCGCGTGGCGATTGCCCGTGCGCTGGCCCCCTCACCGGCGGTTCTGCTGTGCGATGAACCCACTTCCGCACTCGATCCTGAGCTTTCCGGCGAAGTGGTGGCCGTGCTGCGCCAGCTAGCGCTGGAAGGCACCACGATGATCATGGCGACCCATGATTTGCGTCTGGCGGCGAATATTGCCAGCCAGGTGGTGTTTCTGGAGGCCGGGGAGATTGTCGAGTCCGGCTCAGCAAACGATTTGTTTTTACATGCGAAGAAACCCCGTACTGCGGAGTTTATCGCCTCTCTAAGCACAGCGCTCCCGGAAGCCGGGGCGAGTTAATTAAAACAACATAGGGTAATGCAGATGAAAGCACTCGCAACATTAGTCGTAGCCGGGATTATGCAGCTTGGTTTTGCCCACGCAGCGCTGGCGCAGGATGATTTGGCAAAGATTCAGTCCGCTGGCGTACTGAAAATTGGTACTGAAGGCACCTATCCGCCGTTCACTTTCCATAATGCTTCCGGCACGCTGGAAGGTTTTGACGTAGAAATTGGCCGTGAAATCGCCAAACGCCTGAAAGTGAACCCGCAGTTCGTTGAAGGTAAATGGGACGGTCTGATAGCCGGTATCGACGCGAACCGTTATGACGTGGTGATCAACCAGGTAGGTATTACGCCGGAACGTCAGAAGAAATTCGACTTCTCCGAGCCGTATATTGCGTCTAAAGCGGTACTGATCGTCAATGACAAAAATGGCAGCATTAAAAGTTTTGAGGATCTGAAAGGCAAAAAATCAGCCCAATCACTGACCAGTAACTACGCACAGATGGCGCGTAAATACGGTGCGGAAATTGTGCCGACTGACGGCTTTAACCAGTCTATCGACCTGGTGGCGCAGGGCCGTGCAGAGGCTACCATCAACGATAACCTGTCGTTCCTCGACTTCAAAAAACATAAGCCGTCTGCGCCGGTGAAAATCATTGCGACGGAAGACAACGCGGAGAAATCCGGCGTACTGCTGCGCAAAAACAACCCGCAGTTGAAAGCAGCGATTGATAAAGCGCTGGAAGAGATCAAGACCGACGGCACCTACGAACGTATTTCCCAGAAATACTTTGGTGCTGACGTGTCGAAGTAATTTTTTAACCCAGCGGTAAAAGAGAACCGTAATCCCGGCTCGGGTTTACGGTTTTTTTATAATCACATGGCTGTAAAATGAGCCGACTACTCTTTCTGCGAAATGTTTCGTCAACTGGACAGAAACGCCACCAGAAGCTTCCTGTTTATCGACGTCGGAGATTTATGATGCCGTACAAGCTCTATACAGTCGTGTTACTTCTCGCTGCCGCAACGTTCTCTGCTACGGCAACTTCTGTTTCAAGCCCTTCGATTGGCAATTTAATCAATGAACGGTTGTCCTGGATGAAAGATGTTGCTGGCTATAAAGCACAGCATCACCAGGCAATTGAAGATCTACAGCAAGAGAATAAGGTGCTGGAGAGTACCATTACTGATGCTGACTCGCTGGGATTAAAAGGCGAGAGCGTTAGGCCATTTATTCAGGCGCAGATGGATGCCGCCAAGGCGATTCAGTACCGCTATCGCGCTGACTGGCTGGCCGCACCGGAAACTGACTGGCAACCTCGCCCGCTTCAGGATGTGCGGACGCAAATCGGCCAACTTAGCGCTCGTATTCTGCAAAGTGTGGCAGCACGCTTAAAGTCTGGGCAACCACTGACGGAACAGGACCGGAAGGCGTTTATGCACGCCGTGCAGCAGAAGAATTTACATGAGCAGGATAAGAATAAGATCTGGGAAACAATAAAAGGGATTTCGTTGAAAGATTAAGTAAAAAAACCCTGCCGAAACAGGGTTTTTCCGCTCTGATTAACGCGCGCTAAAAGCGCACTCAGAATGGGATGTCGTCGTCGAAATCCATCGGCGGTTCGTTAGACGGTGCCGGAGCGGAAGACTGCTGCGGACGAGACTGCGCGCCGCCGCTGAACTGGTTGCCGCCCTGCGGCTGCTGAGGCTGGCCCCAACCGCCCTGCTGCTGGCCACCACCTGCCGGTGCACCGCCGCCCTGACGGCCACCCAGCATCTGCATGGTGCCGCCTACGTTCACCACCACTTCCGTAGTGTATTTTTCCTGACCGGACTGATCGGTCCATTTGCGGGTGCGCAACTGGCCTTCAATATAAACCTGAGAGCCTTTACGCAGATACTCACCAGCAACTTCCGCCAGCTTGCCGAACAGCACAACGCGATGCCATTCTGTCTGCTCTTTCATTTCGCCGGTCTGCTTGTCACGCCAGGATTCGGAAGTAGCCAGCGTAATGTTGGCAACTGCGCCACCACTCGGCATATAGCGTACTTCCGGGTCCTGGCCCAGATTACCGACGAGAATCACCTTGTTTACGCCTCTGCTGGCCATGTTCAAGTCTCCTGATACGTTAATACGTTTCTTAGTAGTGTAAACGTGCGAGTGTACCATTTCCAAGTTGGCTTTTGATAGCGTCGAAGTATGTTCCAAAGATTTCGCGCGAATCGCACATTGTTGCACACCGAATCATGATTTGCATTCCAATACTGTATATTCAAACAGGTCGAATTGTGTCATAATTAGCCGTTTGTGATCGCCGGTTGTCCTTCAAACACACCGGGCAAAACGTGTTCCTCCGGGTAAAAGGTGAATGGATTGGATAAGATAGAAGTACGGGGCGCCCGCACCCATAATCTCAAAAACATCAACCTCGTCATCCCGCGCGACAAACTGATTGTCGTTACCGGGCTGTCGGGTTCTGGTAAGTCCTCACTGGCTTTCGACACACTTTATGCCGAAGGACAGCGCCGCTACGTTGAATCGCTTTCCGCCTATGCCCGTCAGTTTTTATCGCTGATGGAAAAACCGGACGTTGATCATATTGAAGGTCTGTCACCGGCGATCTCGATTGAGCAGAAATCAACCTCGCACAACCCGCGTTCCACCGTCGGGACAATTACCGAGATCCACGACTATTTGCGTCTGCTTTACGCCCGCGTCGGCGAGCCGCGCTGCCCGGATCACGATGTGCCGCTGGCGGCGCAAACCGTCAGCCAGATGGTGGATAACGTACTGTCGCAGCCGGAAGGCAAGCGCCTGATGCTGCTGGCACCGGTGATTAAAGAGCGTAAAGGCGAGCACACCAAAACGTTGGAAAATCTGGCAAGCCAGGGTTATATCCGCGCGCGTATCGACGGCGAAGTGTGTGACCTTTCCGATCCGCCGAATCTGGAATTGCAAAAGAAACACACCATTGAAGTGGTGATTGACCGCTTTAAAGTGCGCAGCGATCTGGCGCAGCGCCTGGCTGAATCATTTGAAACCGCGCTGGAACTCTCTGGTGGTACAGCAGTGGTCGCCGATATGGACGATACCAACGCGGAAGAGCTACTGTTCTCCGCTAACTTTGCCTGCCCGATTTGCGGCTACAGCATGCGCGAACTGGAACCACGCCTGTTCTCATTCAATAACCCGGCAGGCGCATGCCCGACCTGCGACGGCCTCGGCGTACAACAATATTTTGACCCGGACCGAGTGATCCAGAACCCGGAGCTGTCGCTGGCTGGCGGTGCAATCCGCGGCTGGGATCGCCGTAATTTCTACTACTTCCAGATGCTGAAATCGCTGGCGGATCACTACAAATTCGATGTGGAATCACCATGGGAAAGCCTGAGCGATAGCGTGCGAAAAGTGGTGCTGTTCGGCTCCGGTAAAGAATCCATTGAATTCAAATATATGAACGATCGTGGCGACACCTCCGTGCGTCGTCATCCGTTCGAAGGTGTGCTGCATAATATGGAGCGCCGCTACAAAGAGACGGAATCCAGCGCGGTGCGCGAAGAGCTGGCGAAATTTATCAGCAACCGTCCGTGCGCCTCCTGTGAAGGAACGCGTCTGCGTCGCGAAGCGCGCCATGTGTTCGTTGAGAATACGCCGCTGCCGACCATCTCCGACATGAGCATTGGCCATGCGATGGACTTCTTCAATAACCTGAAGCTTTCCGGTCAGCGGGCGAAAATTGCCGAAAAAGTGCTGAAAGAGATTGGCGATCGCCTGAAGTTTCTCGTTAACGTCGGCCTGAACTACCTGACGCTTTCCCGCTCGGCGGAAACCCTCTCTGGCGGCGAAGCGCAACGTATTCGTCTGGCGAGCCAGATTGGCGCCGGTCTGGTGGGCGTCATGTACGTGCTGGATGAGCCGTCCATCGGTCTGCACCAGCGCGATAACGAGCGCCTGCTCGGTACGCTGATTCACCTGCGTAACCTGGGGAATACGGTGATTGTCGTCGAACATGACGAAGATGCCATCCGCGCAGCCGACCACGTGATTGATATCGGTCCTGGTGCGGGCGTACACGGCGGCCAGGTCGTCGCTGAAGGGACGCTCAAAGATATTATGGCGGTGCCGGAATCACTGACCGGCCAGTACATGAGCGGCAAGCGTAAAATCGAGCTGCCAAAACAGCGCGTGAGCGCCGATCCGGAAAAAATGCTCAAACTGACCGGCGCTCGTGGCAACAACCTGAAAAACGTCACCCTGACACTGCCGGTGGGTTTGTTTACCTGTATCACCGGTGTTTCCGGTTCCGGGAAATCGACGCTGATCAACGATACGCTGTTCCCAATTGCTCAACGCCAACTCAACGGCGCCACCATCGCGGAACCCGCGTCGTATCGCGATATTCAGGGGCTGGAACATTTCGATAAGGTGATCGACATTGACCAGAGCCCGATTGGCCGTACACCACGATCCAACCCGGCAACCTACACAGGCGTCTTTACGCCAGTGCGCGAGCTATTCGCCGGAGTGCCGGAATCACGCTCGCGCGGTTATACGCCGGGACGGTTCAGCTTTAACGTGCGTGGCGGCCGCTGCGAAGCCTGTCAGGGCGACGGCGTTATCAAAGTGGAGATGCACTTCCTGCCGGATATTTATGTGCCGTGCGATCAGTGCAAAGGCAAACGCTATAATCGCGAAACGCTGGAGATCAAATACAAGGGCAAAACCATCCATGAAGTGCTGGATATGACCATCGAAGAAGCCCGTGAATTCTTTGATGCCGTTCCGGCGCTGGCACGTAAGTTACAAACGCTGATGGATGTCGGGTTGACCTATATTCGCCTGGGGCAGTCGGCCACCACGCTCTCCGGTGGCGAGGCGCAGCGTGTGAAACTGGCGCGTGAACTGTCGAAACGCGGAACCGGGCAAACGCTCTATATCCTTGATGAGCCGACGACCGGCCTGCACTTTGCCGATATCCAGCAGTTGCTGGATGTGCTGCATCAACTGCGTGATCAGGGTAATACCATCGTGGTGATTGAGCACAACCTGGACGTGATTAAAACAGCAGACTGGATTGTCGATCTCGGCCCGGAGGGCGGCAGTGGCGGCGGTGAAATCCTCGTTGCCGGTACGCCGGAAACCGTCGCCGAATGCGAAGCCTCGCACACGGCGCGATTCCTTAAACCGATGCTGAAGTAGCGGCTACGAGCGGGGTGATCCTTCATAAAGCTGGTGCCGGATATTCTCCGGTATCAGCTCCATCGCCAGCTTCCAGGAGGCATCCACCAGATAGTAAATCTGCGAATCCGGCAGTGAACCGTCGAGGTATACCGTGCTCCAGTGCGCTTTATTAAGATGGCGGCTTGGGCGCACATCTTTATGCTGCTGACGCAGCAATTCAGCCAGCTCCGGACTGGTTTTCAATGACGCCGCCGGGCGACCGTCCACCTCTTTCACCATCGCAAACAGCACATCTGAGACCTTGATTTGCGTGGCTTTCCAGTCGCTGTGCACACTCTGTTCCGCACCAGGTCTGGACATGCAATATTGCAGTAATTCCGAAATTGTCATCTTTATTCCCCTTGTAGCGTCGCGACAATCGTGCGCGACCCGCCGTGGATACGATGCTCTCCCAGCCAGATCCCCTGCCACGTTCCTAACTGCACGCGCCCATTCCTGATCGGCAGCAGCAGTGAAACACCCAGTGTTGAGGATTTGATATGCGAGGGCATATCATCCGGCCCCTCGTAGTCGTGCTTATACGGTGCATTGTCCGGCACTGTATTTAAAAAGTGGCGCTCCATATCGTCGCGCACCGTGGGATCACAATTTTCATTCAGGGTGAGGGAAGCTGAGGTGTGCATCAACAACAGGTGCAATAAGCCCACCTGCACGCGGGGAAACTCACGAACTTGCGCCAGCACTTCATCGGTGACCAGGTGAAATCCGCGCGATTTCGCGCCAAGCGTAAGCGTCTGTTGATACCACATCGACTATTCCTTCTGCAAAGAGGCCGTTTTTAAGTGTGCTGCAAATTGGCAAAAGGGCAAATCCGGCGCTTAAAACTCCGAGTCGACAATCACCTCTTCACCCATAGCGCCTGCCTGCGGCAATGGCTTATAGGTAGAATTCGCAGCCCGCAGAATGCGGACTGGCCGGGCTTCGCTCGCACGCGCGGCGGCGATATCGCAGTCCGAGTCACCGTAGAAAATGCGGATCTGCTTCTCCTTCAGCCATTGCGTTTTGGTGTTCTGCCCAGGCTGGTCACCGGCAAAAATCACCGGGTTCATGTTCGCGGCCGGGATCAGAAAATCCTCCTGCAACGTTTTTGTCACGGTTTCCGTTTTTGTCTGGCTACGGCCAGTAATGAAAAAGATGCTGTCGCCGCGTTTCACATGCATGGCAATTAATTGACGCGCCACCTCTTTGGGAATGCTGAATGCATCCCAGCCATTATTCATTTTTTCCCAGAACGCCGGGTTGTGCAGGTAATCATCACTGTCCGGAGACCAGGTTTTCTTGCCGCGCCAGAAACCGGGGCTGGAGAAAAGTACCGTATCGTCGATATCAAACCCGACAGCCATTGGCGGGCGCTCCACCAGAGAGCGTTCAATTTGTGCCACGGAAACCCAGTGTACAGGTGCCTGCTCGGCCAGTTTGATAACGTTAGTGCCATCCACAATCGGAGAGGGTGTGGAGGCGTAAACCGCAAGGCTACCTGACGCCAGCCATAAACAGGCGGCACCGAAAAGACGAATGATCGTTCGCATATTTATCCCTAAATTATCAGTTCGTTATATTCATAAATGGTGCGAATGGTCGAAATGTTATCCGACCTTAACCTCAGTGACGTATGAAACAAAGGATTTTCTGCGAGTTACGCGGATAATGAGAAAAAACGCGAGAATAATGACCTTCCGCCCGTGAGTGGAAGGTCGGGGAAAACTAAATGTGAGCGCTTGCTTACATGACTGCGGCGAATGCTTGCGCCACGCGTTGCACGTTGCGGCTATTCAGACCGGCAACACACATGCGACCGCTGGCAATCAGGTAAATGCCAAACTCCTCGCGCAGACGATCGACCTGCGCCGCTCTCAGGCCGGTGTAGCTGAACATACCGCGCTGCTTAAGCAGATAGTCGAAATTCCCGCCTGGCACGGTTTCGCGCAGCACCTGCACCAGTTGCTGGCGCATTGCCAGAATGCGCGTACGCATCGTTTCCACTTCCTTCAGCCAGAGCGCCCGTAACGCCGCGTCACCAAGCACGGTTGCCACCAGTTGCGCGCCAAAATTGGGCGGGCTGGAGTAGTTGCGACGAACAGTGGCTTTCAGTTGTCCCAGCACGCGGCCTGCGGCTTCGCTGTCTTCACACACCACGGAAAGGCCGCCGACACGCTCGCCATACAGGGAGAAAATTTTGGAAAACGAGTTGCTGACCAGCGCAGGCATCCCGGCGCTGGCAATAGCGCGGATAGCGTAAGCGTCTTCTTCCATACCCGCGCCGAAACCCTGGTAAGCGATGTCGAGGAAGGGGATCAAATTGCGCGCTTTCAGCACACCAATCACCTCGTCCCACTGGGTGTTAGTCAGATCCGCGCCAGTCGGGTTATGGCAGCACGGATGCAGTAATACAATGCTTTGTTCCGGCAGGGTATTCAGTTTTTCCAGCAGTGCCGGGAAACGCACGCCGTTGTTTTCAACATCGTACCAGGGGTAAGTACTTACTTCGAATCCTGCACCTTCAAAAATGGCGATGTGGTTTTCCCAGGTCGGATCGCTGACCCAGACACCGGAGTTGGGGAAGTAGCGTTTCAGGAAATCCGCGCCGACTTTTAGCGCGCCGGAACCACCCAGCGTCTGGATAGTTGCCACGCGGTTTTGTGCCAGCACCGGATGATCGGCGCCAAACAGCAGCGGCGCGATGGCGTGACGGTAGCTGTTCAACCCTTCCATCGGCAAATAGAGCGATGCGCCGTGCGGTTGCGCATTGAGGCGCGTTTCGGCTTCAGCCACCGCTTGCAGGCGCGGAATAATGCCATCTTCGTTGTAATACAACCCAATGCTGAGGTTAACTTTGTCGCTTCTGGGATCTTCTTTAAAACGCTCCATGAGCGAGAGAATAGGGTCGCCAGCGTAGGCGTCAACTTTTTGAAACACGCGTGTATTCTCCAGGTTTACAGTCGGCAAGACCAACACAATAAACCGGAAGCCGGGGAAGATCGAGAGAGTCAGCGCTTTCCCGTGCAGGAAAGCGCAAAACGTTTAGTCGAGGTACTTCAGCGACGCCCTGGCGGTCAGGCGCGTAATAAGTTCGTAAGCACTCACTTTTGTGATGGCGGCGATACGCTCGACAGGCAAACCATCACCCCACAGCACGACGCTATCGCCGACGCGATCACGTGCATCCGGGCCGAGATCGACACAAATCATGTCCATTGCCACGCGGCCCACGATCGGCACTTC
Organism: Kosakonia oryziphila; assembly: GCF_900094795.1. Taxonomy (GTDB): domain Bacteria; phylum Pseudomonadota; class Gammaproteobacteria; order Enterobacterales; family Enterobacteriaceae; genus Kosakonia; species Kosakonia oryziphila. The sequence goes on from NZ_FMBC01000029.1 coordinate 10,509, forward strand.
GCGTCCGTTGACCAGCACAGGCGTTCCGGAAGGCGCAGCGCGCGGATAACCGTCGCCATACCCTATCGCTACCACGCCCAGACGGGTGTCGCGCGCGCTTTCCCAGGTACCGCCGTAACCGACTGCGTCTCCTGATTTGTGGTCGCGCACAGCAATCAGCGTGGACGTCAATGTCATCACTGGCTGAAAACCGAAATCCGCGCCCCACGGTCTGTTCTCCAGCGGCGAAACACCATAAAGAATGATTCCGGGGCGCACGGCGTCAAAGTGCGACTGTGGCCACAGCAAGGTGCCGCCAGACGCGGCAATCGAACGCAGTCCCGGTTTGTCGTCGGTAAAGGTGGTAAAAATATTCAGTTGCCGTTCCGTTACACCACACTCCGGCTCATCGGCGCGGGCAAAATGGCTGGCAAAATTCACTGGCTGGCGAACGTTTTTGCAGTTGGAGAGACGCGCGTAAAACGCCCCGGCTTCATGGAGATGTACGCCAAGACGGTGCATGCCGGTATCCAGTTTCATCCATACTGTTATCGGCGCAGGCAGCGTGGCCGTTTCCAGCGCATCCAGTTGCCAGGGGCTATGGATCACCGTTTCAAACTGGTGTTCTGCCAGCACGGGCAGATCGCTGGCGGCGAAAAAACCTTCCAGCAACAGAATCGGTTGTGTGATTCCCCCTGCGCGTAATTGCAGGGCTTCGTCGAGACGGGCAACGCCAAAAGCGTCGGCATCGGGGAGCGTTCGCGCGGTCTCCACGAGACCGTGTCCATAGGCGTTCGCTTTCACGACTGCAACCAGTCGGCTGGCAGGGACCAGCTCGCGCAGACGTTGCAGATTGTGTCGCAGAGCGCGGCGGTTAACTACTACGGTTGCCGCTTGCATGTTTTTCCTCAAAAAAACAATTTTCTGAATCATTCGCCTTGCAGGAGAGCGACAACCCCGGAGGCTTAGTAAAAGTGACCGGGGTAAGCAGTCGCCGTCAACGCACCTGCGGCGCGAAGGATGACGAAAATTTATTCATCGTCGTATTGTGGCCCTGCATAATTATCAAAACGTGACCACTGCCCGTTAAAGGTCAGACGTACCGTACCGATCGGCCCGTTACGCTGCTTACCAATAATGATTTCTGCAATGCCTTTTAAATCGCTGTTTTCGTGATAAACCTCGTCACGATAGATAAACATGATTAAGTCGGCATCCTGTTCGATAGAACCGGATTCACGCAGGTCGGAGTTGACCGGGCGTTTATCGGCGCGCTGCTCCAGAGAGCGGTTAAGCTGCGACAGCGCCACCACTGGCACTTGCAACTCTTTTGCCAGCGCTTTCAGCGAGCGGGAAATTTCGGCGATCTCCAGCGTACGGTTGTCGGAAAGCGACGGCACGCGCATCAACTGAAGGTAGTCGATCATAATAAGACCTATCCCACCGTGCTCGCGGGCAATACGCCGCGAGCGCGAACGCACTTCTGTCGGCGTCAGGCCGGAGGAGTCATCAATATAGATATTACGTTTTTCCAGCAGGATCCCCATGGTGCCGGAAATGCGCGCCCAGTCTTCATCGTCAAGCTGGCCGGTACGAATGCGCGTCTGGTCCACGCGCGACAGCGACGCCAGAGAACGCATCATAATCTGTTCTGATGGCATCTCCAGACTGAAGATAAGAACCGGTTTATCCTGCAACATCGCCGCATTTTCGACGAGGTTCATTGCAAATGTTGTTTTACCCATCGACGGACGGGCCGCAACAATAATCAGATCTGACGGCTGCAAACCTGCCGTCTTTTTATTGAGATCTTCATAGCCGGTGTTCACGCCCGTGACGCCATCATGCGGCTGCTGGAAAAGCTGCTCGATGCGCGAGACAGTTGCCTCAAGCACATCGGCGATATTTTTGGGGCCTTCGTCTTTATTGGCGCGGCTTTCGGCAATCTTAAATACCCGCGATTCCGCCAGGTCGAGCAGATCTTCGCTGGTTCGCCCCTGCGGATCGAAACCGGCATTGGCGATTTCATTAGCTACTGCGATCATCTCGCGAACGACGGCACGTTCACGCACGATATCGGCGTAAGCGCTGATATTTGCCGCACTTGGCGTATTTTTCGATAACTCCGCCAGATAGGCAAAGCCGCCGACAATATCCAGTTGCCCTTGCAGTTCCAGCGACTCAGCCAGGGTGATCAGGTCGATAGGTTTCCCCATCTCCTGCAAGCGATGCATCTCGGTAAAAATATGGCGGTGCGGACGGGTATAAAAGTCTTCGGACACGACGCGCTCGGCGACGTCGTCCCAGCGCTCATTATCCAGCATTAAACCGCCCAACACCGACTGCTCCGCTTCGATGGAATGTGGAGGCACTTTCATCCCCTCGACCTGTCTGTCAGGGGTTTCAGTCTGTTTGTTGAAGGGTTTATTTCCTGCCATAGTGAATGGAGCTATCCGGGTTATGAATGGTTCGAAAGATTATCACATCAGGAGGAAGCATGGCGACACGAATAGAATTTCACAAGCATGGCGGCCCCGACGTGCTCAGCGCGGTGGAATTTACCCCCGCAGCTCCGGCAGAAAACGAGGTGCAGGTGGAAAATAAAGCCATTGGCATTAACTATATCGATACCTACATTCGTAGCGGCTTATACCCGCCGCCCTCGCTGCCAAGCGGGCTGGGCACTGAAGCCGCAGGCGTGGTAAGTAAAGTGGGTAGTAAAGTCACACATATTAAGGTCGGCGATCGCGTGGTATATGCGCAATCCGGGCTCGGCGCTTACAGTTCGGTGCATAACGTTCTGGCAGACAAAGTGGCCGTCCTGCCAAACGCGATCTCCTTTGAACAAGCCGCTGCCTCGTTTCTGAAGGGGCTGACGGTGTTCTATCTACTGCGTAAAACCTATGACATCAAACCCAACGAGGTATTTTTATTCCACGCTGCGGCTGGCGGCGTCGGACTGATTGCCTGCCAGTGGGCAAAAGCGCTGGGTGCGAAGCTTATCGGCACCGTAGGTTCGACGCAGAAAGCGCAGCGTGCATTGCAAGCTGGTGCCTGGCAGGTGATCAACTATAGCGAAGAGAATGTGGTTGAACGCGTTAAGGCGCTGACTGATGGTAAAAAGGTCAGCGTGGTGTATGACTCGGTGGGTAAAGATACCTGGGAAATTTCCCTCGACTGCCTGCATCGTCGTGGGTTGATGGTCAGCTTCGGCAATTCCTCCGGGCCGGTCACGGGCGTGAACCTGGGCATTCTTAACCAGAAAGGCTCCCTTTATGCGACCCGCCCTTCTCTGAGTGGCTATATCACCACCCGTGAAGAGCTAAAGGAAGCCAGCAATGAGCTGTTCTCGCTGATCGCCAGCGGAGTGATTAAAGTGGATGTGGCCGACAACCAGAAGTTCGCGCTGAAAGATGCGCAACGGGCGCATGAAGCACTGGAGAGCCGCGCAACGCAAGGCTCAAGCTTGCTGATCCCGTAAGGTAAGCCGCTGAAAGAATTAGGGCTTCCCGCAGGAAGCCCTTTCTTTTTTTAGTTCGGCTGCATTGTAGGGTACAGCGCGATGAATTCGTTAACGCCACGATAGTGACAGATTTAATATCTAAATCCTATTCGGTTCTAAGCAATGCTACTGGAAATGTGTCAGGGTTGTGATGCACCACTCAATACTTTAGTAACGCCAGCGGTTATTGCGTTGGTAACGGGGAACATTCGGCTCTTTGATGGTACGAATAACCCAGACTACCGCCACGGCCAGCAGCAGCCAGGGCAACAGTTTGAGCATCAAAGCAAAAAGCCCGCCTAAAAACATAACTGCGGTGGCAACCAGCAGCGCGGCGATAATGCCGAGCAGTGAAATGCCGGTCACCAGTAACATGACAAAAAAGCCAATAATAAACAGTAGTTCCAGCATGATCTTCTCCTGGGAATCAGTAATACTTTTTTGTATTACAAGAAACATGCCAAAAATAACCTACTGATTTAATAATAAAAAACCCTACAATGCTGTGTAGGGTTTAGTGAATTTGACCATCTTTTGGTGAAACTTTAACGCTTCGATGCCACCAGATTTAGCGCATGTTCCACTACCGCGATATCAGCGCCCGCTTTGTGCGCATTTTCACTCAGATAACGACGCCACTGACGCGCGCCCGGCACGCCCTGGAATAACCCGAGCATATGACGCGTGATATGACCAAGATAAGCGCCGTGGCTCAGTTCGCGCTCAATATAGGGATACATCGCGCGAACCACGGCGACAGGATCGGTATCCGCAACATCGACACCGTAAATCTCCCTATCAACAGCGGCCAGAATTCCCGGATTCTGATAGGCTTCGCGCCCGACCATAACCCCATCCATATGCTGCAAATGGGCCCTGGCCTCTTCCAGCGATTTTATGCCGCCATTGATCGCCATCTTCAGGTACGGGAAATCGCGTTTAAGCTGGTAAACACGCGGGTAATCCAGCGGTGGGATTTCGCGGTTCTCTTTTGGACTCAGGCCAGAGAGCCAGGCTTTACGGGCATGAATGGTGAAGCTTTCACACTCGCCTTTACCGGCAACGGTACCAATAAAATCACAGAGGAATTCGTAGCTATCCTGATCGTCGATGCCAATACGGGTTTTCACCGTCACCGGAATAGAAACTACGTCCCGCATTGCTTTAACACAATCCGCTACCAGTTGTGCTTCGCCCATCAGGCAGGCACCAAAACGGCCGTTCTGCACGCGATCCGACGGGCAACCGACATTAAGGTTGATCTCATCGTAACCGCGTGCTTGCGCAAGCTTCGCACAGTGCGCAAGCTGTGCCGGATCGCTGCCACCCAGTTGCAGCGACAGCGGATGTTCTTCCTCGCTGTACGCCAGATAATCGCCTTTGCCGTGAATAATGGCCCCCGTCGTCACCATTTCGGTGTAGAGCAGCGTCTGGCGCGACAGTAAACGCAGGAAGTAGCGGCAATGTCTGTCCGTCCAGTCGAGCATCGGAGCGACGCTGAATCGCCCATACCAGTGATTGTCAGAATTTACAGGCATTACGCTGGTTTGGCTGGCGTTAGTCATTTCAGAATTACCGTGCTTTGATTTCCAGAAAAAGAGGTGCTCTCACCGCCATTCCGCCGGTGAGCGAAAGCAATAAGACAATAAGATTTCCTATTGTATCACATTCGCTGTAAGGCGCTGGAGGGGGCATTTTTCACCTTGTTGAAACGAGGTTCCCTTCCTGCTTTTTTTCTAATCCACAAAGAGACTTAACTCAATGGCCAGCCGCTATTGTCAACTGGAACAGGGCGTTAATTGTGTCTAAACCGTATGTTCGTCTTGATAAAAATGATGTGCTGGCGTTAAGCGATCTCGCCAACTATTTTTAATTACTCACGATATTGACCACAAGTTTTTGAAAGCGGAGCGAATGGCCCGCTGGTAGCGGAACTTAAATGCGCAGTTTCCGGATGCACCTTATACTGTCTTTCCGGGTAACATAAACGCCTGGGATAACGAAACTTTTATTAAGGCCGGCAACGCCACCGGCAAATATGCGCCAAAATAAAACCGGAGGCATAATGCCAATGCCTCCGGTTACTCATCAGAAAGTCACACTAAGCTGTGCCCCGGCGCCCCAGGTTTCATTTTCACCCACCAGGCCCATCAGATCGATATGCACGCGGTTAAACGGCGCAAATCCGACACCGCCGGTAAAGACGTTTTTATCATTCCCTTTGACATCCGCGCGGTAACCGGCACGCACCGCCAGCCAGCTCAATGGGCGAACCTCCGCACCCACGCCGACATACTGGGAATTTTTCTCGCTCTTAAAGCCTTTAGTCTCGGTTAAATCACCGTCGGCGCTCAACGTCAGCAGGTCGTTATGCCATGCCGCACCCGCCGTCACGACCGGACTAATCTGGTAAGTATCTTTGTAACTCACCACATCGCCCGTTCTGCCGTTACGGATACGAATGTCTTTGGTATCAATATCCCGGGAAATCAGGTTGGTACCGGTCAAACCGACCGTCACATTCTCGCCGAAATCCGCTGCCAGGCCGACATCCACGTTGAAGCCGGTATCGTCGGTACGGTAGCGGCTGCTGTTCCAGTCACTACTTTTATAGTCATAAATCGACGCCGTGTAGTTGTAGACCCAGGTTTTCTGTAATTTTGGCGTCACGCCAATGGATAACGGTACGCCGCCGACATCAAACTGGCGAGCCATTGCAATCCCGTAATCAGAGACGATAGCCGCTCGGCCTGAAGCGGTTGAGTTGAGGTTTTTGGTGATTTCGTTGCTGCCATTCGGCGATATCACCGCATTCAGCGCTTCACCTGCGGCGACGGCGGTGCTGTTCTCAATGCTGCGCAGGTAATTAATGTCCTGCTGATCGATTGCCGACGTAACGCGCGCACGAGCGTAAGCTTTCGTCACAAACGCCACGGAAAGGACATCGTTGGGAATGCTTACCGCGATACCGGCGGCGGCTTTGGCCTGCGCTGTTTTTCCTCTTAGAAACTCCAGCTCGTTCGCCAAATCGCCTGCAGCGCCCTGAAATTGCCTTACCGTACCGAGCGGATTAGCAATAATTTCCGCAGCAGTGAGGTTATCGACAACGTCTTTGTAGCCATTGATTTTGTTATTAATATTGTCGATCTCGTCACGCAGGTTATCTTTGTCGCTAATTTGTGCCTGTACACTCGGCAGGATGACGGTAACATCATCCTCGGGTTTTGCTTTTGCTAACAATGCCGGGTTGATTAATGGCCCACTGCCATAGTTTGCGGACGCAACGCCCGTTCCCCCCATTGCATCATTACGTGCTTCTGCCCAGGTATTGGCTGCCCCTGCCTGATTCGCCACAAAAAAGGAGACAGCGATCGCGACCAGCGAAAGTTTACGTTTTTTATCCACAGTATGCGTCTCGTAGCCAGATGAGTTTTGAGCCTGTAAGTATTCACACAAACAGGAATGCACTATTGCTGTGAATAACGTAAGAAAATGGAGCTAAATTGCCGGAATACCCGTAAGTACCGGAACATTATTGTTTTAAGTGATGACCCTCACTATTTATAGATGACGGAATCCATTTCGGGAAGCGATCCGGGTAAGTGGAGATTACTGGCCACGATCTCGGCCTTTTCGACAGGACATGATAAAGTGTATGGCTTGTATTTCCCCAACCGGAGAGCGCCTATGGATAAGACCACTACGCAAGAGATGTTAGCGCAGGCTGAAAAGCTGTGCGTGCAGCGCAACGTGCGCCTGACTCCCCAGCGTCTTGAAGTGTTGAGATTACTCAGCCTGCAACAAAGCGCCATCAGCGCATACGATCTGCTCGATCTGCTGCGTGAAAGCGAACCGCAGGCCAAGCCGCCAACGGTGTACCGCGCTCTTGATTTCCTACTGGAACAGGGGTTCGTACATAAAGTCGAATCAACAAATAGCTACGTGTTATGCCACCTTTTTGATCAGCCTACGCACACTTCTGCGATGTTTATCTGCGATCGCTGTGGTTCGGTAAAAGAAGAGCAGGCGGAAGGCGTGGAAGATATTATGCATGCGTTAGCGGCAAAGATGGGCTTTGCCCTGCGGCATAATGTGATTGAAGCTCACGGTTTATGTGCAGACTGTGTCGAAGTGGAATCCTGCCGTCATCACGACCATTGCCACCATGACCACACCGTTCAGGTGAAGAAAAAGCCACGTTAATCGGTTTTGTTTTAGCGAGACGGTAGATAAAACAGCTGGAGGATGGTACATCCTTGTACCTTCGGGCAGGGTAGCCTGTAAAGGGTTAGCACATTGAGGGGATGTGCAGGCTACCAGCGGTAGTCGTTACGTGTTTCCCAATCTGTAACTTCTTTCTCCGCCTGATCTTTGGCATAACCGTAACGTTCCTGGATTTTACCCACGAGTTGGTCACGTTTACCTTCGATGATGGTCATATCATCATCGGTCAGTTTGCCCCATTTTTCTTTAACAGTGCCTTTGAACTGTTTCCAGTTACCGCCGACTTCGTCTTTATTCATCGTTGACTCCTTATCGTTCGGTTAAATATGTACTCGTTCTGCTGAACTTAATGATTATTTTAGTCAGGGATTCCGGAAATCTATTTTTATTCGGAATCTTTAACCGTCACGATGATTAAAAAGAGCATAAGCGAGACGAGGAAACCAACAAAAAAAACCGGGCAACATCAGGAAGGATTCGCGTCGGAAAACCAGCTACCGTTACGCCAGTGACGACGCCACAGCCAGGCAAGAGTAAGCCCGCGCAGGGCGAGAAAGACAGTCAGCGACAGCCATAAACCGTGATTGCCCAGCACAGGAACCGTCAGCAGTGTGGCAGCGAACCCGGCAGCGGCTATCGCCATACTGTTACGCATCTCCGTAGCACGTGTGGCGCCGACAAACATACCATCCAGCAAGTAGCACCACACCCCCACCAGCGGCAGAATCACCTGCCAGAACAGGTAATGCCCGGCGAGCGTCTGCAGGGCAGGAAGCGAAGTCAGCAAGGCAATAATGTTGTTACCTGCCAGCGCATAAATCGCAGCAAAGAACAGCGCCACCAGCCCGGCCTGGCGGCACGCCGCTCTCCAGACGTCCATCAATTGGCTACCATCGCGTGCGCCGTAAGCCTGCCCGGAGTGCGCTTCGACCGCGTAAGCAAAACCATCTAGCGCATACGCTGTAAATGTGAGAAACATCATCAGCACCGCGTTGGCAGCGACCGTCTCACCGCCGAGACGCGCGCCCAGCACGGTGATTGAGCCAAAGCAGAGCTGCAAAAGTAGCGAGCGCAGCATGATATCGCGGTTAAGTGCTAATAAGCGCCGCATACCGCCTCGCCAGGCATTTTTCAGCGTTGGCAAGGTGATACCGCGCACCACCAACACACGGCGCGCCATCAACAGGCCAAGGACGAAAGTCGCATACTCAGCCACAACGGTGGCGAGCGCTGCCCCTTGCACATTCATATGCAGGCCCATCACCAGCCACAGGTCGAGCATAATGTTGAGGAGATTCCCCACCACCAGCAGGATCACCGGAGCACGGGCATACTGCACGCCCAGCAACCAGCCGAGCAATACCAGATTTCCCAAAGATGCTGGCGCACTCAGCCAACGGATACTGAGAAAGCGCCGCGCCTGCTCCAGCACAGCTTCGCTCCCGCCGGTAACGTGCAGCGCCAGATCGATGAGTGGCGTACGCAGCAGCATAATTAACACCCCTGCCGACAGTGCCAGTAAAAGCGGTTGTACTAACGCGCGCGCCAGTGCAGGTGAATTTTTCGCGCCATACGCCTGCGCCGTAAGACCGGTTGTGCTCATCCGCAAAAACAGCAGCAGCATAAACAAAAAGCTGGTTGCCGTCGCGCCGATCGCCACACCGCCGAGGTAAACAGGACTATCCAGGTGCCCAACCACAGCGGTATCCACCAGCCCCAGTAACGGAACAGTGATATTGGAGAAGATCATGGGCAGCGCAAGCCGCCACAGTGCTCTGTCAGTTGCGTTCAGCAACGGCATGGCAGTGTCGAATCAACGGGAGAAAAGCGTATTACGCAGCGCCACGTTGCTCTGTGCCGCTGCGAAAAGAACAGGCGTTATAGCCATGTACCATTACGGATGACGCCAACCGCCAGCCCTTCAATGGTGAAGTTTTGATCGCGCAGATCGACGACGATCGGAGAAAACTCGCTGTTTTCCGGCAGCAGTTCGACCGTGTTACCCTGTTTTTTCAGACGCTTCACGGTAACTTCATCATCAATACGTGCGACGACCACCTGCCCGTTACGCACGTCCTGTGTTTTATGCACTGCGAGCAGATCGCCGTCCATAATACCGATGTCTTTCATCGACATACCACTGACGCGCAGCAGGAAATCCGCGTGAGGTTTAAAGAGATCGGGATCGACCTGGTAGTGACCTTCGATATGCTGTTGCGCCAGCAGCGGTTCACCCGCAGCAACGCGACCAATCAGCGGTAAACCGATATCCTCTTCTTCTTCCAGCAGCAGACGCAGACCACGCGATGCGCCGGAGACGATTTCGATAACCCCTTTGCGCGCAAGCGCTTTCAGGTGTTCTTCAGCCGCATTTGGGGAACGGAACCCCAATTGCTGTGCGATTTCCGCACGCGTTGGTGGCATACCGGTTTGGGTGATACGATCACGGATAAGATCGAACACCTCTTGCTGCCTGGCCGTTAATGCTTTCATCCCGCCCCCTGGGTGTATATACAGTTATGCTGTGAGTATATACAGTCAAAGGCGATTTTGGAACCAAATTTAATCAAAAAACCAGGGCGTTATCGATTTTGGGAAGTGTTATCGAAAATGCGACCAGAGAAGTGACATCCAGATAAACAGCGCCAGCAGGATCGACATTAGCACTGCCGCCGATCCCATATCCTTCGCCCGACCGGAAAGTTCATGAAATTCGGAACCAATTCGGTCTACGACAGCTTCAATTGCACTATTCAGGATTTCAACAATCATTACTAGCGACACCGAGCTAATCAGCAATACCCGTGTGACCGTGTCAATGTCCAGCCAACAAGCAATAATGATAGCTAAAACAACGGCTACCAGCTCCTGACGGAACGCGGCTTCATTGATCCATGCAGCGCGAACACCCTTCCATGAGTAACCTGCTGCTTTAATGATTCGGGTAATCCCGGTGGTATTATTGGCCATGAAAAGAACCTTTTTGTGTAATAAACGTCAATGTCTACATCCGCGTACTGAGGTACAACAGAAATTACGTGCGCTTTCTGATATTCTTGCGGCGCAATGGCACTATTATTAACCAGAGGCTTTTCATCTTTTATGTCCGGTTGGCCACGAATTTACTACAAATTACTGAACTTACCATTAAGTTTACTGGTAAAAAGTAAATCGATACCTGCAGAACCCGCACAGGAACTGGGTCTCGATACTTCACGTCCTATTATGTACGTGCTGCCCTATAACTCGAAGGCAGATTTGATGACGTTGCGCGCTCAGTGTCTGGCGCACGAACTACCCGATCCCCTGGACCCCATAGAAATCGACGGCGTATTGTTGCCGCGTTTCGTGTTTATTCATGGCGGTCCGCGCGTGTTTACCTATTACACGCCGAAAGAAGAGTCCATCAAACTGTTCCACGACTACCTGGATTTACACCGCAGCCATCCGGATCTGGATGTGCAAATGGTGCCGGTATCGGTGATGTTTGGCCGCTCTCCTGGGCGGGAGAAAGGCGAGATTAATCCCCCACTGCGCATGCTGAATGGCATCCAGAAATTCTTCGCTATCTCCTGGCTTGGCCGCGATAGCTTTGTGCGCTTCTCGCCGCCAGTCTCCCTGCGCCGTATGGCGACCGAGCACGGTACGGATAAAATTATCGCGCAGAAACTGGCGCGCGTGGCGCGTATGCACTTCGCGCGGCAACGTCTGGCCGCCGTTGGGCCGCGTCTGCCGGCGCGTCAGGATCTGTTCAATAAGCTGCTCTCTTCTAAAGCGATAGCTCGTGCGGTCGAAGACGAAGCGCGCAGCAAAAAAATCTCTCACGACAAAGCGCAGCAAAACGCTATCTCGCTGATGGAAGAGATTGCCGCCAACTTCTCGTACGAGATGATCCGTCTGACCGACCGTATCCTCGGCTTTACCTGGAACCGTCTCTATCAGGGAATCAACGTACACAACGCCGAACGTGTGCGCCAGCTTGCGCACGACGGCCACGAGATTGTCTATGTGCCCTGCCACCGCAGCCATATGGACTATCTGCTGCTCTCGTATGTGCTCTATCACCAGGGGCTGGTGCCGCCGCATATTGCCGCGGGTATCAACCTGAATTTCTGGCCCGCCGGGCCGATTTTCCGCCGCTTGGGTGCCTTCTTTATTCGCCGTACTTTTAAAGGCAACAAACTCTACTCCACCGTGTTCCGCGAATATCTGGGCGAACTTTTCAGCCGCGGTTATTCAGTCGAGTATTTCGTTGAGGGCGGTCGTTCACGTACCGGGCGTTTGCTGGATCCGAAAACCGGTACGCTGTCGATGACCATCCAGGCGATGCTGCGCGGCGGCACGCGCCCCATCACGCTGGTGCCGATTTATATCGGTTATGAGCATGTGATGGAGGTCGGTACCTATGCGAAAGAGCTGCGCGGCGCAACCAAAGAGAAAGAGAGCCTGGTGCAGATGGTGCGCGGGCTGAGCAAGCTGCGTAATCTGGGGCAAGGTTATGTGAACTTCGGTGAACCCATTCCACTGATGAACTACCTGAACCACCACGTTCCGGAGTGGCGCGAGTCTATCGATCCGATTGAAGCGATTCGTCCGGCATGGCTGACGCCGACGGTGAATAATATCGCCGCCGATTTGATGGTTCGCATTAATAATGCTGGTGCGGCCAACGCCATGAACCTGTGCTGTACGGCGCTGCTGGCATCGCGCCAGCGTTCGTTGACGCGCGAGCAGTTAACCGAACAAATCAGTTGTTACCTCGAACTGATGCGCAATGTGCCTTACTCACCGGACTCAACAACACCTGCCGCCAGCGCGGACGCGCTTATCGACCATGCGTTGCAGATGAATAAGTTTGAAGTCGAGAAAGACACCATCGGCGATATCATTATTCTGCCGCGCGAGCAGGCGGTATTGATGACTTATTACCGCAACAACATCGCCCATATGCTGATGCTGCCGTCGCTGATGGCAGCGATCGTGACCCAACATCGTGCCATCTCCCGTAGTAATATTCTGCACCACGTTGAGCTGCTCTATCCGCTATTGAAAGCTGAGCTGTTCCTGCGCTGGGAAAAAGCAGAGCTGGCGGAAGTGCTGGAAAAGCTGACGCAAGAGCTGCTGCGCCAGGGCTTAATCACCGTCAAAGACGATCTCCTGAGCATCAACCCGGCCCACTCACGGACGTTGCAACTGCTGGCCGCTGGCGCACGCGAGACGTTACAGCGCTATGCCATCACCTTCTGGCTGCTTGGCAACACGCCGTCAATGAACCGCAGCACGCTGGAAAAAGAGAGCCGCACGCTGGCGCAACGTCTGTCAGTATTGCACGGTATTAACGCGCCGGAATTCTTCGACAAAGCGGTATTCAGCACGCTGGTGTTAACGCTGCGTGACGAAGGGTATATCAGCGACAGCGGCGATGCAGACCCAACGCGAACGCTGGGCGTTTACCAGATGCTGGCAGACTTGATAACGTCGGATGTGCGTCTGACGATTGAAAGCGCGACGCAAGCGGAAGGGTAAGCCGGGAAGTATCCGCCGGATGTCGTTTGCGCTTAACCGGCCTGTGGGATGGAATAACCTCGCAGGCCGGATAACGTGCAGCCGCCATCCGGCAGTTTTTAGATTCAGCGCAGGTAACTAAAAGCCAGCCCTAAAAACAGCACCAGCCCCACATAATTGTTGTTCATAAACGCTTTAAAACAGGCGTCGCGTTCACGCCCCGCAATCAATATCTGTTGATAAACAAACAGCACGCCCGCCGCCAGTACCGCAGCGTAATATGCCCAACCCAGACCATTCAGCCAGCCAATGGACACCATCAGTGCCAGCACGGCAACCTGCAAAATACCGATAATCAGCTTGTCGTAGCGACCAAACAAAATCGCGGTCGACTTGATGCCAATCTTCACATCATCATCACGGTCAACCATGGCGTACTGGGTATCGTAGGCCACCGCCCACAGGATATTGGCGAAGAACATGATCCAGCAGCTTAGTGGTACAGATTCGCTTACAGCGGCAAACGCCATCGGAATTGACCAACCAAACGCCGCGCCGAGCACCACCTGCGGCAGATGCGTATAACGCTTCATAAATGGATAGACCCACGCCAGCGCCAGCGCCGCCACCGAAAGCAGGATGGTCATCATATTCAGCGTCAGTACCAGCGCAAAGGCCAGCAGCACCAGAACAACAAACAACATCCGAGCTTCATTTTCCGTGACCGCACCGCTGGGTAGTGGTCGGTTCGCCGTGCGTTTTACATGCCCGTCGAATTTGCGATCCGCGTAATCATTCACCACGCAGCCCGCCGCGCGCATCAGCCAGACACCCGCAACAAATACCAGTAAGATCCACAACGGCGGCACACCAGGCGTTGCTACCCATAAAGCCCACAATGTTGGCCACAACAGCAACAATGCGCCAATCGGTTTGTCCGTACGCATAAGCCTGTGAAAGGCTAACAACTTAGTCTGCGTGAGACTCCACTCCATTCTATTTTCCTCTTAGTACAGCGGCGACGCAGGCAAAAAAAGTTCTGTCAGCATCAAGGGTTTCCCCCCCAGACGCAGGCGGGAACGCCGTCCCCACAGCTGCTCGTGGCGGCCAATATCAATAAAATCACGCGTAAGCGTTGAAGAGGTAAAGAGATATCGCCCAAGCGGTGTATTGCCCAGCCGTTGCAGCGCCATTTCCGGGCCGCTCAGGGTCGATTCTGGCACGACAGTGCGCCCGGCAAGCCAGGGTTCACCATCTGCACAAAGGATAATCTCCCGCAACCAGTAACGTTCTTCTTCCGGTAAATGCGCGCGTTCGGGCGCAATCTCGTCCGCCGTGACAAAGCCTTCCTGAATCAATGTGACGCTGACTTTTTTACCTTGTTGCTCAAAACGTTTGGTCATGGAATCTTCCAGCAACAGCCAGTCCAGCAGTTGCGGTTCCAGTTCGGGTATTGCGTCTAGATAGCGCAGCGCACGCAATTGCGTAAGCGCAGGGTGTGACATGCCTTACTCTCCGGTACATAACGTAGCATTAGTGTATCGCAGAACAGGCAGGCTCGTGCGGGGAAACTTCAAACGGTTTTCATCAGCGCAACAGATGCGCAACAGCGCGCATCTGCGCCGGAAAAAGGGTGCGTCGGGCGACGCACCAGTTACTGCAAAATATCGGCAGTGCGGGGATGGCTTACCCCTTGCCTTTTACACTACTGATAAAAGTGGCACGGGCGGTTTTCGATCCAAGACGTTCAGCTTCATCCAATAATTTCAATGCTTTATCAACATCACCTTTAGCAACAGCTTGTTTGATGGCTTGGTTAAAATAGCTCTCCGTATCGTTGAGCATTGGTTCTCTTTTCGCGGCTGGCGCAGGAGCAGCAGCCGGAGCCGCTACCGGCGCAGGTTGTGCGCTGTAGACCGGCGCCGCAGTGTTACCCACGGTGACCGGGCCAGGGCCAGAGGAACCAAACAGCGGGCCAACCAGCACGCTGGAACCGCTGCTGTTTTTCACTTTCAGGTTTACAACTCCGTCGGTAATATGGCGGGCAATAGGATCAGGAATATCAGGGATCGCATTACCTACGCCTTTAGCGTAGGCTTTGGCCGGATCGAGCAGCGTGGTGGTTTTCTGCAAATCACTTTCGGTCGTGAATACAAGGATATAAAGCTTCTGCTGGCCCAACGCAGGTGTCAGGCGCATAACCCCTTCCAGTCGGTCAGCATTTAACACCCCTGGCTCCTGGTAGGTAAAATAGCTACTGGGGAAATAAGCCGCAGGCGCCATATTCTGATCAAATACCAGCACGTTTGGCGCAAAAACGCCTGTACTTTTATTGACATCACTAGAAAGCGTCAGTGTGAGCTCACCAATGTTGGCTGGCACGCTAAACGCCGCAACAGGACCGGTTATGCCCGCAACATTCAGGTGCTGCCCACCTGTTGCAAGCCGAACCGTCTGGCTTTTAGACGTATCGACAGGAGTCCATGTGAGTTGCTGGAGTACAGAATTCGGAATTGACGGCGCTGCTGCAGTGTTCTGTGGGACGATATTCACATCAGCAAAGCTGATACCCGGAGCACCCGCCAGCAAACCCGCGGATAGACACAGGGCGATGAGACTATTTTTCATTTTCATTGTTATCACCTTCAGGATGCAAAACAGCGGTGGCCAGGCAATAGCGCGCTGTTTATCAGGAGTAGAGGGGCTTACGCCCCTCTTTTGGTCATTACGTCAGGTTAAGCGTGGATTACCACCAGATTTCCATCTGTGCGCCGAAAGTCCACTCGTCGCTTTTGCCACGACCGAAGCTTGAGCCGTCAGTACCATTGCGGGTTGCCAGACCATAGTTGGCATTAGTGCCCGGATTACCGCTGGTGTTGTACCCCCATTTTTCATTCCATTTCGCATAAGTTGCGAATACGCGGATTGCCGGACGAGACCAGATGCTGTCGCCTGCCTGCCACTGTTGTGCGAGGGTGATTTTGTACTGATTGTTGGTGTCGTTAGTGCGCTGGGATTTGACGTTGTCGTAACCAACTTCCAGCAAGGTACTCATGATTGGTGTCCATTTGTACATTGGACGTACACCGACGGTCCACCATTTGGTGCCGTTATGGTTATCCCAGTCAATGTCCTGATACATACCGACGTACATCAGATCCCATTTCTCACCCAGAGAAATTGCACCGTGGTCGAGGATACGCAGCAGGGAACCATTGTTGTTGGCGCTATAAGGCAGTTTACTGTTGCTATCGATGCCGATACCGGAGCCTTGTGACAACCCTTTACCCTGTGATGTCAGTGCATCGGTCGCGTACTGCACGACAAATTTGTTATAGCCTTTCAGCATGCTCTGAACGTGTTCAGCGGTGAACATCCAGCCGTCTTTCGTTTCGGTATTATCATATAAATGGTAACCATCACGAGTATTGGCGCGGCCATAGTCGACCCCGAACTCTAATGTACCGCCTGGGTTGACTGCCATCTGTGCCAGACGCATATCAAAAACATCGTTAGCAGTTTTTTCGGTGTAATCGTAAATACTGTTGCTAGCGAAGGAAGCAGAGCCGCCTGCTTCTGTCGAACGGGTCGCGGCCAGAGAGAGTTTACCAAAGCCGAGATCGACGTTTTCCAGACCAGCACCCGGACCGGAGATATCCCAGTAATAGAAGTCGATCATGTGTACGTCATGACGTTGATAGAAACGTTTACCGGCCCAAATGTTGGCGCCAGGTAGCGCATCAATCAGGTTTTTACCCTGTACGTTGGCTTCACGGAAAGCCGGGTTGGTGGCTTCCCAGTCATTTTGCTGAGCCACGGAGTAAGCCACGTTCGTGTCGAAATAGAAGCTCTTATCGCCCTCTTTCCACACTTCCTGACCGAGTTTCAGTTCTGCATAGGTTTCACATTCGTTACCGAGACGGTATTTGGAACCTGCACCCGTCACCTGGAAGCATTGCTGCTCGCCGCCGCTGCCGGTCCAGCCGATGCCGGAACGCGCATAACCTTTGAAGTCGACGGCGCCCGCCTGCGCAGACAAAATGCCTGCGGTAATGGCGAGAGCCAGGGGTAGTTTGCGCAGAGTAATCATCATTCTATCTCCTGAGATCATTGCTTTTCTGTTTACACCTGGCCCAGGGAGGGTCGGTGTAAGTTTTTTTGGGGTACGCTTAAACGCCTGGCTCTTTGTGTAACCGGCGGCAGGCGGTACCATCTTCACGGAACAGATGGCAGCGCTCCGGCGGCAAACCGATAGCGAATGTGGCACCCTCTTCTACCAGCACGACGTCAGTCTGGCGGTAGACCAGGTTCTGGCGTATTGCGGGGATCTGGATATGAATTTGTGTTTCGTGACCAAGCTGTTCTACGACCTGCACTTCCCCTTCCAGCGTGACATCGGCGATGTCGCTTGGAAGCAGATGCTCCGGGCGAATGCCCAAAGACATATTCGCGCCGACCTGCACATTGGCGCTGTCCACCGGTAGCCAAACCTGCTGGCGGTTAGGCAGCTCAACCTGCACCTGTTCAATGGCAGTGGCCGTCACTTTTACTGGCAGGAAATTCATTTTTGGCGAGCCAATAAAGCCCGCAACAAAGCGGTCTGCCGGGTAGTGATAGAGTTCCAGCGGTTTCCCGACCTGCGCCACGCGACCGGCGTCAAGCACCACAATTTTGTCGGCCAGCGTCATCGCTTCGACCTGATCGTGGGTGACATAAATCATCGTGCGGCCAAGGCGTTTATGCAGACGGGAGATCTCAATACGCATCTGCACGCGCAGCGCGGCATCAAGGTTGGAAAGGGGTTCATCAAGTAAGAAAACGCTGGGTTCTGCCACCAGCGTACGGCCAATCGCCACGCGCTGGCGCTGACCGCCAGAGAGCGCTTTCGGTTTGCGTTCCAGCAAGTGCGCCAGTTGCAACACCTCCGCCACCTGGGTGACGCGCGATTTAATGAGCTCTTTTTTCGCACCCGCTAACTTCAGGCCGAAGGACATGTTTTCCGCGACCGACAGGTGCGGATAAAGCGCATAAGACTGAAACACCATCCCGACGCCGCGTTCGGCGGGGGGAACATCATTCATGCGGGTATCGCCGATAAACAACTCCCCGCTGGTAATGGTTTCCAGCCCGGCAATCATACGCAGCAGCGTCGATTTACCACAGCCTGACGGGCCGACAAACACCACAAATTCGCCTTCATGAATGTCGAGATTGATCTCTTTTGAGACCACTACATCGCCCCAGGCTTTCGTTATGTTACGAAGCTGTACGCTCGCCATGCCCTTCTCCCTTCGTTACAACCTGTCACTAACAGAAACATTCAAAGTGGGCTGACTATGAGGCATCGGTACAGCGGGCGAATCCTCCACCCTTCGGTTTTTTATGGGGGAGGAGGCGGGAGGATGAGAAGGTTTGCTCTGCACCCCGTATCGCAGGGTGACAGGCATTTTCGTGAGGCAACCTGCAAAAATTGGCTCTTTTTTATGTGCGCTGACACACATAATAAAAATCTATGCAATACAGATCACACAAATCGCCCCAGGGGCGTAGGGATAAGGAGGATGAGAAGCACTTGTCAAAAAAGGAGACTATTCCCGTCAGACCACCTTGAACGTATCCACGAGCACATCACCAAATAGGACGGGATATATGAAAATCAAAACGGGCGCACGCATCCTCGCATTGTCCGCACTGGCGACGATGATGTTCTCCGCCTCTGCCCTCGCTAAAATTGAAGAAGGTAAGCTGGTTATCTGGATCAATGGCGATAAAGGCTATAACGGCCTTGCCGAAGTGGGTAAGAAATTCGAGAAAGACACCGGCATCAAAGTGACGGTTGAACATCCGGACAAACTGGAAGAGAAATTCCCGCAGGTTGCCGCGACCGGCGATGGCCCGGACATTATCTTCTGGGCGCACGACCGCTTTGGCGGCTACGCGCAATCTGGCCTGCTGGCAGAAGTCACCCCGGACAAGGCCTTCCAGGACAAGCTGTTCCCCTTCACCTGGGACGCGGTGCGCTACAACGGCAAGTTAATCGCTTACCCGATTGCCGTTGAATCGTTGTCACTGATTTATAACAAAGACCTCGTACCGAACCCGCCGAAAACCTGGGAAGAGATCCCGGCGCTGGATAGACAACTGAAAGCGAAAGGTAAAAGCGCGCTGATGTTTAACCTGCAAGAACCGTACTTCACCTGGCCGCTGATCGCTGCCGACGGTGGTTACGCGTTCAAGTATGAAAACGGCAAATATGATGTGAAAGATGTCGGCGTTGACAATGCAGGCGCGAAAGCGGGCCTCGGCTTCCTGGTCAAGCTGATTAAAGATAAACACATGAATGCCGACACAGATTACTCCATCGCTGAAGCGGCGTTCAACAAAGGCGAAACTGCGCTGACCATCAATGGTCCATGGGCATGGGCCAACATCGATAAGAGCAAGATCAATTACGGCGTAGCACCACTGCCAACTTTCCACGGTAAGCCATCCAAACCGTTCGTTGGCGTGTTGAGCGCAGGCATTAACGCTGCCAGCCCGAACAAAGAACTGGCGAAAGAGTTCCTGGAAAACTACCTGCTGACCGATGCCGGTCTGGCAGACGTTAACAAGGACAAACCGCTGGGTGCTGTAGCACTGAAATCGTACCAGGATGAGTTAGCGAAAGATCCGCGCATTGCTGCCACCATGGCTAACGCAAAAACCGGTGAAATCATGCCGAACATCCCGCAGATGGCCGCCTTCTGGTACGCCACCCGCACTGCCGTTATCAATGCCGTGAGTGATCGTCAGACGGTTGATGCTGCACTGAAAGACGCGCAGAGCCGTATTACCAAGTAAAAATGTGAATGCCTTATCCCCGGAAAAGGATAAGGCAATCTGGACAGTTGTATACACGGCATTATTCGCGCGGCATCGCGGCGGCAAGGTTGTATCCCCCAGTCGCTTACAAAAGTAAGTGGCTGGGGTGCGCAACCGCAGCCAACGAAGAGGCAGCGTGAAGAGTGCTGCGTAGAGAGGAAATCCCCATGGATGTTGTAAAGAAGCGCCATTGGTGGCAAAGCCCACAGCTTGCCTGGACCGTCATTGCCCTGATCGGGCTGCTGGTGGCATACCTTGTCGTTATGATGTATGCCCAGGGGGAATACCTTTTCGCCATTACCACGCTCGTGCTCAGTTCGGCGGGCCTTTATATTTTCGCCAACCGTAAAACCTACGCCTGGCGCTATGTCTATCCGGGTATGGCCGGGATGGGGCTGTTCGTCCTGTTCCCGCTGATTTGTACGATCGCCATCGCCTTTACTAACTACAGCAGTACCAACCAGTTAACACAGGAACGCGCGCAGCAGGTGCTGCTCGATCGCTCCTTCCAGGCGGGAAAAGCATATAATTTCGGGCTTTATCCGGCGGGTGACGAGTGGCGGCTGGCGCTCACCGATGGCGACAGCGGTAAAAATTACGTTTCCGATGCCTTTAAACCCGGCGGCGAACAGCAACTGAAATTAAAAGAAGCGGACACATTGCCCGCTGGCGAGCGCGCCAACCTGCGCATCATTACGCAACATCGTCAGGCGTTAAACCAGCTAACCGCTATACTGCCGGATGAAAGCAAAGTGGTCATGAGCTCGCTGCGCCAGTTCTCCGGCACGCGCCCGCTCTACCAGCTCGCGCAGGATGGTACGCTGACCAACAATCAGAGCGGTGCTAAGTATCGGCCAAATAATGGCATCGGTTTCTACCAGGTGATTAATACTGACGGTAGCTGGGGCAGCGAAAAACTCAGCCCGGGCTATACAGTGACCATCGGCTGGGATAACTTCACCCGCGTCTTTACCGATGAAGGTATCCAGAAACCGTTTATCGAGATCTTTATCTGGACGGTGATCTTCTCCGTGCTGACCGTCGTACTTACCGTCGCCGTCGGCATGGTGCTGGCCTGCGTCGTACAGTGGGAGTCGCTGAAAGGCAAAGCGATTTACCGCGTGCTGCTGATTCTGCCTTACGCGGTGCCGTCGTTTATCTCGATCCTGATCTTCAAAGGGCTGTTTAACCAGAGCTTCGGTGAGATCAATATGATGCTGAGCGCGCTGTTCGGCATTAAACCGGCCTGGTTCAGCGATCCGACTACTGCCCGCACGATGATCGTGATCGTTAACACCTGGCTTGGCTATCCCTACATGATGATCCTTTGCATGGGTCTGCTGAAAGCGATCCCGGACGATCTGTATGAAGCCTCGGCAATGGATGGCGCCGGACCGTTGCAGAACTTTTTCCGCATCACTTTCCCGCTGCTGATCAAACCGCTGACACCGCTGATGATCGCCAGCTTTGCCTTTAACTTTAATAACTTCGTGCTGATCCAGTTACTGACCAACGGCGGGCCGGATCGCATCGGCACCACCACCCCGGCGGGTTATACCGACCTGCTGGTGAGCTACACCTACCGCATCGCCTTTGAAGGCGGCGGCGGTCAGGACTTTGGGCTTGCAGCCGCTATTGCCACGCTGATTTTCCTGCTGGTAGGCGCGCTGGCTATCATCAACCTGAAAGCCACGCGCATGAAATTTGATTAAGGAGGACAACATTATGGCTATGGTGCAGGCAAAATCGCAGAAGCTGCGGCTGTTTATCACCCATGCGTTACTGCTGGTATTTATTGCCGCCATCATGTTCCCGCTGCTGATGGTGGTCGCCATTTCGCTGCGTGAGGGTAACTTCGCCACCGGCAGTCTGATCCCGGATAACATCTCCTGGGAACACTGGCGGCTGG
The DNA here is from genome assembly GCF_900094795.1 of Kosakonia oryziphila. Classification (GTDB taxonomy): domain Bacteria; phylum Pseudomonadota; class Gammaproteobacteria; order Enterobacterales; family Enterobacteriaceae; genus Kosakonia; species Kosakonia oryziphila. The sequence goes on from NZ_FMBC01000029.1 coordinate 32,489, forward strand.
CGCTGGGCTTTAGTGTCGAGCACGCTGACGGACGCATCACTCCGCCGCCGTTCCCGGTGCTGTTGTGGCTGTGGAACTCGGTGAAAATCGCCGCCATCACTGCCGCGGGCATTGTCGCGCTCTCCACCACCTGCGCATACGCATTTGCCCGTATGCGCTTTCCCGGTAAAGCGACGCTGCTGAAAGGGATGTTAATTTTCCAGATGTTCCCGGCGGTGTTGTCGCTGGTTGCGCTATATGCGTTGTTTGATCGTCTGGGACAGTACGTGCCGTTTATCGGTCTGAACACACACGGTGGGGTGATCTTTGCTTACCTTGGCGGGATTGCGCTACATGTGTGGACGATCAAGGGCTATTTCGAAACCATCGATAGCTCGCTGGAAGAAGCCGCTGCGCTGGATGGGGCCACACCGTGGCAGGCGTTTCGCCTGGTGCTGTTGCCGCTGTCAGTGCCAATCCTGGCGGTAGTCTTTATTCTGTCGTTTATTGCGGCCATCACCGAAGTTCCGGTGGCGTCGCTGCTGCTGCGCGATGTCAACAGCTACACACTGGCGGTCGGCATGCAGCAATACCTCAACCCACAAAACTATCTGTGGGGCGATTTTGCCGCTGCGGCGGTGCTCTCCGCCATTCCTATTACACTGGTGTTCCTGCTGGCGCAGCGCTGGCTGGTAAACGGCCTGACCGCAGGCGGAGTAAAAGGTTAACTTTCATCGTTGTTATTGTGCCCTAAGTATTTCGGGTTAGAGCAAGGCGGCGACTGCACGAATCCCCAGGAGCTTACTGAAGTAAGTGACTGGGGTGAGTAAAGGAAGCCAACACAGCTATCACCCGCAAGATGACGGGCGTTGCCACTGCACCCTCAACTTTACTTGTGAAGTCGTTGGCGGCCCAAAAGGCCGCCTTTTTTTATTCACGCTTTAGCCGGTTGGAGTTACATAACCACAGGGTGATCACCAACAGCAGGATCGCCGCAGAGTAGATCAGAACATCCATCGGTGACTGATGATCGATGATAATCAACCGCACGATCGCGGTGATGCCGATATAGATAAAGTAGCGCAACGGGAAATGGAAACCGGACTGAAAGTACTTCACAATCAGTGCGATAAATTCAAAGTAAAGGAAGTAGACAACCAGCCCTTCCACCAGCTCATACTTGCTGGTCTGTTCCGGCGAAAACAGCACATCTGCCAGATGCAGTGTCTCTTTGCCCAGAAAAACAATCAGGATCAGCCCCAGGCTCAGCAGACCCAGGTTCAGTACGGTCTGCAAAATAGTAGCAACAAACTCAGCGCGTGGACGAGTTAGCGACGCCATAACATCACCTCATTTTCTGTGGGGAAACTCCTATATAACGTAAAAATGTGATCTGGATCTACATTATTTACTTATCTTTTGTGACACCGCGTGGTGACATGTCTGGTTAGCTGTTTTCATGCAAGAGGAAAAAAGAGCATGCTTACAATGCGTAAAGCCTCTGTGGACGACGCGGCGTTAATCAGCGAAATGGGATTTGCCAGCTATATGCACCACTTTGCTCATCTGTGGCGCGAGCAGAGCGAATTACAGGATTTCCTTCGACAAGAGTATGCCGTGCCAACGCTGCAACAGAGTTTACAGGATGAGAGAAGTTGCTGGTTCATCGCCAGCGATCCCTCGCCGGTTGGTTTTGCCAAAGTCTCCTGGCATCGTGCCGTCGATGATCATGGTCCGGTGGGAACACTGCTGCATAAACTCTATTTTCTGCCGGGCAAGACTGGCCTTGGCTACGGTGAAACACTGCTTACGGAGATCGCACGCGTAGCGAAAAGCCGTGGCGAAACCGTGCTCTGGCTGGAGGTACTTGATGCGAATCCCAACGCCCATCGCTTTTATCGACGCCAGGGATTCACACACCTGAAAGAGACCTTATTTAGTACTCCTTCTCAGCAAAGTACGCTGCATATTCTCTGTAAACCGCTCTAAAGGAGTCAGCATGTCTACCGCTACCGTACGCCAGTCCGCCATCCGCAACGTGACCTGCGGAGAGAACGTGGTGATTTATGAACCCAGTAATCTGTATGACTGCATTCTCAGTGACAATGTATTTGTTGGCCCATTTGTGGAAATTCAGGGGCATACGCGAATTGGCCAGGGCAGCAAAATTGAGTCGCACAGTTTCATCTGCGAATATGTGACTCTCGGTGAGCGTTGTTTTATCGGCCACGGCGTGATGTTCGCTAACGACATGTTCCGCGACGGCAAGCCCAACCCCGATCGCGAAAGTTGGGGACACATTGTGATTGGCAATGATGTTTCTGTCGGTAGCGGTGCCACAATCCTGGCCGTCACCATTTGCGATGGTTGCGTTATCGGCGCGGGTAGCGTGGTGACAAAATCGTTGCACGAGAAAGGGGTTTATGCGGGAAATCCGGCGCGGCTGCTGCGGCGGCTGTGAGAAGCCCTCTCTCCGGCGGAGAGAGGGCGAAGGATTACTGGAAGTTGATCGTCTTATCGTTGGTCATATCATAAAGCTCAAACTTACGGCCCAGTTTCTGGCCGCCATCACGCGTCAACGGTGTCCAGCCAACGGCTGCACGGCTGCGGGTCGGGCTGGTCGTGAACAGATCCAACGGTACAGAGACATACACCCCTTTGGTGAATTGCCCTTCCCCGTACTGCGCCGCCGAAACGTTGGTCTTCGTGGCATACGCGCCAATGACAACGCCGCTATCAAAGTGTTTCGAGATATCCAGCGTGACGCCTTTATCCCCTGCCAGATACTGCCCGACGCTCGCTTTAATCAGCACATCGTCGGCGAACCACGGCGTCCAGTATGCGGTGAAGTGGCCGGTTTTCACGCTGTAATTGGTGAACTTCATCATGTCCTGCGGGCTACGCCAGTCGCGCTGTTTCACGTAGTTGCCATCAATACCGAACGCCCAGTGGCTGTCGACCGGGCGCCACAGCACTTCTGCACCCGCGCCGCCAAACATGGTTTCCAGATAACCGGCATACACCTGACCATAGAAATTATTCCCCAGGTAGTGCAGGTAGTTCGCTTGCAGGTTGTTGACGTAGTAGTCATTTTGCACATATTCACGCACGCGGGTACGCACACGCGGTAATGCTGAATCACTGGAGGTATAGCTGAATTTATCGTAGTTGTTGGCCACGTTGGCGAACAGGCTGCCGGTGGTCAGTAAATGATCGGTCCACCACCAGTCGGCGGTTGCCATCACACCAAGCTGATACATGTAGAAGCTTTCCGGGCCGCCGAAAGACTGGTTCAACACCGGATCGATATGGAAATCGAATGACGATTTATCGATATACCAGCCCTGCTCGGTGCTGTCCGGCACAATCGGCGTGACTCGTTTCTGCACCAGCTCTGTATCCTGCCCCAGCGGTTCCCCTTCTAGATGGCGCTTCAGGCTGGCAACATCCGTTTCGGTGGTGACGATTGGCATATTAAGGCTATTTTCCGTCACGCGAATAGTACGAATGCCATCCGGCAAGTCATTCATAATGATACGGTTTGCCCGCTCAATCCCTTCCTGGGTGTTACGGTATTTCACCTGCTGCCCGGTCACGTAGAGTGTATCGCCTTTCACCTGGATCTGCGGGTCGGCAAAACCAGCGTTATATTTCAACAGGGTAAGCTGATTAGCCACCACCGCATGTTGCAGGATCGCGTCCTGCGGCTGCGGTTGATACTTCGGCCGCGGCGCATCGCTGTATGCGGGACGTAACTCGTTGAAATTGTTGCGCAGGGTAAAACCAAACATCCAGGTATTGCCGCGCTCATAGCTCAGGTTGATGTCGGCCCAGTCGGTAATGCGGTAAATCGCGCCAACGTTCACCTTGCTGCGCTGCGGCAGTTTCCCGGCATAATCCTGCTGATAGTTGTTACCTTCATACTCCAGTTTTAAACGCAGCGGGTTCCAGGGAGTCTGATATTCAACGCCGCCAAACAGCGCTGTCGGGCCGCGGAACATCTGGCTGGTATCGGTAGAGCCCGCCTGTTTATAGCTGGTATCGCGCGTACAATATTTCTCGTCATAAGAGCAAAGTGGGTTTTTGATATTGCCGCTGGTGCCCAAATACCCCCAACCAATACCGAGGGAGAAATCGAACGGCCCCCAGGCTTTACTGGCGACCAGATATTCGCCGTCAAACAACCCTGTACCGCCAATATCCCGCGCGCCAAGAGAGACTTCCGGTAGCCAGTAACCTTCCTGCCACAGGCGCAGTTTCACATCGAAGGCTTTATCTTTGTAGGTCTGATTGCCGGAGAAAGACTCCACCGAGCTATATTTGCGTGTGCGCACGTCGGTATAACGTAGCGTCGTTTCCAGCCACGGGAAAAGCTGTATCGAGCCAGAATAGAAACGGTACTGATCGTTATCGCGGTAGTTAAAACTCAGTTCGCCTTCACGCGACATGCGTGCGGTCGGTGTTTGCAGCAATCCCACGCCGCCAAAGTCCGACTGGGATGGCCCTATCGGATCAGGATAAGATTCTGCGTGACAGGCCGCGCTAATTCCCAGCGCCAACAGGCTTATTACAAACGATTTTTTCATTATTATTCCGGTATCCGATGCGTCAGGGACTGAAGGATGTCGGCATTCAGTTCGTCATATTCGTTGCTCCACAATCCCGGTGCGAAGCCAACGAAAATCACGCTGCCGGGCATCGGCTCTACGTGGCGGCGGTTCCAGTAAGCAACCGGCACTTTTTGTGTCTGACCGGTGGGATAAATCACCCACGCATAGCTGCGTTCCGCGCCGCGGAGCAGGCTCATCTCATCCAGGTAACTCACCACATCCCTGCCAGGTGTAAACGGTTTTTTCCCTGGGCTGCTAACCAGCCCCACCACGGTAATCGTGGCCGGTGGTGGCCCCACCCATAGCGAGTATTCACCCTCCAGCGGACGATTCGCCAGCCGATGCGTACGAACGTAATCCGGATCCAGATTGATTATCTGCCTGCCAGTCACCTTCACCGCCTGCAACTGCTGGCGCAGTGAATTGATCGCGGCAGCAGTGTCACCGCTTTCGTCAGCAGCAAGCGTGCTCAGGCGCGTTAACAACACCTGATGCCGAGCCTGCTCCGCCTGCGTAGCGTGACGTTCACTGACTACGGCCCCAGGCCACCAGCTCTGTGCAAGCAGAGGTTGACCGACCAAATCGCTCAAATGCGTGGCGTGGGATAACGTTTTCGGTTTGCCGTCGCCAGCTACGTAGATATTCACTGTCCCGTCGGCCAGCGCGAGCGGAGAAGCGAGGCTGGCTAATAACAGAAGAAAAGTGCGCATCGTCATTGTTTAGCCGCCTTAATCAGTGTGGTCTTCACCGGGAACCAGTCTGCGCCCAGATACTGCTCCGACTGCCTGATTACCCCGGCGTTATCCACCCAGAAGCGGTTGCGCCAGCTTTTATTGTCCGTGGTAACATCCTCGTCGAGAATACGCACCGCAGTGACATCATTCGCCAGCTTGACGGTGTCAGTGCCGTTCCAGTGGAAGACGGAGCGCGCAGTGGCATAGCGCACCTGTTTGTGCTCCGTCCAACCTATAGTGCGCGTCCAGCTTGCACCATCAATGATTTGATTCGGTTTTGCCAGTGGATCGGACGCCAGGTTATTCACTTCAATCAGGTTATCGCCGCCGAGCTGTGTTTTTACGATGCGATAATTCTGCGTCACGATGGTCGCCTGATCCTGCGTTACCCATTTCTGCTGACCGTTTTCGTCGAAAGCGAGCACCACAAACAATTGCGGGCCGTTGTTAAGCTGCATGTATTGGCTGGCATAGGGCATGTTGAGAATTTCTTCATCTGTCAGTTGCACGCCTGGCACGCCAAAAACGCTATCCCACAGTGAATTTCCCAGGCCTTTGATTTGGCCAGAACATGCCTGAAGCAGCAGGCAAATTAAAATAATACCAGGTCGCTTCACGACTCTTCTCCGAGAGGGGCGGAAATAACCACACCGAAGTGTGGTTAGAGTTAATGTACTCGTGATTACTGAGTACTTGTGGTCGTGGTGGTCGTGGTTCCAGTGTTGGAGCCATCACCGCCACCGGTTGCCGCCAGCGCGACACCCACCGCAGACCCTACGGTGCTGACGCTCGTCGCAGCAGAACTACCTGCCGACACAGAGGTCGCTGCCGACCCTGCCGCTTCACCGATTTGTACCGGTGCAGCAAAAGCAGACGTCGCCGCAAGCGCGGATATGGCAAGAATGCCATACAGGACTTTTTTCATATCAATTTCCCTTCATTGAATGAATGGAGATTTGCCTGAAAAAACTCAGGCGATATCGAGTATACACAACTAAAGCAGATCAATTACGTAACGGGAAATAGCAGAGAATATTTTCGGAGGATTGGAAAATAAGGTACACACGAGAAAACAATTACAAAAAAATCTCATTTAATTCAAATAATTAAATAATCACAGGGGATTAAAACAATAAGGCTACTCCTAAAATGCATAGCAATGACTGGAAATGATGGCAGCTTTTTCAGATAAACCTGAGCCCCGATATCTGCCGCAAAGAATCAACGCGCGCCCGTAATTTAGCAAAGGGGGTAATATCATTATCGAAATCGCTTATATATATTGTGGAAACCCGGAATCAATATATATGGGCTCCGTTTGGGAAACGGAAATATTGTTCGTTAAGGCTGTTTTTTAACCACTAAGGTGTGAAGAAACTGCTTTCTATAAGGCATTACTTATGGATCATCCAGTGATCCTTTGTCATCCAGTCTTTGGACAAAAGACGCACACAATATGCATCTCAATACGGTTAGGCCTCAGACTCTACTTTGACTCAGGGCCAATGCCCGTACCTGTGGGTTTAATTGATTTGGAATGAATCCATCCACTCACTGGATCACCATCCTTGTCAAAAAAGATAACAGATGAAAACCCCTTATACTCTGCATATAAATTAACCTGATCACTATTAATTATAAATAAATCTTTTATTTTACATGTCTCATCTGGTGCACTATAAAAATATACCCTATGTGTATCAGTTACCACATATCCTGAATCTGATGACTGAGTCAGATCTTGATATCGTTCAGCTACTGAATTAATTTCATCGCACCCTCCCCAAGATAAAAATGGAGAAAGCAGAAGAACCAACCCAGGTATAACTTTCATAGCAAATTCTCTCTCTTCATTATTTTTATTAGCTTATCTGCGTAGTTAGGATCTGTTGCATATCCGGCACGTTGAAGTCCTCTGGCCCAATCACAAGGGTCTGTATAATCGAATAAAAAATGATATCTTTTGTTTTTAGCAAAGAAAGCAGATCTGCCTGAAACACTTTCTTCATACGAATCATATTTCATGAATTTATCAACCATTGGTTTTTTAACACCGTTTATAAACTCATGTGTATTAACACAAACAAAACTTGGGTTGCCGTGAGCCTTAATACCGAATAAATTATTACTATACTCGCCACTATAAATATCGACAGGAACAGATTTTCCATATCCTGTTTCTAGAATGGCTTGCGCTGTAGTTATTGCAGCCGGAACATGTGATGTTAATTCATCTTTCCTGGCCTCATCAAAGACGAATTTAACAAACTCTTTATCGATTGGTTTTTTCGAGTTTAGCTTAATATTTATCGCATCCAGAAAAACTAGTGGATGCAGATGCCACGGATTTTCCACCATCCCCGCCACACGGTGCATCCAGCGGATATCCGTCAGGAACTTCATGCTGTAGGCGTACCACTCCGGCACGTCTCTTTTCAGCTGCGGCGTAAAGAACGTTTTCCACACCGGAGTTTCCGACGAGTAGTACCAGTCGCTGGGGTGCTTCACGCACAGGCGGTACAGGTGATCGCGCATTGATGGGTTCTGCACCGCACGCCGGTACTGTTCCGGGTTATACCGGGGAGATTTCGTGTCATCAATCTGGTTCAGCAACTGCCGGTAGTTGAACGCATCCCCCTTGCTCCAGGGCTGCCCACCATTGTCCGCCACGCTGAAAAACCGCTCAAAAATCGTCTTCACCAGCCCTTTCAGCTGCGTCTTCCCGTCGAGATGGTCAAAACTCACCGGGCTGTCCTCCGTGGCCTCAAAACCACGGCTGGCCAGATCGTACCGGGACAGCAGCTGCACATCGGACTCTGCCAGCAGCCCGCGCGACGAACCGCCCGGCCAGTAGCGCTTACCCTCTTTGTCCGTCACAGCCTGCCCGGACAGCGCCATCACCGTTTCGGTCTGTGTGGTTATCAGATCCTTTTGTATTTCCCCGCTGGTGACTTTCAGGTACACCGGTATACCCTTCGGACAGCGGGCAAAAACAGGTATCTCGCGCCCCACACCTTCCGGATTGCTCAGGAAGCGCGGCAGATCGTCCGTCGTCAGGCATTCGATATGCACCTGATAGCGTTTTTCATGCCCGTCCTCCGTGGGGAACTGAAACCAGCCCAGATGGCCCACCGGATCACCGGCCTTAATCGGATAAGGGGTCGGACACACCACCGTATCAAACTGCATGGTTTCGCGTGACGGCGGCAGGAGCGGCGACCACCACACCGGACGGGTGACGCTGTCGCAGGCCGGAACCAGATTTCCTTTGTCGCACACCGTCCACACCCGGTCCCCGGCGTTCAGGCTCATACTGCCAGTGACCGGCTCCGCCAGCGTGACGTGCGCATACTGCCGCCCGTTGCTCCCGGTCATCGTGTCATCGCTGACCGCTTTGTCCCATGTCACCCGTGTACCGGGCGGCAGCTCTGCCGCCACCCACTGCCGTGACGCGTCCACATACGCATTCAGGTGCTGGTCGTCAGCAACTTTAAACGCAGTACTGTCCTGCTCCGGATAGGCCAGCCATGGCGCGAGATGCATATACAGGGTGTAAAAGATCAGCCCGCTCTCTGCCGTTTCCCCTGGCTGAACACGGTGGCGAATAAGCACAAAAGAGCCGGAGTAGCGCAAATCCCCCCAGTACCACGGCACGCTGAGATAATCACGGTTAATCCGGTACGCCACCACCTCACCGTCTGCCATGCACCGCACGGCCTGCTCCCCCTTAAACGGCACAGGGAAATCCACGGCCTCATTCATCGCCTGGCCGCTGAGCGCACACCACGGTGTGGTGGTGTCGGTAATGTGAATACCACCGTGCCACATACCATTACGGCCAATCAGCCAGTGCCCGGTGGCTTCCCCTTCAAGATGCGCCAGCATCTCCTCCAGGTTACTGAACTCCCCGCCCCGGTTATTTTTCGGCACCGGCCAGCGGATGGCCGGGAGCTGCTGGCCGTTTTCCGGCTTCGACATAGCAAATCCTTTTTGTTTATCGGGTTAAATAACGGCCCATCATACTCCAGGCGTAACTTAACAAAAATTTCCCGATTCTGATTGCCGGTACAACGCCTGGATGCGACATATCCGGGAAGGGCTGTATCCCGTTGCATCCGCTGTTTCCCTGATACTCAGTTTCTTGACCTGCCGGTAGTACAGGACTTTCTGATGCTGTATCACGAAAGTGATCTTGAAATAACGGAGCATTACACCGATACGGCAGGCTTCACGGAACATGTTTTCGCGCTGATGCATCTGTTGGGGTTCGCTTTTGCACCAAGGATCCGGGATCTTCACGACAAGCGGTTGTTTATTCAGGGGAAGGTTGATAAATATCCTGCGCTACAGTCAATTATTTCCACAACTCCACTGAATATCAAAGAGATAGAAATACACTGGAATGAAATTTTGAGGCTGGCGACATCAATAAAGCAGGGAACGGTGACTGCTTCTCTGATGCTGAAAACACTGGCCAGCTATCCGAAACAGAATGGGCTTGCTAAGGCACTGAGGGGAAATCGGTCGCATTGAACGAACACTGTTTATGCTGGACTGGTTCCGCGATCCTTCACTACGTCGCAGAGTTCAGGCTGGACTGAACAAAGGGGAAGCCCGGAATGCCCTTGCCAGAGCCGTTTTCATGCATCGTCTGGGCGAAATAAGGGATCGTGGCCAGGAAAACCAGAGTTACCGCGCCAGTGGGCTTACGCTGTTCACCGCCGCGATCACATTGTGGAATACCGTGTATATAGAAAACGCCATTAACTTACTGAAAAAGAAAGGGCTACATATCAATAATCAGTTGCTGTCACACTTGTCTCCACTGGGCTGGGAGCACATTAATCTGACGGGGGACTATATCTGGCGAAACAATAAAAAACTTGTTGAAGGGAAGTATCGTTCTTTGCTGCCAGTTGGTATCAGCCAGTACAAAAAATCATCTTAACATACAATATCTTCCGTTTCCCAAACAGAGCCCTATATGCACAGGGGATTAATATATTCAGCAGGCGAAAAAAAGCGCCGCCGAAGCGACGCTCTATCTGTAGCTCGATTATCCGCGCCAGGATTTATAGCGGTTAATCAGACCGTTGGTTGAACTGTCATGGCTGGAGATGGCTTTATCATCGCCCAGTTCAGGCAGAATGCGGTTCGCCAACTGTTTACCCAGCTCCACGCCCCACTGGTCAAAGGTGAAGATATTAAGGATAGCGCCCTGAGTGAAGATCTTGTGCTCGTAGAGCGCAATTAATGCACCGAGGCTAAACGGCGTGATTTCACGCAGCAGGATGGAGTTGGTCGGACGGTTGCCTTCAAACACTTTGAACGGCACAACGTGTTCCAGCGTGGCCGGATCTTTACCCTGGTCCCGGTATTCCTGTTCAACCACTTCACGGGATTTACCAAAAGCCAGCGCTTCGGTCTGTGCGAAGAAGTTAGACAGCAATTTCTGGTGGTGATCAGAAAGCGCGTTGTGGGTAATAGCCGGCGCGATGAAGTCGCACGGCACCATCTTGGTTCCCTGATGAATTAGCTGATAGAACGCGTGCTGACCGTTAGTCCCCGGTTCACCCCAGATAATCGGGCCAGTCTGGTAATCCACGGCGTTGCCGTTACGGTCAACGTATTTACCGTTAGATTCCATGTTGCCCTGCTGGAAATAGGCAGCAAAGCGGTGCATGTACTGGTCATATGGCAGGATAGCTTCAGTTTCAGCACCAAAGAAGTTGTTGTACCAGATGCCGATCAGCGCCAGCAGTACTGGCAGGTTTTTCGGCAACTCAGTGGTGGAGAAGTGTTTGTCCATCGCGTGAGCGCCGGAGAGCAGCTCAACAAAGTTGTCGAAACCCACGGAGAGGATGATCGACAGGCCAATGGCTGACCACAGTGAGTAGCGGCCGCCCACCCAATCCCAGAACTCAAACATGTTCGCGGTGTCGATACCAAACTCACCAACCGCTTTGCCGTTGGTGGAGAGTGCGGCGAAGTGTTTCGCAACGTGTTTTTCGTCACCGGCTGTTTTCAGGAACCAGTCGCGCGCGCTGTGGGCGTTGGTCATGGTTTCCTGGGTTGTGAAGGTTTTAGAGGCCACGAGGAATAGCGTGGTTTCCGGGTTCACTTTTTTCAGCACTTCGGCAATATGCGTGCCATCGACGTTAGAGACGAAATGCATGTTCAGGTGATTTTTGTAAGGGCGCAGCGCTTCGGTGACCATAAACGGACCGAGGTCAGAGCCACCAATACCGATGTTCACCACATCAGTGATCGGTTTGCCGGTATAGCCTTTCCATGCGCCTGAAATGATCGCTTCAGAGAAGGTTTTCATCTTCTCCAGCACAGCATTCACTTCCGGCATCACGTCTTTGCCATCAACCAGAATCGGGGTATTACTACGATTACGCAGCGCAACGTGCAGGACGGCGCGATCTTCGGTGCGGTTAATCTTTTCCCCGGAGAACATGGACTTAATGGCCGCTGCCAGGTCGGTCTCTTTGGCGAGCGCCAGCAACTTATCCAGAGTCTCTTGCGTGATGCGGTTTTTGGAGAAATCCACCAGCATCAGGTCATCGAAGGTTGCGGAAAACTTACTAAAACGGTCGCCGTCTTTCGCGAACAGATCCGCGATAGTGACGTTCTTCATGTCAGCGTAGTGTTTCTGTAATGCCTGCCAGGCAGAGGTCTGCGTTGGGTTGATGTTTTTCATAGCAATACTCTTCTGATTTTGAGAATTGTGACTGCGGTCGATTGTAGCGCCTGCCGGGGAAAATTGTGATGGTTTTTGTACCCGACCCTCTGTTCCGCGGCTCAAACATGGCGAAAACGGCCGATTATCCACATAACATAAGTCATTTTACTGATTGCAAAAGCCGCATGAAAAATCCGCATAATCCCGGCGTTGACAGCGCCCCCGCTAACCCTTTATTTATAACCACACTTCTTGCGCGTGCACGTAGAAGAAGATTATCGGATGGCATTGCGTTTATCCGGTCTATACACTCTGTAGGACCGACACGTATATCGCCAGCGAGCAGTTTAAAGTTACCTGAGTCAACGCCGCTTCAGTGCGACAAACGAAGGTAAGTATTACCAAAGCATTTCGCGTTGTGGCCAGGCGGCAACTGAACGCATCGCCGGGAGCTTACACCAGTAAGTGACCGGGGTAAGTGAAGGCAGCCAACACCACCACGGCGCGACAAACGAAGGTAAGTATTACCAAAGCATTTCGCGTTGTGGCCAGGCGGCAACTGAACGCATCGCCGGGAGCTTACACCAGTAAGTGACCGGGGTAAGTGAAGGCAGCCAACACCGCCACGGCGCGAAAGGCGAAGGTAATAGCCAGAAGAGGCGCGTTGCCCAGGTACACGGTGTACGAAGTGCCAGACTAAAGAAAACACCTGAGGGGGAGCAACGCCGAGATAACAAAGCGCCTGGCAGCGTGCGTTATCGGCTACAGAGGCTGAATCCTCTGGGTTGTCACCAGAAACGTTCGCAGTCGGGCGTTTCGCAAGGTGGAGCGCTTCTGGGGAGAACGTAGTTGTTTTGTTATCTGCGCCACCCCTGTTTTTCGCTCTTCCCTTGTGCCAAGGCTGAATATTGGATCCCCTGACACGAGGTTGTTATGACGAGTTTAGTTGTCGCCAAATTTGGCGGCACCAGTGTTGCCGATTACGATGCCATGAACCGCAGTGCGGACGTGGTGCTTGCCGATGCCAGTGTCCGCCTGGTTGTTCTCTCCGCCTCTGCGGGCGTGACCAATCTGCTGGTTGCCCTGTCTGAAGGGCTTGAAGCCAGCGAGCGCTTCGTAAAACTAGACGCTATCCGCAAAATTCAGTTCGATATCCTGGAACGTATGGCGAATCCTTCCGTGATTCGTGAAGAGATCGAACGCCTGCTGGAAAATATCACCACCCTGGCGGAAGCCGCATCGCTCGCGACCTCTACTGCCCTGACCGACGAGCTGGTGAGCCATGGCGAATTAATGTCGACCCTGCTGTTTGTTGAAATACTACGTGAACGTAATGTCCAGGCTCAGTGGTTTGACGTGCGTAAAGTCATGCGTACCAGCGATCGCTTTGGCCGTGCTGAGCCAGATGTCGCCACGCTGGCTGAGCTTTCCGCCCAGCAGCTCGCACCGCGCCTCAGCGAAGGGTTAATCATTACCCAGGGCTTTATCGGTAGCGAAGCCAAAGGCCGTACCACCACGCTGGGCCGTGGCGGCAGCGACTATACGGCAGCCCTGCTGGGTGAAGCGCTACACGCCTCGCGTGTGGATATCTGGACAGATGTTCCGGGCATCTATACCACCGACCCACGCGTCGTTCCGGCAGCAAAACGCATTGATGAAATCGCCTTTGAAGAAGCGGCTGAAATGGCCACTTTTGGCGCGAAAGTACTGCATCCGGCCACCCTATTGCCCGCCGTGCGCAGCGACATTCCGGTATTTGTCGGCTCCAGCAAGGATCCGAAAGCAGGCGGTACGCTGGTATGCAACAAAACCACTAATCCGCCGCTGTTCCGCGCACTGGCGCTGCGCCGCAGACAAACGCTGCTGACGCTGCACAGCCTGAACATGCTGCACTCCCGTGGCTTCCTGGCCGAAGTGTTCGGCATCCTCGCACGACATAATATCTCTGTCGATCTGATCACTACCTCCGAAGTGAGCGTTGCGCTGACACTGGATACCACCGGTTCAACATCAACCGGCGATACGCTGCTGACCCAGTCGCTGCTGACCGAACTGTCATCGCTGTGCCGCGTGGAAGTGGAAGAGAACCTTGCGCTGGTGGCGCTGATCGGCAATGAACTGTCGAAAGCCTGCGGCGTGGGAAAAGAGGTGTTTGGCGTGCTCGACCCGTTCAACATTCGAATGATCTGCTACGGCGCATCCAGCCATAACCTCTGTTTCCTGGTGCCAGGCGCCGAAGCAGAGCAGGTTGTACAGAAGTTGCATCATAATTTGTTTGAATAAAATTCCTTAGCACGATAAACAATAACGATGGCCGGGCACGAACCCGGCCTTTTTATAAAAAAACACAACAATCGCAAGGAATTCCTCACATGCTCGCAACACTGACGCGGCTGTTCCCATTATGGGCGCTGCTGCTTTCCGTCCTCGCTTATTACTTCCCGCCCACGTTCATCGCCATCGGTCCGTGGGTGACCACGCTGCTGATGCTGATTATGTTCGGTATGGGCGTGCATCTGAAACTTGATGATTTTAAACGTGTGCTCTCTCGCCCGGCACCGGTCGCCGCAGGAATTTTTCTGCACTATCTGGTGATGCCGCTGGCGGCATGGTTACTGGCGTTGATCTTTAAGATGCCGCCGGATTTGTCCGCCGGAATGGTGCTGGTCGGCAGCGTCGCCAGCGGTACGGCGTCGAACGTGATGATCTATCTGGCAAAAGGCGACGTCGCGCTGTCAGTCACCATCTCTTCTGTCTCAACCCTGGTCGGTGTGATCGCCACGCCGCTGCTAACGCGCCTGTACGTCGATGCGCATATCCAGGTGGATATGATGGGTATGCTGATCAGTATTATGCAAATTGTGGTGATCCCAATAGCGCTGGGGTTGGTTGTGCATCACCTGTTCCCGCGCGTGGTGAAAGCGGTCGAACCGTATCTGCCCGCCTTTTCGATGGTTTGTATCCTGGCGATTATCAGCGCGGTAGTGGCCGGTTCTGCGGCGTATATCGCCTCGGTTGGTCTGGTGGTGATTCTCGCGGTGATCCTGCACAACAGCATCGGTCTGCTGGGCGGTTACTGGGGCGGACGCCTGTTCGGTTTTGATGAATCCACCTGCCGCACGCTGGCGATTGAAGTCGGCATGCAAAACTCCGGTCTGGCCGCCGCGCTGGGTAAAATCTATTTCTCCCCGCTCGCCGCACTCCCTGGCGCATTGTTCTCCGTCTGGCATAACCTCTCTGGTTCACTGCTGGCGGGTTACTGGTCCGGTAAACCCGTCGACGGGCGTAACGCGAATGCGGTAAAAGAGGGTTAAAACGGTGGAATAGTTGAGCCTCAGCCATTCCACTTAACCTGCAGTCTGGCTAACGGGCTCAATAAATATCGGTTGAAACATTAAATCGTTCAGCCAGAGCCCGGATTATGTTTGGTTTAATCACGCTACCCTGCGAAATCAGAATGTCACCCACGCTCTGGCAAATATGAGAAGCGCGTTCCCGCGTTTATGCCCCATCGTGCATGCTTTACCTGGCCGTATCGCGTACACTCGTGGCACTTCCCGAGGAGAGAATCCATGGCCCTGACCAGACTGACGCAAAAAGAGATGACGGAGAGCGAACAGAGGGAGCTAAAAACCCTGCTCGATCGCGCCCGTATCGCGCACGGACGCCCGCTCAGCAATTCTGAAGCGAATCATGTGAAAAAAGAGTACATCGATAAGCTGATGGAGCAGCGTGAAACGGAAGTGAAGAAAGCCCGCAAAGCAAAAAAACAGCAGGCTTATAAACCGGATGAGAGCACGACCTTTTCCTGGTCGGCGAATACCTCAACGCGCGGCAGACGCTAATCAGCGCCCTTTCTTTTTCCTGCCCGGCTGGGTAAAGCGTTTACCCGCCGGTTTGCCCCGGTTTTTCTCTTCGGGCTTCGCAATATTGACGGCAGGTTTTCTCGCAGCCTGCGGTTTTGCTTTGGCTTTCGGCTTTGCTTCTGAAGATGAGTTTTCGATCAGTTTGAACAGCGCGATCAGTTCGTCGTCGGTTAAATCGCGCCACTCTCCCGGCGGCAGCCCGGTGAGGCTGACATTCATAATACGCGTGCGTTCCAGTTTTGTGACTTCATAGCCGAAATGTTCGCACATGCGGCGGATCTGGCGGTTCAGCCCCTGCACCAGCGTGATGCGGAAGGTAAAAGGCGCCTCTTTCTTAACCTTGCACTTTTTGGTTACCGTGCCGAGGATTGGCACGCCCGCGCCCATGCCCCGAATAAACTCATCGGTCACCGGTTTGTTGACGGTCACCAGATACTCTTTTTCGTGGTCGTTACCTGCGCGCAGGATTTTATTCACTAAGTCGCCGTGATTAGTGAGAAAAATCAACCCTTGCGAATCTTTGTCCAGACGACCAATAGGGAAGATACGGCTACTATGATTAACAAAATCAACAATATTGTCTTTTTCGCCGTCTTCGGTGGTACTGACAATGCCAACCGGTTTATTCAGCGCGATAAATACCAGATCTTCTGCATTTCGCGGCTCGATAAGTTGACCGTTCACTTTGACAACGTCTCCGGCAGCAACTTGATCGCCAATCCCGGCGCGCTTGCCGTTGATAAAGACATTGCCCTGCTCAATGTAACGATCGGCCTCACGACGCGAGCAGATACCGCTTTCGCTGATATATTTGTTTAAACGTGTTGATTGGGTTGGCAGCATAAACTCTCCTGTAAAAGCGGAATATAACTGTCTTTAAGAGGAGAAAAAATGGATTTTTATCGTGCGTAAATTAATTTGTGCGCTAACCCGATAAAACCAGAGGTTTTAAAAGCCGTGCCCACTGGCACGGCGGGGTTAATTATCGTCGCGATCATCATCTTCATCGGGTTGTTCCAGAACGCCATAGGCCACCGAGCAAAACAGGGAGTTGAGTCGTTTCATGTCCCCCAACAGAGCAAGGTGCAACGAACTGGTTTCAATGCTCTGAACGTTTTGCTGATGCAGTCGATCAACATGCGCATGCGCATAGCGCCGGTTCATAATACGGAAGCGGTGCTTGCTGCGACGCAGTCGGCGGGCGCTGGTGACATCGCTGGAGAAAAACACTGACATCGCCAGTTTCAGATTTCCCACCAGCCGTTCATGCAGCGCATCCAGCTCTTTCAGCCCTTCCCCTGAAAAAGCGCGTCGTGCGGCTAACGATTTGTCGGCAATTTCACTGCCCATCCGCTCGACAATATCGGAAGCCTGTTCCAGGTTAAGCGACATCTCGATAATTTCCGCCCAGCGCTTTGACTCCTCTTCCGCCAGCTCCTCTTTCGGCATACGCGCCAGATAGAGCTTGATAGCGGTATAGAGTACGTTGACGTCATCTGCCAGCTTGCGCAGCTCTTTCTCCTGCCGCGGTTCGCCGTGCATCACTTTATGCAACCCTTCCAGCATCAGCTCCATTGCATCGCCTATGCGCAACGTTTCGCGCGCGGCATTCGCCAGCGCCAGCGTCGGCGTATCCAGCGCAGAACTGTCGAGATGTTTGGGTTTCAGACGTGCATCCAATTCTTGTTCATCACTAATGATGCGTTTGCAAAATTTTGCCATCGGCCCGGCAAACGGCACCATCGCCAGACAGCGGATCAAGTTGTAGAAAACGTGGAAGTAAATCACCAGTTCCGCTTCCGGCAGCGGCAGTTTTTGCATCGAACTGGCGAGCACATGGACAAACGGCAGAATAATCAGGCTGCCTACCAGCTTAAACAGCAAGCTACCGAGCGCCACCCGGCGGGCAGCAGCATTAGCAGCACTGTTGTTCAGCATCGCCAGCAAACCGGAACCAAGGTTGGCGCCAATCACCAGGCATAGCGCCACCGGAAACGAGATAATACTGGCGGCGGCCAGCGTTGCCGTCAGCAGTACGGCGGCCAGGCTTGAATAACTGATTATCGCAAAGATTGCACCAATCAGCGCATCCAACAGGATATCCCCCGTTAGCGAGGCAAAAATCACCTGTACCCCGCTTGCCTGGGTGATTGGCGTAACCGCCTGCACGATGAGTTCCAGCGCCAGTAGGATCAGCCCAAGACCAATACTGACGCGGCCAAGTTGTCCTTCACGGGTTTGTTTGCGGCCGAGGAAAAAAATCACGCCTATAAAGATCAGCAGCGGCGACAGCCAGGAAAGATCGAAAGTCAGCACGCGCGCCATCAGCGCAGTCCCGACATCGGCACCAAGCACGATCACCAGTGCCGGGGTCAGCGCCACTAAATCCTGCGCCACGAAGGATGTCACCAGCATGGTTGTCGCGTTGCTGCTCTGCACCAGCGCGGTCACGCCGATACCCGCGCAGAAGGCGAGCGGTTTTTTCTCTACACTGCGGCTGAGCACCGTCCGTAAACGGGAGCCAAAAACGCGCATCACGCCGGTACGGACAATATGGGTGCCCCATACCAGCAAGGCAACAGCAGATAACAGATGAAGCAAAGTCAGCACTGAGTGGGATCCCCCTTATTGTTATGCGTTGCAGACTATCTGCAAATAGCCACAACATTATGGTTTAAGTATAAGGTGTTAAAGCCAGGAATAACGCAGAACACTGCTTAAGCATCCTACGAGTTGTAAGGAAAAATGACGGTTTTGTGACAATGATAGAGGCTCAGCGCTTAACGGCTGGCGGCATCCATGGCCTGCGACTCATCATTTCGTTTAATCCACATAATAGAGCCAAGTTTGACCACCTCTGACAAGACAAACAACAGGATGGCGATCCACGGAGAGCGCACATCGGAGAAATGTATAATCAGTGGGATAAACGCAATGGAGCATTTCAACGAAAATACCCGACCAATTTCCTGTACGATTAAAAATATACCATTGATATCCTTTTTGGCGATCATCCACCAGCCAGAAAATGCTAATGAAACAATCAACGCAATATTAATAAAGAACAGCAACTGGATCAAACCACCGCTTAAACCGCCTACACCTAATTGCGTGTAGTTGGTATAAAACCCATGGATGTCGGAATAAAAAGGAACGCCACCACCCTGTATCGAAAAAAATAAATATCCGGCTAATGCCAGTGCATCCATAACCCCCCAGAACAGGTATATCTTATTTTTTAAACTCATAATCTTCATCCCTTACCCCTGGAATCCATTGCCATGATTTACCCGATTGCGTCCAGGCATAATCTCCTTCGAGATATTTTTGACTTATCGATCGCTTGTCGCCATAGCGCCTGATTACCGAACGATTATAGAGAATTTCCCGGGTATCTGATACTACACTGTCCGGAATGGGCGTCCACAACTGGATTTTATCCCGCGAGGTATTCATATAATCTTTGCCATCCGAGCCAAATACACGCCCCTGCTCGCCCATACTGGTCGCGCGGTTGAGTAACATCACCGCCGCGTTTTTAACGCCATGAAAGTCCGTCTCGTTGGTTTTCCAGTATCCGGGGCCGTACTCCGCCGTTACAGGCACAAAGCTGCTACGGGTTGGTGAAGGCGTGCCGTGAATCGCTACGCTGTCTTTAAAACCGTTCAGTATGGCCCTGATATAGACAGCATTAAACGACACTTCCTGTACGCAAAACAGCGCGCCGTTTTCCGCAATAAAAAACGGATAGTAGAAGCGGTTGCGGGCGCTGACATTTGGCCGTACCACCACCACCACGCCTCTATCCACCAGACTATCAATATATTTCTCTTTTTGATGGCCTAAGGGGTCGTGCGGTAAACCATATTTAAAACCATGGTGTTTTTTAATGCTATAACCATCGATACTCCCAAGGACATTATTAGGACTACTTTCGATAAAATATTCCTTTCTGATAATATTTTTCGCAATGTCCGGCGCGAGGATATTTTCATAATCTTTCGGCAATAAATTTCTTTTTCTTATATCATAAACGTTCATTTTATAAGACCTAAGTTAAATTTATGACAAACGAATGAACTGCAAAAAAAGGAAGTAATCTTGCCTGTTGGCCAGCGCTCATCATACGCATGAAGAAGAACAGTGGTCTAAGGAATCATCCAACTTTAAGAAAGTTCTTAGTTTCAATTTGTATTATGTTTGCTTAGTGAAGTTTTTATGAAAAGTGATGAAAAAAAACGGGGCATTAAATAATGCCCCGTCGCTATGCAATGTATTGCGGTTAGTCGGCATCGTAGCCTAAATTTGCGGACAGCCAACGCTCAACCTCTGACACTGACATGCCTTTACGCCGCGCATAATCCTCCACCTGATCGCGCTGAATTTGCGCGACGGCGAAATACTTGCTCTCCGGATGGCTAAAATACCAGCCGGAAACCGAGGCGCCCGGCCACATGGCATAAGATTCTGTCAGCTTCATACCGGTATGTTTTTCCACATCCAGTAACTGCCAGATGGTGCCTTTTTCGGTATGTTCCGGGCATGCAGGGTAGCCCGGTGCGGGGCGAATCCCCTGGTAGTTCTCGCGGATTAGCTCTTCATTGTTGAGGTTTTCATTTAGCGCATAACCCCAGTACACTTTACGCACCCGCTCATGCAGGTATTCGGCAAACGCCTCTGCAAGGCGATCGGCCACCGCTTTCACCATAATTTTATTGTAATCATCATGTGCGGCATCATAAGCCTCTGCCAGCGCGTCTTCTTCCAGCCCGCCGGTCACAGCAAAAGCGCCGATGTAGTCTGCTTTTCCGCTCAGTTTCGGCGCAACAAAATCGGCCAGGCAGTAGTTGGCGAAACCGGTTTTTTCGGTCTGCTGACGCAGATGGCAACCGACCGTCAGCACCTGCGTGCGGGTTTCATCACGGTAGATTTCTATGTCATCACCGACGCGGTTTGCCGGAAACAACCCGACCACACCGCGCGGGTTAAGCCGCTTTTCCGCACTCAGCATATCGAGCATCTCGTTCGCATCCTTAAACAGACGCTTCGCCTCTTCGCCCACCACCTCATCTTCCAGAATGCGCGGATACTTGCCCGCCAGCGACCAAGTCATAAAGAACGGCGTCCAGTCGATATAGTTGCGCAGCGTCTCGATGCTGGCCGCGACCTCATGCACGCCGGGGCGATGCGCCACCGGCGGTGTATAACTCGTCCAGTCGAAAGCCAGATCGTTTTCCCGTGCAGCCTGCAAGGTTACCGGCGGTGTACGCGGTTTTTTGCGCGCGTGCTGAATGCGCACCGTTTCATACTCTTTTCGTGTGCGGGCGACAAACTCATCGCGCTGGGTGTCCGACAGCAGTGACGACACGACACCCACTGTGCGTGAGGCGTTCTGCACATAGATCGTCGGCCCGCTGTAGTTTTGCTCGATTTTAACTGCCGTGTGCGCTTTCGAGGTGGTCGCGCCGCCAATCAGCAGCGGAATGGTGAACCCCTGGCGTTCCATCTCTTTAGCCACGTTGACCATCTCATCGAGCGACGGCGTAATCAGCCCGGAAAGGCCAATCAGGTCAGCGTTCACTTCGCGGGCGGTTTTCAGGATTTTGTCGGCCGGCACCATTACACCAAGATCGACGATTTCGTAGTTATTGCACTGCAACACCACGCCGACGATGTTTTTGCCGATATCATGCACATCGCCTTTCACTGTGGCGATCACCATCTTGCCGTTGCTTTTGCCCTGCTCTTTGCTGGCTTCGATATACGGCTCCAGGTAAGCTACCGCCTGCTTCATCACGCGGGCGGATTTAACTACCTGCGGCAGGAACATCTTACCTTCGCCGAACAGATCGCCGACTACGTTCATACCGTCCATCAGCGGCCCTTCGATCACCTCGATCGGGCGAGCGGCTTGCTGACGGGCTTCTTCGGTATCCTGCTCAATAAATTCGGTAATACCTTTCACCAACGAATATTCGAGGCGCTTTTTCACATCCCAGCTACGCCACTCGGCCAGTTGCGCCTGTGCGCCATTATCCGCACCTTTACTGCCGCGATATTTTTCGGCCAGATCAAGCATGCGCTCAGTGGCATCGTCACGACGGTTAAGAATCACATCCTCAACGCCATCGCGCAGCTCGGCGGGTAGATCGTCATAAATCGCCAACTGACCGGCGTTTACGATCCCCATGTCCATACCGTTGCGAATAGCGTAATAAAGGAAGACGGCGTGAATCGCTTCACGCACCGGATCGTTACCGCGGAAGGAGAAGGAGACGTTCGATACACCGCCGGAGATCAGCGCATGCGGCAGCTCGCGTTTGATATCTTCACAGGCGCCGATAAAGTCCTGCGCATAGTTGTTGTGCTCTTCAATCCCGGTCGCCACCGCGAAGATATTTGGGTCGAAGATAATGTCTTCCGGCGGGAATCCTACCTCTTCGGTGAGGATTTTATAGGCGCGGCGGCAAATGTCGATTTTGCGCGCGCGGGTATCCGCCTGACCCACTTCATCAAAGGCCATCACCACCACCGCCGCGCCGTAACGGCGCACGCGTTTCGCGTGATGGATAAACGGCTCAACCCCTTCTTTCATAGAGATGGAGTTAACAATGCCTTTGCCCTGGATGCATTTCAGTCCTTTTTCAATCACCTCCCACTTCGAGGAGTCGATCATGATCGGCACACGGGCGATGTCCGGTTCACCAGCGATCAGATTGAGGAAGCGCACCATCGCCGCTTCGGCATCAAGCATCCCCTCATCCATGTTGATATCGATGATCTGCGCGCCGCTTTCCACCTGCTGGCGCGCCACGTCGAGCGCTTCGTTGTATTTTTCTTCTTTGATCAGACGCTTGAATTTGGCCGAGCCGGTAACGTTAGTTCGTTCGCCGACGTTTACAAACAGGCTGTCGTCGCCGATATTCAACGGCTCAAGCCCGGAAAGGCGGCAAGCCACCGGGATTTCCGGCAGTTTACGCGGTGACAGCCCGGCAACAGCGTTGCTCATGGCAGCGATATGTTCCGGCGTGGTGCCGCAGCAACCACCGACGATATTCAGGAACCCGGCCTCCGCCCACTCGCGGATCTGCGTCGCCATGGTAGCGGCATCCAGATCGTACTCGCCAAAGGCATTCGGCAGACCGGCGTTCGGGTGCGCGGTAACGTAACATTCAGCAATGCGCGACAATTCCTGCACGTACTGGCGCAGTTCGTCTGGCCCCAGCGCGCAGTTAAGGCCGAAAGTAAGCGCATCGGCATGGCGCAGCGAGTTGTAAAATGCCTCTGTCGTCTGGCCGGAGAGCGTACGACCGGACGCATCGGTAATAGTGCCGGAAATCATGATCGGCAGTTCAATACCCAACGCATCAAATTCTTCTTTAACAGCAAAGATCGCCGCTTTGGCGTTAAGCGTATCGAACACCGTTTCGATTAGGATCAGGTCGGCACCGCCTTCCACCAGCGCTTTGGTTGATTCGCGGTAGGCCTCCACCAGTTGATCGAAGGAGATATTACGAAACGCCGGATCGTTGACATTCGGGGAAATGGAGGCAGTGCGGTTAGTCGGGCCAAGCACTCCAGCCACATAGCGTGGTTTCTCCGGCGTTTGTGCTGTCCATTTATCGGCGCAGGCGCGGGCCAGTTTCGCTGCGGCAAAGTTGATTTCCGCCGACAGGGATTCCATCTGGTAATCCGCCATGGCGATGGTCGTCGAGTTAAAAGTGTTGGTTTCGATGATATCCGCGCCCGCAGCAAAATAGGCGTCATGAATGGCGGTGATTACATCCGGCTTGCTGAGCACCAGCAAGTCGTTGTTTCCTTTCAGATCGCATGGCCAGTCGGCAAAGCGCTCGCCGCGAAAATCCTGCTCGCTCAGACGATAGCTCTGGATCATGGTACCCATACCACCGTCCAGAACCAGAATGCGTTCATTTAATTGCTGTTGTAGTTGTTCAACTTTGCTGCTCACACGTGCTCCCGACAAGGCTCAATCAGGCCAAAAGGCCAGCAAAACATACTGGCACAAAGTGGCAGAACGGAAAAGCGGCAGTGAGTTAACATGAGAGATGTTCAGCTTCACTCATCCGATCAGTATGCCACGGAGTTACGTTATACTCTGTTAAAACGAAAATGATTTCCACGATACAGAAAAAGGAGCCAGCCGATGGTCGCTTCCGTTCCCGCAAAACGTGGCAGAAAAGCCACCGCGCCAGCCGCTCCGGCCGGCGGACAAGTCCAGTCATTAACCCGTGGCCTGAAACTGCTGGAATGGATCGCAGAATCCCACGGCAGCATTGCGCTAACGGAACTGGCGCAACAGGCCGGTTTGCCCAATTCCACCACCCATCGACTGCTTACTACCATGCAGCAACTGGGCTTTGTCCGTCAGGTTGGCGAGTTGGGTCACTGGGCGGTAGGCGCACATGCTTTTATTGTCGGCAGCAGCTTTCTGCAAAGCCGCAACCTGATGGCGATTGTGCATCCCATTCTGCGTAAACTGATGGAAGAGTCAGGTGAGACGGTTAATCTTGCCGTGCTGGATAAAAGCGATCATCAGGCAATTATTATCGATCAGGTGCAGTGTACCCAGTTAATGCGAATGTCCGCGCCCATTGGCGGCAAGCTGCCAATGCACGCCTCCGGCGCAGGTAAGGCCTTTTTAGCACGGCTGGATGATGAGCAGGTCGGTAATCTGCTGCACCGCCAGGGGCTGCACGCCTATACCCACGCGACGCTGGTTTCGCCAGTGCATCTGAAAGAGGATCTCGCCCAGACGCGTAAGCGCGGCTACTCTTTTGACGATGAAGAACATGCGCTGGGTCTACGCTGCGTTGCCGCTTGTATTTATGATGAACACGGCGAGCCATTCGCGGCGATCTCTATCTCCGGGCCAATATCGCGTATGACAGATGACCGCGTGACCGAACTGGGCGCAATGGTCATTCGCGGCGCAAAAGAGGTGACGCAGGCCTACGGAGGAATGCGTTAATTACCTTCACTATTATCTCTTTATCCACTGAATAAACGCTGCAACTTATTTATCTCCCCTGTGACAGGCATCATCTCAACTCATAGGGGAGATCATCTCCAGCTATTCTTCCGCTATGCCGCTTATAGCGCGTAGCAATTCAACCTGCACGCCCACTTAACGTTCAGCCCGCTTGCCGTAAGGTGCCAGCGCCGAAACGTATGCTGAAGCGTTGACGCTTACGGTAGGCATAAACATCTTCCACATGTCCCTGCCGGATGCGTTCCTGTAACCCTCGCCAGTAGTCGGCGCGCAGTAAATCGGCGTGCATCTCCTCAAACAACGGGCCAATTTCTGGATCGGCGCACAGCCAGTGACGAAACTCCTGCGGAAAAACATCGCCGGGTGCCACGCTGTACCAGGGTTCAGCGCTCAACTCATCTTCCGGGTAGCGTGGAGGCGGAATATCGCGAAAATTCACCTCCGTCATATAGCAAATTTCATCGTAGTCGTAGAACACGACGCGGCCATGACGGGTGACGCCAAAGTTCTTGAACAGCATATCGCCGGGGAAGATATTGGCGGCGGCAAGCTGGCGGATGGCGTTGCCGTACTCTTCCACTGCATCACGCAGTTGCTGGCCTTTGACCTGCTCAAACCAGATGTTCAGCGGCACCATGCGCCGCTCAATGTAGAGATGGCTGATGGCGATACTGTCGCCGAGATCGGTGATTTTGCCTGGCGCCTGTTCCAGCAGTAATGTCATCAGCGCGGGGGCGATTTGCCTTTTTTCCAGCACAAAATTTTCAAACTCCTGCGTATCGGCCATGCGTCCGACGCGATCGTGCTCTTTGACCAACTGGTAACAGGCGCGAACATGTGCCGCACTCATCTCTTTTTGCGGAGGAAAGACGTCTTTAATGACTTTAAACACCCGGTCAAACCCCGGTAGCGTAAAGACCAGCATCACCATGCCGCGAATGCCCGGCGCTTCAATAAACTGCTCATTGCTGGCGCGGATGTAGTTCAGGTATTCGCGATAACTTTCGGTTTTGCCGTGCTTCTGGCAGCCAATCGCCATATACAATTCGGCGGTGGTTTTACCCGGCAGGATCTCCCGCAGCCACTCCACTGTCGCGGCAGGCAGCGGCGCATAGACCATAAAATAGGATCGGGCAAAACCAAACACGATGCTGGCTTCAGCAGGCGTGGTCAGGCAGGTATCGACAAACAGTTCGCCTTCATCGGTGCGGTGGATTGGCAGCAAAAAGGGCAGCGTTGCCAGCGGGGTGACGAGTTTGCCAACCAGCCAAGCTGCCTTATTGCGATAAAACAATTCATTTGCCACTTGCAGATGCGATTTCGCCAGACCTTCGTGGCCGAAAGCCTCCTGCAAATGTGCAGTGATATAACCGATATCGCGCGTTTTATCCTGCCACGGCAGGCGCAGCGGTAAATCCGTCAGCACTTTATTGAGTAACGCCTCCCAGCCGCGTTCCGGCCAAAAATCTTTCGCCAGCGGGCGCGGGATGGTGCGAAAGCGGCGCTCCGGCTGTGAGCTAAAGATAAATAAGCGCTCCGGCGTTAATGATCGGTGATCGAACAAGCGGCAGTAGACCGAATTGAAAAAACTTTCGGCAATCTCAAAGCGGGGGTAATCCGGTAGCAACCGGGTGTAATGCTCTTTAACCCGCAACAGAAACGCCGCGTCGGGGCTTTGGCTGTCGGTAATGCAGCGTAACTGCTCCACTACGAGGCCAACATGATGGTCATAAAGATGAATGCGCTGCTTCATCGCCTGCTGCACAGCCTGCCAGTCCGCCTGTTCAAAACGCTGCTGGGCACCGGATGTGACCTCCAGGAAGCGCCCATATTGCGCATCGAAGCCTTGCAGAATGGTTTGTGCAATCAGTAGTTCCAGGCCACGCGACATCTTTTGTCCTCATGTCGGGCAGAGTGTTGCCGGAGAGCGTTATCCGGCAGACGAGGGGCCGCAAACCCGGCAGCTTTTGCCTGCCGGGTATCGCCAATCAGAACTGCGCTTCTTCGGTCGAGCCTGTCAACGCGGTCACCGAAGAGGTACCGCCCTGAATAATGGTGGTGACCCTGTCGAAGTAGCCCGTGCCAACTTCCTGCTGGTGAGAAACGAAGGTGTAACCCTCTTTGCCTGCGGCGAATTCCGGCTGCTGTACCTTCTCGACATAGTGTTTCATCCCTTCGCCCTGCGCATAGGCGTGCGCCAGGTCGAACATGTTGAACCACATGCTGTGAATACCGGCGAGGGTAATGAACTGGAATTTATACCCCATGTCCGACAGCTCCTGCTGGAAGCGGGCGATGGTGCTGTCGTCGAGATTCTTTTTCCAGTTGAACGATGGCGAGCAGTTGTAGGCCAGCAGTTTGCCAGGGAATTTTGCATGGATCGCATCGGCAAACCGGCGTGCCAGCTTAAGGTCTGGCGTCGAGGTTTCGCACCACACCAAATCGGCATACGGTGCGTAAGCCAGGCCGCGGCTGATAGCCTGCTCAATCCCGGCATTTGTGCGGTAGAAACCTTCGTTGGTGCGCTCGCCGGTAATAAAGGCGCTGTCATAGGGATCGCAATCGGAGGTGATCAGATCGGCTGCATCTGCATCGGTACGTGCCACCAACAGCGTCGGAACGCCCAGCACATCCGCAGCGAGACGCGCAGCTACCAGTTTCTGCACCGCTTCCTGTGTCGGTACCAGCACTTTGCCGCCCATATGCCCGCATTTTTTCACCGACGCGAGCTGATCTTCAAAGTGAACGGCAGCAGCACCGGCCTCAATCATCGATTTCATCAGTTCAAAGGCATTAAGCACGCCGCCAAAACCGGCTTCGGCATCCGCCACGATTGGCAGGAAATAGTCTACAAAACGCGGATCGCCCGGTTCAATACCGGAAGCCCACTGGATCTGATCGGCGCGACGGAAGGTATTGTTAATCCGTTCGACCACCGACGGTACCGAATTCGCCGGATAGAGCGACTGATCCGGATACATGCTTGATGCCAGGTTAGCATCTGCGGCGACCTGCCAGCCGGAGAGGTAAATTGCTTCGATCCCCGCTTTCGCCTGTTGTAAGGCCTGACCACCGGTCAGCGCGCCAAGGCTATTGATGTAACCTTTTTTCGATTCGCCATGCAGCAGCCGCCACATTTTGGCCGCGCCCAGTTGCGCCAGCGTACATTCCGGATTGACCGAACCGCGTAATTTCACCACCTCTTCCGCGCTATATGGGCGGCGGATGCCTTCCCAGCGCGGTTGCTTCCACTCTTTTTGTAATTCTTCGATTTGTTGGGTACGAGTTTTCATATGCGGATGCTCCATAGGGTGTCAGGTTGGTGAATTAAGCAAGTAAGCGATAGCCGGGCAACGTCAGGAAGTCGATCAGCTCATCAGAGGTGGTGATCTGCTCCATCAGCCGAGCTGCGTCGTCAAAACGACCGCTGCTGAATCGTTGCTCGCCCAGCTCGTCCTGAATAACCAGCATCTCTTCGGCCAGCATCTGGCGGAACAGCGTTTTGGTCACCGGTTTGCCGTTGCTGAGCGTCTTTTCGTGGTGGATCCACTGCCAGATAGAGGTGCGGGAGATTTCGGCGGTGGCGGCATCTTCCATCAGCCCGTAAATCGGTACGCAGCCATTGCCGGAGATCCACGCTTCGATGTATTGCACCGCCACGCGAATATTGGCACGCATACCCTCTTCGGTGCGTTCACCTTCACACGGCGCCAGCAGTTGCTCTGCGGTGATTGGGGCATCGTCTTTACGGCTGATAAACAATTGGTTTTTATTATCGCCGAGCGCGGCGTTGAACACGTCCATCACTGTATCGCCAAGG
This sequence comes from Kosakonia oryziphila, assembly GCF_900094795.1. Classification (GTDB taxonomy): domain Bacteria; phylum Pseudomonadota; class Gammaproteobacteria; order Enterobacterales; family Enterobacteriaceae; genus Kosakonia; species Kosakonia oryziphila. Next base: position 61,196 of record NZ_FMBC01000029.1, read on the forward strand.
CCCGGGTGAGCAATCCAGGTACCGTCATGACCGTTACGCGCTTCGAGTTCTTTGTCGGCTTTCACTTTATTCAGTACCCAGTTGTTGCGTTCGGCATCTTTACTGGGAATAAACGCCGCCATACCGCCCATAGCGAATGCGCCGCGGCGATGACAGGTTTTGATTAACAGGCGGGAATAGGCGCTGAGGAAAGGCTTATCCATGGTGACCACCTGGCGATCCGGTAAAACCCGATCCGGATAGTTTTTCAGAGTTTTGATATAGCTGAAGATATAATCCCAGCGTCCGCAGTTTAGCCCGACAATATGATCGCGCAGCGCGTGCAGGATTTCGTCCATCTGAAACACAGCAGGCAGCGTTTCAATCAGCAGCGTCGCTTTAATGGTGCCGCGCGGCAAATTAAACCGGTCTTCGGTATAACTGAATACCTCACTCCACCAGGCCGCTTCTTGCCAGGACTGGGTTTTCGGCAGATAAAAATAGGGACCACTACCTTTGGCGAGCAGGTTTTTATGGTTATGAAAGAAGTAGAGTGCAAAGTCGAACAGGCTGCCGGGGATCGCTTCACCACGCCAGGTCACATGCTTTTCTGGCAGATGTAAGCCGCGCACGCGGCAGACCAGAACCGCTGGATTGGGCTTTAGCTGATAAATCTTGCCAGCCTCATTGGTATAGCTGATGGTGCCGTTGACCGCATCGCGCAAGTTAATCTGCCCATCGATCACTTTGTCCCAGTTCGGCGCCAGCGAATCTTCAAAATCCGCCATGAAAACTTTGACATTGGCATTCAGCGCATTGATGACCATTTTGCGTTCCACCGGCCCGGTGATCTCCACGCGGCGGTCGAGCAGATCTTCCGGTACTCCACGAATCGTCCAGTCAGATTCACGAATGGAAGCTGTTTCCGAAATAAATCCAGGCAACGTACCGGCATCAATTTGTTGCTGTTGGCGCTGACGCGCTGCCAGTAGCTGATTACGTTTTGGCGTAAAACGTGTCACCAGCTCGCTCAGAAACTCTACTGCCTCCGGAGTAAGTATCTGCCTCTCCTGTTCGCCATACGGCTGGGTAAAGGCCAGTTCATCGATTGTTGTTGCCTGTTGTGTCATGGTGCGATTCCTCTTTTTTGCAGCAAAGTCATTTCCCAATGCTGACGAAGATCGTTTGTGCAGTTTTCGTTCAGCAGGATCAATCCTGGCGAATAAATTTTCCAAAATCAAAAACAATTTCCATTTTATAATGAAAAAGTAAATAACTAACTGATAACAATGAAGTTATAGTTTTATTATGTTGAGAAGTGATTTTCGGAAATAAAAAAAGCGCCCGAAGGCGCCTGGTATGTAGGGCTGAAACGCTTAATCCAGCGTCGGATTCATGTGGCGCAGATCGTATGGCGTGATCTGGTAGACGTAGTAGTTGAGCCAGTTGATGAACAGCAGGTTGCCATGGCTGCGCCAGGAGGCGCGCGGTTTATTCTGCGAATCGCCTTGCGGGAAATAGTTATGCGGCAGTTCAGGACTGAGGCCAGCTTCCACATCGCGGAAATATTCATTCGCCAGCGTGTTAGCATCGTATTCCGGGTGTCCGGTTACAAAAGCAATACGTTTATCTTTGCTGGCAAACAGGTAGGCATCGCCCTCTTCTGTTTCGGCCAAAATCTCCAGATCCGTGTAGTCGCGGATCAGTGCCGCCGGGAAATCCGCATAGCGGGAGTGCGGAGCAAGGAAGACATCATCAAAACCGCGTGTCAGCAGCGCGTGGGGATGAAGGATGTGGTGCTCATACACACCGGAGAGCTTTTCACTGCGGGTCTGCTTGGGAATGCCATAAAGAATATTGAGTGCGGCCTGTACTGCCCAACAGACAAACAGCGTTGAGGTAACGTGATCTTTCGCCCACTCCAGTACCTGCTCGATCTGCGGCCAGTAGGCAACATCGTTAAACTCAACCAGACCCAGCGGCGCGCCGGTAACAATCAGGCCATCGTAGTTTTCGTGGCTGATTTCATCAAAATTACAGTAAAAGGTATTCAGGTGCTCAGCTGGCGTATTGCGCGACTCGCGGGAATCGATGCGCAGCAGGCGCACATCAACCTGTAGCGGTGAGTTGGACAGCAGACGCAGAAACTGGTTTTCTGTCTCAATCTTCTTTGGCATCAGGTTCAGGATCAATACCTTCAGGGGACGGATCTCCTGAACTGTCGCGCGCGAAGTCGTCATTACAAAGACGTTCTCGTCACGCAAGAAATTGACGGCTGGCAGCTCGTCCTGCACCCGAATCGGCATAACTTATATCCTCACTGCATACGTTTAAACGTTTAGACATCCAGATAGCCGAAGATACCCAGGAATCAGCAAAATGTCGAGTCCGCAAGTGAAAGGTGAGAAAGTTTCACGTCATGGTTCGTCTATGCAATGATTTTAGATTTTTTGTCGTGCAGAATGCAAAAAGGCCATCCTTACGGATGGCCTTTTCACGGGTTTGATGCCTGGCAGTTCCCTACTCTCGCATGGGGAGACCCCACACTACCATCGGCGCTACGGCGTTTCACTTCTGAGTTCGGCATGGGGTCAGGTGGGACCACCGCGCTAGTGCCGCCAGGCAAATTCTGGTGCACGAAACGAATCTTTTCCACTGAGACTGTGTTGGCTGCTCTTGCGAACTCAGTCACATACCACCGTATGCTCCTTCCTTCGCCGCGTTTGCCGCCTTGCCTCAGCGTAAAATCTTTCGTTTCCGCTAATCTGAATCAAAGCTGAATATTGCTCGTCTTCTCAAATC